>NZ_NMOJ01000212.1 GCF_002251635.1 Pseudomonas mandelii
TTTGCCGATTCCACCGGATTTGCGCCGCGATTCCTGATCCCGNNCNTTTAGATGCCCTTAGTACCTGTTAGTTCTGACAGTAGGCAGTCGGCGCCTCCGGCGCTTTCATACTTGTGGGAATTCTCCCGTTCATTGTCCTTGCAGTGGTGGTTCTGGTCATTCGGCCGGAATACCAGGGATTGGTGTTTACGTCATGTCTTAGAGGGATCAATTATGGCAGTGCAACCGTTTAAAAAACTGCAAGGCATGGAGATGGAGTTCGTCTCCGGGAAGTTGGAAGAATATCCACGCGATCGCGCCATCGGTTACACCGTTACTTTTAAATTGGTTCTGGATTTCGCGTGCTTTGTGCAGATGGCCAATGCTCATATACCTGGATATTTAAACTTTCCAAAAAATGCCATCAGGCCCTCGTTGGAAGGGTTCGCCAGCCATGACAGCTTCAACTATTTAGAAGATTCGGCCGGAAAAATCGGTAGCACAGAGGAGTTGTGCCGCCTTTTTACGGATCCAGAAAACTACAACGATCAGTGGTCCGCCGGGGTCTTGCAGCGACGCCCTCACAAACCTGAATTCTCATTTGTCGATGGGCAACTGCAAGTGGTCGCCACAGTAGATTATCGCCATTCGAAAAAACGCCCGATTCTGGTGAGTGATTTGCCGGTCATTAAATTTCAATGGGCATTAGACCTGTTGTTGGGGCACAACATGGCGGGTGATTCCCTTGCGCCGGGGACAGTCGTCATACTTGGCTATGCCTTGGAGGAGTTGGTGGAGGCGGAGGGATTGCAGATGAATAAAGGTACACGGTACATGGTTGGCAGAACGCTTGATTTCGGTGCCATCCGTGAGGCGCAGATTCTGACGGCGGGATGATTGAGCGCTGGTGTGTGATGTTTTTGTGCCTGACGACCGCTGACGTGAGCCCTTCTGTTTCGAACCTCCCTGCGCAAAAGTTGCGAAGGGAGACCTGCAGTTGGAAAACTGCAGGTGAGTAGGCTTTTATCCTGGGATTCTAATAGAAATAAAGCACAAAGATGCCGTTGTCAGGCCGCGCAAGCACCTCTTTCAGGTTGTTCTTTCCTGTATCGATTTTCTGGATAACCTCCAGGCTTACAGCATCCAGAACCCAGATGAACGCGGAGGTAAACGTAACGACATAGAGGTGCTTACCGTCGGCGCTCACCGACACATGTCTCGGCGATTTTTCGCTCCAGGCAACATTGATGATTTTGTTGGTAGCCGTATCAATTACCGCAATTTCGCTAGCACTGATATCGGCCACATAAAGGCGAGTACTGTCCTGGTTCAGGGCCATCGAGTAGGCAGATCCAGTGATCGGTATTCTTGCGACAGTTTTTAATTTTTCAGTGTCAATGACGTCAATAGCGGTTGGATCGGAGTCCGACTCCGCGTCGCCCCCGTGGGCAAGGTACACACGCGAACCGCTGGAATTGATAGCGAGGCCAAAAGGCCACGGATTGATCGGCAGCGACAGGACAATGGACTGAGTGCTTGTATCGACTGCTTTCAAGTACCCATTGATTCCCAGTGTGTTACAGGCATAGAGACGTTCGCCGCTTGAACTCACCACCATATAAGGTGAGCCGGATTCGAGGTCGGCGCCTTTCTTGATGTCGTGAGTTTTAGTGTCGATCTCCCAAATGTAATTCGAGTAACGACTGTTGACGTAAGCATGGTCACCGTTCGGGCTTAGGCCACCTAACGTTTCGCCTCCCGTTTCAGGTGAGTAGCTATGAACGATTGTCTGAGTACGGGTATCCATTGCGCGGACATAACTGACGCTGCCATCCGGGGATTGAACGAAATACAGCCGTGAAGCATCCCGGTTGAGGGTGAGGCCGTGGATGCCCTGGACCATCTGTATATTGTCGTTCGCCCGCGTCGCCAGGGGGGCAGCGTGCGGGTAGCTTATCTGGATCTGCGCAAATGGGCCGTGGTGACGGGAGGTCGCCTTTTCCAGGCGCAGGTCTGTCAGAGACCTGAGTGCAACGTGAATCTCTGCGCGTTGCTCGCATGTTTGAAATGGCTGGTTGTTGATTTTTACTCGATAGCTCAGTTCATGTCGGCCTTCGGTGAGGTCCTCGGGCTTCACATGGATCGTCAAAGGCGATCCGGCATCCGCAGTTGTGATGATGTGTCGAGCAATGACTTTGTCGTCGAGCAGTAGCTCCAGTTCGTTGTCTGAGGCTAAACACGGGTCGGCAATGGTTACGTTCACCCCATTGTAGGGAAAGAAGTCTTCGCGGGAGGCAAGCCTGATTCCGGTGTCTTTCCAGTCGAGAGTGTCGAGATTAACTTTCACCGACGGTGCAGTCAGTGACGTGCGTGTGCTGTTCATGGGGCAATTCCTGGATCAATCTGCGTTCGGGGGGGGGCATCGTAAATCCTTGCGAGTGCCTCGGTCGAACGCGACACGGCTTGAGTGCAGGACGCGCAGGCTCTGCGCTACGACCAACATTCAATACGCCCCTCTATTTCCCCCCTCTGCAAAAGTTGGAAGGTTTCTTGCAATAGTCGCCCTGCGCCTCTTTCAGGCGTCAAAAGTTTGCTTTAAAGAAACGGGGAAAACCGGTGGATCGCTCTCAGTTATTCAACACTGCACGCACAAACGTTGCCGACTTGAGTCGGGGCAACCTGGGTGTGCCGTTGTTGCTGCTGGTCATGCTGGCCATGATGATGCTGCCGGTGCCGCCGTTCCTGCTCGACGTGTTTTTTACCTTCAACATTGCGCTGTCCATCGTCGTGCTGTTGGTGTGCGTGTATGCATTGCGGCCGCTGGATTTCGCAGTATTCCCGACCATCCTGCTGATTGCGACCCTGCTGCGCCTGGCGCTGAACGTGGCGTCTACGCGGGTGGTGATGCTTCATGGTCAGGACGGCCACGCCGCCGCCGGTAAGGTGATCCAGGCCTTCGGTGAAGTGGTGATTGGTGGTAACTATGTGGTCGGTATCGTGGTGTTCGCGATCCTGATGATCATCAACTTCGTGGTGGTGACCAAGGGCGCCGGGCGGATTTCCGAGGTGAGTGCGCGGTTTACCCTCGACGCCATGCCCGGCAAACAAATGGCGATCGACGCCGACCTCAACGCCGGCCTGATCGACCAGAACCAAGCCAAGTCCCGCCGCCTGGAAGTGGCCCAGGAAGCCGAGTTCTACGGCTCCATGGACGGTGCCAGCAAATTCGTACGCGGCGACGCCATCGCCGGCCTGCTGATTCTGTTCATCAACTTGATCGGCGGCATGGCAGTCGGCATCTTCCAGCACGGCATGACCTTCGGCGATGCGGGCAAGGTGTACGCCTTGCTGACCATCGGTGACGGTTTAGTGGCGCAATTGCCATCACTGTTGTTATCTACAGCTGCAGCCATCATGGTGACCCGTGCTTCGGGCTCCGAAGACATGGGCAAGCAGATCAGCCGGCAGATGTTCGCTTCGCCCAAGGCGTTGGCCGTGGCGGCGGGTTTGATGGCAGTGATGGGCCTGGTGCCCGGCATGCCGCACTTCTCCTTTCTCAGCATGGCGGCCTTGGCTGCTGGCGGCGCATACCTGTTCTGGAAGAAGCAGAACGTGGTCAAGGTTCAGGCCCTGCAAGAGGTCAAGCGTCAACAGGAGCTGCTGCCATCGCCAGCCCGTGCCATGGAAACCAAGGAGCTGGGCTGGGACGACGTGACGCCGATCGACATGATCGGGCTGGAAGTCGGCTATCGCCTGATTCCGCTGGTGGATCGCAACCAGGGTGGTCAGTTGCTCGCGCGGATCAAGGGTGTGCGCAAGAAGCTGTCCCAGGACCTGGGCTTCCTGATGCCCACCGTGCACATCCGCGACAACCTCGACCTGGCGCCCAGTGCCTACCGCCTGACCCTGATGGGCGTGATCCTCGCCGAAGCGGAGATCTACCCCGACCGCGAACTGGCGATCAACCCCGGCCAGGTATTCGGCACACTCAACGGCATAACCGCCAAAGATCCGGCTTTTGGCCTGGAAGCCGTGTGGATCGAAGTCAGCCAGCGCAGCCAGGCACAGTCTTTNGGTTACACCGTGGTCGACGCCAGCACGGTCGTGGCGACGCACTTGAACCAGATTCTGTACAAGCACTCCAGCGAACTGATCGGTCACGAAGAAGTCCAGCAACTCATGCAATTGCTGGCCAAAAGCTCGCCGAAACTGGCTGAAGAGCTGGTGCCGGGGGTGGTCTCGCTGTCGCAGTTGCTCAAGGTGCTGCAGGCCTTGCTCGCCGAACAGGTGCCGGTGCGCGACATTCGCAGCATTGCCGAGGCCATCGCGAACAATGCCGCCAAGAGTCAAGATACTGCCGCGCTGGTGGCTGCGGTGCGCGTCGGATTGTCCCGTGCAATCGTGCAAAGCATTGTAGGGGTTGAGTCTGAGCTGCCTGTTATCACCTTGGAGCCAAGGTTGGAACAAATATTGCTCAATAGTATTCAGAAGGCAGGGCAAGGCCAGGAAGAGGGCGTTCTGCTGGAGCCAAGCATGGCTGAGAAGCTACAGCGTTCGTTGATCGAAGCCGCGCAGCGTCAGGAAATGGCGGGTCACCCGGTGATTCTGCTGGTGGCCGGCCCGGTTCGCGCGATGCTTTCGCGATTCGGCCGACTGGCAGTCCCGGGTTTGCACGTTTTGGCTTATCAGGAAATTCCTGACAACAAGCAAGTGACTATTGTCGCGACAGTAGGGCCCAACGGCTGAGGTAGTGGGATATGCAAGTTAAGCGTTTTTTCGCCGCCGATATGCGTCAGGCCATGAAACTGGTACGTGATGAGCTGGGCGCCGATGCCGCGATTATTGGAAACCGCCGTATTGCCGGCGGTGTCGAGCTGACGGCTGCCCTGGATTACAAATTGTCGGCGCTGGCCCCGCGTGTTCCGAACATGGAACTCGAGGATGAGCTGCGCAAGACCCAGTCGCGGATCGTCACCGCCCAGGCCGAATTGAGCCTGCGTGGCGACGGCGAAACCGAAGGCGACAAGACCACCAATCGCCAGTTGTTCGCCGGCCTGCCGTTGACCGCCGCCGAGCCGCTGATCGAGCCGACGTATGCCGAACCTCGTCGCTCGGCGCCAGCCCCGGCACCTGCCGCTGGCGGCGTCGATCCACGGGCGTTCGATTCGATGCGTTTCGAACTCAACAGCCTGCGCGAATTGATGGAAGTACAACTCGGCTCCCTGGCCTGGAATCAGCTGCAAGGCAGCCGTCCGGCCCAGGCCAATCTTTGGCGTCGCCTGCAACGTATCGGCCTGTCCGGCCCGTTGTCCCGCGACCTGTTGGCACTGATTACCGACATTGACGAACCCCGTCAGGCCTGGCGCATGTTGCTGGCCCACCTGGCACGGATGATTGNCACACCGGAAGTCGAACCCCTGGAAGAGGGCGGTGTGATCGCCATGGTCGGCCCTGCCGGCATGGGCAAGACCACCACCCTGGCCAAGCTGGCTGCGCGTTATGTGCTCAAGTACGGCGCGCAGAATATCGCGCTGGTGAGCATGGACAGCTACCGTATTGGCGCCCAGGAACAGCTTAAGACCCTGGGCCGGATCCTCAACGTGTCGGTAACCCACGTTGATCCGGGCCAATCGCTGGTGCAGGCGCTGGATCCGTTGCTGCGCAAACGCGTGGTGTTGATCGATACCGCCGGCCTTCAGGCCAGCGACCCGGCATTGCGCATGCAGCTGGAAAGCCTGGCTGGGCGTGGCATCAAGTCAAAAAATTACCTGGTGCTTGCAACCACCAGCCAGAAACAGGTTCTTACCGCTGCCTATCACAGCTACAAGCGCTGCGGGCTCGCTGGCTGCATCCTGACTAAACTGGATGAAACGGCAAGTCTGGGCGAGGTGTTGAGCCTGGCGATCAGTCATGAATTGCCGGTGGCCTACCTGACCGATGGCCCGCGTATTCCGGATGATTTGCATCTGCCGCGCCGTCATCAGTTAGTCAGCCGTGCTGTCAGCGTGCAAATGCAAGAAGAGCCTAGCGAGGAAGCGATGGCCGACATGTTCGCTGATATTTACCACAGCCCGACCAAGCAGGTTGGCTGAGGTACTAATGAACAGTTTTTGTACCTACATCGATGGTCTGCCATGCATTGTTCAGTTATTGAGCGCGCAGCCAGTAATGTGGCCTCCGTCTATGCAAGACAAGGTAAAGAAATAAAATGGGCAGCATGCATCCCGTACAGGTGATCGCGGTGACCGGCGGCAAAGGTGGCGTCGGAAAAACTAACGTGTCAGTGAATTTGTCCCTGGCCCTGGCAGAGCTTGGCCGTCGGGTCATGCTGCTGGATGCTGACCTGGGGCTGGCGAACGTCGACGTTCTGCTGGGGCTGACACCCAAACACACCCTTGCCGATGTGATCGAGGGCCGCTGTGAGCTGCGCGACGTTCTGTTGCAGGGCCCTGGCGGTATTCGCATCGTTCCGGCCGCGTCCGGCACACAGAGCATGGTTCATCTGAGCCCGGCCCAGCACGCCGGCCTGATCCAGGCGTTCAGTGACATCGGCGACAACCTCGACGTGCTGGTGATCGACACCGCCGCCGGGATCGGTGACTCGGTAGTCAGTTTCGTTCGCGCAGCGCAAGAAGTCTTGCTGGTGGTGTGCGACGAGCCGACCTCGATCACTGATGCCTATGCGCTGATCAAACTGCTGAACCGCGATTACGGCATGAACCGCTTCCGTGTGCTGGCCAACATGGCCCAAAGCCCGCAGGAAGGGCGAAACCTGTTCGCCAAGTTGACCAAGGTCACGGATCGCTTCCTCGATGTCGCCTTACAATACGTTGGCGCGGTGCCATACGACGAAAGCGTGCGCAAGGCCGTGCAGAAACAGCGCGCCGTCTACGAAGCGTTCCCGCGGTCCAAGTGCGCCCTGGCGTTCAAGGCGATCGCGCAGAAGGTCGACACATGGCCGTTGCCCGCCAACCCGCGCGGGCATCTGGAGTTTTTCGTCGAGCGATTGGTGCATCAGACCGCAGGACCCGTCCTATGACAGCCAGTGGCTACAACCTCTACAAGAAGTCGGCACGTGACGCGCAGTACGAGCTGATCGAGCGTTACGCGCCACTGGTCAAACGCATTGCCTACCACTTGCTGGCACGCCTGCCTGCCAGTGTACAGGTTGAAGACCTGATCCAGGCCGGCATGATCGGCCTGCTCGAAGTGTCGACCAAATACGACGCGAGCAAAGGCGCGAGTTTCGAGACGTATGCGGGTATCCGTATCCGTGGTGCGATGCTCGATGAAGTGCGTAAAGGGGACTGGGCGCCGCGTTCGGTACACCGCAACACGCGAATGGTCAGTGACGCAATTCGTGCAATTGAAGCAAAAACAGGTCGTGACGCTAAAGATCATGAAGTTGCGGCCGAACTCCAATTGAGTCTCGACGATTACTACGGGATTTTGAACGATACCTTGGGCAGCCGCCTGTTCAGTTTCGACGACCTGTTGCAGGACGGCGAACACGAAGGGCTGCACGAGGACGGCGCGAGTGCACATCTCGAACCGTCGCGCGACCTGGAAGATGAACGCTTCCAGGGGGCGTTGGCGGAAGCGATTGCCAATTTGCCTGAGCGTGAGCGACTGGTGTTGGCGCTGTACTACGACGAAGAGCTGAACCTCAAGGAAATCGGTGAGGTCCTGGGGGTCAGCGAATCGCGTGTCAGCCAGCTGCATAGCCAGTGCGCGGCCCGTTTGCGGGGGCGTTTGGGGGAGTGGCGAGCGCGCTGAAGGCAGTGTGGGGACACTGCGAACGAGGCCGGTGGGGTGTTGAACTGCACCGGTCGCGATCTGTTGTGCTCCAGACAGTCATCGAGTGCATTGCCGGATTGATTGAAATGGCGCGTCCAGGTGCTGGGCGCGTTTAAGACTGCTTGGAGGTCGAATTGGACAAGAACATGAAAATCCTCATCGTTGATGACTTCTCAACGATGCGGCGGATCATAAAAAACCTGTTGCGTGACCTTGGGTTCACCAACACGGTCGAGGCGGATGACGGCCTGACGGCGATTCCTATCCTCAACAGCGGGAGCATCGACTTTCTGGTAACCGACTGGAACATGCCGGGCATGACCGGCATCGACTTGCTGCGTCACGTGCGCGCCGATGAAAAACTGCGCAGCCTGCCTGTGCTGATGGTGACCGCCGAAGCCAAGCGTGAACAGATCATCGAAGCGGCCCAGGCCGGTGTTAACGGCTATGTGGTCAAACCCTTCACGGCCCAGGCGTTGAAAGAAAAAATCGAGAAGATTTTCGAACGCATCGGTTGATCCACTGCGCCACGGGGGAGCTATGGAGCATAAAGAATCTTCACTGGGCGATTTTGAATCGACCCTGAAAAAACATGCCCACCAGTTGGTCGAAAGCCTTGAAAAAGGCCAGTTCGGCGACGCGGTGCAGTTAATCCATGAGCTTAACCAGACCCGTGACCGCGGCCTGTACCAGGAAGTGGGCAAGCTCACACGCGAGCTGCACAGTGCGATCGTCAATTTNCAGATTGACCCGAACATGCCGCAAGCCGAGGAAGTGTCGCAAATCACGGACGCCACCGAGCGCCTGGGGTATGTGGTCAAGCTGACCGAGGCCGCCGCCAACCGCACCATGGACCTGGTGGAAAACGCCACGCCCCTGGTCAACAGCCTGAGTGAAGAAGCCCAGGCGTTGAGCACGGATTGGGGGCGGTTCATGCGTCGCGAAGTCGGGGCTGAAGAGTTCCGCGAACTGGCCCGGCGTGTCGACGGTTTCCTGACACGCAGCAGCGAAGACAATCGCAAGGTTGCCAGCAACCTCAATGACATTCTGCTGGCCCAGGATTACCAGGACCTCACCGGTCAGGTGATCAAACGCGTGACCCAGTTGGTCACCGAAGTGGAAAGCAACNTGCTCAAGCTCGTGCTCATGGCCAGTCAGGTAGACCGCTTTGCGGGTATCGAACATGACCGTGATGCGATGCTGGCTGAAAAAGATCCACAAAAACATCTCGCCAAGGGTGAAGGTCCGCAGATTCATGCCGATAAACGTGAAGACGTTGTGTCCGGTCAGGACGATGTGGACGATTTGTTATCCAGCCTAGGATTTTAGAGTTTTAGCATTTTAGGTTTTTTAGGTTTTTAAACCTGTTAGGAGCACCCCCTTAATGAGCTTCGGCGCCGATGAAGAGATCCTTCAGGATTTCCTGGTTGAGGCCGGCGAAATTCTAGAGCAACTGTCCGAGCAACTGGTCGAGCTGGAAAGCCGCCCGGATGATGCGAACCTGCTCAATGCAATTTTTCGCGGTTTTCACACTGTAAAAGGGGGCGCCGGCTTCCTCCAGCTCCATGAGCTGGTGGAGTGCTGTCACATCGCCGAGAACGTATTCGACATCCTGCGCAAGGGTGAGCGACACGTCGACTCGGAACTGATGGACGTGATTCTCGAAGCATTGGATGCGGTGAACAGCATGTTCACCGAAGTTCGCGAACGCAGCCCGATTACGGCTGCCACGCCTGAATTGCTCGCGGCACTGGCCCGTCTGGCCGAGCCGCAAACGGCTGATGAATCTGCGCCGGTTGCTGAAGTGGTCGAAGCACCTGCCGCTGAAGAATCGGGCGACATCACTGATAACGAATTCGAACAATTGCTGGACTCGCTGAACGCTGTCAAGGCTCAAGCCGAAGCGCCGGCGGTTGCTCCAGTGGCGGCTGCCGATTCGGCGGCCAGCGACGAAATTACCGATGCCGAGTTCGAGTCGTTGCTCGATCAACTGCACGGCAAAGGCCAGTTCGCCGTCGACGCGGTGGCACCGGCTGCTGCACCGTCTGCTCCGAAAGCGGCCGGCGACAGCTCCGATATTACCGACGACGAATTCGAAGCACTGCTCGACCAGCTGCACGGCAAGGGCAACTTTGCGGTGGACGCGCTGGAATCGGCCATTGCCGCCGTACCCGCCGCGGCTGCGCCAACCGCGAAAGCGGCCGGCGGTGATCTGATCTCCGATCACGAGTTCGAATCGCTGCTCGACGAATTGCATGGCAAAGGCAAATTCACTGAAGTCGGCACAGGTGCTGCGGTGGCTGCTCCAGCCGCCAAGGCTACTGCGCCGAAACCGGTTGCCAAAGCGCCCGAGCCAAAAGCCGAAGCGCCGAAACCGGCGGCTGCCGCTGCACCGGCTCCAGCCCGCGCACCGTCCGCGCCGCCACCGGAAAAACCGGCCAGCGAAGCCGAGACCACCGTGCGGGTTGATACCGCACGCCTGGACGACATCATGAACATGGTCGGCGAACTGGTGCTGGTGCGTAACCGCCTGGTGCGCCTGGGCCTGAACAGCGGCGACGAAGCCATGCAGAAAGCCGTGTCGAACCTCGACGTGGTCACTGCTGACTTGCAGACCGCGGTGATGAAAACGCGGATGCAGCCGATCAAGAAAGTCTTCGGCCGCTTCCCGCGTCTGGTTCGCGACCTGGCACGCCAGCTCAAGAAAGAAATCAACCTGGAACTGGTGGGTGAAGAAACCGACCTCGACAAAAACCTTGTCGAGGCCCTGGCCGACCCGCTGGTCCACTTGGTGCGCAACGCCGTCGACCACGGCGTCGAAACCCCGGAAGAGCGCGAAGCCTCGGGCAAGTCCCGTAACGGCAAGGTGATCCTGTCCGCTGAACAGGAAGGCGACCATATCCTGCTGTCCATCTCCGATGACGGCAAGGGTATGGACGCTGATGTCCTGCGCGGCATCGCCGTGAAGAAAGGCTTGATGGACAAGGATGCAGCCGATCGCCTCAGCGAGTCCGATTGCTTCAACCTGATCTTCGCGCCAGGTTTCTCGACCAAGACCGAAATTTCCGATGTCTCCGGACGCGGCGTGGGCATGGACGTGGTGAAAACCAAAATCGCCCAGCTCAACGGCACGATCAATATCTACTCGACCAAGGGCCAGGGCTCGAAGATCGTCATCAAGGTGCCGTTGACCCTGGCGATCATGCCGACCCTGATGGTGATGCTGGGCAACCAGGCGTTCGCTTTCCCGCTGGTCAACGTCAACGAAATCTTCCACCTCGACCTGTCGCGCACCAACGTGGTGGACGGCCAGGAAGTGGTGATCGTACGCGACAAGGCGTTGCCACTGTTCTACCTCAAGCGCTGGCTGGTGGCATCGGCCAAGCATGAAGAGCAGCGCGAAGGCCATGTGGTGATTCTCTCCGTGGGCACCCAGCGGATCGGCTTTGTCGTCGATCAACTGGTCGGCCAGGAAGAAGTGGTCATCAAGCCTTTGGGCAAAATGCTGCAGGGAACCCCGGGCATGTCGGGTGCGACCATCACCGGTGACGGTCGGATCGCGCTGATTCTCGATGTTCCGAGCATGCTCAAGCGTTACGCCGCACGGCGTATTTGATTCTGGTGGNGCNGGGCGACTNNGCCNCGCNCCGTCCTAACGGAGTGTTTATGGCAGTCAAGGTCCTGGTGGTGGACGATTCGGGTTTCTTCCGCCGCCGCGTCTCGGAAATTCTTTCCGCCGATCCAACCATCCAGGTGGTCGGTACGGCCACTAACGGCAAAGAGGCGATTGATCAAGCCATTGCGTTGAAACCGGACGTGATCACCATGGACTACGAGATGCCGATGATGGATGGCATCACGGCTGTTCGGCATATCATGCAGCGCTGCCCCACCCCGGTGTTGATGTTCTCCTCGCTGACTCATGAAGGCGCCCGGGTAACCCTGGATGCGCTGGACGCCGGCGCGGTGGACTTCCTGCCGAAGAATTTCGAAGACATCTCCCGTAACCCGGAGAAGGTCAAGCAACTGCTGTGCGAGAAAATTCTCAGCATCTCGCGCAGTAACCGTCGTGCCAGCACCTACAGCGCACCGGCCCCGGTCGCCGCGCCAGCCCCGACGCCTGCGCCTTCGAGCGTCAGCAGTTACGGCAGCAGCACGCCTTCGCGTCCGGCTCCGGCACCCGTGCCGGTGCGTACCCACGCCCCGGCCTCGTCCGGCCCGTCGTCGCCCGCGCCAAAACGCAAAGCCTACAAACTGGTGGCCATCGGTACGTCCACGGGCGGTCCGGTTGCCCTGCAGCGGGTGTTGACCCAGCTGCCGGCCAATTTCCCGGCGCCGATCGTGTTGATCCAGCATATGCCCGCGGCCTTCACCAAGGCCTTCGCCGAGCGCCTGGACAAGCTGTGCCGCATCACCGTCAAGGAAGCCGAGGATGGCGACATCCTGCGTCCTGGCCTGGCGCTGCTGGCGCCGGGTGGCAAACAAATGATGATCGACGGCCGTGGCGCGGTGAAAATCCTGCCGGGCGACGAGCGTCTGAACTACAAGCCGTGTGTGGATATCACCTTCGGTTCGGCGGCAAAGTCCTACGGCGACAAAGTTCTGGCGGTGGTGCTCACCGGCATGGGCGCCGACGGCCGTGAAGGCGCTCGCCTGCTCAAGCAGGGCGGCAGTGCAATCTGGGCCCAGGACGAAGCCAGCTGCGTGATCTATGGCATGCCGATGGCCATCGTCAAAGCCGACCTCGCCGACGCAATCTACGGTCTGGACGATATTGGCAGGCACTTGGTCGAGGCGTGTATCTGATGGATGTATTGAGCCTGATTGGCATCATCATGGCGTTTGTCGCAATTATCGGCGGCAACTACCTNGAAGGCGGTCACCTCGGCGCATTGGCCAACGGCCCGGCGGCGCTGATCGTACTCGGTGGGACCATCGGCGCGGCATTGCTGCAATCACCGATGAGCGCCTTCAAACGTGCCATGCAAATCATTGGCTGGATTCTGTTTCCGCCTCGCGTTGATCTGGCCGGCGGCATCGACCGCGTCGTCAACTGGAGCCTGACCGCGCGCAAGGAAGGTTTGCTCGGTCTGGAAGGGGTGGCCGATGCTGAACCTGACAGCTACTCGCGCAAAGGCTTGCAGTTGCTGGTGGACGGCGCCGAGCCGGAAGCGATTCGCAGCATCCTGGAGGTGGATTTTCTCACCCAGGAAAGCCGCGACATCAACGCCGCCAAAGTCTTTGAAAGCATGGGCGGCTACGCGCCAACCATCGGTATCATCGGTGCGGTGATGGGCCTGATCCACGTGATGGGCAACCTGGGCGACCCGTCGCAGTTGGGCAGCGGCATTGCCGTGGCGTTTGTCGCCACCATCTATGGCGTGGCGAGTGCCAACCTGGTGTTGTTGCCGGTGGCGAGCAAGCTCAAGTCGGTTGCCATGCGCCAGTCGCGTTATCGCGAAATGTTGCTGGAAGGGATCCTGTCGATCGCCGAAGGTGAAAACCCTCGCTCTATTGAGTTGAAGCTTCAGGGCTTCATGGATTGATGGGAGACATGGACCATGGCACGTCGCAGGCAACCTGAAGAACACGTCAATCACGAACGCTGGCTGGTGTCCTACGCGGACTTCATCACCTTGCTGTTCGCGTTTTTCGTGGTGATGTATTCCATCTCGTCGATCAACGAAGGCAAGTACAAAGTCATTTCCCAGGCCCTGATCGGCGTGTTCAATGACACCGACCGTGCCCTGAAACCGATTCCGATTGGCGAAGAGCGGCCCAAGACCGTGACCCCGGCCAAGCCGCTGGTCAACGACAGTGATGAAATCGCTGCCGGCATCGGTGGCACCAGCGACCCGCTGAAAAGCATCGCCGATGACATCAGCGCCGCCTTTGGCGACCTGATCAAATCCAACCAGATGACCGTGCGCGGCAATGAGTTGTGGGTCGAAATCGAGCTGAACTCCAGCCTGCTGTTCGCCAGCGCCGACGCATTGCCGAGCGACCAGGCGTTCACCATCATCGACAAGGTCGCGGCGATACTCAAACCGTTTGAAAACCCGATTCACGTTGAAGGCTTTACCGACAATTTCCCGATCAGCACTGCGCAGTACCCGACCAACTGGGAGCTGTCGTCGGCCCGGGCGTCGAGCATCGTGCGCATGCTCGCGATGCAGGGCATAAACCCTGGGCGCCTGGCGTCGGTGGGCTATGGTGAATTCCAGCCGGTGGCCAATAACGCCACCGCCGAAGGCCGAGCGCGCAACCGCCGCGTGGTGCTGGTGGTGTCACGCAACCTGGATGTACGCCGCAGCCTGACCGGCACCGGTACCGCCAATGCAACACCGGATGCGGCCTTGAAGCGGGCTGGCACACAAACTGCACCGCCAACCGTTAAGTCGCCGGTACGAGAGAGCGCCGTCAATTCTCCGTCGCCTGCATTAACACGTTGAGCTATTTCTCGGTCGAGCGTATCGACCGGGAGGAACAATCCGAATGAGAGTCTGGGCCGTTGCCAATCAAAAGGGTGGTGTTGGTAANACCACTTCCTCCATCGCCTTAGCCGGCTTGCTGGCCGAGGCGGGCAAGCGTGTGGTCGTGGTCGACCTGGACCCGCATGGCTCGATGACCAGCTATTTCGGCTACGACCCGGATGCGCTGGAGCACAGCTGCTACGACCTGTTCCTGCACAAGGGCAGCGTGCCGAGCGATTTGCCCGGGCAGTTGCTGTTGCCGACCAGCGACGAACGTATTTCGCTGTTGCCGTCGAGTACCGCTCTGGCCACGCTCGAGCGTCAATCGCCGGGCCAGAGTGGTTTGGGCCTGGTGATTGCCAAGAGCCTGGCGCAACTGTGGCAGGACTTCGACTACGCGATCATCGACAGCCCGCCGTTGCTCGGTGTGCTGATGGTCAACGCCTTGGCCGCGAGCCAGCAGTTGGTGATTCCGGTGCAGACCGAGCACTTGGCCGTCAAAGGCCTGGAGCGCATGGTCAATACGCTGGCGATGATCAACCGCTCACGCAAAGTGGCGTTGCCGTTCACCATCATTCCGACCCTGTTCGACCGCCGCACCCAGGCGTCCCTCGGGACCCTTCGCGTGCTGCGCGACAAATACCCGGAAGAAATCTGGCAAGGCTACATCCCGATCGACACGCGCCTGCGGGACGCGAGCCGGGCCGGGCTGACGCCTTCGCAATTCGACGGCAAGAGCCGTGGGGTTCTCGCTTATCGCGCCTTGCTCAAGCATTTGCTGGCAGCACAACTTGTCCCGCAGGTGGCCTGAGATGAATCGGCCGGTGAAGATTACCTCGCGTCCGCAACTGGCGCTCCAGTCGTATCTGGACAGCCTGCTGATGGAAGCGACTGAAGAGTTGCCGCTGGAAGTGGAAGCGGTGGCTGAAGTCATTGAGGTTGTTGAAGCGGTAGAGGTTGAGGCTGCGCTGGACGAGTTCCAGGCAGCCGTACTTGAAGAGCAGGCGCGTGATGCGCAGAAGTCCGTCGTGACCGCTGCACCTGTCGTAGCGCCCGTGGCGGCTCCGGTCGCAAAAGCTCCGGTGGTGATCGAAGAAGCGCCCGCACCGATCCTGGCGCCGGTCTCGACCCTCGCACCGTTGCTGCAAACCCTGGTGCCGCCGCTGGTCGAAGTCCATCTGCCGCCGAGCAATACGCCGCCACCGGTAGAAAATGACGGGCGCCCGGCATGGGCCGCCGAGCCGTTCGAATGCCTGCTGTTCGACGTCGCCGGGTTGACCCTGGCGGTGCCGCTGGTGTGCCTAGGTTCGATCTATTCGCTTGAAGGCCAGGAGCTGACACCGCTGTTCGGTCAGCCGGAATGGTTCCTCGGGATCCTGCCAAGTCAGGCCGGCAACCTGAAAGTCCTGGACACCGCGCGCTGGGTGATGCCCGACCGCTACCGCGATGACTTCCGCCAGGGTTTGCAGTACGTGATCTCGGTGCAGGGCTACGAGTGGGGGCTGGCGGTGCATCAAGTCAGTCGCTCGTTGCGCCTGGACCCGAACGAAATCAAATGGCGCAGTCACCGAGGCCAGCGGCCTTGGTTGGCGGGCACCGTGATTGAGCACATGTGCGCCTTGCTCGACGTTTCCGCCCTGGCCGAGTTGATCGCCAGCGGTGGGGCAAAGCACATGGGCGGCAGCAAGCCGCTACACAAACCGACATAGCTGCCGACATAACAAGTAGGCGACGGCATTGTTGAATGCCGCCACACAGAATACACACCGCCAGAAGCGGTTTTTCGAGGGGTCAGGGTATGAGTAGTCAAGCGACGAATGCAAAAGGTTCCGAAGATCCGATCCTGCAATGGGTTACCTTCAAACTGGACAACGAGTCCTATGGCATCAACGTGATGCGCGTGCAAGAAGTGCTGCGCTACACCGAAATTGCGCCGGTACCGGGTGCGCCAAGCTACGTGCTGGGCATCATCAACCTGCGCGGCAACGTGGTGACGGTGATCGACACCCGCCAGCGTTTTGGCCTGGCGCCGACCGAAGTCAACGACAACACCCGAATCGTCATCATTGAAGCCGACAAGCAAGTGGTCGGGATCATGGTCGACAGCGTGGCCGAAGTGGTTTACCTGCGCCAATCGGAAGTGGAAACCGCGCCGAACGTGGGCAACGAGGAATCGGCCAAGTTCATCCAGGGCGTGTGCAACAAGAACGGCGAACTGCTGATTCTGGTTGAGCTGGACAAGATGATGAGCGAAGAAGAGTGGTCGGATCTGGAGAACATCTGATTGATTCTTGAGGTAGCGGTCATTGTCCTGTTCCTTTTCTGGGCAGGCACGCTGGCAATGTTCCTGGCGTACATTCGCGCTCAACGGCAAATCGCCGCGCAACAGGCCCAGGGTGATGCGTTGCGCGATCAGCGCATCAAGGACCTGGCCAAGCGCGTCGACGACTATCAGAGCGGCAACGTGCGCATGGGTGAAGACCTGCACGAACTGCGCGCCGTCGTCGGCCCCTTGCCGGACAAACTGGCCCAGCTGGAACAGCGCGATCCGTCGAGCCTGTCGTTTGCCCAGGCGGCGAAGCTGGTGGGCATGGGCGCNACCGTNGATGAGCTNACTCAGTCTTGNGGGTTGACCCAGGCTGAGGCGGAGTTGATGCGCAAGCTTCACAAGAACTAGAAGATCAAAAGATCGCAGCCTCGTTTCACTCGACAGCTCCTACAGGGATACGCGATCCCAATGTAGGAGCTGTCGAGTGAAACGAGGCTGCGATCTTTTGCATTCAACCCAAATTCAATAATCATCCCCGCGCTCAGTCACATCCTTCTCCACCATCACCGCCTCCGGATCATGCCCCGCCGGAAACTTGCCCTTCAGGTTCCAGGCAAACGCAATAATCTCNGCCACCGTGCGGTACAACTCCTCCGGGATACTGTCCCCCAATTCCATGCGCGCCAGCAGCTTCACCAGCTCCGCGTTCTCATAGATCGGCACTTCATTTTCCCGCGCCAACTTCAAAATGGCTTCGGCCAGTTCCTCGTCACCTTTGGCCGTGAGGGTAGGGGCGTGGGTGCCGTCGTATTTGAGGGCGATGGCCTGGCGTGGGGTGTTGGGGTTTCTCATGCGGTTTCGTCGACCCAGCGTTGTTCGAGGCGGGTTTGCGGGCCTTGCGGTGGCGTGCCGAGGTGGCAGTCGAGATCGCCGACGTTCAGCCCGGAGTCCAGCAGACGCTGGCGCAGCCCGGCCAGATTGCTTTCGATCAGGCTCGCGGTGTATGGCCGTTCGGCCCAGAGCTGGCTGGACAGGCTGCCTTTGATCAACTGCGCCTGAATTTGCAACGGGCCCAGCGGCTCCATGTCGAACGCCAGGTCCACACGCCACAGTGGTTGTTTCGGCTCGCGTTCGTCTCGACGTTCGTGGGGCTGGTCTTTCTCGGGCGCTTCTTCGCGCTGGAACTTGACCTGCAATGGCACGATGTCCTGCAAGGTGCGCATGGGGATTTCCAACTGCCAGGTGCTGAGCAGTCGACCGTCGTCAGTGACCCCGGTTTGCTCGAGACTCGACAATTGATGGCTTTGCAGGCGAGAAACGGCCGCTGCGGCCAGGCGCAGCAAATGCTCCAGATCGTCTTCGCCGTCGTGGCTTTGCAGCAGCCGTTCGGGCAACGGGAAACTGGTCGGCAACGGCTTGGCGCTGACCTGACCGAGCATGCCGAGGGCACTGCGCACGAAACTCGGCATGGACTGGACCAGCGTGTTGGCGGCAATGATCGCATTGAGATTGGTGTTGGCCGGCAGCCCTGGCGTCAGTTGCGCGATCAGTTTGAGCAGATCGCCTTTCATGTCCGGCGCCAGTGTCGGGTTTTGCCCGGTCAGCAGTTTTGCTTCGAGGAACAGTCCGCTGTTGGCCAGCGCCTGGGCGAGGCCTTTTGGCGTACTCAGTTGCCGAACGTCCGGCAAACCGGCCAGCAGTTTTTCCACGGCAACCCGCAGGTCGCTGGAGGTCTGGTCCGACGGTGGCAGGTTTTGCAGGACTTTGATCAAACCATCCAGCGAGCCTTGGCGGCTCTGCTGACTGACCAATTGCTGGGTGACCGCCAGCTGCTCCTGACGGCTGCTCAGCGGCACGAACTTCAAGGTTTGCGTGTCCTGCACCAAGGCACTCAACAACGTGCCGATACGCAGCGGCGTCGGGCTCTCGATGCTCAGCGTGCTGCCGCTTAACGCGGTGTTGAGCAGGCTCACCATCGAACGAAACACCGTCGGCTGGCCCGGCACCTGCGGCAACACTTGCGAGGTCAGCACTTTGCCCTGCAACAACGTTCCGACCGGTAGTTGCGCCGTGTCGATGCGGGTGAGGGTGGCGACGCTGGAAGCAATGGCCTGTTGCACCGTGATCGCCAGGTTGCTCGCTGACGGTTGGGTGATCGCCAGGCTGGTACCTTGAGGCAGCGGCTGGGTGCTGGTGGCCTGGACCGTGGTCTGGCGGCCGCTGTCTAGGGTGACTTTGAGCAACAGTTCAAAGCTCTGATCCGCCTGCTTGAGCGACAGCACTTCGGCCTTGGCGGTCTGACCGGGAGTGATCAGGCCCTCCATCGGCGTCAGCAGCTTGAGCAGGTCGCCACTTACCACCAGCGGCCGCGAAGTCGCGGGCGTGGTCTGCGGTAGCGGGAGGATGTTCATTTCGCCTGTCATACGCGGTCACAACCTGAGGAAAATGCACTCTTTAGAGTAGGGCATGGCATGTATAATGCCGCCCGTCTTTCGGGGAGTGGCGAAAACATTGCATTTGTTTGACGCAGCTCTCTAGAACAGGCCGCCAATGCATCTATGCTGCATCTCTTTAGCGGCCGCTCCGCCGCCGACTTGAACCGCAAAAGGCCCGTGATCTCTTGACCAGTCCTGTCCTGCAAACCGTTGCCCTTGCTTGTGAGCGAGACCTTCGGCTGCTCTTCGAAAATCTCGAATTGAGACTGGCCAGTGGCGAAATGGTGCAAATCAGTGGCCCCAACGGCAGCGGCAAGACCAGCCTCCTGCGTCTGCTATCCGGCCTGATGCAGCCGACCGCCGGTCAAGTGCTGCTCAACGGCCAGCCGCTGAACGATCAGCGCCTTGAACTGGCGCGCAACCTGCTGTGGATCGGGCATGCCGCCGGGATCAAGGACTTGCTGACGCCAGAGGAGAACCTGACCTGGCTCTGCGCCCTGCATCAACCGGCTTCCCACGAGGCTATCTGGCAAGCGCTGGCCGATGTCGGACTGCGCGGTTTCGAGGATGTTCCCTGCCACACGCTGTCCGCCGGGCAGAAGCGCCGTGTGGCGTTGGCTCGGCTGTATCTGGACNGCCCGCCGCTGTGGATTCTCGACGAACCGTTCACCGCCCTCGATAAACAAGGCGTGGCGCAACTCGAAGAACACCTGGCCGCCCACTGTGAGCGCGGCGGCATGGTGGTGTTGACCACCCACCACACGCTGAGCCGGATGCCGGCCAGCTATCGCGATATCGATCTGGGGAAGTGGGCCGTATGAGTGTTTTCGGCCTGTTGGTCGCCCGTGAGGCCCGTCTGCTGTTCCGCCGTCCGGCTGAACTGGCGAATCCGCTGGTTTTTTTCGCGATCGTCGTTTCGCTGTTCCCTTTGGCGGTCGGTCCCGAGTCTCAATTGTTGCAAACCTTGTCTCCGGGACTGGTCTGGGTCGCGGCCCTTTTATCGGTCCTGCTCTCGCTGGATGGGCTGTTTCGCAGTGATTTCGAAGACGGTTCCCTGGAACAGTGGGTCCTTTCGTCGCACCCTTTGCCACTTCTGGTACTGGCAAAGGTACTGGCACACTGGGCCTTCTCTGGCCTGGCACTGGTTTTGCTCGCTCCACTGCTGGCGTTGATGCTCGGTTTGCCAACCGCCTGTCTGCCGGTGTTGCTGCTTACTTTATTGCTGGGTACACCGGTGCTGAGCCTGCTCGGTGCGGTGGGCGCAGCCCTGACGGTAGGATTGAAACGCGGCGGCCTGTTGCTGGCGCTGCTGATTCTGCCGCTGTACATCCCGGTGTTGATTCTCGGCAGTGGCGCCTTGCAGGCGGCCTTGCAGGGTATGCCGGCGACGGGTTACCTCTTGTGGCTTGGCAGCCTGACCGCCCTGGCGGTAACCCTGACACCCTTTGCTATAGCGGCTGGCCTGAAGATCAGCGTCGGCGAATAATGAGGTCTGGTTAAGCGTTAATCAGTAAAGACCCTNNGCTCNTCAAAGCGANGAGCAACCGTGATGGAAACAGCAATGAACTGGACCTGGTTTCACAAGCTCGGCTCGCCCAAATGGTTTTACGGCATCAGCGGCAAGCTGCTGCCGTGGTTGAGCATCGCAGCCCTGTTGCTGATCGGCATCGGCCTGGTCTGGGGGCTGGCCTTCGCGCCGCCGGATTACCAGCAAGGCAACAGCTTTCGCATCATCTATATCCACGTGCCGGCCGCGATGCTGGCCCAGTCCTNCTACGTCATGCTGGCGGTGTGCGGCATCGTCGGGCTGGTCTGGAAAATGAAACTGGCCGACGTCGCCCTGCAATGCGCCGCCCCCATCGGCGCATGGATGACTGCCGTGGCGCTGGTCACCGGCGCGATCTGGGGCAAACCGACCTGGGGTTCATGGTGGGTGTGGGATGCGCGTCTCACGTCGATGCTGATCCTGCTGTTCCTGTACTTCGGCCTGATTGCCCTGGGCAACGCCATCAGTAACCGTGACAGCGCCGCCAAGGCCTGTGCGGTACTGGCCATCGTCGGCGTGATCAACATCCCGATCATCAAGTACTCGGTGGAGTGGTGGAACACCCTGCACCAGGGCGCCACCTTCACCCTCACCGAAAAACCGGCAATGCCCGTGGAAATGTGGGCGCCGCTGTTGCTGACGGTGCTGGGTTTCTACTGTTTCTTCGGCGCTGTGCTGTTGCTGCGCATGCGCCTTGAAGTGCTCAAGCGCGAAGCCCGGGCGAGCTGGGTGAAAGCTGAAGTGCAGAACAGTCTGGAGGCCGCTCGATGAGTTTTGCTTCTTTCAGTGATTTTCTCGCCATGGGCCATCATGGCCTGTATGTCTGGACGGCCTATGGCATCTGCCTGGCGGTGCTGGCCCTTAACGTCGCCGCGCCGATCCTGGCCCGCAAGCGTTACCTGCAACAAGAGGCGCGTCGTTTGCGCCGGGAGAACGGCAAGTGAATCCGCTGCGCAAAAAGCGTCTTATCATCATTCTCGCGATCCTGGTGGGTGTCGGCGCTGCCGTCGGCCTGGCCCTGAGCGCCCTGCAGCAGAACATCAATCTGTTTTACACCCCGACCCAGATCGCCAACGGCGAAGCCCCGCAAGACACGCGCATCCGCGCCGGTGGCATGGTCGAGAAGGGCTCGCTGCAACGTTCCGGTGATTCGTTGGACGTGAAATTCATCGTCACCGACTTCAACAAATCCGTGACCATCAGCTACCGCGGCATCCTCCCGGACCTGTTCCGTGAAGGTCAGGGCATCGTGGCGCTGGGCAAACTGAACGCCGACGGCGTGGTGGTGGCCGACGAAGTGCTGGCCAAGCACGATGAAAAGTACATGCCGCCGGAAGTGACCAAGGCTTTGAAAGACAGCGGTCAATCTGCTCCAACGCCCGCGAAGGAGGGTTGATCGATGACATCCGCACTGTTTATTCCTGAACTCGGCCACCTGGCCATGATCCTGGCGCTCTGTTTTGCGCTGGTCCAGGCCATCGTGCCGTTGCTCGGCGCCTGGCGCGGTGACCGTTTGTGGATGAGCCTCGCGCAGCCAGCGGCCTGGGGCCAGTTCGCCTTTTTGTTGTTCGCCTTCGGTTGCCTGACCTACGCTTTTATGACCGACGACTTTTCCGTCGCCTACGTGGCCAGCAACTCCAACAGCGCCTTGCCGTGGTACTACAAGTTCAGCGCGGTGTGGGGCGCTCACGAAGGCTCGCTGCTGCTCTGGGCCTTGATCCTCGGCGGCTGGACCTTTGCGGTGTCGGTGTTCTCCCGGCAGTTGCCGCAAGTGATGCTGGCCCGCGTGCTGGCCGTGATGGGCATGATCAGCACCGGTTTCCTGCTGTTCCTGATCCTCACCTCGAACCCGTTCAAACGCATTCTGCCGCAAGTGCCCAGCGACGGCGCGGACCTCAATCCGCTCCTGCAAGACATCGGTTTGATCGTTCACCCGCCGATGCTGTACATGGGTTACGTCGGTTTCTCGGTGGCATTTGCCTTCGCTATTGCGGCGCTGATGGGCGGTCGCCTTGATGCGGCGTGGGCGCGCTGGTCGCGTCCATGGACCATCGTTGCCTGGGCCTTCCTCGGTATCGGCATCACCCTGGGTTCGTGGTGGGCCTACTACGAACTCGGCTGGGGCGGCTGGTGGTTCTGGGACCCGGTGGAAAACGCCTCGTTCATGCCTTGGCTGGTCGGTACGGCGCTGATTCACTCGCTGGCGGTCACGGAAAAACGTGGCGTGTTCAAGAGCTGGACCGTGTTGCTGGCCATCGCCGCGTTCTCGTTGAGCTTGCTCGGTACGTTCCTGGTGCGTTCCGGCGTGCTGACCTCGGTTCACGCCTTTGCCTCCGACCCGGAGCGCGGCGTGTTCATCCTGATTTTCCTGCTGTTCGTGGTCGGCGGTTCGCTGACGCTGTTCGCCCTGCGCGCCCCGGTGGTGAAGAGCCACGTCGGCTTCAACCTGTGGTCCCGGGAAACACTGCTGCTGGGCAATAACCTGGTGTTGGTGGTGGCGGCGTCGATGATTCTGCTCGGCACCTTGTATCCGCTGATTCTCGATGCGATGACCGGCGCCAAGCTGTCGGTCGGCCCGCCGTACTTCAACGCGTTGTTCATTCCGTTGATGGCGTTGCTGATGATGGTGATGGCCGTCGGCATGCTGGTGCGCTGGAAAGACACCCCGGTCAAATGGCTGATGAGCATGCTCACGCCGGTGTTGCTCGGCAGTGCCGCGTTGGCCGTGGTGGCTGGCGTCGCTTATGGCGATTTCAACTGGGCGGTGATTGCCACGTTCATGCTCGCGGCCTGGGTGCTGTTGGCCGGTGTGCGCGACATCCTCGACAAGACCCGCCACAAAGGCCTGATCAAAGGTCTGCCGACCCTGACCCGCAGCTACTGGGGCATGCAGATCGCGCACTTGGGCATCGCCGTGTGCGCCCTTGGCGTCGTGCTGTCGAGCCAGAACAGTGCCGAGCGCGATTTGCGCCTGGCGCCGGGCGAGTCCATGGACCTGGCCGGTTATCACTTCGTGTTCGAAGGCGCCAAGCACTACGAAGGCCCGAACTTCACCTCCGACAAAGGCACCGTCCGGGTGATCAAGGGCGGCAAGGAAGTCAGCGTATTGCACCCGGAAAAACGCCTCTACACCGTGCAGAACTCGGTGATGACCGAAGCCGGGATCGACGCCGGTTTCACCCGTGACATTTACGTCGCACTCGGCGAACCGCTGGGCGATGGCGCCTGGGCCGTGCGCGTGCACGTCAAACCGTTCGTGCGCTGGATCTGGTTCGGCGGGCTGCTCACAGGTTTTGGCGGGTTGCTGGCGGCGCTGGATCGCCGTTATCGGGTCAAGGTAAAAAGCCGCGTGCGAGAAGCACTCGGTATGTCGGGAGCCACTGCATGAGACGTTGGTTAATGCTGTTGCCACTGGCGATTTTTCTGGTGGTGGCTGTTTTCCTGTATCGCGGGTTGTATCTGGACCCGGCCGAGTTGCCTTCGGCGATGATCGGCAAGCCGTTCCCGGAGTTTTCCCTGCCAGCGGTGCAGGGCGACAAGACCCTGACCAAGGCCGACATTCTCGGTAAACCTGCACTGGTCAACGTCTGGGGCACCTGGTGCATTTCCTGCCGGGTCGAGCACCCGGTGCTGAACAAACTGGCCGAGAAGGGCGTGGTGATTTACGGCATCAACTACAAGGACGTCAACGCCGACGCCTTGAAGTGGCTGGCGGAATTCCACAACCCGTACCAGTTGGACATTCGTGATGATGCGGGCTCCCTTGGCCTGAACCTCGGTGTGTACGGCGCCCCGGAAACCTTTTTCATCGACGCCAAAGGCATCATCCGCGACAAGTTCGTCGGGGTGATCGACGAACAGGTCTGGCGCGAAAAACTGGCGGCCAAGTATCAGGCACTGGTCGATGAGGCCAAGCCATGAAGCGCTGGATAGCCGCCGCTGTATTGGGTTTGAGCATGGCCGGTGTTGCCCACGCCGCCATCGACACCTACGAGTTCGCCAAAGAAGGCGATCGTGAGCGTTTTCGCGAGCTGACCAAAGAGCTGCGTTGCCCCAAGTGCCAGAATCAGGACATCGCCGATTCCAACGCACCGATCGCCGCCGACCTGCGCAAAGAGATTTTCCGCATGTTGGGCGAGGGCAAGGACAATCAGCAGATCATCGACTTCATGGTTGATCGCTACGGTGATTTCGTCCGCTACAAACCCGCTCTGAACACCAAGACCGCTCTGCTCTGGTTCGGCCCCGCCGGCCTGTTGCTGGGCGGTTTTGTGATCATCGCCGTGATCGTCCGCCGTCGTCGCGTGCAACGCGCTGACACCAAGGATGAGCTCTCTGCCGAGGAGCGTGAGCGCCTCGACCACCTGTTGGATAAAACCAAGAATGATTGATTTCTGGCTCGCTGCAGGTCTGCTACTTCTGGTTGCCCTGAGTTTTCTGCTGATCCCCGTTTTGCGTGGCCGTCGTGCACAGCTCGAAGAGGATCGTACTGCCCTGAACGTCGCGCTGTATCAGGAGCGCGTGGCTGAGTTGCAAACCGAGCAGGAAGAGGGCGTGCTCAACGCTGCGCAACTGGAAACCGGTCGCGCCGAAGCTGCCCGTGAACTGCTCGCCGACACCGAAGGCGTCGAGGCACCGCGCGTGGCGCGCCTGGGCAAACTGTGGCCCTTGCTGGCGGCGATTCTGGTGCCGGTCCTGGGGNTGGGCTTGTACCTGCATTACGGGGCAAGCGACAAGGTCGAACTGACCCGCGAATTCTCCCAGCCGCCGGTGTCCATGCAAGACATGACCCAGCGTCTGGAGCGTGCCGCCGCTGCCCAGCCGGACTCGGCTGAGGGCTTGTACTTCCTCGGTCGCNCGTACATGGCTCAGGACCGTCCTGGCGATGCAGCGAAAGTCTTCGAACGCACCGTGGCGTTGGCCGGTCGTCAGCCGGAACTGCTCGGCCAGTGGGCCCAGGCGCAGTACTTTGCCGACAACAAGCAATGGTCGCCCAAGATTCAGGCACTGACTGACGAAGCGCTGAAAGCCGATCCGAAAGAAGTCACCAGCCTTGGCCTGCTGGGCATCGCGGCATTTGAAAGCCAGCGGTATCAGGACGCCATTGACTACTGGAATCGCCTGTTGGCGCAACTGCCGCCGGAGGACAGTTCCCGTGCTGCGCTGCAAGGCGGGATCACGCGAGCCACCGAGAAACTCGAAGCCAGCGGCGGCAAAGTCGCCCAGGCCCCAGTGGCCAAAGCGGCAGCGAAGCTTAAGGTCACCGTGGATCTGGCACCCGAGTTGAAAGCCAAGGTCCAGCCCGGCGACAGCGTGTTCATCTTCGCCCGCGCCACCTCAGGTCCACCGGCACCACTGGCCGCCAAGCGCTTGACCGTGGCCGACTTGCCGGTCACTGTCGAACTGGGCGATGCTGACGCGATGATGCCGCAGTTGAAACTGTCGAACTTCCCCGAAGTCCAACTGGTTGCGCGCATATCCCGGGCCGGNCAACCGACTGCCGGCGAATGGATCGGTCGCAGCCCGCCCCTGGCCAGCAGCACCACCGCAGCGCAAAAACTGACCATCGACAGCCCGGATAAATAACAGGAACCACCGCCATGACCGCCATCGCTCGTATCACCCTGCTCAGTCTGGTCCTGGGGTTAAGCGCTTGTGCGGTCCAGCGGCCCCCTGAGCAGCCAACCCCGCCACCGATCCCGCCGTCGCAGCCAAGCACCAAACCGGCACCCTCGACGGCGCCGAGCAAACCGACCACCCCGGCCAATCCCGCCAAGCCGCTGCCACGCACTTCCGCCAGCTTCGCGCCGCCACCGGGGGGCAACAGCCATTGGGATGCCAAGCTTGGTGTTTATGTGCTGGANGANCAGCCCGACACCTTCTACCGCCAGCGCACCTACTACCGCTGGAGCAACGGCTGGANCCGGTCGATCAGCCCGAACGGGCCATGGGAAGAGACCAATATCCATGGCGTGCCGGGTGGGTTGGGGCGGCAATTCGGGGAGTAACCGTCAGTACAGAACAAGGCGACCTTCGGGCGAAAATCGCAATAAACGAAATAATCGAAACGTCAGGCCTCTTTTGCCAACAACCCCTGCACATATTCCACAAACGCCCGAGCCTTCGCGCTGGCCATTCTGCCCGTAGGAAACACCGCCCAAAGGTCCTGATTCGGCAACGTCCAATCCATCATCACTTCCCTGACCGCACCGCTGGCCAGTTCCGGCGCAAACATCCACTCCGACGCCAGGGTCAGTCCTTGATGGGCAAGCACGGCTGCACGCAGACCTTCGGCGGCGTTGACGCGCAGGCGGCCGCTGATGATGACTGACTGCTCATCTGTCCCGTTGCGGAACTGCCAGTGGGCACCGCCACCCAAGGTGTAGGTGATTGCCTGGTGTTTGCTCAGGTCTGCCGGGCAGGTGGGCTCGCCGTGTTTTGCGAAATAGGCGGGGGTGCCCAGCACCATGCGCCGGCATTCGGCGATTTTGCGGGCGGTGAGGCCGGAGTCGCTCTGGGTACCCAGGCGCAGGGCGATGTCGACGCCTTCTTCGACCAGATTGACGTTGCGGTCGTCGAGCATCAGGTCGATGTTCAGATCCGGGTTCTGATCGAGAAACGGTCCGAGCTGCGGAACGATGTGCAGTCGGCCGAAGGTCACGGCAGCGCAGATCCGCAGGTTGCCGGTGAGACCGCTGGCGGCGCCGCGTGCTGCATTGTCGGCCTCATTGGCTTCTTCGATGGCGCGCTTGGCCCGTTCGAAAAAGGCCAGCCCGGCTTCGGTGGGCGTCAGGCCGCGAGTCGAGCGCAACAGCAGTCGAACCGCGAGACGCGACTCCAGTTGTGCAATGGTTTTCGACACGGCGGGCTGGCCGATATTCAGGCGCCGGGCGGCGGCAGAAAACGAACCGGTTTCCACCACGTAGACGAAGGTTTCCATTGCGCCGAGGCGGTCCATCTCGAGTCCTTGTGACGATCAAAGTGTGTGCGAGCCTGNTNGTGTTGTTGGTCAGAACGCGGCTTTGCCGATGGAGGAGCCGCCGTCGACAAACAAGGTCTGCCCGGTGATAAACCCGCTCTGCTCGGACAACAAAAATGCAATGGCCGCGGCGATCTCGTGCGGCTGCCCCAGTCGCCCCATCGGCACACCCGCCAGATACCGCGCTTCACCTTCGCTGCCCGGCGGGTTGTTGGTGCGGAACAGTTCCGTTTCCGTCGGCCCCGGCGCCACGGCGTTCACAGTCACGCCGGTTTGCGCCAGTTCCAGCGCCCATGAGCGCGTGAAGCTGATCAGCGCCGCTTTGGCCGCCGCATACGCCGTGCGCTGGGTGATCCCGAGCACGGTCAGACTGGAAATATTCACCACCCGACCCCAGCCCTTGGTGCGCATATTTGGCAGCAACGCCTGAGTGGCCTGCAACGCCGAATGCAGGTTGACCCGCATCACGTCATCGAACGTATCGAGGTCGATTTCGCCGAGCACTTGCGGGCGAACCAGGCCGACGTTGTTTACCAGCCCATCAAATTCATACGTCCTGGACAGCTCCGCCAGCACTTCCTGGGTCAGCGCCCTGTCGCTCAAATCCAGCGGAAACAGAATGCCGGGGAAGGACAGGTCCGGCGTCCGGGCAATCCCGACCACCCGATGCCCCGCACGGTCCAGATGTTCGGCCACTGCCCGGCCGATGCCTTTGCTGGCACCGGTAATGAGAAAGGTACGTCGGGTCATTGCACACTCCTTGAAAGCACATGCCGCCGGGGCAGGCGGCCGTTGAACGGGTCAGCCGCGAATCGCATCCAGCATCGCTTCAGGCTTTGGACGCTGAGTGTAATCCGGGTTGGCCTTGGCGGTAATGAATCAGGTGAGATCCATCCTGGCCGCATGGGCGAAAGGTGCTCAGGTGAAGTTATAGGATTCATGCTTGGNGATGAGAGGACTGCGACAGGTATTCAAATACCGGATATCCCGGGTGCTGTGACTGCCGGGGATACGTTCGAGAAGGCATACGACGCAGCCGTCGAAATCGCGCAGATACTTCTGCAACAAATGGAAGAACAGGGGATGGATATTCCGGCGCCCACATCGGTGAGCGGGCATCGAGGTNCGGAACATCAGTCGCACATCAATCACGAGCAAACCAGATTCCTGTGGGAGCGTGGCTTGCCCGCGAAGCTTTTGACGCCTTACGCCGTCGCCAACGAAGCCTTCGGCGAAACACTCAAGAACCGCAACAACGCCAACAACGGAAACGCGCTGCCCACGATCACGATCCACAGCCAGCCGCCATGCTCATACACCGCACTGGCCACCGAAGAGCCAAACGCGCCGCCGATGAAGATGCTGGTCATGTACAGCGCGTTCAGGCGGCTACGGCTGTTGGCGTCGAGGGCGTAGATGGCGCGCTGGCCGAGGACCATGTTCATCTGCACGCAGAAGTCCAGGACCACACCGGTCACCGCGAGGCCGATGACGCTGTAGACCGGGTGGATGAACGCTGGCAGGAAGCTCAGGCTGGCGAACAGCAGGGCCAGCAAGGAGGCGATGCGGGTGTGGCCGGCATCGGCCAGTCGACCGGCAATCGGCGCGGCGATCGCACCAATGGCGCCGACCAGGGCGAAGATCGCGATCTGGGTTTGCGACAGGCCGTGATTACGCGCCAGTTCCAACGGGGCAGCCGTCCAGAACAGGCTGAACGTGGCGAACATGCAGCCCTGATAAAACGCCCGTTGGCGCAATACCGGTTGCTGGCGCAACAGCGTCCACAGAGACCCCAGCAACTGGCCATAAGAGGCGCTGTGATCAGGCTGGCGCTTGGGAATCGTCAACGCCAGCACCACGCTGATCGCCGCCATCAACACCGCCGCGATCACGAACATCGCACGCCAGCCGAAATGGTCGGCCACGACGCTGGACACCGGCCGTGCCAGCAGAATACCCAGCAGCANACCGCCCATGATCCCGCCGACGACCCGACCGCGTGACTCCTCTGGCGCAAGGTGCGCCGCCAGCGGAATCAGGATCTGCACCGAGACGGAACTGAAACCGATCAGCAGTGACACCAGCAGGAACAGATTCGGTTGCTCGGTAAACGCTGCGCCCAACAGGCTGGCGATGGCCAGCACGGTGGTGGCAATCATCAGCTTGCGGTTTTCCAGCAGGTCGCCCAGCGGCACCAGGAAGAACAGGCCAAGCGCGTAGCCGATTTGCGTCAGCGACACAATCAGGCTGGCCATCGCCGGGGTCAGGCCGATGTCCGGCGCAATCAATTCGATGATCGGTTGGGCATAGTAGATGTTGGCCACAATGGCGCCGCAACAGAACGCAAACAGCAGCACCATGCCTTTGGTCATTGTCGCGGTGCCGTGGGGCACCTGAGTCGCTGGGTTCATAACGTGTCTCGCTGAACGGAAGGGAATGCGCGCAGGCTAAAGAGGTAACGGATTCGGCAGAAGAGGGATTGGAGTGATAGCAATCATTCCTTTACGGAATGAGTGACGGACGTGAGTGCTGTCCATCGATAAACCTTGCGTCAAAATATCGAGGTCCGATGATACATTCACTTACATCCTGTTCGATAGCGTGCTTATGTTCTCCTTCACGATTCATAACCGGAAGGCACTTCCATGAATGCGATGTTTCGTCACCTTATACGCGGCGCTTCAGTTGTCACCTTGATCGGCGTGTTCACGGCGGGTCTCGCCCTGGCCGCCGATGCGCCTGGCCTGCGCATCGGTGTGCGCGGCGAGATCACCGGGGTCAGCCCCGACGTCTTGAAAGTCCACGTCAACACTGGCGAAAACGTGGTGATCAACCTGACCAACGACACCAAAGTCCGCGCCGTTACCCTGGCCAATATCGAAGACATCAAACCCGGTAGCTACATTGGATCGGCGGCCATTGCGCAAGACGATGGCACCTTGAAAGCGCTGGAGGTCCACGTCTTTCCACCGGAGCTGGCGGGCAGCGGCGACGGACATCGGCCGTTCGATTTGGTCAAGGGCAGCAGCATGACCAACGGCAGAGTGGGCGATCTGGTGGTCAGCAATGGCCGGGTGTTGACCGTCAACTATAAGGGCGGGCAGCAGAAGATCCTGGTGCCGGAGGATGTGCCGATCGTGAATTTGATGCCGGGGGACAGGAGTTTGCTGAAGGTGGGGGTGAAGATCGTAACGTTTGTGACCCAAAGTGCGGATGGGACGCTGACCGCGCAATCGATCTCGGCCGGCAAGGATGGCGTCACCCCGCCGATGTAATGGCCTGTCCCAAACCCTGTGGGAGCGGGCTTGCTCGCGAAAGCGGTGTGTCAGTCGACATCAATGTTGAATGACACACCGCTTTCGCGAGCAAGCCCGCTCCCACAGGGGTGCTGCGGTGTCGCAGAAAGCGCATACAAAAAAGGCGACCTCATCGGGTCGCCTTTTTCGTTGGGCTCAGGAATTACTGACCGCTATAGATCTGATCAAAGACTCCACCATCATTGAAGTGGGTCTTCTGCACGGTGCGCCAGTCACCAAAGGTCTTCTCGACCGACAGGAAGTCGACTTTCGGGAAACGGTCGGTGTACTTGGCCAGCACCTGTGGGTCACGCGGGCGCAGGTAGTTGTTGGCCGCGATTTCCTGACCTTCCGGCGACCACAGGTATTTCAGGTAGTCCTCGGCGGCGACGCGGGTGCCTTTCTTCTCGACAACCTTGTCCACCACGGAAACCGGCGGCTCAGCCTCGGCAGAGACGCTTGGGTAGATCACTTCGAACTGATCACGGCCGAATTCACGGGCGATCATTTCCGCTTCGTTCTCAAAGGTCACCAGCACGTCGCCGATCTGGTTGGTCATGAACGTGGTGGTGGCGGCACGGCCGCCGGTGTCCAGCACGGGTGCGTGCTTGAACAACTCGCCGACGAAATCCTTGGCCTTGTTCTCGTCACCGCCGTTTTTCAGCACGTAACCCCAGGCGGACAAATAAGTGTAGCGGCCGTTACCCGAGGTTTTCGGGTTGGGCACGATCACTTGCACGCCATCCTTGAGCAGGTCCGGCCAGTCTTTCAGGGCCTTGGGGTTGCCTTTGCGCACGATAAACACCGTGGCGGAGGTGAACGGCGCGCTGTTGTTCGGCAGGCGGGTCACCCAGTTGTCCGGCACCAGTTTGCCGTTGTCCGCCAGGGCGTTGATGTCGGTGGCCATGTTCATGGTGATGACATCAGCCGGCAGGCCGTCGATCACTGAACGGGCTTGTTTGCTGGAGCCGCCGAAGGACATNTGCAAGGTGATGTTCTCGTTGTGCTCGGCTTGCCAATGCTTCTGGAACGCAGTGTTGTAGTCCTTGTAGAAGTCTCGCATCACGTCGTAGGAAACGTTGAGCAGGGTCGGTGCGGCCTGAGCCACGCTGGTCAGGGCCAGGCCAGCGGCCAGAAGTGAGGCGCCAAAGAGTTTTTTCACTGCGCAATCCTTGTTCTAATTTAAAAGTGAGGCAATTTGCCAGCGACTATAGCCGGGCTCGCATAGGCCTTTAAAGATTAAAAAGAACTTTGCTTATTCCAGTTTCTTAAACAGCGCATTACCACAGCGCGAGCAAAACGCCGCGTCATGTTCGTGGCTGTCTTTTTTGCACACCGGGCAATCGTGTTGCAGTTGTTCACCGCGCATGGCACTTGCCAGCTCGGCGGTGAAAATCCCGGTCGGCACCGCGATGATGGAGTAACCGGTGATCATCACCAGGGACGAAATCACCTGGCCCAACGGTGTCTTGGGCACGATGTCGCCGAAGCCCACCGTGGTCAACGTGACAATCGCCCAGTAGATACCTTTGGGAATGCTGGTGAAGCCGTGCTCCGGGCCTTCGATCACGTACATCAGCGTGCCGAACACCGTGACCAGGGTGCACACGCTCAGCAGGAACACCACGATCTTCTGCTTGCTGCCGCGCAGCGCCGCCATCAAGTAGTTGGCTTGCTTGAGATACGGGCTGAGCTTGAGCACGCGGAAAATCCGCAGCATCCGAATGATGCGGATGATCAGCAGGTACTGCGCATCGCTGTAATACAGCGCGAGAATGCCGGGCACGATGGCGAGCAAATCCACCAGCCCATAAAAACTGAAGGCGTAGCGCAACGGCTTGGGCGAGCAATACAGGCGCAAGCCGTACTCGATGGCGAAGATCACCGTGAAGCCCCACTCGATATAGGCCAGCAGATTCGCGTAGTTCTGGTGAACCTGGTCGATGCTGTCGAGCATCACGATCACAATGCTGGCGAGGATGATCAGCAACAAAATGCCGTCAAAGCGCCGCCCCGCCTTGGTGTCGCTTTGGAAAACCATGACGTAAAGCTCTTCACGCCAGTTTTTGCTGCTGTCCATGGATACCGCCTGAACCAATGATCAGCGAAGCCTAGGTTGATTCTCCTCCAGAGTGCAAGGCGTAAGGGCGACAGGGGGCTTGCCGAGCATTTGAACAACCGTGCGGATCAGCCAACCGGAGAGGATGAACGGCGCGGTCAGCGTTGGCAGACCGATGGCGGCAAACACCGGGGTCAGCAACAGCGCTGATGCAATGCCGACCATTGGCAGCCACGGATGCTGGCGCAGCGAGTTCAAGGCGAGGGCGGCGAGTACGGCGTTATAGCCACCGAGGCCGATCAATGCGCTGTAAGCGTCCTGATGCAGCAGGCTCCAGCCCATGCCCGCGACAGACGCCAACAACGCCCAGCAGAATGCGCGTCGATCAGCGATCAGCAAACCCACGGCAATCATCGCACCGGCCAGCGGATGACCGAGGAACATCACCTGGCCGAAGCCTTTCAGCGGTGCGGCGAGCATGTTCAGCGTGTTGATTTCGATTAGATGCGCTTTTGTCGAGGGGGTGGCGAAGCACAGGAGCAACCAGCCCAGCCCTACGAAGGGCGCCGTATAGGCAGGCAGGTAGTGGCTGACCCGGACGCGTTTGAGCCATTGCTGAGTGAGCATTGCGCTGAGCCCGCCAGCGGCAATGATCAGCGGCGGCAACAGCGCGGACCAGGGGAAATAGAGGCTCAGCAGCAGGCCGAGCAAGACACCGTTGTAACTGAACAGACCGGCCTGGCGATCGGCCTTGGCATAACCGCGACGTTGCGCAGTGAGCAACCCGGCGACACCGCCCAGCAGCGCACCGCCGAGCAGGGCGGGCGCGGTGAAAAGAATGGCCAACAGGCACAGCAGACCAAACAGCGGATGGCGCTGAAGGAAGATCTGACTGAAACCGTTGAACAGGGCAGTCGCCCAATCGGGGCAGTGGGTGTTGAAGTGGTTGGCAGGCATGGCAGTTCTGAAAGTCAAAGGGAGCGAGTCGGTCGAGCGCGACCCCGGCTGACCGCCAGCAGGCTGGCTCCCACACTGAATCTCAGTTCAGTCTTGATTCCGTGATCGACACAAAACCAATGTGGGAGCCAGCCTGCTGGCGATGAGGCCGGTATGGGCGCTCTAGATCAACGTCTCGATACGCAACGAGTTAGTCGACCCCGGCTGCCCAAACGGCACTCCCGCGGTAATCACCAGCGTATCCCCGCGCTGCGCCATCCCTTGGGCCTGGGCAATTTCCAGCGCGGTGGAACACACCTCGTCCACCTGGCGCAGCCGATCATTGACCACCGAATGCACGCCCCACGCCACGCTCAAACGGCGGGCCGTGGACAGGTTCGGCGTAAGGTTGAGGATCGGTGCCACCGGCCGTTCCCGCGCCGCGCGCAGGCTGGAGCTGCCGGACTCGCTGTAGTTCACCAGCACCGCCACCGGCAGGATGCTGCTGATACGCCGGATCGCGCAGCTGATCGCGTCCGACACCGTGGCATCGGCCTTGGGCCGGCTCACGTCCAGTTGCGTCTGGTAATCCGGGCCGTTTTCCACCTGGCGGATGATTTTGCTCATCATCTGCACGGCTTCCAGCGGGTATTCGCCCGAGGCGGTTTCCGCCGAAAGCATCACCGCGTCCGCNCCTTCAGCCACGGCGTTGGCCACATCCGTGACTTCGGCACGGGTCGGGGCCGGGGAGAAGCGCATCGATTCGAGCATCTGAGTCGCCACCACCACCGGTTTGCCGAGTTCGCGGCAGAGGCTGATGATGTTTTTCTGAATCTGCGGCACGCTTTCCGCCGGCACTTCCACACCCAGGTCACCGCGGGCCACCATGATCGCGTCGCTCAGTTCGGCGATTTCCTGCAGGCGTAGCACGGCTGAGGGTTTCTCGATCTTGGCCATCAAAAATGCCTTGTCGCCGATCAGTTCGCGGGCTTCGCGGATGTCTTCAGGACGCTGCACGAACGACAGCGCGACCCAGTCCACACCCAACTCCAGGCCGAAGCTCAAATCGCGGCGATCCTTGGCGGTCAGCGGGCTCAATTCCAGCACCGCTTGCGGCACGTTCACGCCTTTGCGATCCGAGAGTTCGCCGCCGTTGAGCACCGTGGTGTCGATGGCGTCGGCGTGTTTGGTGATGACGCGCAGACGCAACTTGCCGTCGTCCAGCAGCAGGTCCATGCCCGGCTCCAGCGCTGCAATGATTTCCGGGTGCGGCAGGTTGACCCGGCACTGATCGCCGGGTGTCGGGTCCAGGTCCAGGCGCAGGGCCTGGCCGCGCACCAGTTGCACCTTGCCCTCGGCAAAGCGCCCGACCCGCAGCTTCGGCCCTTGCAGGTCCATCAGAATGCCCAGCGGGTAATTCAGCTGGCGCTCCACTTGGCGAATCCACTGATAGCGCTGAGCGTGGTCGGCGTGATCGCCGTGGCTGAAGTTCAGGCGAAAGATGTTGACCCCGGCCTGCACCAGCTCACGGATGTCATCGATACCGTCGGTGGCCGGGCCCAAGGTGGCGAGGATTTTGACCTTCTTGTCAGGCGTCATGGTTGGCAGTCTCAAGAATCAGGATGGCGCGGAAGTCATTGACGTTGGTGCGGGTCGGCTCGGTAACGATCAAACCGTCGAGCGCGGCGAAATAGCCGTAGCCATTGTTGTTGTCCAGTTCGTCACTGGCCGACAGGCCCAAGGCCTCGGCGCGGGCGTAGCTGGTCGGGGTCATGATCGCGCCGGCGTTGTCTTCCGAACCGTCGATGCCGTCGGTGTCACCGGCCAGGGCGTACACGCCGGGCAGGCCTTTGAGGCTGTCGGTCAGGCTGAGCAGGAATTCGGCGTTGCGCCCGCCACGGCCATTGCCGCGCACGGTGACGGTGGTTTCACCGCCGGACAGAATCACGCACGGCGCCGCCAATGGCTGGCCNTGCTGCACGATCTGCCGAGCAATACCGGCGTGCACCTTGGCCACGTCCCGCGCTTCGCCTTCGAGGTCGCCGAGGATCAGCGGGCTGAACCCGGCCTGGCGTACTTTCACCGCCACCGCTTCCAGGGATTGCTGCGGGCGGGCGATCAGNTGGAAGTGACTGCGCGCCAGGCTCGGATCGCCGGGTTTGACCGTCTCCGATTCCGGGCTCTGCAGCCAGGTGCGCACCGAAGCCGGCACCTCGATGCCGTAGCGTTTGAGGATCGCCAGGGCTTCGGCCGAGGTGCTTGGGTCGGCCACGGTGGGGCCGGAGGCGATGACCGTGGCGAGGTCGCCCGGCACATCGGAAATCGCGTAGGTATAAACAGTGGCCGGCCAGCAGGCCTTGGCCAATCGGCCGCCCTTGATGGCCGAGAGGTGTTTGCGCACGCAATTCATCTCGCCAATGGTCGCGCCGGATTTAAGCAGNGCTTTGTTGATCGATTGCTTGTCAGCCAGGGTGATGCCAGCCGCTGGCAATGCCAGCAGGGCGGAACCACCGCCGGACAGCAGGAAAATCACGCGGTCGTCTTCGCCCAGGTTGCTGATCAGTTCGAACACGCGCTTGGCGACGGCTTGACCGGCGGCGTCCGGCACCGGGTGAGCGGCTTCGACGACTTCGATTTTTTCGCACGGGGCGCCGTGGCCGTAACGGGTAACCACCAGACCGCAGACTTCACCCTGCCAGCAGTTCTCGACGACGAGTGCCATGGCGGCCGCGGCTTTGCCGGCGCCGATCACGATCACACGGCCGCTGCGGTCAGCGGGCAGATAAGGTTCAAGGACATGCCGGGGGTGGGCGGCGTCGATGGCTGTGGCAAACAGCTCGCGAAGGAATTGTTGCGGATCGACCGACATGGCGGGCTCCCGGAATTCTTGTTATTGGGATTAAGCGAAATCAGGTGTTGCGACGCGGTTCTGTGGGAGTTGGCTTGCCTGCGATTCAGGCGACGCGGTCGTTAACCGAGTTGATGCCATCGCAGGCAAGCCAGCTCCCACAGGGGCCGAGCCAGCTTCAGATTGTTGTTACTTATCGCGAATCGAGAAGTTCGCCATATGCTCCAGGCCCTTGATCAGCGCCGAGTGGTCCCAGTTGCTGCCGCCGATGGCCGCGCAGGTGCTGAACACTTGCTGGGCGTTGGCGGTGTTCGGCAGGTTGATGTTCAGCTCTTTGGCGCCTTGCAGGGCCAGGTTCAGGTCCTTCTGGTGCAGGCTGATGCGGAAGCCCGGGTCGAAAGTGCCCTTGATCATCCGCTCGCCGTGCACTTCGAGGATCTTCGAGGAAGCAAAGCCACCCATCAGCGCTTCCCGCACCTTGGCCGGATCGGCGCCGTTTTTCGAGGCGAACAGCAGCGCTTCGGCCACGGCCTGGATGTTCAGTGCGACGATGATCTGGTTGGCCACTTTGGCGGTCTGGCCATCGCCATTGCCGCCGACCAGCGTGATGTTCTTGCCCATGCTCTGGAACAGCGGCAGGGCGCGTTCAAACGTCTGCGGTTCGCCACCGACCATGATGCTCAAGGTGCCGCCCTTGGCGCCGACTTCACCACCGGATACGGGGGCGTCGAGGTATTGAGCGCCTTTTTCGTTGACCTTGGCCGCGAAGGCTTTGGTGGCGGTCGGCGAGATCGAGCTCATGTCGATGACGATTTTGCCTTTGCCCACGCCGGCTGCAACGCCGTCGGCGCGGAACAGCACGTCGTCGACCTGCGGGGTATCGGGCACCATGATGATGATGACTTCAGCTTCCTGGGCGACTTCTTTCGGGTTCGCCAGGGCAATGGCGCCACCGGCAATCAGGTCGGCCGGTGCGGCGTCGTGGTGCGCCGACAGGAACAGGCTGTGACCGGCTTTCTGCAGGTTCAACGCCATTGGGTGGCCCATGATGCCGGTGCCGATAAATCCGATTTTAGCCATGAGAAATTCCTCTTGTTTTTATTGCTGCTTCAAGCGAATGGGGAAGTACTGCTTTTGTAGGAGCCGGCTTGCTGGCGATCCGGGCGACGCGGTCTGTCATAGACACCGCGGTGAGGCGATCGTCGGAACGCCGCCCGCAGCAAGCCGGCTCCTACAGGAGATTGCGTCAGATCGCGTTATGGGTTTTCAGCCAGCCAAGGCCTGCTTCGGTGGTGGTCAGCGGCTTGTATTCGCAGCCAACCCAACCCGAATAACCGATGCGGTCCAAATGCTCGAACAGGAAGCGGTAGTTGATCTCACCGGTCCCCGGCTCGTTGCGGCCCGGGTTGTCGGCCAGCTGGATGTGGTTGATTTCACCCAGGTGCGCAGCCATGGTCCGAGCCAAGTCACCTTCCATGATTTGCATGTGGTAGATGTCGTATTGCAGGAACAGGTTGGCGCTGCCCACCTGCTCGCGAATCGACAGGGCCTGCGCAGTGTTGTTCAGGTAGAAGCCCGGGATATCGCGGGTATTGATCGCTTCCATCACCAGTTTGATGCCCACCGCTTGCAGCTTGTCGGCGGCGTACTTGAGGTTGGCGACAAAGGTTTTTTCCACGGTGGCATCGTCGACGCCTTGTGGACGAATACCGGCCAGGCAGTTGACCTGGGTGTTGCCCAGCACTTGCGCATAAGCGATCGCCAGATCGACACCGGCGCGGAACTCTTCGACACGGTCCGGCAGGCACGCAATACCGCGCTCGCCCTTGGCCCAGTCACCGGCCGGCAGGTTGAACAGCACTTGGGTCAGGCCGTTGGCGTCCAGCTGCGCCTTGATCTCGGCGGAGCTGAATTCGTACGGGAACAGGTACTCGACACCTTGAAAGCCAGCATCGGCAGCCGCTTTGAAACGGGCAAGAAAATCCTGCTCAGTGAACAGCATGGACAGGTTGGCTGCGAAACGCGGCATGGTGGTCTCCCGTGTATGTGTGGTGGGCGTTCCCGGATCCTTGGTGGAGCGAGCTTGCTNNACCGCTATCGCGAGCAAGCTCGCTCCCACAGGAGGCGGGAACGACCCTACAAGTTAATCCAGCAACGAAATCGCGGTCGGTGCATCGTTGCCGACCAGCGCCAAGTCTTCGAATTCGTTGACGGCGTTGATCTCGGTGCCCATGGAAATGTTGGTCACGCGCTCCAGAATAATCTCGACGATCACCGGCACCTTGAACTCTTCGATCAGCTCTTGAGCCTTGCGCAGGGCAGGCTGGATCTGACCCGGTTCGAACACACGCAGCGCCTTGCAGCCGAGGCCTTCGGCCACCGCGACGTGGTCGACACCGTAACCGTTGAGTTCCGGAGCGTTGAGGTTGTCGAAGGACAGCTGCACGCAGTAGTCCATTTCAAAACCGCGCTGGGCCTGGCGGATCAAACCCAGGTAGGAGTTGTTCACCACCACGTGGATGTACGGCAGCTTGAACTGCGCGCCCACGGCCAGTTCTTCGATCATGAACTGGAAATCATAGTCGCCCGACAGTGCCACGACCTTGCGGGTCGGATCAGCCTTGACCACGCCCAGTGCGGCCGGAATGGTCCAGCCCANCGGGCCGGCCTGGCCGCAGTTGATCCAGTGGCGCGGCTTGTAGACGTGCAGGAATTGCGCGCCGGCAATCTGCGACAGCCCGATGGTGCTGACGTAGCACGTGTCTTTGCCGAACACCTGGTTCATCTCTTCGTACACCCGTTGCGGCTTGACCGGCACGTTGTCGAAGTGGGTCTTGCGGTGCAGGGTGGCTTTGCGCTGCTGGCAGTCTTGCAGCCAGGCGCTGCGGTTTTTCAGCTTGCCGGCGGCTTGCCATTCGCGGGCCACTTCAATGAACATCGTCAGTGCGGAACCGGCGTCGGAGACGATGCCCAGGTCCGGCGTGAACACGCGGCCGATTTGCGTCGGCTCGATGTCCACGTGAATGAATTTTCGCCCTTCGGTGTACACCTCCACCGAACCGGTGTGGCGGTTGGCCCAGCGGTTACCGATGCCCAGCACCACGTCCGACTTGAGCATGGTCGCGTTGCCATAACGGTGCGAGGTCTGCAGGCCGACCATGCCCACCATCAGCGGGTGGTCGTCCGGGATCGTGCCCCAGCCCATCAGGGTCGGGATCACCGGGATGCCGGTCAGTTCGGCGAACTCCACCAGCAATTCGCTGGCATCGGCATTGATGATGCCGCCACCGGCGACGAGCAATGGACGCTCGGCTTGATCGAGCATGGCCAGGGCCTTCTCGATTTGCATGCGCGTGGCCAATGGCTTGGCGAGCGGCAGTGGCTGGTAGGCGTCGATGTCGAATTCGATCTCGGCCATCTGCACGTCGAACGGCAGGTCGATCAGCACCGGGCCTGGGCGGCCGGAGCGCATTTCATAGAAGGCTTTCTGGAACGCGTAGGGCACCTGGCCCGGCTCCATGACCGTGGTTGCCCACTTGGTCACGGGCTTGACGATGGTGGTGATGTCGACGGCCTGGAAGTCTTCCTTATGCATACGGGCACGCGGGGCTTGGCCGGTGATGCAGAGAATCGGGATCGAGTCGGCCGAGGCGCTGTACAGGCCGGTGACCATGTCGGTGCCCGCCGGGCCCGAAGTGCCGATGCACACGCCGATGTTGCCAGCCTTGGTGCGAGTGTAGCCCTCGGCCATGTGCGAGGCGCCTTCAACGTGGCGAGCAAGGACGTGATCGATGCCACCGACCTTCTGCAAGGCCGAATACAGCGGGTTGATCGCGGCGCCCGGGATACCGAAGGCGGTGTCGACCCCTTCACGGCGCATCACCAGGACAGCGGCTTCGATTGCTCTCATTTTGCTCATGGTTTTGGTGCCTCTTGCGTTTTGTAATTGTATACAAGTGGNTTTGCGCAGAGTGTATTCACGGCGGACGGCGCAGGTCAATCCATTTTCTCAAGCGACTGTTTCATTCGTCGGAAGCCCGGTCTGCTGTGGCTTTTCGTCGCATGTGGCGCTTTTCGAGAATTATTGTATACAAAAAAATAACTCATTGTGTTCTATTTATTGCATCGGACTGCGGCACAAACGCGCAGGCCACTGGCTTTCCCTATAACAAAATGAGGACGGCACCATGAGCGCTTTAACCTTGAAAGTTGCAGTCAACCTGATCGATCAGGCCATCATCGCCGGGCGTGCAATTTCCGCGGCNCCGCTCACCATTGCGGTGCTCGACAGCGGCGGACACTTGGTCACCCTGCAGCGCGAAGACGGCGCCAGCCTGCTGCGCCCGCAAATCGCCATTGGCAAGGCCTGGGGCGCGATTGCCCTGGGCAAGGGCTCACGTTTGCTGGCACTGGACGCGCAGCAGCGCCCGGCGTTTATCGCGGCGTTGAACAGCCTGGGGCAGGGCAGCGTAGTGCCCGCGCCGGGCGGGGTGTTGATTCGGGATCAGGAGGGCGTGGTGCTCGGGGCGATCGGGATCAGCGGGGATCTTTCTGATGTTGACGAGCAGTGTGCGATCAGTGCGATCGAGGCGGTGGGGTTGCGGGCGGATGCTGGGGTGGTGGCTTGAATTTGTAGTGCCTGACCCATTGCTATCGCGGGCAAGCTCGCTCCCACAGGATTTGATCGTGGTCACAGAACATGTGAACACCGCCGATACTTGTGGGAGCGGGCTTGCCCGCGATGACTGTTTATCAGACACATTCAGCTAAAAGTCTGTCCCACTCTCTGGCATTCACAAGTCTAGTCTTCTCATGAATTCATTAATTCATGATGAGAGAGGCAAAGGAATGCCTGATTTACCTGCTTCACATCGCTTGCGGACGGGGCGCTATGCCGAACCCAGCCGGATTTATTTGTTAACCAGCAATACACTTCACAGGATCCCGGTTTTCAAGGATTTCGCTTTGGGCAGATTGGTGGTTCATCAATTTCGTCGGGCACAAGATCTCGGATTGGCCAAATCACTGGCTTGGGTCGTCATGCCCGACCATTTTCATTGGCTGGTCGAATTGGAAAACTGTTCGCTCAGAAAGCTGATGCGCCAGACTAAATCCCTTATCACTAGAGAGGTAAATCTTTCGAGTAGTAAAAGTGGGCCGCTTTGGCAGCAGGGTTATCACGACCGGGCGTTAAGGCGGGAGGAAGATTTGGTGAAATTGGCCAGGTATGTGGTGGCCAATCCGTTGCGGGCTGGATTGGTGAAGAAGATTGGCGACTATCCGTTGTGGGATGCGATTTGGGTTTGAGTCGGCACCGAGTTGCCTTCATCGCTGGCAAGCCAGCTCCCACAAGTTTCACACAAATCTCTGTGGGAGCTGGCTTGCCAGCGATGCCTGCACCACGGTCTACCTGTCCAGCTCACACCCCTTCAACACCAGCCGAATTATCGTCTGCGCCGCCGCTTCATAGTCCTCTTCATCCAGCTTGGCCTTGCCAGTGATGGCCGTGATCTGCCAGTCAAAGTCGGCATACGTCTGCGTCGCCGCCCAGATGCTGAACATCAAGTGATTGGGGTCGATGGGGGCGATTTGTCCGCGGTCGATCCAGGTCTGGATGCAGTCGATGTTGTGCTTGGCCTGGCCGTTGAGTTGCTCGACCAGGTCGGCGCTCAGGTGCGGGGCGCCGTGCATGATTTCGCTGGCGAANACCTTGGAGGCNAAAGGCAGGTCGCGGGAGATGCGGATCTTCGAGCGAATGTAGCCGCTCAGCACTTCGCTGGGCACACCGTCGGCGTTGAACGGCGTCGACGCCTGCAGGATCGGCTCGATGATGCTTTCCAGGACCTCGCGGTAGAGGTTTTCCTTGGACTTGAAGTAGTAATAGACGTTGGGCTTTGGCAGCCCGGCCTTGGCGGCGATATCACTGGTTTTGGTCGCGGCGAAGCCCTTGTCGGCAAACTCCTCGCTCGCCGCCCGCAGGATCATTTCTTTATTGCGCTCGCGAATGGTGCTCATAAACCAGGGGNNTCCTTGCCTGTTCTGGCGGTTGCGCATGGTAGCACCGGCCTCGCGCGGCGCTCAAGAATGCCCCGTGTGGCGCTCGGTCGCGCTATGCTGCGCGGCATTCATTCAAGAAGGAAACCTGATTCATGGCAGGAAGCAGTTTGCTGGTGCTGATCGACGACATCGCCGCCGTTCTCGACGATGTGGCGTTGATGACCAAAATGGCCGCCAAGAAGACCGCCGGCGTGCTCGGCGACGATCTGGCGCTCAATGCCCAGCAGGTCAGCGGCGTGCGTGCCGAGCGCGAAATACCGGTCGTTTGGGCCGTGGCCAAGGGGTCGTTTCTCAACAAGCTGATCCTGGTGCCGTCGGCGCTGGCGATCAGCGTGTTCATCCCGTGGCTGGTCACCCCACTGTTGATGGTCGGTGGCGCGTACCTGTGTTTCGAAGGTTTCGAGAAACTCGCCCACAAATTTCTGCACAGCAAGGCTGAAGATCAGGCCGAACATGCGGAGCTGGTTGAAGCCGTGGCCGATCCCGCTATTGATCTGGTGGCGTTCGAGAAAGACAAGATCAAGGGCGCCATCCGCACTGACTTCATCCTGTCGGCGGAAATCATCGCCATCACCCTTGGCACCGTGGCGGATGCGTCGTTGACCCAGCAGGTCATCGTGCTGTCGGGCATCGCCATTGTCATGACCATCGGTGTTTATGGCCTGGTCGCGGGTATCGTCAAGCTTGATGACCTCGGCCTGTGGCTGACCCAGAAGCCTGGGCAGATGGCTAAAAGCATCGGCGGCGGGATTCTGCGCGCGGCGCCGTACATGATGAAAAGCCTGTCGGTGATCGGCACGGCGGCGATGTTCCTGGTGGGCGGCGGGATTCTGACCCATGGCGTGCCGGTGGTGCATCACTGGATTGAAAGCGTGAGTGCGGGGGCGGGCGGTGCCGGGTTTATCGTGCCGACGTTGCTGAATGCGGTGGCGGGGATTTTGGCGGGTGCCGTTGTGTTGGCGGGGGTGATGGTCGTCAGCAAACTCTACAAGGCGCTGAAAGGCTAAAATTTGGCACTGACCAAAAATGTGGGAGCGGGCTTGCTCGCGAAGGCGGTGTGTCAGTTACATCAATGCTAAATGNCCCACCGCTTTCGCGAGCAAGCCCGCTCCCACAGTGGTTCTGTAGTGATTGAAAAATACCCATTAAAAAGGCCATTCGATCTGCATCGAATGGCCTTTTTTGTTGCCGATGGAATTACTCGGCGATCTGCAACTTGCGTGACTCGGTGTACACGTAGCGCACCTTTTCATACTCGAACGGCGAGTTCATCTGACCGTAGCGGAAGCTGGTCTGGTAGCGCTTGTCGACGGCGCGCAGGGCCCAGATTTCCGGGTGGTTTTCGCTGACCTTGGACACGTTCAGGAAGTTGATCGCCGATTCGGCACTGAAGTCCACCACCAGGCCGCCGGTGTCGCGGATGTTCGAAGGGCCGAGGATCGGCAACACCAGGTACGCGCCGCCGGGCACGCCGTAGAAACCCAGGGTCTGGCCGAAGTCTTCGCTCTGGCGTGGCAGTCCCATGGCGGTAGCCGGGTCCCACAGGCCGGCGACGCCGATGGTGGTGTTGAGCAGCAGGCGCCCGGTGGTTTCCAGGGAGCGGTGGCCCTTGAGTTGCAGCAGGCTGTTCAACAGGTTGGGCACGTCGCCCAGGTTGTTGAAGAAGTTGCTGACGCCGGTGCGCAGGAAGCTCGGCGTGACATAGCGATAACCGTCAACCACCGGCAGGAACACCCATTGGTCGAAGCGGTAGTTGAAGTGGTACACGCGGCGGTTCCACTCTTCCAGCGGATCGTAGACGTTCAGCGCATTGAGCGTAGAACGTTCGAACTCGCGCTGATCCAGCCCCGGGTTGAACTTGAGTTTGCTCAGCGGTTCCTTGAAACCGTCACTGTCGACCACGACAGGTTCGTGGGCCTTGCTGTTGTCGGCATTGGCGACGCCCGCGCACATCAGGGCAGCGAGCAGCAGAAGATATTTAGCCACGGAAGAACTCCAGCATGGCGTCGGCGTTGACGCGGTAATTGAGGTTGCCGCAGTGGCCGCCCAGCGGGTAGACGGTCAAGCGATCGCCGAAGGTTTTACGCAGGAAACCGAGGTCGCCAGGGCCGAGAATCACGTCGTCGGCGTTGTGCATCACCGCGATTTTCGGGCTGTCGTGCAGGTAGTCCTTGAGCGCATAGAGGCTGACCTGGTCGACCAGTTGCAGCAGGCTGCCGCCGTCGGAGCGTGCGCGCCACATCGGGATCACTTGTTCGGTGAGGTAGCAGTCGAAGTCGCATTGCAGCGCACGCTTGAGGAACGGCGTGAGGCTGGTGCCTTCGGTGATCGGGTATTTGGGCGGGATGATCAGGCCACGGCGGTTGATCAGGTCCGAGGTAAAGGCAATGTCGGCCGCCGAGAAGCGGAACGAGGTGCCGATCAGCATCGCCATCTGTTCGTTGGTCAGGTGCTGCTTGGAGTTCTGGAAGTCGTAGAGCAGGGCGTCATTGAGGTCGATGTAGCCTTTTTGCTGGAAGTAGCGGGTCAGCTTGGCCAGTACCAGCTCATAGAAGGTGGTGGTGTTGTTGATGCCCTTGACCTCGGTCTGTACCAGCTTGTCGAGGTTGGTGATCGAGGTGTAGAGGTTGACCGGCGGGTTGAGCAGCAGCACTTTCTTGAAGTTGAAGCTGCGGCGGGTCTCGTCCAGCTTNGCGACGAAGGCCGCGTCCAGCGCACCCAGGCTGTAACCGGTCAGGTAGTAGTCGGTGACGGCGACGTGCGGGTTTTGCGCCCGCACGGCTTGCATCACGCGGTACATGTCTTCGGCGTCTTCCTGGGTGATACCCGGAGTGGCAAAGCGTGAAGCCGCGCTCATGAAGTCGAAACTGGTGGGCGAGGACAGCTGCACCACGTGGTAACCGGCCTTGTAGTAGAGCTTTTTCAGGTACTCATTGAGGCTGCTGTCATAACGCGCGCCGGTGCCAGCGATCAGGAAGATCAGCGGCGCGGCCTTTTCTTGCGTGGCGATGCGGTAGGTCAGCTTCTTGACTGGCCAGAAGTTGTCCGGCAATTGGAATTCACGCTCCGGACGCAGTGTCACGCTGCGTGTCTGCTGATCGATGTCGTCGTCCAGCGGCAACTCCGGGCGCAGGTCCGGCGGAGTCGTGGCAATGGTCGCCTCGAACGGGTTGGTCAAGGGGTAGCCATAACTGGCAGCGTCGATATCGACCGCCAGTGCAGACGCACTCAAAATAAGGCTGCCGAGTAAGGCAGCACAGCGCAAGGAACGGAGCATGACTTAATCCCTAAGAGGAAAGGGCCGAATGAAGTTCGCAGGCTATGACCACGGGGTTTGCGCCAAAGTGCCATGCTGCGGCACCAATCAGGGCGAATTTCGGATCAATAGTAGCTGGACGATACACTTTGCAGCTATTTGGTGAACAATTATCTGTTGCGCGCGTTTGCTTGACGCTGTCGGAGGATTAAGCTGGCCGCCGTTTTCGTTTATTGGAGTGCTTCATGTCCCGCCGTCTGCCCGTGATTTTGTTACTCGTTTTGCTGCCGTTATGGCTCGCTGCCAGTTATGGCGCGCGTTATGGCTTCATGGAGGATGGCCGGTGGGTGGGTATCTGCGTTGATGAGGCAAGCCGCTGGGAATGTCAGATTCGTTCGAACCTGGGCTTGATGATCCACTTCAAGGTATTGGGCTTTGCCGCATTGGCCGCCGCGATCATCGGGTTTGTGGTGCCGGGCCGGGCAGGGTGGTGGCTGGCGGTGCTGGCGCTGGTGTTCGGGTTTCCGGCGCTGGCGTTGTACAACACGACCTTGGCCGTTTTTGCGGTGGTGATTGCGGGGTTGCGGCTGGTTCGGGCGTCTCGTAGCGCCTGATAGTCTGTCATCGCGAGCAAGCTCGCTCCCACATTTAACCGCGTTCTTCTGAGCAACTCGGTCAATGTGGGAGCGAGCTTGCTCGCGATGAGGCCAGTACAGGCACTGAAGTCAGCCCTTGCGAACCCGCAAACTGCGCCACAACGCCGCCACCATCAATACACTCACCACCGCCCAACCCCACGCCTGCTGGTTCAGCAGACCTTCACGGTAGAGCTGCGGCGCAATGCCGGCACCGATGATGAAGGTCAGCAGGGCGATTTCACGGCGCGGCACGCTCACCGGGCGGCACAGGTAAACCAGCGCCGGCAGGATGAAGGCGACACTTGGAAAGCTGCGATAACGCGGATCGAACACCAGCTCCAGCATCATCACCGCCGCCGCAAAACCTGCTCCAGCGACCAGCCAGCCCGCTCGACGCTCCAGTGCATTGAACGCACGCTCACGCCAACCGGTACGAGCGCTCAGCGTCAATGCGGCATGCGCCAGCACCAACAGATTCAAACCCGTCAGCAACGCCACCCACAACCATTCACTGGCAAAGCGCGTCGTGACTCGCGCCAGATCGCCCCAGGCACCAATCGAGCAAGCCGCCAGTGCGCCGAGCAGCGGCAGCACCAGTGCGGCACGGGTGGTGCGCACACGCCCGCCAAGGATCAGCGTGCCAAGAAAGATCAAGCCGCCAACGGCCAGCCACTGCGACCAGTACGGCACGTTCGACACGGGACCGGCCAGCACGCCCTTGTCCTGGCGATCAGCATCGAACAGCCCCCAGTAACCACCGACCGCACCTTCGCTGGCGCGTTTCCAGGGCTGGTCGAAGGCTTCGATCAGGTTGTAATGCCAGCCTTGTTGCTCGGCCATGATGACAAAACCGCGAATGAACTTGGCTTCGTTAACCCGGCTCGGCAGGGCGGTTTCGCGCTGACGGCCTTCGCTCGGCCAGCCGGTTTCGCCAATCACCACGTCCTTGGGCGCGAATTTGTTGCCGAACACCTGACGCACTTCGGCCACATGCTGCAGCGCGGCGTCGATGCCGGACGGGTCATCTTCCCAGTACGGCAGCAGGTGAATGGTCAGGAAATCCACGGCCGGGGCAATTTCCGGGTGCTTGAGCCAAAACTCCCAGACATCGGCGTAAGTGACCGGCTGCTTGACCTGGCTTTTGACTTTATTGATCAGCTTCGCCAGCTGCGCACCGGTGACTTCCTTGCGCAGCAGGGTTTCGTTGCCGACGATCACCGAAGTCACCACGTCCGCGTTGGCGTTGGCCGAGGCGATCAGCAGGTCGACTTCTTTCTCGGTGTCCACCGGGTTGCTGTTGACCCAGGCGCCGATCATCAGTTTCAGGCCATGCTTGCGCGCCAGATCGGGTAACGCCTCGAGGCCGGTCATGGAATAGGTGCGGATGCACTCGAAGCGGGTGGCCAGCAAGGCCAGGTCGGCGTCCATGCGCTCGGGACGCAGCTTGAACGGCTGATCGAACGGCGATTGGTCTTTGTCGAACGGGGTGTAGGAGGCGCATTGCAGCTTGTGCGTCGCGCTGGCCACGTCCGGCAGAATCACCGGTTTGCCAAGGCCATACCAAAAGCCGCCAAGGGCAAACAGCCCCAGCAGGCAAGCGAAGAGATAAGCCAGAAAAGGAAAGCGGGATGTCGCGGGCATGGTCAGGCCGTCTGGGAGCAAAGCCGCGCATGTTACCTGCATTTGCCCCGCGCTTGGGCCCTTGCATGATTTTGACATGCAAAGTTCGGGCGGATTGGCCGGTGGGCTTTCTGTGCACTAGATTAATGGCGATCTGATGTCGTTTCTCGATGCCTTGAGGTCGCTGACAGCACAGGTTCCGGTTGTCGTCAGGTTGATTATCGAGGCATCAGTGCTCCCATGGAAAATCACGCTGATGTTCGAACGAGTTTGCGGTGGGCGTGATGGGGGCGCTGTGCACCATAACAATACGTTGACGNCGCTCGGCATCCGTCGGGCGCAGCACTTTCGGGGAAGTACTATGAAGATGCGACGACTCTTGGGCGCAGCTGCCACTCTGGTAGTTGCGATGGGCTCCACACTGGCCAGCGCCGACAGCAAAACCCTGAGCATCGGCTATGTAGACGGCTGGTCCGACAGCGTTGCCACCACTCACGTGGCGGCAGAGGTGATCAAGGAAAAGCTCGGTTATGACGTGAAACTGCAAGCCGTCGCCACCGGGATCATGTGGCAGGGCGTAGCTACCGGCAAACTCGACGCCATGCTTTCCGCCTGGCTGCCCGTGACCCACGGTGAATACTGGGCCAAGAACAAGGACAAGGTGGTCGACTACGGGCCTAACTTCAAGGATGCGAAAATTGGCTTGATCGTGCCGGAGTACGTCAAGGCCAAGTCCATCGAAGACCTNAAAACTGACGACACCTTCAAAAAACGCATCGTCGGCATCGACGCCGGTTCGGGCGTGATGCTTAAAACCGAGCAGGCGATCAAGGATTACGATCTGACCGGGTATCAACTCAAGGCCAGTTCCGGCGCCGGCATGATTGCCGAGCTGACCCGTGCCGAGAAGAAAAAGGAATCCATTGCGGTGACCGGTTGGGTGCCACACTGGATGTTCGCCAAGTGGAAACTGCGCTTCCTGGACGACCCGAAAGGCGTTTATGGCGCGGCTGAAACCGTGAACAGCATTGGCAGCAAAGAACTGGCGACCAAGGCTCCGGAAGTTGCCAAGTTCCTGAAGAACTTCCAGTGGGCCTCGAANGACGAAATCGGCGAAGTCATGCTCGCGATTCAAGACGGCGCCAAGCCTGANGCCGCAGCGAAAGATTGGGTGGCCAAACACCCTGAGCGCGTTGCAGACTGGATCAAGTGATTTGAGCTGACGGCTCTAGTCAGCCTCTATCAAGGCCCCTTGGCACATTGCCAAGGGGCCTTTTGTTTTCCCCTGTGGGAGCGAGCCTGCTCGCGATTGCGGTGTTCACTCCGCAATCGCGAGCAGGCTCGCTCCCACATTTATTTAATGGATGCTGAACAATGGCGATTCTGTCATGTCGTTCTAATACTAAGGTCGTCTGGAACCTGTTCTGCAGCCGCATACAGTGGATACGTTCCAATAATAAAAAGCTGTGCTGCGAGGATAAAAACAATGAACGACAGCATTTACCTCTCGATTCAAAACAGCCCGCGTTTCAAGGAGCTGGTGAGAAAAAGGGAAAGGTTCGCCTGGATTCTCTCGGCGATCATGCTAGGGCTTTACTCCGGATTCATCCTTTTGATTGCTTACGGGCCGCATATTCTGGGGGCGAAAATCAGCCCCGAGTCTTCGATTACCTGGGGGATACCGATTGGTGTCGGGCTGATTCTTTCGGCCTTTGTCCTGACTGCGATTTACGTACGACGCGCCAACGGCGAATTTGACGACCTGAACAATGCGATTCTCAAGGAGGCTGCGCAATGATCCGTCGTCTAATGGCTCTATTGAGCATCGCAGCCTTTGCACCTGGCGCCTGGGCAGCTGAAGCCCTGACTGGCGAAGTGCANAAACAACCGCTGAATATCCCGGCGATCCTGATGTTCGTCGCCTTCGTCGGCGCGACCCTGTGCATCACCTACTGGGCATCCAAGCGCAACAAATCGGCCGCCGACTACTATGCGGCCGGCGGCAAGATCACCGGTTTCCAGAACGGCCTGGCGATTGCTGGCGACTACATGTCGGCGGCGTCCTTCCTGGGGATTTCCGCGCTGGTGTTCACCTCCGGCTACGATGGCCTGATCTACTCGATCGGCTTCCTGGTGGGCTGGCCGATCATTCTGTTCCTGATCGCCGAACGCCTGCGTAACCTGGGCAAGTACACCTTTGCCGACGTAGCGTCCTATCGCCTGGGGCAAACCCAGATCCGCAGCCTGTCGGCCTGTGGCTCGCTGGTGGTGGTGGCGTTCTACCTGATCGCGCAGATGGTTGGCGCGGGCAAGCTGATCCAGTTGCTGTTCGGCCTCGATTACCATGTGGCGGTGATCCTGGTGGGCATCCTGATGTGCATGTACGTGCTGTTCGGCGGCATGCTGGCGACCACATGGGTGCAGATCATCAAGGCGGTCCTGCTGCTGTCCGGCGCCTCGTTCATGGCGCTGATGGTGATGAAGCACGTCAACTTCGACTTCAACATGCTGTTTTCCGAGGCGATCAAGGTTCACCCTAAAGGTGAAGCGATCATGAGTCCCGGCGGCCTGGTGAAAGATCCGATCTCTGCATTCTCCTTGGGGCTGGCGCTGATGTTCGGCACCGCAGGCCTGCCGCACATCCTGATGCGCTTCTTCACCGTAAGCGACGCCAAGGAAGCTCGTAAGAGCGTGCTGTATGCCACGGGCTTCATCGGCTACTTCTACATCCTGACCTTTATCATCGGCTTCGGCGCGATCCTGTTGGTCAGCACCAACCCGGCGTTCAAGGATGCGGCAGGCGCCTTGCTGGGCGGTAACAACATGGCGGCGGTGCACCTGGCCAACGCGGTGGGCGGCAGTATCTTCCTGGGCTTCATCTCGGCTGTGGCATTTGCCACCATCCTGGCGGTGGTTGCCGGTTTGACCCTGGCGGGCGCTTCGGCGGTGTCCCATGACCTGTATGCCAGCGTGATCAAGAAAGGCAAGGCCAACGAAAAGGATGAGATTCGCGTGTCGAAGATCACCACCATCGCCCTGGCGGTGCTGGCAATCGGCCTGGGTATCCTGTTCGAAAGCCAGAACATTGCGTTCATGGTCGGCCTGGCGTTCTCCATTGCGGCCAGCTGTAACTTCCCGGTACTGCTGCTTTCCATGTACTGGAAAAACCTCACCACCCGTGGCGCGATGATTGGCGGCTGGTTGGGGCTAATCAGTGCTGTTGGTTTGATGGTGCTTGGCCCGACCATCTGGGTCTCGATCCTGCACCACGAAAAAGCCATCTTCCCGTACGAGTACCCGGCGCTGTTCTCGATGATCATCGCGTTCGTCGGTATCTGGTTCTTCTCCATCACCGACAAGTCGACAGCTGGCGTTAATGAGCGTGCGCTGTTCTTCCCGCAGTTTGTTCGTTCGCAGACCGGTTTGGGGGCGAGTGGGGCGGTTTCTCACTAAGGCTTCGAGTTTGTCTGTGTAAGTTGCGTTAATCGAAAAATGCCCCGGTCGAGAGATTGGGGCATTTTTTTGGGTTCGGCGTTGACTCTGTGGGGGG
>NZ_NMOJ01000213.1 GCF_002251635.1 Pseudomonas mandelii
GGTGTACATATCCATTCCTGCGGTAACGGCGGCTGGCGGTTTCGCCCTTACGGCGAGTCCCTTTTGGCAAACGCCCGGAGTGCCGGCCCAGCCAAAAGGAACCAAAAGGTCTCGCCCCAAGCGTCCGGCCCCTCGCTAAGGCTCGGCGTACCTTCGCTCCGGTATCCATCCGGGGACACTGCCCTCCGGTCTGCTTCGCGACGACCTACATGCAGCGTGTTCGACTGCGTCGAACGGCGCTGCGCGCCACTCCCCGGATGAACACCTCCACTCAGCCTCCCGAAAGGGGCGGGTGGATCAAGATCAAGAGCTGCAGGCGAGCTAACGCTCGGCCTGATGAGTGGTGAAGAGCGAAGCGGTGTACTCCGAACCCTTGTAGGAGCTGGCTTGCCAGCGATGGCGGCCTGACAGCCGACCGATGACTTGCAGATGTACCCGAACCCTGTGGGAGCTGGCTTGCCAGCGATGGCGGCCTGACAGCCGNCGAGCTAACGCTCGGCCTGATGAGTGGTGAGAAGCGAAGCGTGTACGCCGAACTCTTGTAGGAGTGAGCCTGCTCGCGATGGCGGCCTGTCAGCCGACCTGATCTTTCGAATGTACGCAAGCTTCTCGATGGCTGCGATCCTTTTGGCTTTGGCTTTGGCTTTGGCTTTGGCTTTGGCTTTGGCTTTGGCTTTTGACGTTGATCTTGATCTTGATCTTGATCTNTCGCCCCTTCGGCAGNCCGTAGGCGATGCCCCCTGATGGACACCGTAGCGAGGGAACGCGGAGCCTCAGCGAGGCGCCGTACGCCGGGGCGAAGACTTTTTGGTTACTTTTGAGGCGTTTGTCAAAAGTGACTCGCTGTAAGAGCGAAACCATAAGTCGCCGTTACCGCAGAAACGGATATGTACGAGACTAAAAAACCCGTCGGCCCTAAGGCCGCTGAGACCGCACAAACAAAAACGGCCTCTATATAAATAGAGGCCGTTCCCGGTACAACTTAAGACGTTATCGCAAGACAGGTCTTATTTGCGGTCTTCCAGCTTGGTGATGTCACGCGACTCGTAGCCGGTGTACAGCTGGCGCGGGCGGCCAATCTTGTACGGGCTGGAGAGCATTTCTTTCCAGTGGGAGATCCAGCCTACAGTACGGGCCAGGGCGAAGATCACGGTGAACATGCTGGTTGGAATGCCGATCGCCTTGAGGATGATCCCCGAGTAGAAGTCGACGTTCGGGTACAGCGAGCGCTCGATGAAGTACGGGTCGGTCAGGGCGATCTCTTCCAGGCGCATGGCCAGTTCGAGTTGCNGNTCGTGCTTGATACCCAGTTCCTTCAGCACTTCGTCGCAAGTCTGCTTCATGACGGTAGCGCGTGGGTCGCGGTTTTTGTAAACCCGGTGACCGAAGCCCATCAGCTTGAACGGATCGTTCTTGTCCTTGGCCTTGGCGATGAACGTGTCGATGTTCGAGACATCGCCGATTTCATCCAGCATGGTCAACACGGCTTCGTTCGCACCGCCGTGGGCAGGGCCCCACAGTGCGGCGATACCGGCGGCGATACAGGCGAACGGGTTGGCACCCGAAGAGCCGGCCAGACGTACGGTAGAGGTGGAGGCGTTCTGCTCGTGGTCGGCGTGGAGGATGAAAATCCGGTCCATCGCCTTGGCCAGCACCGGGCTGATCGGTTTGATCTCGCACGGGGTGTTGAACATCATGTGCAGGAAGTTTTCCGCGTACGTCAGGTCGTTGCGCGGGTACATCATGGGCTGGCCCATGGAGTACTTGTAAACCATTGCGGCCAGGGTTGGCATCTTGGCAACCAGGCGGATCGCGGAGATTTCGCGATGCTGCGGGTTATTGATGTCCAGGGAGTCGTGATAGAAGGCCGACAGGGCGCCGACTACGCCGCACATGACGGCCATCGGGTGGGCGTCGCGACGGAAGCCGTTGAAGAAGGTCTTCAACTGCTCGTGAACCATGGTGTGGTTCTTCACGGTGCTGACGAACTGGGCTTTCTGCTCGGCTGTTGGCAATTCGCCGTTTAGCAGCAGGTAGCAGGTTTCCAGATAGTCCGACTTCTCAGCCAGTTGCTCGATCGGGTAGCCCCGGTGCAGCAGAATGCCATTGTCGCCGTCGATATAGGTGATCTTCGACTCGCAAGAGGCGGTCGACATGAAGCCTGGGTCGAAAGTGAAACGGCCCGTGGCCGTCAGGCCCCGTACGTCGATAACATCGGGACCAACGGTGCCGGTTAAAATGGGCAGCTCGACGGGGGCTGCGCCCTCGATGATCAACTGCGCTTTTTTGTCAGCCATGTGGCCTCCTATTTATGCTTCAAATCATCAGACAGACCCCCCACGCAGGGCCCGCACCACTATAGTGAGATAAATTCAGATGTCAATTTGCCTAAAGTCTTGCTCCAGAAGGCTTTAACCGTACTTTTTCGTCGAAATTGACTGCCATTTACGCCTTTTATCCCGCCAGCGCAATCAGCTATTAGGGTGAGGTGTGCGCGTTGTCATTAGTAGCCTAACTGTCTATACTCGGCCACCGACCGCCAAGGGCTTTTGGGCTTGCTTTCATTGGGGGTCGCACTCCCTGGGTGGTGCTTACCTGACCAGTGCACTCCCCAACAACTTTGCCCTGATTGTTAGGGGCTCTTCAGTGTGAAAAAAAGCCGTGAATAGCCAACGACCTGTAAACCTAGACCTAAGGACCATCAAACTCCCAGTCACTGCTTACACGTCCATTCTTCACCGAATCTCCGGAATCATCCTCTTTGTCAGCCTGGCCATCATGCTTTATGCATTGGACAAGTCGCTCGACTCGGAAGAAGGCTTCGGCCAGGTGAAAGCGTGTCTGACCAGTCCGCTAGCCAAGCTAGTGATTTGGGGCATCCTGTCCGCCTTGCTGTATCACCTGGTTGCCGGTGTGCGCCATTTGATCATGGACATGGGCATCGGCGAGTCGCTTGAAGGCGGCAAACTGGGCTCGAAAATCGTTATCGCCATTTCCGTGGTGCTGATCGTTCTGGCAGGAGTTTGGATATGGTAACCAGCGTTACGAACCTATCGCGTTCAGGCCTCTATGACTGGATGGCGCAGCGTGTGTCTGCGGTCGTTCTCGCGGCTTATTTCATTTTCCTGATCGGATACCTCGTCGCAAACCCGGGCATTGGCTACGCCCAATGGCANGAACTGTTCGCAAGCAACTGGATGCGTATTTTCAGTCTCCTGGCCCTCGTTGCCCTGGGCGCTCACGCCTGGGTCGGCATGTGGACCATCGCGACCGACTACCTGACGCCGATGGCGCTGGGCAAGTCCGCGACTGCAGTACGTTTCCTCTTCCAGGCAGTATGCGGCGTCGCGATGTTCGCTTACTTCGTCTGGGGTGTGCAGATTCTTTGGGGTATCTGAGTCATGGCTAACATTCCAACTATTTCCTTCGACGCCATCATCATTGGTGGCGGCGGTGCTGGCATGCGCGCAGCGCTGCAGCTGGCTCAGGGTGGTCACAAGACTGCCGTGATCACCAAGGTGTTCCCGACGCGTTCGCACACTGTTTCAGCCCAGGGTGGCATCACCTGCGCCATCGCCTCCGCCGATCCGAACGATGACTGGCGCTGGCACATGTACGATACCGTCAAGGGTTCCGACTACATCGGTGACCAGGACGCTATCGAATACATGTGTCAGGAAGGCCCGGCTGCCGTGTTCGAACTCGAGCACATGGGTTTGCCGTTCTCCCGTACCGAACAGGGCCGCATTTATCAGCGTCCGTTCGGCGGTCAGTCGAAAGACTTCGGTAAAGGTGGACAGGCTGCGCGTACATGCGCCGCTGCCGACCGTACCGGTCACGCACTGCTGCACACTTTGTACCAGGCCAACCTCAAGGCCGGCACCGTGTTCCTCAACGAATACTACGGTGTCGACCTGGTGAAGAACGAAGATGGTGCCTTTGTCGGCATGATTGCCATCTGCATCGAAACCGGTGAAACCACCTACATCCGCGCCAAGGCAACTGTTCTGGCGACTGGCGGTGCAGGTCGTATCTACGCTTCGACCACCAATGCCCTGATCAACACCGGTGACGGCGTCGGCATGGCACTGCGTGCGGGCGTGCCGGTACAAGACATCGAAATGTGGCAGTTCCACCCGACCGGTATCGCCGGCGCGGGCGTACTGGTTACCGAAGGTTGCCGTGGTGAAGGTGGTTACCTGATCAACAAGCACGGCGAGCGTTTCATGGAGCGTTATGCTCCGAACGCGAAAGACCTTGCCGGTCGTGACGTTGTTGCCCGTTCGATGGTTAAAGAAATCATCGCTGGCAATGGCTGTGGCCCGGATGGCGACCACGTAATGCTGAAACTCGATCACCTCGGTGAAGAAGTTCTGCACAGCCGTCTGCCAGGCATCATGGAACTGTCCAAGACCTTCGCCCACGTCGATCCAGCCGTNGCTCCGGTTCCGGTTGTTCCGACTTGCCACTATATGATGGGCGGTGTTCCGACCAACATTCATGGCCAGGCGATCACTCAGAACGCTGAAGGCGTGGACGAGATCATTCATGGCCTGTTCGCGGTAGGCGAAGTGGCATGCGTATCGGTTCACGGTGCCAACCGTCTGGGCGGCAACTCGCTGCTCGACCTGGTGGTGTTCGGCCGTGCGGCCGGTCTGTTCCTGGAGCAGACCCTGAAAGAAGGCGTTGATTACGCCCGTCCTCGCCAGTCCGACATCGACGCAGCCCTGGCTCGTCTCGATGGCCTGAACTCGCGTACCGAAGGCGAAGACGTCGCNACCCTGCGTCGCGAGCTGCAAAACTGCATGCAGAACTACTTCGGTGTATTCCGTACTGGCGAATACATGCAGAAGGGTATCGCCCAGCTGGCCGATCTGCGCAAGCGTATTGCCAACGTCAAGATCAACGATAAGAGCCAGGCGTTCAACACCGCTCGTATCGAAGCACTTGAGCTGCAAAACCTGTTGGAAGTGGCTGAAGCGACTGCGATCGCCGCCGAGGTTCGTAAAGAATCCCGTGGNGCTCACGCTCGTGAAGACTTTGAAGATCGCGACGACGAAAACTGGTTGTGCCACACCCTGTACTTCCCGGGTGACAAGCGCGTAACCAAGCGTGCCGTGAACTTCTCGCCGAAGACAGTTCCGACTTTTGAACCTAAGATTCGGACTTATTAAGGGTGGCTGCCATGTTGCAAGTCAGTGTTTACCGCTACAACCCTGATCAGGACGCTGCGCCGTTCATGCAGGAATTCCAGGTCGATACCGGTGGTAAAGACCTGATGGTGCTGGATGTATTGGCACTGATCAAAGAGCAGGACGAAGGTTTCTCCTATCGTCGCTCTTGCCGTGAAGGTGTGTGCGGTTCCGACGGCATGAACATCAACGGCAAAAACGGCCTGGCGTGCATTACGCCGCTGTCCGCCGTCGTCAAAGGCAACAAGCTGATCGTTCGTCCTCTGCCAGGTTTGCCGGTTATCCGTGACCTGGTCGTCGATATGAGCATCTTCTACAAGCAATACGAGAAAGTTAAGCCGTTCCTGCAGAACGACACGCCGGCTCCGGCCATCGAGCGTCTGCAGTCCCCTGAAGAGCGTGAAAAGCTCGACGGTCTGTACGAGTGCATCCTGTGCGCTTGCTGCTCGACCTCGTGCCCGTCCTTCTGGTGGAACCCGGACAAGTTCCTGGGTCCAGCCGCTCTGCTGCAAGCGTACCGCTTCCTGGCAGACAGCCGTGACACCAAGACGTCCGAGCGTCTGGCTTCGCTGGATGACCCGTTCAGCGTATTCCGCTGCCGCGGGATCATGAACTGCGTCAACGTATGTCCTAAAGGCCTGAACCCGACTAAGGCCATTGGTCACATCCGTAACATGCTGCTGCAAAGCGGCGTGTAACTGACGTTGTAACAGCAGGACCGTTGTGCCCGTAAATGCTACGGCGCAGGCTTCAACCGGCGCCGTAGTTTTAACTTGAGCAGCGACTTACAAAGCCGCGGCTCTTATTTTGAAGAAATGAGACAAGCAGGGGCATTCGGGTTGGTACCCGAACTATCAGCGTGATCCTAAGTGGCTTGTTTTGGTCGCTGCACTTGGCCTTTTGCAAGCAAACTCGGTGTTTCCGCCGGTGGTGTCCCCAAATCGAGGGTGACCAAGCATGCAAGAAAGCGTGATGCAGCGCATGTGGAACAGCGGCTATCTTTCAGGTGGTAACGCTGCCTATGTGGAAGAGCTTTATGAGCTCTACCTGCACGACCCTAACGCTGTGCCAGAAGAATGGCGCACCAAATTTCAGACGTTGTCTTCAGACGGCAACGCTGCCACCGATGTTTCGCACTCNACAATTCGCGATCATTTCGTCCTGCTGGCAAAGAACCAGCGCCGCGCTCAGCCGGTTTCCGCCGGGAGCGTGAGCAGCGAGCATGAGAAGAAGCAAGTTGAAGTATTGCGACTGATCCAGGCTTACCGGATGCGTGGCCACCAGGCGGCCCAGCTTGACCCGCTGGGGCTCTGGCAGCGTCCTGCACCTGCTGACCTGTCGATCAATCATTACGGCTTGACCAATGCCGATCTTGATACGACCTTCCGTGCCGGCGACCTGTTCATCGGCAAAGAGGAAGCGAGCCTACGCGAAATTCACGAAGCGTTGCAGCAGACATATTGCCGCACCATCGGCGCTGAGTTCACGCATATCACCGATTCCGAGCAACGCCACTGGTTCCAGCATCGNCTGGAAAGCGTGCGTGGTCGTCCGACGTACTCCGCCGACATCAAGAGCCACCTGCTCGAGCGCGTGACCGCAGCTGAAGGTCTCGAGAAATACCTGGGCACCAAATACCCGGGCACCAAGCGTTTTGGCCTGGAAGGCGGCGAGAGCCTCATTCCAATGCTCGACGAGCTGATCCAGCGTTCCGGTTCCTATGGCACCAAGGAAGTCGTGATCGGCATGGCTCACCGTGGTCGCCTGAACGTGTTGGTCAATACCTTCGGCAAGAACCCGCGCGAGCTGTTCGACGAGTTCGAAGGCAAGAAGAAGGTCGAACTGGGTTCCGGTGACGTTAAATACCACCAGGGCTTCTCGTCCAACGTGATGACCACCGGCGGTGAAGTTCACCTGGCCATGGCGTTCAACCCATCCCACCTGGAAATCGTTTCCCCAGTGGTCGAGGGTTCGGTCCGTGCTCGTCAGGATCGTCGTAACGATGCCACCGGTGAAAAGGTCCTGCCGATTTCCATCCACGGTGACGCGGCATTCGCCGGCCAAGGCGTGGTTCTGGAAACGTTCCAGATGTCGCAGACTCGCGGCTTTAAGACTGGCGGTACGGTTCACATCGTCATCAACAACCAGGTTGGCTTCACCATCAGCAACCCGCTGGACGCGCGCTCTACCGAGTACGCCACCGACGTTGCCAAGATGATCCAGGCGCCGATCCTCCATGTGAATGGTGATGATCCGGAAGCCGTGTTGTTCGTGACCCAGCTCGCTATCGACTACCGCATGCAGTTCAAGCGTGACGTGGTGATCGACCTGGTTTGCTACCGCCGTCGCGGTCACAACGAAGCGGATGAGCCTAGCGGCACCCAGCCGTTGATGTACCAGCAAATCGCCAAGCAGCGCACCACCCGTGAGCTGTACGCTGAAAGCCTGACCAAGGCCGGCGTGGTTGACGATGCGCGTGTTCAGGCGAAAGTCGATGAATACCGCAACGCGCTGGACAACGGTCTGCATGTCGTAAAAAGCCTGGTTAAAGAGCCGAACAAAGAGCTGTTCGTTGACTGGCGTCCGTACCTGGGCCACGCCTGGACTGCGCGTCACGACACCTCGTTCGATCTGAAAACCTTGCAGGAACTGTCTGCCAAGCTGCTGGAAATTCCAGAAGGCTTCGTTGTGCAGCGCCAGGTTGCGAAGATCTACGAAGACCGTCAGAAGATGCAAGCCGGCGGCCTGCCGATCAACTGGGGTTACGCCGAAACCATGGCGTACGCGACCCTGGCGTTCGAAGGTCACCCGATCCGCATGACCGGCCAGGATATCGGCCGTGGTACGTTCTCGCACCGTCACGCGGTATTGCACAACCAGAAAGACGCGGGCACCTACATTCCGCTGCAACACCTTTACGAAGGCCAGCCACGTTTCGACCTGTTCGATTCGTTCCTGTCCGAAGAAGCCGTACTGGCGTTCGAATACGGTTACTCCACCACCACGCCTCAGGCGCTGGTGATCTGGGAAGCCCAGTTCGGCGACTTCGCCAACGGTGCCCAAGTGGTTATTGACCAGTTCATCACCAGCGGTGAGCACAAGTGGGGCCGTCTGTGCGGTCTGACCATGCTGCTGCCACACGGTTATGAAGGTCAGGGTCCGGAGCACTCTTCGGCCCGTCTGGAGCGTTACCTGCAGCTGTGCGCCGAGCACAACATCCAGGTGTGCGTGCCGACTACCCCGGCCCAGATCTACCACTTGCTGCGTCGTCAGGTGATCCGCCCGCTGCGCAAGCCGCTGGTAGTGCTGACTCCGAAGTCGCTGTTGCGTCACAAATTGGCCATCTCGACCCTGGAAGATCTGGCCGAAGGTTCGTTCCAGACCGTGATCCCGGAAATCGATGCCCAAGACCCGAAAAAGGTCGAGCGCATTGTTCTGTGTAGCGGCAAGGTCTACTACGACCTGCTGGAAAAACGCCGTGCCGAAGGCCGCGAAGACATCGCCATCGTGCGTATCGAGCAGCTTTACCCGTTCCCTGAGGACGACCTGANCGAAGTCCTGGCTCCGTACACCAACCTCAAACATATCGTTTGGTGTCAGGAAGAGCCGATGAACCAGGGTGCCTGGTACTGCAGCCAACACCACATGCGCCGCATCGTAGGCAATCACAACAAGGCGCTCGTTCTCGAGTACGCCGGNCGTGATGCTTCTGCTGCACCTGCGTGTGGTTATGCGTCGATGCACGCCGAGCAGCAGGAAAAACTGCTGCAAGATGCTTTCACTGTTTAACGCCTTCGCGCTGACTGAAACCGAATTTTAAGGACCCACAGATAATGGCTATCGAAATCAAAGCCCCGTCATTCCCGGAATCGGTTGCCGATGGCACCGTTGCCACCTGGCACAAGAAACCAGGCGACGCTGTAAAGCGTGATGACCTGATCGTCGACATCGAAACCGACAAGGTTGTGCTGGAAGTGTTGGCTACCGCTGACGGCGTGCTGGGCGCTATCGTCAAGAACGAAGGCGACACCGTTCTGTCCGACGAAGTGCTGGGCTCCATCGAAGCGGGCGGCGCTGCTGCCGCTCCAGCTGCAGCCGCTGCTCCGGCTGCTGCACAAGCTGCTGCCCCAGCCGCTGAAGGCGAAGACGATCCTGTTGCTGCACCGGCTGCTCGCAAGCTGGCTGAAGAAAACGGTATCAACATCGCTTCCGTTNAAGGCACCGGCAAAGACGGCCGTGTGACCAAGGAAGACGTGGTTGCTGCCGTTGAAGCCAAGAAAAACGCTCCGGCCGCCGCACCTGCCAAGGCTGCTGCTCCAGCTGCCGCTGCGCCTGTGTTCGCTGCTGGCGACCGCACCGAGAAGCGCGTACCGATGACTCGTGTACGTGCCACCGTGGCCAAGCGTCTGGTTGAAGCACAGTCGAACATGGCGATGCTGACCACTTTCAACGAAGTCGACATGACTGAAGTCATGGCCCTGCGTTCGAAGTACAAGGACCTGTTCGAGAAGTCCCACAATGGCGTGCGCCTGGGCTTCATGTCGTTCTTCGTGAAAGCGGCCACCGAAGCGCTGAAACGCTTCCCGGCAGTCAACGCTTCCATCGACGGCAGCGACATCGTTTACCACGGTTATGCCGACGTCGGCGTTGCCGTGTCCAGCGACCGTGGCCTGGTCGTACCGGTTCTGCGTAACGCCGAGCTGATGAGCCTGGCTGAAATCGAAGGCGGCATCGCTGGCTTCGGCAAGAAAGCCCGTGACGGCAAGCTGACCATCGACGAGATGACCGGTGGTACCTTCACCATCACCAACGGTGGTACCTTCGGTTCGATGATGTCGACCCCGATCGTCAACCCGCCACAAGCTGCGATCCTGGGCATGCACAACATCATCCAGCGTCCGATGGCGATCAACGGTCAGGTCGTGATCCGTCCNATGATGTACCTGGCNCTGTCTTACGATCACCGCCTGATCGATGGTAAAGAAGCCGTGACTTTCCTGGTGACCATCAAGAACCTGCTGGAAGACCCGGCTCGTCTGCTGCTGGATATTTGATTGAGGCAGCTTCAAGTTGTGAGCTACAAGCTGCAAGTAAACGCAGTTTGGCTTGCAGCTTGAAGCTTGAAGCTAAGGGGTTGTCCGGTTTGATTCGAGAAGGAATGACACATGACTCAGAAATTCGACGTGGTAGTGATTGGCGCGGGCCCTGGCGGTTACGTGGCTGCCATTAAAGCAGCGCAACTGGGCCTCTCGACTGCTTGCATCGAAAAATACACCGACAAGGAAGGCAAACTGGCGCTGGGCGGTACTTGCCTGAACGTCGGTTGCATTCCTTCCAAGGCGCTGCTGGACAGCTCCTGGAAATTCCACGAAGCCCAAGACGGTTTCGCGATCCACGGCATCAACCACGCTGGCGTGACCATGGACGTGCCAGCAATGGTCGGCCGTAAAGCCAACATCGTTAAAGGCCTGACTTCCGGCGTTGCGACCTTGTTCAAGGCCAACGGTGTGACTTCCCTGCAAGGCCACGGCAAACTGCTGGCCGGCAAGAAAGTTGAAATCACCAAGCCAGACGGTTCGGTAGAAGTCATCGAAGCCGAAAACGTGATCCTGGCTCCAGGCTCGCGCCCAATCGACATTCCACCGGCTCCAGTTGACCAGAACGTGATCGTTGATTCGACCGGCGCCCTGGAATTCCAAGCGGTTCCCAAGCGTTTGGGCGTGATCGGCGCTGGCGTAATCGGTCTGGAACTGGGTTCGGTATGGTCGCGTCTGGGTTCGCAAGTGGTTGTCCTGGAAGCCCTGGACACGTTCCTGCTGGCTGCCGACACTGCGGTGTCCAAAGAAGCCTACAAAACCCTGACCAAACAAGGTCTGGACATCAAGCTGGGTGCTCGCGTGACCGGTTCCAAGGTNAACGGCAACGAAGTTGTCGTGAACTACACCGATGCCAACGGCGAACAGAACATCACCTTCGACAAGCTGATTGTTGCCGTTGGTCGCCGTCCAGTCACAGCTGACCTGTTGGCTTCCGACAGCGGNGTGAACATCGACGAGCGCGGTTTCATCCNCGTTGACGACCAGTGCGCCACCAGCGTACCGGGCGTGTACGCNATCGGTGACGTGGTTCGCGGCATGATGCTGGCGCACAAGGCTTCCGAAGAAGGCATCATGGTTGTCGAGCGCATCAAGGGCCACAAANCCCAAATCAACTACGACCTGATCCCATCGGTTATCTACACCCACCCGGAAATTGCATGGGTCGGCAAGAACGAACAGCAGTTGAAAGCTGAAGGCGTTGAAGTTAACGTCGGCACCTTCCCGTTTGCCGCTTCTGGCCGTGCCATGGCAGCCAACGACACCGGTGGTTTTGTCAAAGTCATCGCTGATGCCAAGACTGACCGCGTATTGGGCGTCCACGTGATTGGCCCGAGCGCTGCAGAACTGGTTCAGCAAGGCGCGATCGGTATGGAATTCGGCACCAGTGCCGAGGACCTGGGCATGATGGTCTTCTCCCATCCGACCCTGTCCGAAGCGTTGCACGAAGCAGCGTTGGCAGTGAATGGCGGCGCCATCCACATCGCCAACCGCAAGAAGCGCTAAGCGAGATAATAAGAAACCACGGCGGTTGCCCGTCGTGAGCCTTGCGCGCAAGACTCACCGCGGAATGTCCGCCGGACGCAGCCTTGCGTAGTCTCACCGGTTATCCGGAACACCTACGCAAGCAGCAGTCACAGGTGGTGCGGCACTTGAACAAGTGCAGCGCCGAATGCGCAGTACCTAACGAAGACGGTAAAAAGCATGAATCTTCACGAGTATCAGGGTAAGCAGCTGTTCGCTGAATACGGCCTGCCAGTATCCCAGGGCTACGCAGTAGACACCCCGGAAGCAGCAGCAGAAGCTTGCGACAAAATCGGTGGTACCGAGTGGGTTGTCAAAGCCCAGGTCCACGCTGGTGGTCGCGGTAAAGCGGGCGGCGTTAAGCTGGTTCGCAGCAAAGAAGACGCCAAGGCCTTCGCACAGCAGTGGCTGGGCAAGCGTCTGGTGACTTACCAGACTGATGCCAATGGCCAACCAGTCACCAAGATCCTGGTTGAATCGTGCACTGATATCGCTAAAGAGCTGTACCTGGGCGCTGTCGTTGACCGTTCGAGCCGTCGCATCGTGTTCATGGCTTCCACCGAAGGTGGCGTGGACATCGAGAAGATCGCTCACGACACTCCAGAAAAAATTCTGAAAGCCACTATCGATCCACTGGTTGGCGCTCAGCCATTCCAGGGTCGCGAACTGGCTTTCCAGCTGGGTCTGGAAGGCAAGCAAGTTGCCCAGTTCGCCAAGATCTTCGTAGGTCTGGCCAAACTGTTCCAGGATCACGATCTGGCCCTGCTGGAAGTGAACCCGCTGGTGATCAAGGCTGACGGCGATCTGCACTGCCTCGACGCCAAGATCAACATCGACGCCAACGCCATGTACCGTCAGCCTAAGCTGAAAACTTTCCACGATCCGTCGCAAGACGATCCGCGCGAAGCGCACGCTGCCAAGTTCGAACTGAACTACGTAGCCCTGGAAGGTAACATCGGTTGCATGGTCAACGGTGCTGGCCTGGCCATGGGTACCATGGACATCGTCAACCTGCATGGCGGCAAACCAGCCAACTTCCTCGACGTGGGCGGCGGTGCTACCAAAGAACGCGTTACCGAAGCCTTCAAGATCATCCTGTCCGACACTAACGTCGCTGCAGTATTGGTCAACATCTTCGGCGGCATCGTTCGTTGCGACATGATTGCCGAAGGCATCATCGGTGCAGTGAAAGAAGTCGGCGTTAAAATCCCGGTTGTTGTTCGCCTTGAAGGTAACAACGCTGAACTGGGCGCTAAAGTACTGGCAGAAAGCGGTTTGAACATCATCGCGGCTACCAGCCTGACCGACGCTGCTCAACAAGTTGTCAAAGCTGCGGAGGGCAAATAATGAGCGTCCTGATCAATAAAGACACCAAAGTTATCTGCCAGGGTATTACCGGTTCGCAAGGTAGTTTCCACACCCAGCAAGCCATCGAATACGGCACCAAGATGGTGGGTGGCGTTACTCCTGGTAAGGGCGGCACCGAGCACCTGGGTCTGCCAGTGTTCAACACCGTGAAAGACGCTGTAGCTGCCACTGGCGCCACCGCCAGCGTGATCTACGTTCCAGCTCCTTTCTGCAAAGACTCGATCCTGGAAGCGGCATTCGGCGGCATCAAGCTGATCGTTTGCATCACCGAAGGCATTCCTACCCTGGACATGCTGGACGCTAAAGTTAAGTGTGACGAGCTGGGCGTAGTCCTGATCGGCCCTAACTGCCCAGGCGTGATCACTCCAGGCGAATGCAAGATCGGCATCATGCCTGGTCACATTCACTTGCCAGGCAAAGTCGGTATCGTTTCCCGTTCCGGCACCCTGACCTACGAAGCTGTCAAGCAAACGACTGACGCCGGTTTCGGCCAGTCGACTTGCGTCGGCATCGGCGGTGACCCGATCCCAGGCTCGAACTTCATCGACATCCTGAAACTGTTCCAGGAAGACCCGAAGACCGAAGCGATCGTCATGATCGGTGAGATCGGCGGTTCGGCTGAAGAAGAAGCGGCTGCCTACATCAAGGCACACGTGACCAAGCCGGTTGTTTCCTACATCGCTGGTGTGACTGCCCCTGCTGGCAAGCGCATGGGCCATGCTGGCGCAATCATCTCCGGCGGCAAAGGCACAGCAGACGAGAAGTTTGCTGCCCTGGAAGACGCAGGCGTTAAAACCGTGCGTTCGCTGGCAGACATCGGCAAGGCTTTGTCCGAGCTGACCGGTTGGGCTGTCAAGTAAGCCTCGCGCTTAGCTGACGCTTCACCAAACAAAGGCCACCTTCGGGTGGCCTTTGTCGTTTCCGGGGTTTGAGAAATTCGCAGGCTTCTGTGGTGAGGGAGCAAGCTCCCTCGCCACAGGGTTTAGTTGTGAACATTTTGATATGTAAATTGTCCGGTACGTTTCCGGGGTTTGAGAAATTCGCAGGCTTCTGTGGTGAGGGAGCAAGCTCCCTCGCCACAGGGTTTAGTTGTGAACATTTTGATATGTAAACGCGACACGGAAATGTCGCGTATCGGATAGATCGCCCCTTAACAGTGCGTTTGTCGGGCAAATTCGTTAGGCTAGCGGCCATTTTTGCGTTTGCGTCCCACAAGGAAGCGTCGCGCTAAACGGGTCNGTCCNATCAGGACCGGCAGCAGTTCCCTCATCCACAGGGAATCCCTCTCTAAATTCCGATTCAGTAGTGTGGTATTTCCTTAAATGAAAGTGTTGAAAAGCCAGGATGTCCTGGCGTTAGGCTTTATGACCTTCGCCCTGTTCGTGGGCGCCGGCAACATCATCTTCCCGCCTATCGTTGGTTTGCAGTCCGGGCCTCACGTCTGGATGGCAGCGCTGGGCTTCCTGATCACCGCGGTCGGTCTGCCGGTGGTCACCGTGATCGCCCTGGCCAAGGTCGGCGGCGGTATGGACGCGTTGAGCAGCCCGATCGGCAAGATCGCCGGNGGCCTGCTCGCGGCGGCGGCGTATCTGGCGGTAGGGCCATTGTTCGCCACTCCGCGCACTGCGACCGTTTCGTTTGAAGTGGGCCTGGCGCCGCTGACCGGCGAAAGCCCATTGGCGCTGTTCCTCTACAGCTCGGTGTATTTCCTGCTGGTGTTCTTCATTTCGCTCTATCCGGGCCGTTTGCTGGATACCGTAGGACGTTTCCTCGCCCCCCTGAAGATCATCGCCCTGGCCGCACTCGGCATCGCCGCATTCGCGCTGCCGGCCGGTGACATCGGCGTGGCGACGCCTGAGTATGTCGCCGCACCGTTCTCCCAGGGCTTCATCAATGGTTACCTGACCATGGATACCCTCGGCGCGCTGGTATTCGGTATCGTCATCGTCAATGCCATCCGTTCTCGTGGCGTTGAATCGCCACAGCTGATCACCCGCTACGCGATCATCGCCGGGCTGATTGCCGGCGTGGGCCTGGCCCTGGTGTACATCAGCCTGTTCCGTCTGGGGTCGGGCAGCCATGAAGTGGCAGCCGGTGCAGCCAACGGCGCGGCGGTGTTGCACGCCTATGTTCAACACACCTTCGGTTCGTTGGGCAGCGGTTTCCTGGCGGTGCTGATCTCTCTGGCCTGTCTGGTGACAGCAGTCGGCCTGACCTGCGCTTGCGCNGAGTACTTCAGCAAAGTCCTGCCGCTGTCCTACAAGACGCTGGTAGTGATCCTCGCACTGTTCTCGCTGTTTGTGTCCAACCTGGGCCTGACCAAGCTGATTGCCTTCTCGATCCCGGTACTCACGGCGATCTACCCGCCGTGCATCGTGCTGGTGGCCCTGAGCTTCTGCAAAGATTTCTGGCTTGAGCAGGGCCGCATCGTCGGCCCGGTGATGTTGGTCTCGTTCATTTTCGGCATGATCGATGCGCTCAAGGGCGCAGGTCTGGCGGACTGGATGCCAACACAGTTGGCACACTTGCCGCTGAGCGAGCAAGGCCTGGCGTGGCTGGTGCCGGCGGTGATGACCTTGGTGGTTGCGGTGGTGTGCGACCGTCTGCTGGGCAAGCGCGAAGAAGCACTGGCTTAACCTGCTTCATGGTCCGCCACAAGCGGGCCAATCAAGCAGAAAACAGAAATGCCCCGTATCAATCGATACGGGGCATTTTTTATGCACGAGAGGCGGTGTCTTTTTTTGTCAGCTAACGTCGAAGCACTGCAATTACCCTGTGGGAGCGAGCCTGCTCGCTCCCACAGGGTTTGATCGGGTTGCACAACCACCGACTTCCAGAACTCGTAATCTTTTCCAAAGCGGGTATTCAGAAAGCCTTCGTCGCCGAACGTGATGTCGAGTTTTCCCGTAGCCTCATAACGGGCGATCAGCGTACTCTCCCTGCTTCTCGCGCCTGACAGGCCAACGACGACAATTCCATGTGCAGGGTCTCCGCCAATGTCGGACCATGCGTTGGCTGCGCTTGATGGCAACTCGGACACCACCGCTTTGCCACCGTTGAAAACAAGATTTGGCCAACCATTTCCATTAAACGCTGCAAGCACTCCCCGGCGGCCGTTGCCCCAAACATCGTTCGGGGTTCGGTCCAACGAGCCAGTCACGAACGTACTGCCATCTTCGCGCAGTAACAGGCCTGAAAATACTGTATCGGCTTCGTCGATGCGGATTCTCGTGATGCCGTTCGTCCCAAAGGAATTGTCTGGAGTTCCATCAGCTTTGAAGCGGGCGACGATACCTTCGTTCTGAGGGCTAGCGCCTACGGAGCCGGATCCGACGACAGTAATGGCGCCATCAGCGGACGCGCCGACTGCATGGATGACGAAATCGACATTGATGCTGCCGCTTCCGTTAAATGACAGATCAAGTTTGCCATCTGGGTCGTATCGAAAGATGCTCATCCAACCCGCCATTATGATCTCGCCATTTGGACCGATTGCAGTGTTGGAGGTTGGTTGAGTCATTGAAAGATGGGGTCTGGTTGAAACGGCCAGGTTACTCAAGTGGGTTGGGTAGGGATTCAGTACCAGACCTTCATCGCCAAACGTGTAATCAGGTTTGCCGTTTTCGAGAAAGCGCGCGAAAGCAAGATACTCAATATCGTCGCGGTGTGTACCAATGACCAGGATCTTCCCATCTTTGTAAAGTTGGGCGCCGTGTAGAGAGGCCCGAGATCCAACCTTAAACCCGCCCTTGAGTATTCCGTCATCCGCAAAATCAGGATCCCGGCTGCCATCTTCCAGCAGTTGTACAAGCTGGAAGTCTTGATGACCTTCCCAGTAGACGCCGCCTGCCAGAAGTAACTTCTCGTCGGGTCTTCTGGAAACAATTTGCAGTGGGTCACTTCCTGCAGAAAATTGATAGGCTACGCCAGCCTCCCCAAAAAACGGATCAAGCCATTGTTCATCAGGAGCCGCGGCTGATTTTTTTTGGGGGCTGAGCATAGGAATTCTCCAGGTGCCGATTGATAAAGTTCAAGAGGCTACGAGCGATACCTTGGAGGCTAACCGGTAAAAATAAGACTGAATAGCTGTCAAATATGACAGCTATTGATGATGTTCAATCGATAGAATTTAATGAAGTGCTTTTATGCACGAGAGGCGGTGTCTTTTTTTGTCAGCTAACGTCGAAGCACTGCAATTACCCTGTGGGAGCGAGCCTGCTCGCTCCCACAGGGTTTCGGTGTACCGATCTCACATCACAAGGACCTGCATGTCGTTCATCCACGCCAACATCATCCACATCCTCGCCGCCGTCTGGTTTGTCATCTGTTGGGGCGGCTACACCCGCTATGCCTCGTGGAAGGGCCGCGACACCGCGTGCCTGGCCAGCGTGCTGCATCTGTATCGTGAAGACTGGATGCGCCGCATGTTGCTGCGCGATAACCGTATCGCCGATGCCAGCGTGATCGGTAACCTGGAGCGCAATGCCTCGTTCTTCGCTTCCAGCACACTGATTATCCTGGCCGGTATTCTTACGGTGCTCGGCGCGTCCGAGCGGGCCGTGTCGCTGCTGGCGGATATTCCAATGGTGCAACAGGCCTCGCAGGGTATGTCCGAGATCAAGTTACTGTGTCTGGCGCTGGTGTTTGTCTATGCGTTCTTCACCTTCAGCTGGTGCATGCGCCAATACAACTTCGCCGCGGTGCTGGTGGGGTCGGCGCCGATGATTGGTGAACGGCATGTGTCGGAGCAGGAGCGCAACGCGTTCGCCCTGCGGGCAGCGCGGGTGATTTCCATGGCGGCCAACCAGTTCAACTTTGGCCTGCGTGCTTATTACTTTGGCATGACCATGCTGGCCTGGTTTGTCAGCCCATGGCTGTTCATGTTGATGAGTGCCGGCGTGGTGCTGGTGCTGTATCGCCGGGAGTTTCATTCCGACGTTCTCGATGTGATGGTCTATACCCCTACAGAGGCGCCATTGCCCGAAGCCAATAAAGAGGCCGCTTGATGAGTATTCCGTTCTGGTGCGTGTTTATCAGCGCCTTGCTGATCTACGTGGCCCGCATGCCCGTGGGCAAGGCCATGAAAGAGCAGGGCGGTTACAACAATCACCTGCCGCGTCAGCAACAAGCGCAACTCACAGGCTTCGGTGCCCGTGCGGTGGCAGCGCATCAAAACTGTTTCGAGGCCTTCATATTATTTGCGGTGGGAGTGTTGATGGCGCACACCACGCAAACGGCGGGATGGCTGATCGATACACTGGCAATCATCTTTGTGATTACCCGAATCATTTATCTACTGTGTTATTGGGCTGATCTTGCCTGGCAGCGCAGCCTGGTATGGATCATCGGACTAGTGTGTTCGTTGCTGCTGATGATTAGTCCGACTTTTAGAACTATTTTGCTCTAACGGGCCGAATGACAGACAAAAGAAAACCCGCACTTGGCGGGTTTTCTTTATCACGCTAAAAACTGTTTTAGTTTTTAGGTGCTTCTTTTGCGGCGGCTTCGTTCGCTTCTTTTGCNGCTTCNGCGTTCGANTCAGCCTGAGCTTTGGCAGCATCGGCGTTTTCTTTTGCAGCGTCGTTCACTTTATCCTGTGCTTTCGCCATGTCCTTCTGAGCTTGCTCAGCATGTTNGTTAGCATCTTGAGCTTTGTCCTCGGATTTTTTATCGCAAGCAGCGAGACCGAGGGAAGCGGTCAACATCAAGGCAATAGCTAAAGTCTTACGCATGGGGTGTATCTCCTTATGGAAAATATCTACTGGCCTTTCGAGCACAGCCCCTAGGGTTAAGTTCCTCAATTCGTTCAGATATATAAGATTATTCCCACGGGAACTTTTACGAATACGTCGAACACATTCTCCGAATACTAAGAAGAGTATTTCTCACATGACCGAAAACCCCGTTTTTGAGCGCGCGACGCGATTTCTATCGGCGCTCAGGCATTGCCAGGTACTGGGTTTGCGCGTTCACAGCGCCAGCAGCGAAGGGCTGACGGTCATCCTGCCGTACAGCCCTCAAATCGTCGGCAACCCGCAGACCGGAGTGATCCATGGCGGGGCTTTGACCTCGCTGATGGATACCGCATGCGGCATGTCGACCCTCTGCGTCCTGCCCGAATTTGAAGTCTGCCCGACCCTCGATTTGCGCATTGACTACATGCACGCCGCCGAGCCTCACAAGGATGTCTACGGCTTCGCCCAATGCTATCGGGTGACCACCGACGTGATCTTCACCCGCGGCTTCGCCTACCAGGATGATCCAGAACAGCCCATCGCCCATGTCGTCGGCACATTCATGCGCATGGGAAAAGCAGTCAAAGGCGCCAAGGGTTTTGGTGGTGCGATCGCCGGAGGTGTGAAATGACTGACACCTTCAAAGAACAACTTCAGCAGGCCCATGAGCAGGGAGACTACGCCTCGCTGCTGCACCTGCTGCCTTACGCCAAACTGATCGGCATCGAGTGTTCCCGTGTCGGAGATGAGTTGCTGTTCCGNCTGCCGGCCAACAAGGACAACATTGGTAACCCCATATTGCCGGCGCTACATGGTGGAGTGATCGCCGGGTTCATGGAGCTGTCCGCAGCGCTGCACTTGCTGATTTTCACCGGTTCGCCCGGTGTGCCGAAGATCATCGACTTCTCCCTCGACTACCTGCGAGCCGGGCAATTTCGCGATACGTGGGCCAAATGTCAGGTTTGCCGCCAGGGCCGACGCGTGGCAAACGTGGCGATTACCGCCTGGCAGACCACCGAAGCCGAGCCGATTGCCACGGCCCGCGGTCATTTCAAAATTGAAGAGCCCTTGAAATCCTGGTCTTAGCCCCCAACTTTGATGACAACCCGCCGCCAACCCTTAAGGGCGCGGCCACTGCCATCCAATTGGAGTTTGATGACCATGAGTGTGGAAACTCAAAAGGAAACCCTGGGCTTCCAGACCGAGGTGAAGCAACTGCTGCACCTCATGATCCATTCGCTGTATTCCAACAAGGAAATCTTCCTTCGCGAATTGATCTCGAACGCCTCTGACGCTGTCGACAAATTACGTTTCGAAGCCCTGTCCAAGCCTGAATTGCTGGAAGGTGGCGCCGAACTGAAAATCCGTGTGAGCTTCGACAAGGACGCCAAGACCGTCACCCTCGAAGACAACGGTATCGGCATGAGCCGTGAAGACGCGATCACCCATCTGGGTACCATCGCCAAATCCGGCACCGCAGATTTCATGAAGCATCTGTCTGGCGATCAGAAAAAAGACTCGCACCTGATCGGTCAGTTTGGTGTCGGTTTCTACTCGGCCTTCATCGTCGCCGACAAAGTTGACGTATTCAGCCGTCGTGCCGGTGCTGCTGCTTCCGAAGGCGTGCATTGGTCGTCCAAAGGCGAAGGTGACTTCGAAGTTGCCACCGTTGAGAAAGCCGAGCGCGGCACCCGTATCGTCCTGCACCTGAAATCCGGTGAAGACGAATTCGCCGATGGCTGGCGTCTGCGCAACATCATCAAGAAATACTCCGACCACATCGCGCTGCCGATCGAGTTGCCGAAAGAGCAAGCTGCTGCCGAAGGCGAAGAGCAGCCTGCCCAGGAATGGGAAGTGGTCAACCGTGCCAGCGCCTTGTGGACGCGTCCTCGNACCGAGATCAAAGACGAGGAATACCAGGAGTTTTACAAGCACATCGCTCACGACTACGAAAACCCGCTGAGCTGGAGCCACAACAAGGTCGAAGGCAAGCTGGAATACAGCTCGCTGCTCTACGTACCGGCCCGTGCTCCGTTCGACCTGTACCAGCGTGAAGCGCCAAAAGGCCTGAAGCTGTACGTGCAGCGCGTGTTCGTGATGGACCAGGCAGAGTCCTTCCTGCCGCTGTACCTGCGCTTTATCAAAGGCGTGGTCGACTCCAACGACCTGTCGCTGAACGTGTCGCGGGAAATCCTGCAGAAAGACCCGATCATCGACTCCATGAAGTCGGCGCTGACCAAGCGCGTGCTCGACATGCTGGAAAAACTGGCGAAGAACGAGCCTGAGCAATACAAGGGCTTCTGGAAAAACTTCGGTCAGGTCATGAAAGAAGGCCCGGCGGAAGATTTTGCCAACAAGGAAAAAATCGCCGGCCTGCTGCGTTTTGCGTCTACCCAAGGTGAAGACGGTGAGCAGGTTGTGTCGCTGGCCGAGTACCTGGCACGCGCCAAGGAAGGTCAGGACAAGATCTACTACCTGACCGGCGAAACCTACGCTCAGGTCAAGAACAGCCCGCACCTGGAAGTCTTCCGCAAGAAAGGCATCGAAGTGCTGCTGTTGACCGACCGTATCGATGAGTGGCTGATGAGCTACCTCAGCGAGTTCGACGGCAAGAGCTTCGTCGACGTGGCGCGCGGTGACCTGGACCTGGGCAACCTGGATTCGGAAGAAGACAAGAAAGCGGCGGAAGAAGTCGCCAAGTCCAAAGAGGGCCTGGTTGAGCGTCTGAAAACTGCGCTGGGCGATTCCGTCGCTGAAGTACGGGTTTCCCACCGTCTGACCGATTCCCCGGCGATTCTGGCCATCGGCGAGCAGGACCTGGGCATGCAGATGCGTCAGATCCTNGAAGCGAGCGGTCAGAAGGTTCCGGACTCCAAGCCGATCTTCGAATTCAACCCGGCTCACCCGCTGATCGAGAAACTCGACGGCGAGCAAAGCGAAGAGCGTTTTGGCGACTTGTCGCACATCCTCTTCGACCAGGCGGCCCTGGCCGCTGGCGACAGCTTGAAAGACCCGGCCGCCTACGTGCGCCGACTGAACAAGCTGTTGGTTGAACTGTCGGTTTAACACCGTTGTAGAAAAACCCGCTTCGGCGGGTTTTTTCGTTCTGGTGTCTTTTACTGGGAGTTAGTCATGAGCCAAATCACTGTTCGTTCCGTCGCTTATCAGATTGATGGCCAGGCGTATGAAGGCCGTCTGGCGTTCGATGCCGATCACAAAAGCCCGCGTCCCGGTCTGTTGATGGCGCCGAACTGGATGGGTGTCAGTGCCGGTGCCGAAGAGATCGCCAAGTCGGTGGCGGCCAAAGGTTATGTGGTGCTGATCGCCGACCTGTACGGCCAGGCGGTGCATCCGCAGAACGCCGACGAGGCGGGTGCTGCGATGATGCCGCTGAAGAACGACCGCGGGTTGCTGCGTCAGCGCATGCAAGCGGCGTTCGAACAGTTGCAAGGGCAGGGCGAGGCGGCGGTTGATACCTCGAAACTCGCGACCTTTGGTTTCTGCTTCGGCGGTTGCTGCTCCCTGGAGCTGGCGCGTACCGGCGCAGCGTTGAAGGCGGCGGTTTCGTTCCATGGCACCTTGGATACGCCGAACGTCAGCGATGCGAAAACCATTAAGGGCTCGGTGCTGGTGCTGCACGGCGCATCCGACCCGTTGGTGCCGAAAGAGCAATTGCCGGCGTTTGAAGAGGAAATGAATGCGGCGGGCGTGGATTGGCAACTGCTGAGCTACGGTGGCGCGGTGCATTCGTTCACTGACCCGCATGCCAATGTGCCGGGCAAGATGATGTACGACGCGAAGACGGCAAGGCGGGCGTTTACATTGATGCACAATCTGCTGGATGAAGTGTTTAGCGGCTGATAGCTGTTTCAGCCTTGGCACCGTCGTTGGCAGGGCTGGCCTCATCGCGGGCAAGCCTGCTCCCACAGNGAATTNTGTNCAAACTGTGGGGGCGGGCTTGCCCGCGATGGCGGAATGACTGACGCAGAAGAACTTAAGGCAGTTCAATCCGCTCAACTTCCCCCGGCACCGTCGGCCAGTCCCCGGCCGCCCAGCGTCGCCGCGCTTCATCGATCNCCGCCGGATCGCTCGCCACGAAATTCCAGTTGATTCGCCGCGGCCCGTCCAGCGGTGCGCCGCCAAACAGCACGGCATGACAATCGCTCTCGGCGAACAATGTCATTTCCTCTCCGGCAGGCAGCACCACCAACGCATGCGGCTCCAGCAGTTCGCCATCAAGCTGTGCTTCGCCACTCAGCACATACAGCGCCCGCTCTTCATGCTCGGTCGGGATCAGCAAGGTGGTTGCGGTTTGCAGGTTCAACTCCGCATACAACGTAGGAGAAAGCACCGGCACCGGCGAATCCAGGCAAAAGCCTGACCCGGCAATCATACGGATCTTCACGCCAAGGTTATCGCTGACCGGCAACGTCGCCGCCGGATGATGGCTGTAGTGGCCAGGCCCCTGTTCCTGTTCCTTGGGAGAGGCGAGCCAAACCTGCAAGCCGTGCATCGTGAAGCCGCTTTCCTTCAAGGCTTCAGGCGTGCGTTCAACGTGAGCAATCGCGCTGCCCGCCGTCATCCAGCTGACATCGCCGGCGTCGACCACCTGATCGGAGCCGAGGCTGTCCTTGTGCTGGATTTTTCCTTCAAACAAATAGGTGAGGGTGGACAGGCCAATGTGCGGGTGCTGACGGATGTTCATGCCTTTTCCCGCTGCATAACGGGTTTCGAGCATGTGGTCGAAGAACACAAAAGGCCCGACGCTGCGGCATTCGCGCGACGGCAACGGGCGCANAATCGGTTGGCCCTCCACATCTTCGGCGCGGGGGCGGATCACGAGTGGCGTGTTCATGGTGCATTCCAGGCTGAGCGGGCGACGCGTGGAGCATAACCCGCTTGTGCAGCCCTTGCCGCTATTGGCTGAAGGCACCTTCGGACAGATGGGTTTCGATGCTCACNTCGGNGCTGGTCATCAGTTTATGCACGGGGCAGCGATCAGCCACGCGGTGCAACTCGTCGCGCTGTTCATCGGTGAGCACGCCCTTGAGGGTCAGTTTGACGTGCAGGGCATATTTGCCTTTCTGCTCTTCGCTGTTGTCACGTTTGACTTCGACCGTGACGCCGGTCAGCGGGATGTCTTTTTTCTTTGCGTACATCTTCAATGTCAGGGCCTTGCAGGCACCCAGGGCAGCGTCGAAGTAGTCGTGTGGCTCAGGGGCCGTGCCTTCGCCGCCGGACGTGGTCGGTACATCGGCAAAGAGTTCATGGTCATCGATCTGTACGCTGTGGCGAAAACCTTCGGCGGAAACGGTATTGACGGTAACGGTCATGGGGAGCCTCCCAGGCTAAAAAGTCATTCGATCAAAATGGACCTCGAAGTTATAGAGCATTCCTGATGATGCGCGTTCCACTTTCTTACCGGCTGAACCGTCTCGAGTGTGCGGAGGTCTACGTTTCTCCTGCCCCCGGAGAATGCCCGTGCCCTTGTTTCGTTTGAGCCTTGCCTGTTTGTTGGCGCTATCCAGTGCTCACGCCACTGCACGTGAATACGCTTACAGCGACGCGCACCTGCATTACGTGGACTTTTTCCAGGAAACCGCAGGCATGGACACGCTGCTTAAGGCCATGGCGGATAATCGCATCGAGCATGTGATGATTTCTGGCATTCCTGTGGCCAAGAAATGGCACGAAGACGAACCCAAGCGCCCGCGTTACTACGCGGGTGACGATGCCGATGCCTATTGGTACAGCGCCACCGACGTGATCGTCGCTGCAGCGGTGAACACATTGACGCCCGAGCAGCGCCAGCGTTTTCACCCGTTCCTGTCCGGCTTCAACCCCAACGACAAAAACTCCGCAGCGCATATCCAGCGCATGCTCGATCTCAATCCGGGGCTGTGGCAGGGGATCGGCGAAGTGTTTACCCGCCATGACGACCTGACCGCGCTGACCTCCGGCGATACGCCACGGGCCAACAACGAGGCGATGACACGGATCTATCACCTCGCCGCCGAAAACGATTTGCCGGTGATGCTGCACTCCAACATCACCTCCAAGCGTGAGAAGAATCCGTTGTACCTATCGGAAGTCGAGGAGCCGCTGCGTAATCATCCGCATACGCGATTCATTTGGGCCCACGCAGGCACCAGCGCCGAGGTCCATCGGCATCAAACCCAACTGGATTTTCTGTTGCCGACTCTGACCCGAATGCTCGAAGCCTACCCCAATCTGTACATCGACCTGTCCTGGAGCATGCTGACGCCTTACCTGCTGGATGAGCGGGGCACGCCTTCAGAAGCCTGGCTGAAACTGGTGGAGCGCTTCCCGGATCGCTTCATGCTCGGCTCTGATGTGGTGGGACGTTTCAACAAGCTGGGTAAGGAAATGCGCAGCTTCGATCCGTTTCTCGACGCCTTGCCCAAGCAGGTTGCGAGAAAAGTCGCGCGGGATAATTTTCTGTCGATTCTGCCGCGCAACCGTTAAGGCGGCGACGCTACCGGTTGGCTGCGCACGGTTGCGGATAGCGCATTCCCTGCCTATGTTCCTTGCGAGGCATTACTGGTGACTGGCGCGCAATAAAGCCGCAGGTTGCTGTCCATCCAGTGCGGATTCTCGCAGCGAGGTAACGACATGCCAAACGACTCCCGCCCTGCCGTGCTTGAACTGATCGGCAATACGCCACTGGTGCGCGTCAGCCGTTTTGATACCGGCCTGTGCACGCTGTTTCTCAAACTCGAATCGCAAAACCCCGGCGGCTCGATCAAGGACCGTATCGGCCTGGCCATGATCGACGCCGCCGAGCGTGATGGTCGCCTGCAACCCGGCGGCACCATCATTGAAGCCACCGCCGGCAACACCGGCCTGGGCCTGGCCCTGGTCGGCCGTGCCAAAGGTTATCGAGTGGTGCTGGTGGTGCCAGACAAAATGTCCACTGAGAAGGTCTTGCACCTCAAGGCCATGGGCGCCGAAGTGCATATCACCCGCTCCGACGTCGGCAAGGGCCATCCCGAGTATTACCAGGATGTCGCCGCGCGCCTGGCCAAGGACATTCCCGATTCATTCTTCGCCGACCAGTTCAACAACCCGGCCAACCCCCTCGCCCACGAGTGCAGCACCGCGCCGGAGATCTGGGCACAGACCCAGCACGATCTGGACGCCATCGTCGTCGGCGTCGGTTCGGCTGGCACGCTGACCGGGCTGACGCGCTTCTTTCAACGTGTGCAACCGAACCTCGAAATGGTGCTCGCCGATCCGGTCGGTTCGGTGATGGCCGAGTACAGCCGCAGCGGCATCCTCGGNAAGGCGGGGTCGTGGGCGGTGGAAGGCATCGGCGAAGACTTCATTCCGTCGATTGCCGACCTCTCCAGTGTGCGCCACGCCTATTCGATCAGCGACGAGGAAAGCTTCGATCATGCCCGCCAACTGCTGCGCGCCGAAGGCATTCTCGGCGGTTCCTCGACCGGCACTTTGCTGGCGGCGGCGCTGCGTTACTGTCGCGAGCAGACCGAGCCGAAACGAGTGGTCAGCTTCGTCTGCGACACCGGCACCCGCTACCTGTCGAAGGTCTACAACGACCAATGGATGAAGGACGCGGGCCTGCTGCAATACAAACACTACGGCGACTTGCGCGACCTGATTGCGCGCCGTTTCGAAGACGGCCGAGTCATCAGCGTCAGCCCCGACGACACCTTGCTCACCGCCTTCCAGCGCATGCGCCTGGCGGATGTCTCGCAACTGCCGGTGCTGGCGGACGGAAAGCGGCTGGTCGGCGTGATCGACGAGTCCGATATTCTGCTGGGCGTGCACGAAGACGCTTCGCACTTGCGCATGCCCGTGGCCAGCGCCATGACTGACAAGTTGCAAACCCTGCCGGCAAACGCCAGTCTGGCCGAACTGCAGGCGGAGCTCGATCGTGGGCTGGTGGCGATCATCGCCGACGCTTCGGGCTTCCATGGCCTGATTACGCGAGTCGACCTGCTCAATCACTTACGGAGATCGCTTACATGAGTCAGCACGATGAATCCGGCGCGCCCCGCGCCTTCGGCACCCGTGTGATCCATGCCGGACAGACACCGGATCCTTCCACCGGGGCGCTGATGCCGCCGATCTACGCCAACTCCACGTATTTGCAGCAGAGCCCCGGCGTACACAAGGGTTTCGACTATGGGCGCTCGCACAACCCGACGCGCTTTGCGCTGGAGCGTTGCGTGGCGGACCTTGAGGGCGGAACCCGGGCGTTCGCCTTCGCCTCCGGGCTGGCGGCGATTTCCACGGTGCTCGAATTACTCGATGCCGGTGCGCATGTGGTCTCCGGCAACGACCTGTACGGTGGCACCTTCCGCCTGTTCGACAAAGTCCGTCAGCGCAGTGCCGGGCATCGCTTCAGCTACGTCGACCTGACCGACCTGTCCGCCTTCGAAGCGGCGTTGCAGGACGACACGCGGATGGTCTGTGTCGAGACGCCGAGCAATCCTCTGCTGCGCCTTTCTGATCTTGCCGCCATTGCACGCATCTGCCGCGAGCGCGGCATCCTCTGTGTGGCTGACAACACGTTCGCCAGCCCGTGGATTCAACGGCCGCTGGAGTTGGGTGTCGACATCGTGGTGCACTCCACCACCAAATACCTCAACGGCCACTCCGACGTGATCGGCGGCATCGCCATCGTCGGGCAGAACGCCGAACTGGCCGAGCGCCTGGGCTTTTTGCAGAACGCGGTGGGCGCCATCGCCGGGCCGTTTGACGCGTTCCTCACCCTGCGCGGCGTGAANACCCTGGCGCTGCGCATGGAGCGCCATTGCAGCAACGCCCTGGACCTNGCGCAATGGCTGGAGCGTCAGCCGCAGGTGGCACGCGTTTACTATCCGGGCTTGCCGTCGCACCCGCAGCACGAATTGGCACGACAGCAGATGCGTGGATTCGGCGGGATGATTTCCCTCGACCTGAACAGCGACCTGGCCGGCGCCAGACGCTTCCTCGAGAANGTCAAGATCTTCGCCCTGGCCGAGAGCCTGGGCGGTGTGGAAAGCCTGATCGAGCACCCGGCAATCATGACGCATGCCACCATCCCCGCAGACACCCGCGCGCAACTCGGGATCGGCGATGCACTGGTGCGTTTGTCCGTGGGGGTCGAGGACGTCGAGGACCTGCGCGCCGACCTGGCCCAGGCGCTGTCGCGGATTTGACGTTCAGCAGGCATAAAAAATCCGGAATCCTTGTCGGATTCCGGATTTTTGTGTCGAGCGGGATCAGCTGCCTTTGACAGCCTTGCCGTTGACCTTACCGTCGAGGAGCATGATGTTGTACTCCTTGCCGTCGGTTTCGACCTGTTGCAGGCGAACAAGCAGGTCGCCCCAGTCCTTGGCAAACCACATCTGGGTGATGCGCTTGCTCTGCGACGGGTCGCGCACGCGCTCAACCTTGATCGCGTCAATGGNNCCGGCCTTGGTGTCGACTTTTTCCGAGCCCAGCACGCGGAAGTCATACGTATCGACTTCGCCATCATCGACGACCTGATAGCTCATGCTTTTCTTGCCAGCGGCTACGTCATGCTGCAAGGCCAGTTGATAGGTGGATTTGTCGACCATGCCGCGATTGAGCGGGATCTTGACCGCCTCACCGCGATCGGTGCCGGTGACCATCTTGTTGGTCCAGTCGAAGTCCAGGTCGGCTTTCTTGGCTTTACCCAGACCACCGCGTTCGAAGTGGTAGGACTGGGGCAGTAACGTGTCCTTGTCCAGGGTCAGGGTGCTTTCTTCAGTCAGGCTGGCGATCATCATCGAGGCCTTGAAACTGAGCTTCCAGACGCCGTTGGCACCCTGGGTCAGGCTGCGTTCAGCCGTGCCACTCATGGGCAACTGTTTCCAGTCGGCGGTGTAGCTGGCGGAGAACGGGTGAAGGTCTGCTGCTTGCACGGCGGGCAAGGCGAACAGCGCAAAAGCGAAGAGCAAGGCGCGACGCATAAAATCTCCTAGGTTCGAATCAAGTGGCCGCTGGCCGCGAGTAACTTTCCATCCAGTAAAGCACCTTGTTCACCGAGCGATAAACGGCCTTCGGCAAACCAGCGTACAGCCATCGGGTAGATCAGGTGCTCCTGAGCATGGACCCGCTGCGCCAGACTCTGCGGCGAATCGTGCAACTCTACCGGTATTACTGCCTGTACGACCAGTGGTCCGCCATCAAGTTCCTCGGTGACGAAGTGTACGGAGCAGCCATGTTCCGTGTCGCCGGCTTCCAGCGCGCGCTGATGAGTGTGTAACCCTTTGTATTTGGGTAGCAGCGAGGGGTGGATATTGAGGAGGCGCCCTTCGTAGTGCCGCACGAAGTCAGCGCTGAGGATGCGCATGAAACCGGCGAGGACCACGAGTTTGGGGTTGAAGGCGTCGATCAGTTCGATCAAGGCGCTGTCGAAGGCCTCACGGCCTTCGAAAGCCTTGTGATCCAGAGAGCGGGTTTCGATACCAGCGTCCCGGGCGCGTTGCAGGCCGTATGCGTCGCCGCGGTTGGAAATCACCGCAGCGATGCGCACCGGGCTGTCGCCGGTGCGCGTGCTGTCGATCAAGGCCTGCAAGTTACTGCCGGTGCCGGAAAGCAGCACCACGACATCACAGGTTGCAGGCATCAGTGCGCCTTAAGGTTCTTCAGTTCAACCTGGGCCGCGCCTTCCGGAGCGGTGGCGATCTGGCCGATGACCCAAGGCTGCTCGCCTGCTTCACGCAGAACGTCCAGCGCCGTTTCAACGTGCTCTTGGGCCACGCAGATGACCATGCCCACGCCGCAGTTCAGCACGCGGTGCATTTCGGTTTCGTTGACGTTGCCTTTCTCTTGCAGCCAGTCGAATACCGCAGGACGCTGCCAGCTGGCCACGTCGACAATCGCCTGGGCGCCTTTTGGCAGTACGCGCGGGATGTTGTCCAGCAGGCCGCCACCGGTGATGTGGGCCATGGCTTTAACGGCACCGGTTTCCTTGATCAGCTTGAGCAGCGGCTTCACGTAGATACGGGTTGGGGCCATCAGCAGGTCGGTCAGCGGCTTGCCGTCGAGCTGGGTGTTCTCGATGTCGGCACCGGACACTTCGATGATCTTGCGGATCAGCGAGTAGCCGTTGGAGTGCGGGCCGGAGGACGGCAGAGCCAGCAGGGCGTCGCCGGCAGCGACTTTGGAGCCGTCGATGATCTCGGCTTTTTCGACAACACCAACGCAGAAGCCGGCCAGGTCGTAGTCTTCGCCTTCGTACATGCCTGGCATTTCAGCGGTTTCGCCGCCCACCAGCGAGCAACCCGACAGTTCGCAGCCAGCGCCGATACCCGTCACCACTTGTGCCGCGGTGTCCACGTTCAGCTTGCCGGTGGCGTAGTAGTCGAGGAAGAACAGCGGCTCTGCGCCACACACCACCAGGTCGTTGACGCACATGGCAACCAGGTCGATGCCGATGGTGTCGTGCTTGTTCAGGTTCAGTGCCAGGCGCAGCTTGGTGCCCACACCGTCAGTGCCGGAGACCAATACGGGCTGCTTGTAGCCGGCCGGGATTTCGCAGAGGGCGCCAAAACCGCCCAGGCCGCCCATGACTTCGGGGCGCGCAGTGCGCTTGGCGACGCTCTTGATGCGTTCGACCAATGCTTCACCGGCGTCGATGTCTACACCGGCGTCCTTGTAGCTCAGGGAGGGTTGCTTGCTCATGATCCAGGCCTTTAGGGGGGATTCAGGGGTAACGACCGAGTCCAGTGGGACCGCCGAAATAAACGAAGGCGAGCGCCTTGCACGAATTTCAGGGTGCCCGGCTGTTGCCGGTCTGCGAAGGCGCGCGATTTTATCAGGCTTGAAGGGCAGCGGCCATCCTCACGCCGACGGCAGGGGCATATCGGCTGAAAAAAACCGGTATTGTCCGTGTTGGTCGCCGCCTCGATGGCTGTATAAGGTATCGCGATTAACCGTCTATCGTTAGGACAGTGCGAAAACTTAGTCAGATCGTGGTGAATGTTTTGCGCAGGGATGTGGTCACAGCCTTGCTCGATCATCTTCATGCGGTCTGTTCCAGCCGCTCTCGTCGTCAGGAATCTTCCATGCGTTTTTTTTCCAGATTTTTCTTTGTAGGCTGCTTGTCGTTGGTCAGCCTGGCGAGTCATGCCGAAACCCTCAATGGCCTTTATCAAGTGCTNGAGCCTGTTAGCAGTCAATCGACTGAGGAGCGCGATCAGGCGACCCAGCGCGCGCTGGACACCTTGGTGCTGCGCCTGACCGGCGATCCCAAGGCTGTGCAAAGTCCGGGGTTGGCGGCGCTGCGCAAAGATCCGCAACAAATCATCAGTCAATACGGTTTCGACGCTGGCCCGCCGGAAGTGCTGAAAGTCGATTTCGACCCGGCCAGTACCGAACAAGCCTTGCGCCGCGCCGGGTTGTCTTTGTGGGGGGCGAATCGGCCGTCGATCTTGAGTTGGTGGTTGAACGACTCCGCCGAGGGATCGAGCCTGGTGGGCGATGGTCAGGCCAGCGCCGCGCCGTTGCGTCGCGCGGCACAACACCGTGGTCTGCCGTTGCGTCTGCCATTGGCGGACCTGAGTGAGCAACTGGTCGCTACGGCGCCGAACCTTGAAGGCACGGATGCCACGCCGCTGCGCGCAGCATCGGACCGTTACAACGCTGACGCCTTGCTCGCGGTGCATGCCCGTGAAGAGGGCGGCCAGTGGCAGGCCAAGTGGAATTTCTGGTTGGGCGACAAGAAAGAGGCGGGCAGCGTACAAGGGGCGGATCAGGCTGCTGTGGCCGATGCGGTGATGCTGGCTGTCAGTGAGCGTCTGGCACCGCGGTTTGTCGTCAAGCCGGGGGCGTCGGGCGAACAATTGCTGGAAGTGCAGGGCATGAACCTGGAGCGCTACGCCGCCCTTGGGCGCTTGCTGGAGCCTTTTGGTGCGCGCCTGCAAACGGTCGACGGCGAGCGCATTCTTTATCGGGTCAATGGCAGCGCCGAGCAGTTACGCTCGCAACTGTCCCTGGCGAAGTTGCAGGAGGTTCCGGCCGGTGAGGCGCCTGCACCGGCAGCGCCTGCGCAGCCAGCCGAGGGTGCGGCGCCGGTCGTTGCGCCAACACCGGCGCCGGTGCCGCAGCTGAGATTCCGTTGGTAACGTTTTCTTTCTTTATATAGATGCATATGGAGTGGTACATGGCCGATACGCGGCGTTGGTTCTGGTTGGGTGGGGTGGTTCTGCTCTGCGTGTTTGTCTGGTTGTTGCATCCGATCCTGACGCCCTTTCTGGTCGCGTTGCTGCTGGCGTATCTGTTCGATCCGCTGGTGGATCGGCTGGAAAAGGCCGGCTTGTCACGTACCTGGGGCGTGGTGGCGGTGTTTGCGTTGTTCACCTTGATCATCACCGCGTTGGTACTGGTGCTGGTGCCGATGTTGGCCAAGCAACTGTTTCGCCTGTATGAACTGGCGCCGCAGATGCTCGACTGGTTGCAGCACACGGCGATGCCGTGGGCTCAGGCCAAGCTGGGGCTGGCGGATGGTTTCTGGAAGTTCGACAAGGTCAAGGCGGCGATCAGTGAGCATATGGGCCAGACCACCGACATCGTCGGGGTGGTGCTGAGTCAGGCGACGGCGTCCGGGCTGGCGCTGATTGGCTGGCTGGCAAATCTGGTGCTGATCCCTGTCGTGAGTTTCTACCTGCTGCGGGACTGGGACATCATGATGGCCAAGATCCGCAGCCTGCTGCCACGCAACAGCGAAGAGCGCATCGTGTCTCTGGCGGAGGAGTGCCATGAGGTGCTCGGCGCATTCGTGCGAGGCCAGTTGCTGGTGATGCTGGCCCTGGGGATTATCTATGCCGCNGGCTTGATGCTGGTGGGGCTGGAACTGGGGCTATTGATCGGTCTGATCGCAGGTCTGGCGGCCATTGTGCCGTACATGGGGTTTGTCATCGGGATCGGCGCGGCGTTGATCGCCGGCCTGTTCCAGTTTGGCGGCGATCTGTATCCGATGCTGGGTATTGTTGCGGTGTTCATGGTCGGCCAGGCCCTGGAAGGCATGGTGTTGACGCCGCTGCTGGTGGGTGACCGGATCGGTCTGCACCCGGTCGCGGTGATCTTCGCCATTCTGGCGGGGGGCGAACTGTTCGGCTTTACCGGCGTGTTACTGGCGTTGCCGGTGGCGGCGGTGATCATGGTGCTGGTGCGCCATGTGCAAGATTTGTATAAGGACTCTGATATCTACAGCGGTGTCGACGAACCGCAGCTATAAGAGTCGTTGAAGTCCTGTGGCGGGCGGCCTGGTTGCATGCCAGGTCGGCCCGTATCCCCCGCACTGCTGTCACATGCGCCGCCAAAGAAACTGTCATCAAACCAGGGCGTTAACGCAAACCTTTGATTTTGCTTGTGGTCTGTCGCATTGTGCGACCGGCGTCACGGGTATAAACTTTGCAAACTTTACACAGAGGCCACTAACGGTTCGTTTGGAGCCGTTCAGTCAGCATGAAACCGATTCAGCTGCCCTTGGGTGTGCGTCTGCGTGACGACGCCACCTTTATCAATTACTACCCAGGCGCCAATGCCGCTGCACTCGGCTATGTCGAGCGGCTCTGCGAAGCCGACGCCGGGTGGACTGAAAGCCTGATTTATCTCTGGGGCAAGGACGGGGTAGGGCGCACGCACTTGTTGCAGGCAGCCTGCCTGCGCTTCGAACAACTGGGGGAGCCGGCGGTGTATCTGCCGCTGGCCGAGCTGCTGGACCGTGGCATCGGGATCTTCGACCACCTTGAGCAGTACGAACTGGTCTGCCTGGACGATCTGCAGGCGATTGCCGGCAAGGCGGATTGGGAAGAGGCGCTGTTCCATCTGTTCAATCGTCTGCGCGACAGCGGTCGGCGTCTGCTGATTGCTGCATCAACCTCGCCACGGGAATTGCCGGTGAAACTGGCTGACCTGAAATCGCGCCTGACCCTGGCACTGATCTTCCAGATGCGTCCGCTCTCCGACGAAGACAAATTACGCGCCCTGCAATTACGTGCATCCCGTCGCGGCCTGCACCTGACCGATGAAGTCGGGCACTTTATTCTCACGCGCGGCACCCGCAGCATGAGCGCGTTGTTCGATTTGCTGGAACGTCTCGATCAGGCCTCCCTTCAAGCTCAGCGCAAGCTGACGATCCCGTTCCTCAAAGAAACTCTAGGCTGGTAAAACCTAAGCCTGGCGGGGGTTTTGACATGTTTCAGGCGCCAGAAAATCCGCTTTCCTACAGGGTTGCAGGCTGCGCGAGTGTCTAAATGGGGCTTAAGCGCTTAGATGTAATCGCGAAACCGGGAAGTCACATAAAGTTCGATTGAATTTGCAAATGAGGATGATAGCGGGCATAGTCTCGACTTCTTTACACATCAGCCACGGTCGTGCCCATGCTAAATCGCTTCGCACCCCTCGTGCCTCTCGCACTCGTCACCCTGTTGTTCGGTTGCGCTGCCCACTCCCCAGTGACTCAGCAAGAGCAACAACAGCAGGTCAAGAATTCAGTTACAGCGCAGTCTTCTTCCGTTCTTTTCCAGGAAGAGCTGGCCACCGATAAGGAACTGGCAGACTTCTCCGGCAGCAAGCCTTACCAGCTTCCAGTTCTGGCCGACAGCATCCTTGAACGCGGCATGTCCCTGATTGGTACCCGTTACCGTTTCGGCGGTACCTCTGAAGCCGGTTTCGACTGCAGTGGCTTCATCGGCTACCTGTTTCGCGAAGAAGCCGGCATGAACCTGCCTCGCTCCACTCGCGAAATGATCAACGTCGACGCTCCGCTGGTTGCTCGCAGCGCGCTGAAGCCGGGTGATCTGCTGTTCTTCGCCACCAATGGTCGTCGCGGTCGTGTCAGTCACGCCGGGATCTACCTGGGTGACAATCAGTTCATCCACTCCAGCAGCCGAAAAAGCGGTGGTGTCCGGGTCGATAGCCTGGGCGACAGCTACTGGAGCAAGACCTTCATCGAAGCCAAGCGCGCTCTCGCGATGGCCCCGACCGTGGTCACTGCACGCAAATAAGGCTTAATCTGTCGCCACGTTGGTGGTGACAACTGCCTCTTCGCAATGAAGTAGGCGGACAGTTTGTAAGGCGAACTTAAAGTCTTACTTGAAGTTTGGCGTATAGCCGCTAGAATCCAGATCTATTATTGATGGCAAACCGCCTGCGTCCTGCGCAGGCGGTTTTCTTTTCTGTCTTCCCGGCAGAAAAAGCCGCAGCCAGATCAGGATGTTCTGCTTATGACGATGTCGGCCCGCCTCGCAATCATGTTCTTCGCAGCGCTGCTCAGCGCCTGCGCCAGTCGCACACCGCCACCTGCGCCGGTGGTTCGCGCGCCCATTGTTTTCGGTAACCCGCAACCCTTTTCCCCCGAGGCAGAAGACGTGCTGTTCCGTGCGCTGGGTCTGGTGGGCACGCCGTATCGTTGGGGTGGCAACACGCCGGATTCGGGCTTCGATTGCAGCGGCCTGATCGGTTACGTCTACCGTGACGTCACCGGTATTTCCCTGCCGCGAACCACCCGCGAAATGATCAGCATGCAGGCGGCCAGCGTCGGCAAGGAAGGCTTGCAAACCGGTGACTTGATCTTCTTTGCCACCAATGGCGGCTCCCAGGTCAGCCATGCCGGTATCTACGTCGGCGAAGGCCGCTTCGTTCATGCGCCGGCCACTGGCGGCACGGTGAAGCTGGACAGCCTGTCCAAGGCTTACTGGCAGAAGGCTTATCTGAGCGCCAAGCGCGTTCTGCAGCCTGAACACCTGGCGCGTAACCCGTAGCGTCCTGTCCGAAGAGGTTGTCATGACCGCTCGCACTCTCAATCTCGACGATGCCCTGTATCAATACCTGCTCGACGTTTCCCTGAGGGAAACGCCGCTGCTCAAGCGCTTGCGCGATGAAACCCAGGCGATGCCCATGGCGCGCTGGCAGGTAGCGCCGGAGCAGGGGCAGTTCCTCGCGTTACTGGTCAAACTCATTGGCGCCAAGCGCTTGCTGGAAGTCGGCACTTTTACTGGTTACAGCGCTTTGTGCATGGCCGCTGCGTTGCCAGAGGGCGGTTCGCTGATCTGCTGTGATATCCCTGGCGACTACAACGCTATCGCACGCCGTTATTGGCAGGAAGCGGGGCTGGCCGAGCGCATTGACCTGCGTCTGGCGCCCGCGCAGGAAACGCTCGCCATGCTGGATCAGCCGGGGCAATTCGACCTGATCTTCATTGATGCCGACAAGTCCAACTATCCGCACTATCTGGAGCATGCCCTGCGTCTGCTGCGGGTCGGCGGGCTGGCGGTGTTCGATAACACGCTGTGGAGTGGGCGAGTGCTTGAGGAGAATCCCGAGAGCGCAGACACCCGAGCCATCCAGGCGCTCAATCGCGCCTTGAAGGATGACGCGCGTGTGGATCTGTCGTTGTTGCCGTTGGGTGATGGGCTCACGCTTTGTCGTAAACGCTAAACGCGAAGCCCTTGTGGGAGCGAGCCTGCTCGCGATAGCGGTGCGTCAGGCAACATCATTGCTAGCTATGCTNCCCACATTTGGTTTTGCGCTGTTTTTGAGGCCGGCTACTTAGCCGCCGACACCCGCCACACCTTATTTCCCACGTCATCCGCGACCAGCAAGTCGCCCTGCTGATCAATCACCACGCCCACCGGCCGGCCCATGGCTTTCTCATCGTCATTGAGGAACCCTGTCAGTACATCAACCGGCTGCCCGGTCGGCTTGCCTCCCGCGAACGGGACGAAAATCACCTTGTAGCCACTGTGCGGCTTGCGGTTCCACGAGCCATGCTGGCCGATGAAGGCGCCTTCCTTGAATTGCGCGGGAAGTGTGTTGCCCTCGGCAAACGACAGGCCCAGCGATGCGGTATGCGGGCCGACCGCATAATCCGGCGCAATGGCCTTGGCCACCAGATCAGGGTTTTGCGGTGAGACGCGTACGTCCACATGCTGGCCGTAGTAGCTGAAGGGCCAGCCGTAAAATGCGCCATCCTTGACCGAGGTAATGTAGTCGGGCACCAGGTCGCTGCCGATCTCGTCGCGCTCGTTAACCGCCGTCCACAGCTNGCCGGTCTGAGGTTCCCAGGCCAGGCCGTTTGGATTACGAATCCCCGAAGCGAAGATCCGGTGATTGCCGGTGGCGCGATCCACTTCCCAGATCGCCGCGCGACCTTCTTCTGCCTTCAGGCCGTTCTCGCCCACGTTGCTGTTGGAGCCGACACTCACGTACAGCTTGCGACCGTCCTTGCTGGCCANNACGTTTTTGGTCCAGTGGTGATTCAGCGTGCCACCCGGCAGGTCGACCACCTTGATCGGCTGCGACTTGATCGCGGTGTCGCCATTTTCATAGTGAAAGCGCAGCAAGCGGTCGGTGTCGGCGACGTACAGGTCGTTGCCGACCAGGGTCATGCCGAACGGTGAATTGAGATTCTCCAGGAACACCGTGCGGGTCTCGGCGACGCCGTCGTGGTCGGCATCGCGCAGCANCGTGATGCGATTCGGGCTTGGCACGCCTGCGCCTGCGCGGCCCATGACCTTCTCCATCACCCAGCCGCGAATACCCTTGCCATCATCAGGTTTCGGTGGCGCGTTGGTTTCGGCCGCCAGCACATCGCCGTTGGGCAGCACGTAGAGCCAGCGCGGGTGATCGAGCCCTTCGGCAAATGCCGCCACTTGAGTGCCCGCCGCAGCGGTGGGTTTCGCGCCATCCGGCCAGCCGATCGCCGGGGCGATGTTCACCGTCGGGATCAGGGTCTTGTTCGGTTCGGGCAGCTTGGGTGACGGGCCGGTGCCGTCGGAGACTTGCAGGCTGGAGGTTTCGCCACAGGCGGCGAGCCCTCCGGCGAGCACGATGACGAGAACGAGCTGGGGCTTGCGCATGCTGGTCTTCCCTATGAGTGCATTGTCTTAATCATAGAGAAGCTTAAGCACGCGATGGTTCAACCGGTCAGCCGCGGGCTTCCTTGAGCAGCACAGCGATGCCGGGGTGATAGTTGCCGGCTTCGTTGCGCAACTTGCGGTAGGCGTATGGGAAATACCAGGCCACGGCGCAGCTGTGTTCCTTTTGCAGGTCGTCGACCATGTCCTGGAGTTCTTCCGGCGTCGCGCTCTGCTGGGCCTTTTGAGGCGCAACGAACAGGCAGCCGAGTTTCAGGTCGCTGGAATAGCTGATGCGTTTGGCGTCGCTGGTGATGTCCTGCAGCGCCTGGGTCAGGTTCAGGTTATTAACCCGCGGCCAGCGTTGCGTGGTCTGGAGGTAGGCGCGCTCTTCAGTGGAGGCGATAAACAGGTCGGCGCGGCTGTTGCGTTCGCCTTCTTCGTTCTGTTTACGGGTCGGCGTTTGTTGCAGCGTGACCATTTCCGCCATCCACGCTGCGGCGGAGAGCAGGCCAAGGTTGGCTTTCTCGTCGTACCAATATGGCGTGTCGTTATCGCCGCGCACGGCGTTGTAGCGGTCGATACAGTCAAACCAGCGTTCCAGCACCGGTCGCAGGAATTCCAGCCTCGGATTGCTGATGATCATGCCTTGCATGTTGCTCACCCTTGTAATTGTGTTGTTGGGTTTGTGGCGCTTTGATATCACTGCTGACAGTGTGGTGCAAGATGGGCGTCAGGTAATTGATGGGCGGCAGTATATCGAGCGCTCGCGCTTTGTCTTCAATTGACGCTCCACCCCCAACCCTCTAACCTTCGCGGCTTGTTTCAGGTGCTCTGTGGCGATGGCCGACAGAGTGAAACAGGGAAGCCGGTGAGTGACTATCGCCAAGCGACGAAACGTCACGATCCCGGCGCTGCCCCCGCAACGGTAAATGAGTGAACACTGCGTCTTGAGCCACTGTGTCGACTGACATGGGAAGGCGCGCAGTCCGGCGCGAGCCGCTCATGAGCCCGGAGACCGGCCTGATTCATCCAACGGCATCACGGTGGGCGATGCCAGGCTTCTTGCCGTCTATTCTTGTGCCTGCCCGCCGTTNTCCAGCCCCAACGGAGAGCTGCCCCATGACTGATTCCCCCGACCGCGACGAACGCCACCTGGCGCGCATGCTGCGCAAAAAAGCCGTNATCGACGAACGCATCGCCAACTCGCCGAATGAGTGCGGCCTGCTGCTGGTGCTGACTGGCAACGGCAAAGGCAAGAGCAGTTCGGCATTTGGCATGCTGGCCCGTGCCATGGGCCACGGCATGCAGTGCGGCGTGGTGCAGTTCATCAAGGGGCGCCACAGCACGGGCGAAGAATTGTTCTTCCGCCGTTTCCCAGAGCAAGTGCGCTTCCACGTGATGGGCGAAGGCTTTACCTGGGAAACCCAGGACCGCCAGCGCGACATCGCCGCCGCTGAAGCGGCCTGGGCGGTTTCCCGCGAATTGTTGCAAGACCCGTCCATTGGCCTGGTGGTGCTGGACGAACTGAACATCGCCCTCAAGCACGGNTACCTCGACCTCGATCAGGTACTCAGTGATTTGCAGGCGCGTCCGCCGATGCAACACGTGGTGGTCACCGGTCGCGGCGCCAAACCAGAGATGATCGAACTGGCCGACACGGTCACCGAAATGGGCGTGATCAAGCACGCGTTCCAGGCCGGGATCAAAGCGCAAAAAGGCGTCGAGTTGTGAGCTGCACTTTATGAATAGCCATCGTCAATGCCCAGCGGTATTGATTGCCGCGCCGGCCTCCGGTCAGGGCAAGACCACCGTCACCGCCGCGCTGGCCCGTTTGCACCGCAATCAGGGGCGCAAGGTCCGCGTGTTCAAATGCGGCCCGGACTTTCTCGACCCGATGATTCTCGAGCGNGCCAGCGGTGCGCCTGTGTATCAGTTGGACATGTGGATGGTCGGCGAGCAGGAAAGTCGCCGCTTGCTGTGGGAAGCGGCGGGCGAGGCGGACCTGATCCTGATCGAAGGCGTGATGGGCCTGTTCGACGGCACGCCCTCCAGTGCCGACCTGGCGCGGCACTTCGGTGTGCCGGTGCTCGGTGTGATCGACGGCACCGCCATGGCCCAGACCTTCGGCGCCCTGGCCTTGGGGCTGGCGCGCTATCAGCCGGACTTGCCGTTCGCTGGCGTGTTGGCCAACCGCGTGGGCACGCTGCGTCATGCGCAATTGCTCGAAGGCAGCCTGACTGAAGGCTTGCGCTGGTATGGCGCCTTGTCGCGGGAAACCGGGATCGAATTGCCGAGTCGGCATCTCGGTCTGGTCCAGGCCAGCGAGTTGAACGATCTCGACCTGCGCCTCGATGCGGCGGCCGAATCGCTGGCCAGCAGTTGCGATGTGGCGCTGCCGCCCGCCGTGGAATTCGCCGGACCCGACGTGATCGCCGCCGAGCCTTTGCTTAAAGGCATCCGAATTGCCGTGGCCCGTGATGAAGCGTTCGCCTTCACCTACGGCGCGAGCCTGGATTTGCTGCGGGCCATGGGCGCCGAATTGCTGTTCTTCTCGCCGATCCGCGATGTTGATTTGCCGGAAGCTGACAGCCTTTATCTGCCGGGCGGTTATCCGGAACTGCACCATGTGGCGCTGTCGCAGAACACCCCGATGCTCGACGCGATCCGCGCCCATCATGCTGCCGGCAAGCCGTTGCTGGCCGAGTGTGGCGGGATGTTGTACCTGCTCGATTCATTGACCGATGTCGAAGGCACTCGCGCTGAACTGGTGGGCTTGCTCAAAGGTGATGCGGTGATGCAAAAGCGTCTGGCCGCGTTGGCGTTGCAAGCGGTTGAGTTGCCGGAAGGTTCGCTGCGTGGGCACACCTATCACCATTCGTTGACCAGCACCGAACTTGAGCCGATTGCTCGTGGGCTGAGTCCGAATGGCGGGCGTGGNGCCGAAGCGGTGTACCGCCAGGGGCGGATGACGGCTTCCTACGTGCATTTTTATTTCCCGTCGAATCCTTCGGCGGTTGCCGCACTGTTTGCGCCCAACTGTGAGGACGCCTTCGCGAGCAAGCCCGCTCCCACAGTTGAAGATGTGTTGTCTGAAAAAACGCGGTCCACTGTGGGAGCGGGCTTGCTCGCGAAGAGGCCATGACCGACAACGCATTCAGCAAGGCCGAACGCGAAGCGGTGTACCGGGCCATTGCCGAACGTCGCGACATGCGCCACTTCAGCGGCGGCACGGTCGAGCCGTCGTTGTTACGACGCCTGCTCGAAGCCGCCCATCAGGCCCCCAGCGTCGGCCTGATGCAGCCCTGGCGCTTCATCCGCATCAGCGACCGGGCCCTGCGCGGCAAGATCCAGCAGCTGGTGGAAGAAGAACGCATCCGCACCGCCGAGGCGTTGGGCGAGCGTTCCGATGAGTTCATGAAACTCAAGGTCGAAGGCATCCATGACTGCGCCGAAGTGTTGGTGGCAGCGCTGATGGATGATCGCGAGCGCCACATTTTTGGCCGTCGCACCTTGCCGGAAATGGACATGGCATCGTTGTCCTGTGCGATCCAGAATCTCTGGCTGGCCTCCCGAGCCGAAGGTCTGGGCATGGGCTGGGTGTCGCTGTTCGAGCCGCAAGCGCTGGCGGACCTGTTGGGTTTGCCGCCCGGGGCCAAGCCGTTGGCGGTTCTTTGCCTCGGCCCGGTCAAGGAATTCTATCCGGCGCCGATGCTGGTACTCGAAGGGTGGGCGCAGGCGCGTCCGCTCAGTGAGTTGCTGTATGAAAATTATTGGGGAGTGAGTCAATGAGTGTGGCGTTATTGAGTGTCGCTGCGGTGGCGCTGGATGCGCTGCTGGGCGAGCCCAGGCGCTGGCATCCGCTGGTGGCATTCGGCAATTTCGCCGGGCGCATCGAGCAACGTTTCAATACCGGAGGCCGTGGCTGGCGCAGCCATGGCGTCACCGCGTGGGTGATCGCGGTCGTGCCGCTGACCTTGCTCGCCACGGCGTTTTCCTGGGCGCCTTATGTCGGCTGGATTGTCGAAATTCTCGCGCTCTATTGCGCCCTCGGCATGCGTAGCCTCGGTGAGCACGTCGAGCCGGTGGCCAAGGCTTTGCGCAGTGATGATCTGGACGAAGCCCGCAAGCGCGTGGGTTATTTGGTCAGCCGTCAGACCGCCGAACTGGATAAAACCGAAGTGGCCCGCGCCGCCACTGAATCAGTCCTGGAGAACGGCAGCGACGCGGTATTCGCCGCGCTGTTCTGGTTTGTGGTCGCCGGTGTGCCGGGCGTGGTGCTGTATCGCTTGAGTAACACCCTCGACGCCATGTGGGGCTATCGCAACGAACGCTTTGAGCGTTTCGGCTGGGCGGCTGCCAAGATCGACGATGTACTCAACTACATCCCTGCGCGNCTGGTGGCGTTGACCTACGCGCTGCTGGGCAAAACCCGACTGGCGTTGAAATGCTGGCGCACCCAGGGCCCAACCTGGGACAGCCCCAACGCCGGGCCCGTCATGGCGGCCGGCGCCGGTGCGCTCGGCGTCGAGTTGGGCGGGGCGGCGATCTATCACGGTGAACTGCATCAGCGTCCGCAACTGGGCGAAGGCGTGCCGGCGGATGCCGATTCCATCGACCGAGGCTGGCAACTGGTGCAGCGCGGCGTATGGTTATGGCTGCTGATCCTCTGCGCGGGAGCTGAATTCTATGCTTGAGCACGGTGGTCGCTTGCGCAAGGCAGCGCTCGAATACGGCATTGCTGAAGCTGACTGGCTGGACCTGTCCAGCGGCCTCGCGCCGTGGCCATTCCCGATCCCGGACATTCCGTCGCGCGCCTGGGCTCGCTTGCCGGAAACCGATGACGGTCTGGAGCAGGCCGCTTGCGATTTTTACGGCACCGGACAGGTGCTGCCGGTGGCCGGTTCGCAAATGGCCATCCAGTTGCTGCCGCGTTTGCGTCGGGCCGGTAAGGTCGGCGTGCTGTCGCCGTGTTACGCCGAACACGCGCACGCATGGCGCAGCAATGGTTACGTGGTGCGCGAAGTGCAGGAGCAGGAAGTCGACTTCTTTCTCGATGGCCTCGACGTGTTGGTGGTGGTCAACCCGAACAACCCGACAGGCTTGAGCCTGAGCCCGAGTCGCCTGCTCGACTGGCACGCCCGACTGGCCTCGCGCGGCGGCTGGCTGGTGGTGGACGAAGCGTTCATGGACAACACGCCGGCGTTGAGCCTCGCACCGTTTGCCCATCAGGTCGGCCTGATCGTGCTGCGTTCCTTCGGCAAGTTTTTTGGCCTGGCCGGTGTGCGATTGGGCTTTGTGCTGGCCGAGCGCAAGTTGCTCAAGTTGCTCGCCGAGCAGGTGGGCCCGTGGGCGGTCAGCGGGCCGACACGCGTGTTGGGCCAAGCCTGTCTGCTGGACACCGAAGGCCACGCAAGGCAGCGCGCGCGCAGCGAAGAGGCCAGCAAACGCCTGGCGCTTTTGCTTGGGCAGTATGGTTTGCAGCCGCAGGGTGGTTGCGCCTTTTTTCAATGGCTGATGACCGAGCATGCCGAAGCGCTTCATGAATTCATGGCTCGGCGCGGCATCTTGCTGCGGTTGTTCAGCCACAACAGCAGCGTGCGTTTCGGCTTGCCGGCGGATGAAGCCGATTGGCGGCGTCTTGAGCAAGCGCTTCAAGCCTTCGTAAAGGACAACCAATGACAACGTTGATGGTGCAGGGCACCACTTCCGACGCCGGTAAAAGCACGCTGGTGACGGCGTTGTGTCGCTGGGTCACGCGTCAGGGTGTGCGCGTCGTGCCGTTCAAGCCACAGAACATGGCCCTCAACAGTGCCGTGACTGCCGAGGGCGGTGAGATCGGCCGAGCCCAGGCGGTGCAAGCCCAGGCGGCCAATCTCGCGCCTCACACCGATATGAATCCGGTGCTGCTCAAACCCAACAGTGACACCGGCTCGCAGGTGATCATCCATGGTCGAGCNGTCACGACCATGAACGCGGTCGCCTATCACGACTACAAAGCCATCGCCATGCAAGCCGTGCTGGCTTCCCATGAACGATTGAGCGCGGCGTATCCGGTGGTCATGGTCGAAGGCGCAGGCTCGCCGGCCGAGATCAATCTGCGTGCCGGCGACATTGCCAACATGGGCTTCGCCGAAGCGGTGGATTGCCCGGTGCTGTTGATTGCCGATATCAATCGTGGAGGCGTGTTTGCCCACCTGGTCGGCACGCTGGAGTTGCTTTCGCCCACGGAGCAAGCGCGGGTCAAGGGCTTCATCATCAACCGTTTTCGCGGCGATATCGCCTTGTTGCAACCCGGCCTGGATTGGCTGGAAGCCCGCACCGGCAAACCGGTGGTGGGCGTGTTGCCCTACGTGATGGACCTGCACCTGGAGGCCGAGGACGGCATCGATCAGCGCCAGACCGACAAGGCTGAGCGCGTGCTCAAAGTGCTGGTGCCGGTGCTGCCGCGCATCAGCAACCACACCGATTTCGATCCGCTGCGCCTGCATCCGCAAGTCGACCTGCAATTCATCGGCCCCGGCCAGGCGATACCTGCGGCCGACCTGATCATTCTTCCCGGCTCCAAAAGCGTGCGCAGCGACCTCGTGTACCTGCGGGCCAATGGCTGGGACGCGGCCATCAATCGGCACTTGCGCTACGGCGGCAAGGTGCTGGGGATTTGCGGCGGGTTGCAGATGCTCGGTGAGCAAGTGCACGATCCGCTGGGCCTCGAAGGCGCGCCGGGTTCCAGTGCCGGCCTGGGTTTGCTGGCGTTCAAAACACAGCTCGAAGAAGAGAAGCAATTGCGCAATGTGCGCGGTCGCCTGGCGCTGGAGGATGCGCAGGTCAGTGGCTATGAAATCCATGCCGGGGTGACCACCGGGCCAGCGCTGGAAAACGCCGCGGTGCAGCTGGACGATGGTCGCTGCGATGGCGCGCAAAGTGTTGACGGGCAGATTTTCGGCACTTACCTGCATGGCCTGTTTGAATCCCCGGCGGCGTGCAGTGCGCTGCTACGCTGGGCGGGTTTGCAGGAGGTGCAGGAAGTGGATTACCACGGGTTGCGCGAGCGGGATATCGAGCGGTTGGCGGATTTGGTGGAGAAGCATTTGGATACCTCGCTGCTGCGTGGGCTCTGTGGGATTTGAGGTGGCTGTACTGGCCTCATCGCGAGCAAGCNCGCTCCAAAAATCTGTGAACAGCCTCGATACCTGTGGGAGCGAGCTTGCTCGCGATGAGGCCTGTTGCCACACCGCCAATTAGAAGGTTATGACCATGCTGCAACTGATCCTCGGCGGCGCCCGCTCCGGCAAAAGCCGACTGGCTGAAAAACTTGCGTTAGACAGTCAACTCCAAGTGACTTACATCGCCACCAGCCAACCGCTGGACGGTGAAATGAACGAACGGGTCGCCCATCATCGGGCCCGTCGTCCGGTCGAATGGGCGTTGATCGAAGAGCCCATCGAACTCGCCCGCGTAGTGCGCGAAAGCGCCCACGCCGAGCGTTGTCTGCTGGTGGATTGCCTGACCCTGTGGATGACCAATCTGCTAATGCTCGACGATGCCGAACGTCTGAACGCAGAACGCGAAGCCTTGCTGGACTGCCTGGCGTCATTGCCGGGTGAAATCATTTTTGTCAGCAACGAGACCGGTTTGGGTGTCGTGCCGCTGGGCGAATTGACTCGCCGCTATGTGGATGAAGCCGGTTGGCTGCATCAAGCCTTGGCCGAGCGGTGTCAGCGTGTTGTCCTGACGGTTGCCGGCCTGCCCCTGACTTTGAAAGGAACTGCGTTATGACTCAATCCTGGTGGCTGAACCCGTGCAAGCCGATCGACGCGCAAGCCGTCGAGCAGGCGCAGGCACGTCAACAGCAGCTGACCAAGCCCGCCGGCTCACTCGGCCGACTGGAATCGGTGGCCGTGCAATTGGCGGGGCTGCAAGGGCAGGTCAAACCGAGTCTCGATCAGCTGTGGATTGCCATTTTTGCCGGCGATCATGGTGTGGTTGCAGAAGGCGTATCGGCGTTCCCTCAGGAAGTCACCGGGCAGATGCTGCACAACTTCGTCAGCGGTGGTGCGGCGATCAGTGTGTTGGCGCGACAGCTGGACGCGCAGCTGGAAGTGGTCGACCTTGGCACCGTGACGCCGTCGTTGAACCTGCCGGGCGTGCGTCATCTCAACATCGGCGCGGGCACCGCCAATTTCGTCGAAGGCCCGGCCATGACGGCTGCCCAGGGCGAACTCGCCTTGCAGGCCGGTCGCGACAGTGTGCAACGTGCGGTCGCCAATGGTGCGCAGTTGTTTATCGGTGGCGAGATGGGTATCGGCAACACCACGGCGGCCAGCGCCTTGGCCTGTGCCTTGCTCGATTGCCCGGTGGTGCATCTGGCCGGGCCGGGCACCGGTTTGAACGCGGCGGGGGTCAGCCACAAAGCCCTGGTCATCGAACGTGCCCTGGCATTACACGGCGCTCAGCGCGGTGATGCGATGCAAACCCTGTTCAACCTTGGCGGTTTTGAGATCGCGGCGCTGGTCGGTGCGTATTTGGCCTGCGCCCAGGAAGGTGTTGCGGTGCTGGTGGACGGCTTTATCTGCAGCGTCGCCGCGTTGGTGGCGGTGCGCTTGAACCCTGACTGCCGTGAGTGGCTGCTGTTCGGCCATCGCGGTGCCGAGCCGGGTCATCGTCATGTGCTGGAAACCCTCAATGCCGAGCCGCTGTTGGATCTGGAGCTGCGTCTGGGCGAGGGCAGTGGCGCTGCGTTGGCCGTGCCGTTGCTGCGTCTGGCCTGCGATCTTCACGGGCAGATGGCAACCTTCGCCGAAGCGGCCGTGGCAGATCGCCCGGCATGACGTTGCACCTGGACCTGCTGCGTCACGGCGAAACCGAACTGGGCGGCGGCCTGCGCGGCAGCCTGGACGATGCGTTAACCGCCAAGGGCTGGGAGCAGATGCGCGCCGCCGTGGCGGAGCAGGGGCCGTGGGATCGCTTGATCAGCTCGCCGCTGCAACGTTGCGCGCGGTTTGCGGATGAACTCGGCGAACAGTTGGGGCTGCCCGTACACCTCGACAAGGATTTGCAAGAACTGCACTTCGGCGCCTGGGAAGGGCAGAGCGCGGCGGCGCTGATGGAGACTGACGCCGAGGGGTTGGGCCTGTTCTGGGCCGATCCGTATACCTTTACGCCGCCGGAAGGTGAGCCGGTCGAGGATTTCTCAACGCGGGTGCTGGCGGCGGTAGCGCGTCTGCACGCGGCGTATGCGGGTGAACGGATCTTGCTGATCAGCCATGGCGGCGTCATGCGTTTGTTGCTGGCTCAGGCACGTGGCTTGCCTCGTGAGCAGTTGTTGAATGTCGAGGTCGGCCATGGCTCGCTGTTTTCATTGAGCGTCGAGTCAGGCGTCCTCCTTAAGGAAGCGATCTGACCATGTTGCCCTTCTGGATCGCCCTGCAATTTCTCAGCAGTTTGCCGATTCGTCTGCCNGGCATGCCCGCACCTCAGGAACTGGGTCGGTCGCTGTTGTTTTATCCGCTGGTCGGGCTGCTGTTCGGCGCGCTGTTATGGGCACTGAACTGGCTGCTACTGGGCACGCCTTCGTTGCTTCACGCCGCGTTGCTGCTGACCGCTTGGGTATTGCTCAGCGGCGCGTTGCACCTGGACGGTCTGGCCGATAGCGCCGATGCATGGCTCGGTGGTTTTGGTGACCGCGAGCGTACGCTGACCATCATGAAAGACCCGCGCAGCGGACCGATCGCGGTGGTGACGCTGGTGTTGGTGTTGCTGCTCAAATTTGCCGCGTTGCTGGCGCTGATCGAGCAGCAGCACAGCGTTGTGCTGATCATTGTTCCGCTGATTGGCCGCAGCGCGATGCTGGGATTGTTCCTGACCACGCCATATGTGCGTGCCGGCGGGTTGGGGCAGGCGCTGGCGGATCATTTGCCGCGTTCGGCGGGTCAGCAGGTGTTGGCGGTCAGTGCGTTGGTTTGCGTGTTGATCGCTGGAGTCGGCGGTCTCTGGGCGCTGGTGCTGGCGGGAGGGATGTTCATTTGGTTGCGGCAAGTGATGCTGCGGCGATTGGGTGGGACAACGGGGGATACGGCCGGGGCGTTGCTGGAGTTGCTGGAGATGGTGGTGTTGGTGGGGTTGGCGTTGGTCTGATGGTTTGTGGGCAGGATGTGCCGGCCTCATCGCGAGCAAGCTCGCTCCCACATTGATGGCGTCGAACATAAATTCAACATCCACTGAAGATCCACTGTGGGAGCGAGCTTGCTCGCGATTGCGGTTGGCCAAACACCTCGAAATTCATGAATGAACCCTTCTGTAACTTGATTTAACACACTCGCGGGTATATACACGCACCATGCTCGACTCTCAATGTTTATGCACCAACCTGCGACGCGCCGCCCGTGGCGTCAGCAGGCATTACGACGGCGCTCTCGACGGCTTCGGGATCAACGTCGCCCAGTATTCCTTGCTGTGCAACTTGCAGCGCCTCGACCAACCGAGCATTTCCAGCCTGGCCGAAGCCATGGGGCTGGATCGCAGCACCCTGGGGCGCAATCTTCGGGTGCTGGAAGGTGAGGGCCTGGTGGCGCTGGTCGAGGGCGAGGACATGCGTAACCGCATTGTCCGCCTGACCGAGGCGGGTGCCGATCGCCTCGCAGCGGCCTTGCCCGCCTGGGAAGCGGCGCAGCAGCGGTTGATTGATCGTCTGGGCGCCGAAAAACGCGAAACCTTGTTGCGACTGCTGGACGAACTGGCGTGATGCCGGTTTTTCCGATCTTAAGCGGGTATATACCCGCTACCGGAGAATAAGAATGACCTCGATGTGGCGTACGTGCGGTTGGGTGTTGGTGGGGAGTGCGCTGATCCTGGCATTGTCTTTGGGCGTGCGACACGGCTTCGGGCTGTTCCTGGCACCGATGAGTACCGAATTCGGCTGGGGGCGTGAGACGTTCGCTTTTGCCATCGCCCTGCAGAACCTGATCTGGGGCCTGGCACAGCCGTTTACCGGCGCGCTGGCCGACCGCTTTGGCGCGGCGAAAGTGGTGTTGGTCGGCGGTGTTCTGTACGCCTTGGGCCTGGTGTGCATGGGCTTGTCCGACTCGGCGGTGACCTTGTCCCTGAGTGCGGGCCTGTTGATCGGCATCGGCCTGTCGGGCACTTCGTTCTCGGTGATCCTTGGCGTGGTCGGTCGCGCCGTGCCGCCGGAGAAACGCAGCATGGGCATGGGCATCGCNAGCGCTGCAGGTTCCTTCGGTCAGTTCGCCATGGTGCCGGGCACCTTGGGGTTGATCGGCTGGCTGGGTTGGTCCGCGGCATTGCTGGTCCTGGGCCTTCTGGTGGCGCTGATTATCCCGCTGGTGAGCATGCTCAAGGACAAGCCGCTGCCAGTGCTCGGCCATGAACAAACCCTCTCTGAAGCGCTGCATGAAGCTTGCTCTCATTCGGGGTTCTGGCTGCTGGCGTTCGGCTTTTTCGTCTGCGGTTTTCAGGTGGTGTTTATCGGTGTGCACCTGCCGGCGTATCTGGTGGATCAGCACCTTCCGGCCACAGTGGGCACTACGGTGCTGGCGCTGATCGGGCTGTTCAATATTTTCGGCACGTACACCGCAGGATGGCTCGGCGGGCGCATGTCCAAGCCGCGCTTGCTGACCGGCCTGTACCTGTTGCGCGCGGTGGTGATCGTGTTGTTTCTGTGGGCGCCGGTCACTGAAGTCACGGCTTACCTGTTCGGCATGGCCATGGGCTTCCTCTGGCTGTCGACGGTGCCGTTGACCAACGGCACAGTGGCGACCTTGTTTGGTGTGCGAAACCTGTCCATGCTCGGTGGGATTGTTTTCCTCTTTCACCAGCTCGGTTCGTTCCTCGGCGGCTGGTTGGGCGGGGTGGTGTATGACAAAACCGGGAGCTATGACTTGATCTGGCAAGTGGCAATCCTCTTGAGCCTGTTGGCCGCCGCCCTGAACTGGCCGGTGCGTGAGCAGCCGGTGGCGCGCCTGCAAACCCGGTTGAGTGCGATATGAACCGTCTGTGGCCGCGGATAGCGGTGGTCGCTGTCGGCGCCTTGCTGCTGGCCCTGGCCTGGTGGGGCTGGCATCAGGGCGGATTGGCGCTGATGCAGTTGGGTATGGGCGCTTGCTAGGAACAGGCGAGGGCGAGTAACTTCGTTTGTGACCATTAATCAAGGATGCACCGACATGCTGATGCGCTGGATTGCAGTCCCCGCGTTGCTGATGGCGTTTACCGGATTGGCACAAGCGGCCGAGTGCCCGGAGCTGTTGCAGGGCTCGTTGCCCAAGCTGCGCGCCAAGGAAACCATCGACCTGTGCCAGCGGTTTGAGGGTAAACCGCTGGTGGTGGTCAATACGGCAAGCTTCTGTGGCTTTGCCCCACAGTTCAAAAGCCTTGAGGCGCTGAATCAGCGTTACAAGGATCAGGGGCTGGAGGTGATCGGCGTTCCGTCCAATGACTTCAAGCAGGAGTCAAAGGACGGCGCTGAGACCGCCAAGGTCTGCTACGTGAACTATGGCGTGACGTTCACCATGACTGAGCCGCAGAAAGTCCGTGGCGATGACGCGACTCACCTGTTCAAAATCCTCGCCAAACAGACCAGCGCGCCGAAGTGGAATTTCTATAAGTACGTGGTCGATCGCAAGGGTATGGTGATTGCCAATTTCTCCAGCCTGACCAAGCCCGACGATCCCGAGTTCATCGCTGCGGTGGAAAAAGCCCTGGCCTCGCAACCCTGATTGACGCCCATGAAAAAGCCCCGCCTCTGTGCAAGAGAGCGGGGCTTTTGTGATTCAGCTGGCGAGCGTTTCAGGCGCGCCGTGAATCATCAGAAGCGGTAGGTTGCACCAACACCGAAACCGTTCGCATAGTTTTCATACTTGGCGCTGTAGTTCTGGCCACGGTCGTTGCTGTTGTTGACCTTGACCGACTCTTCGCGCAGGTACGAGTACGCTACGTCGATGGTCAGGTCGTCGGTCGGGCTCCAGCCAGCGCCCACGCTGAAAATCTTGCGATCGCCAGTCGGGATGCGTGGGGAGCGGTCGGCGTTGTTGGTCGGTGCCTGGTCAATGGACAGGCCGGTACGCAGCACCCATTGCTTGTTCAGCTGGTAGGACGCGCCGATGGCGTGAGCCCAGGTGTCGTGCCAGTTCTGTTCTTCGGTGATGGTGCCGAACTGACCGTTCAGGATGGCCGGAACCCCCTTGTTATCGACGGTGATTTCTTTCAGGCGGCTCCAGCGAGTCCAGGTGCTGCCTGCGTACAGCGTCCACTGGTCGTCCAGCTGGTGAGTGACCGAGAAATCCACCGATTCAGGCGTGGTCAGGTCCAGCGAGGCGTCGTACTTCTGGCTTGGATTCTGGCCCACAGCGGCGAGCACGTTGTAGTTGACCTTGGTGTCACCCTCGAGCTTGTACTTCACTTTCGAGTGGTAGGTCAGGCCGACACGAGTGCTGTCGGTGGCTTGCACCAGGACGCCGATGTTGTAGCCCAGTGCGGTGTCATCACCCTTGATCTTGACCTTGCCGTCCGGTGCGGCCTGGGTAATCGACAGGTTCGATTCCAGGGTGCCGTCGATACGGTTGATGGTCGGGCCGAAACCGATGGAGACCTTGTCGTTGAAGGCGTAGCTGACAGTCGGTTGCAGGGTGACGATCTTGACTTCGCTCTTGCTGCCGAAGTAACGGCCGGCGAAGCCGTTCTCGTAATCGGTCACCAGGCCGAACGGAGCGTACACACCGATACCGAATGCCCAGTGGTCGTCGATTGGCTTGACGTAGTAGCCCATCGGTACGCCCATGAAAGGGACCATGTCACCTTTGTTGGTACCGCCATTTGGACGAGAGCTGGCGTCACTGATGTCAGTGTGCGCGTCGATGAATGCAACACCGCCGGTCACTTGTTCGCGCTTGATGCGAGACATGCCGGCAGGGTTGCCAGCAATGGTGGATGCGTCGTCGGCAGCAGAAGATCGCCCGGCAAAACCTGTCCCCATCCCGCTGATGCTTTGTTCGTTGAGGGCAAAGCCACTTGCGAAGATCTGGGTGGATGCCATGGCAACGGCGAGGCTAATGGTGGTTTTGAGCATTACTTTTTTCATTATTAGAACTCCGTGGTGATCACCGCTGCGGAAAGTATCAACAATTTTAAGTTAGCGCTATAGGCTGTATGGCTTGAGTTAGAGCGGTTTTGTAGGACAATCCGACCAGATTCGCGACCCGTTGCAGGATCTTTGGAAACCGGCGGGTCAGCAAGCGACCTGATTCAGGGGTGAAACACAGGTTTGCCAAGCGTAGGTGAAATCGCGCAGACGTCCTTGAGGCTGAAAAGTCTGGCGCCAGATTCGGGCCATTCCCAACAAGTCATCCGCGGCGGGGAGGGGAGTGTTCTGTTCTTCTACCAGCAGCCAGGCGATGGCAGTGGCGTAACGCAGGTTGACGGTCAATTCCAGGTGGGGTGCACTCAGAAATGCATGCTGGCTGGCGAGGCCGCGCACCAGGCTCGCGCGCTCCGGGTCCAATGCCAGGTAGTGATCCCAGAGCGCCTGGTGGCGCGGTTCGGCAATTCGGTACAGGCCGTGTCCACGGCGGTCATGCAGGGCGGAACCAAGGGCCGATTGGCTGGCGGCAATCCCCAGCAGCAGGGATTCGGCGGTNGNGNNATGGCGGCCGAGGTAAATCAATGTCGGACGGATCACATAACGGCACAGTTCGCTGGCAGCGATACCCATAAAGCCCTCGAAACATGAAATGGGCGGCGAAACCTGAAGGGAGCGTTGGCAGCAGGTGAATCGACTCAGGCTCGTCGCAAGCGGATCATGCCGCTTGAGTTGAAGTGTAGTGTCATATTCACGCTGTAAAGGCCTGTTTTTAAAATATTTCTGGCTGCGAGTTATAACCGTTATATCGGTTAGTAATTAGTGGAAGGCTGCGCAATGAGAAATATCGGGCAATAAAAAGCCCCGCTTTTTGAGCAGGGCTTTTGNG
>NZ_NMOJ01000214.1 GCF_002251635.1 Pseudomonas mandelii
TTTTCAGCGACTCGGGTCGATCAGGCAACCAGTGCCTGACGGGTACGCTCGATCACAGCCTGCAGCGGTTCAGCGCTGGAGTATTGATCGGGGTACAGGCGTTCGCTGTGACGAGCGATGCCGTGTTCGTTGACCAGGGTGAAGCTGAAGCAGCCTTTGCGAGCGGCCATGATCAGGCAGTTCATTGGTGCAAAAGCGTTAGTGAGGGTGCGGATGGCATCCTGAGTGTGGATTTGAGTGGACATATTATTGGTGTTCCTACAAATGACACGGATAAGAACCGTGCAACGTTAAAACGTTCCAGTAACGTCGATCACCATTGATCGAACGAAGAACCCGACTGGAACAAAGCAGCCAGTTTGAAGCGCTAATAAGTTAGGCGCGCTTGGGCTGGCAGGTAGGTACTTAGGAGGGCAGGCAACACAACAAGGGCAAAGGTTCTGGGCCCGGGGTGAAGATCCTGATCAATTTGCAGGTTGGTTCGGTCAGAGTATTGAAACTTCGCGACACCCTTTGCTTGTTCAAAGGCAGTGCCGTCGCAAGAAATACCTGGAAACCATCGAGGTGGTCGATCCCGCTTGTTCGGTGGAGGCTTCCGTTGGGAAGGCTGACCGGGAGGATTTGTTCGACCAGAATTGACTTTCAGCTTGGTACTAACGCCGCGGATACTAACGGATTGAGTAGGCGAAGGGAAGCGTGAAGGCAAAATAATTTCCGTGCCCCGCCAACATGCTGCGTCAGGGGACAATTTCCGACCGTTGGTCGCCGCTCCGGCATAAGCCTGGGACAAGGCTTTACCAAGGTTATCCCCAGAAACCCTCCACAAAACGCTCCGAAAAAGAGTATCGATATAACTGCCGCGAAGGTACTTGTGCACATAAGTTGCGCAGACTGTAACCGGACTGTCATCCGCGCCCCGACCACAGTGGGTGCCTGTACTGAAAATTTAAGTCAATGAAAAATATCGCTTTTTTTTATTGGTGAAAAAATCGTCAGTTTGACTGCGGCCCCCGTTCCATGGGGCTTTGAGCGAGTTCAAGGCGGGTTGTCCACTGAGTTATCCACAGCTTCTGTGGATTGTCCCAAGCGCTTGCTCTAGAACGGGCGTGT
>NZ_NMOJ01000215.1 GCF_002251635.1 Pseudomonas mandelii
GAGTTTTTTCTGGCTTTACGTCTGCGAAAAAAAGAGTAGAGTGGCGCGCCTTCCGTTCTGTCCCACAGTGCTTTATGAAGTTTCGCTCAGTATCACCTTCTGTTACCTCTACACCTCCCAGTGTTACCCCTCCCAAACGCTTTTCGATGCGAGTAGCGGAGTGGTTGCTCGATAGCCCGCGCCTGGGTGAAAACACCAACGTCAAACATTTCGCCGGACGCTTGCTCAAACAGCCAGCCCGCGAAGGTGTGGTGGCCGCGCAAAGTCGTCTCGGCCAGTTGATGTGCCGCGAATGCGGCAATGCCCGCGATCGCCGCATTGGCCAGGACCTGTTGCGCCAGGCCGCGCGAGCAGGGGACCGGCGCGCTCAACGGGAACTGGGACTGGTCGAAGACTGAGCTGTCCAAGTCCTGACGCCTTGGTTACCCTTCAAGCTTTATCTCATCGGCAGGAGTCGCTATGGCTATGGACTTGACCAGCATTTTGCTGGGTCTGGCGGGCGCCGCACTGCCCTTGCTGGTATTGGCCTGGCAAATCCAGCGCCGGGCGAGCGCGGCCCAAGCCGAGGTGGCGTTGCTGGAAGAGCGTCTGGCCATGTCGCTACTGGCGCAGGACGGCTTGAACGCTCAGCTCGAAGCCTGCCGCGATGAAATCGGTGATCTGGGCCAGGCCAACGCCGCCAAGCAGGCAGAGCTGGCCGCCATGCGCCGTGAAATCGAACTGCTACAGATAGAGCGCGACGATGCCCGCGACGCGTCTCACGCCTGGAACATCGAGCGCGCCGGCAAAGATGCCGAGCTGCGGCGCCTGGACGCCCGGGCGGCCTCGCTCACCGCCGAACTGCGTGAGCAGCAGGACAGCCATCAAAAACGCCTCGACGACCTGCAAGGCTCACGAGACGAGCTGCGAGCGCAATTCGCCGAGCTCGCCGGGAAGATCTTCGACGAGCGCGAACAGCGTTTTGCCGAAACCAGCCAAGAACGCCTGGGCCAGTTGCTCGATCCGCTCAAGGAGCGAATTCAGTCCTTCGAAAAGCGTGTGGAAGAAAGCTATCAGGCCGAAGCCCGCGAACGGTTTTCCCTGGCCAAGGAGTTGGAACGCCTGCAACAGCTGAACCTGCGCCTGAGCGACGAAGCCACCAACCTCACCCGTGCGTTGAAAGGGCAGAAAACCCAAGGCAACTGGGGCGAGTTGATTCTTGAGCGCGTGCTTGAACACGCCGGGCTGGAGAAGGGCCGCGAGTACCAGACCCAGGTCAACCTCAANGGCCCGGATGGCGAGCGTTTCCAGCCGGACGTGTTGATCATGTTGCCCGGCGACAAGCAGGTGGTGGTCGACTCCAAGGTCAGCCTCACGGCTTATCAGCAGTACGTTGCGGCGGAGGATGATGCCATCGGCCAGNTCGCCATGAAGCAGCANGTGCTGTCCCTGCGCAATCACGTCAAGGGCTTGGCCGGCAAGGATTACAAGCGCCTGGACGGCCTGCACAGCCTGGATTTCGTTCTCCTGTTCGTACCTATCGAGGCGGCGTTTTCCGCCGCGTTACAGGCTGAGCCGAACCTGTTCCAGGAAGCCTTCGACCGCCATATCGTCATCGTCAGCCCGACCACTTTGCTGGCCACCCTGCGGGTGATCGACAGCCTGTGGAAGCAGGAACGCCAAAGCCAGAACGCCCGGGAAATCGCCGAGCGGGCCGGCTGGCTGTACGACAAGTTCGTGTTGTTTATCCAGGACCTGGATGAAGTCGGCAATCGCTTGCAGCAACTGGACAAGGCTTACAGCTCTGCGCGCAACAAGCTGACAGAAGGACGCGGCAATCTGGTCAGTCGCAGTGAGCAGTTGAAATTGCTGGGTGCGCGAGCGAGCAAGAGCTTGCCGGCTGATCTGCTGGAGCGGGCGATGACCGATGTTGATGGATTGGCTGAGTTGCCTGAATAAGTCAAAAGCTTCGCGAGCAAGCCCGCTCCCACAAGGTTTTTGTGTTGTTCAATCGATGTGTGCAACAACTCCGATCCCCTGTGGGAGCGGGCTTGCTCGCGAAGGCGTCAGCACTGCCGCCAAAGAACTCAAGCCTGCCATCACAACGGCAAATGCCGACTCAACAACGCCCGCAACGCCGCCGGTTTCACCGGTTTGGCCAGGTACTCAAGGCCCGCCGCATGGACCTGGGCCACCGTCTCCGGCCGGCCATCGGCACTGATCACCACCCCCGGCACCGGCTCANCCAGTTGCGCCCGCAGCCAACCCATCAGCTCGGTGCCGGTCTCGCCGTGGTCCAGGTGGTAATCCACCAGCGCCAGTTGTGGGCGTANACCGTCCTTCAGCAGCGCCGCGCATTCGTCACGGTTGCGTGCGGTCCAGACCTGGCAACCCCAGCGTGTCAGCAGGCTGTTCATGCCAATCAGGATGCTGTCTTCATTATCGATACACAGCACCTGCGCGCCGCTCATCACATGACCATTAAGCTCGCTGACCTGGGTCGGCGCGACCACTTGAGCCCGCGCCAGCGGCACGCTGACGCTGAATACACTGCCGCGCCCCGGCCAGGACCTAACGCGCAAGGTGTGTCCCAGCACGCGACATAGACCATCGGCAATCGCCAGCCCCAGTCCCAGGCCTTTCTCGGCGCGCGTCTGATGGCTGTCGAGGCGTTTGAATTCTTCGAAAATCACTTGCTGCTTGTCTTCAGGGATTCCCGGTCCTCGGTCCCACACCTCCAGGCACAACTCGCCCTTGCGCCGCCGGACGCCGAGCAGCACGGGTCCTTGGGCGTAGCGGAACGCATTGGTCAGGAAATTCTGCAGGATCCGCCGCAACAGTTTGATGTCGCTGTCGATCCGCAGCGTGCTACCCCGAACACGGAATTTCAGCCCTTGTTCCTGAGCCAGTGCCTTGAACTCGGCACCGAGCGCATCGAACAATTCGTTGAGCACGAAGGGCTTGGGGTCCGGGTTGATCTTGCCGTTCTCCAGGCGGGAAATGTCCAGCAGATCGCTGATCAGGTCNTCGGCGGAGCGCAACGAGCTGTCGAGGTGATGCACCAGNTNCCGCGCCTCCCTGGACAAACCGTCGTTCTGGTGGGAGAGGGCGGCGGAGAACAGCCGTGCGGCGTTCAGCGGTTGCATGAGGTCATGGCTCACCGCTGCCAGAAAGCGGGTTTTCGACTGATTGGCCGATTCCGCGGTGCCCTTGGCTTCGGTCAGGGCCACGTTGAGTTGTGACAGCTCGTGGGTCCGTGCGGTGACGCGCTGCTCCAGGCCTTCGTTGGCTTCAGTCAGCGCCTGCTCGGCTTCCCGGAATGCGGTGATGTCCGTGAAGCTCATGACAAACCCGCCGCCGGGCATCGGGTTGCCGATCAGCTCAATCACGCGCCCATTCGGGAACAAGCGCTCGGACGTGTGGGCGCGACCCTGGCGCATCCAGTGCAGGCGTCGGGCTACGTGCACTTCGGCTTCGCCCGGCCCGCACAGGCCGCGTTCGGCGTTGTAGCGAATGATGTCGGCAATTGGTCGCCCGACACTGATCAAACCTTCCGGGTAGTTGAACAGCTCCAGGTAGCGCCGGTTCCAGGCCACCAGCTTGAGTGACTGGTCGACCACGCTGATGCCTTGGGTGATGTTTTCGATGGCGCCCTGTAGCAGCGCACGGTTGAACTGCAGCACCTCGGAGGCTTCGTCGGCGATCCGTACGACGTCCTCCAGCTGCATTTCCCGCCCTTCAATCGCGGCTTTTACTACAGCGCGTGTCGACGATGCACCGAGCACACCGGCCAAGAGCCGTTCGGTGTGGGCGATCCAATCGTTNTCGGCATTCTGGTTCGGGTTGAAGCCTTTGCCTTGGCGGTAGGCAAAACGGATGAAGCTCTGCCGCGCCCGTTCTTCACCGACGAAGCGTGCGGCCAGTTTCAGCAAGTCGTCGATCTGCACCGCGAGCATCGAGCGGGCGCTGGGGCGCGCGCTGATTTCCTGACCGATGAATCGGCCCGCCTGCCAGTGCTCCGACACCCTCGTGCGTGACAGCACCGACACCCAGGCGAACAGCGTGAAGTTAGCTGCCAGCGACAGCACCACGCCTTGGGTCAGCGGGGTGAGCGGCAGGTTCAGCGGGTTGCTGTGCAGCCAGGCCAGCCCCGGGAAACTGCTCAAGGACAAACCGAGGCTGTGGGCCGCGATCGGCAGAATGAGGGTGTAGAACCAGAGGAATGTCCCGGCGGCGAGACCGGCGAACACGCCTCGGCGGTTGGCCTGTTTCCAGTAAAGCGCGCCGAGCATCGCCGGGGCCAGTTGGGTCACGGCGGCGAAAGCGATCTGGCCGATGGTCGCCAGGCTCGCGGTGGAGCCAAGCAGGCGATAGCTGACGTAAGCCAGCAACAGAATCACCACGATGCTGACCCGGCGCACCGACAGCATCCACTGGCGGAACACTTCGAACGGTCGCTCGGCACTGGAGCGCCGCAGCAGCCAGGGCAGCAACATGTCGTTGGAAACCATGGTCGACAGCGCAATACTCGCGACAATCACCATGCCGGTAGCCGCCGATGCGCCGCCGATAAATGCCAGCACNGCCAGGGCCGGGTGGGCTTGGGCCAGTGGCAGGCTGATGACGAAAGAGTCCGGCAGTACCGAACTGGGCAGCAACATCTGACCGGCGAGGGCGATGGGTACGACGAACAGCGCTGCCAGCGCCAGGTAGGCAGGGAATACCCATTTCGCCAGGCGCAAGTCCTGAGGGTCGATGTTCTCCACCACGGTGACGTGAAACTGCCGGGGCAGGCAGATGATTGCCATCATCGCCACACCGGTTTGCACCACCATCGACGGCCAGTTGATGGTTTCTTTCCAGTATTCCTCCAGGCGTGGTTCGAGCATCGCCTGGCTGAACAGGTCGCCGAAACCGTCGTACAGGCCGTAGGTCACAAACGCGCCGACNGCGAGAAAGGCGAACAGTTTGACCAGGGATTCAAACGCAATCGCCAGCACCATGCCTCGGTGGTGTTCGGTCGCATCGAGGTTGCGGGTACCGAACACGATGGTGAACAGCGCCAGCACCAGCGACACGATCAGCGCCGTGTCCTGGGCGCGGGTGCCCATGGCGTCGGCACCGGCGCCGATCAGCAGGTTTACCCCGAGCACGATGCCCTTGAGTTGCAGGGCGATGTAGGGCAGTACGCCAACCAGGCAGATCAGCGCCACCACCACCGCCAGGGACTGGGACTTGCCGTAGCGCGCGGCGATGAAGTCGGCGATGGAGGTGATGTTCTCCTGTTTGCTGATCATCACCATTTTTTGCAGGACCCACGGCGCGCAGACCAGCAGCAGGATCGGCCCGAGGTAGATCGGCAGGAATGACCAGAGTTGCTCGGCGGCCTGGCCGACGGCGCCAAAGAAGGTCCAGCTGGTGCAATAGACCGCCAGCGACAGGCTGTACACCCACGCGCGCACTCGCGGCGGCAACGGTGTGCTGCGACGGTCGCCGTAAAAGGCGATGGCGAACATGATGGCCATATAGGCCAGGGCAACGGCGGCGATCAGCCCGCTGGACAGCGTCATGGTAACTCCGGGCAAAAAACACCCGGGCATTCCAG
>NZ_NMOJ01000216.1 GCF_002251635.1 Pseudomonas mandelii
CCCGGTTAGACAGTCTCGCACGATGGCCGGGGTTAGTCAGTGTCGACCAAGGTCGTGGCGTGGTGGGGTGTCGCAGGGTGTTTGTCTGCTGGATTTTTGGCGTTAGTGCTGGCCTCTTCGCGGGCAAGTCGGGCGACCCGACTTGCCCGCGAAGGCGGCCTCACTGACTCAACGCAATTTTTGGCGTTAGTGCTGGCCTCTTCGCGGGCAAGTCGGGCGACCCGACTTGCCCGCGAAGGCGGCCTCACTGACTCAACGCAATCTCGATCAGCTGATGCAGCTCCTCAAGCTCCAACGGCGTCGCCGAAAACAGGATGCGAAACACCGTCGGTGCCGCCACCAGGTTGATCAATCGATCAACACTCGGCTTCGGCTGATCGGGGTAACGGTCCAGAATCGTCTGCAACTGCCCGCCAATGATCGTCGTGCAGTAGACCGGTGTGGTGCTGCATTGCACGTCGCGAAGCATGTTGCGGCCAGGCTCGGAACTCATCTCGTCCAGGTATTGCTCGGCCCAGGCTCGCACGTCACCGCGCAGGNTGCCCGTATTGGTCGGCTCGCTGTCGGGTTGCATGCGCGCCAGCGCGACGTCTGCCAGCAACACCGACAAATCGCCCCAGCGTCGATAAATGGTCGACGGCGTCACCCCCGCGCGCGCAGCGATTTGCGGGACGGTCACGGTCGAGCGGTCCTGCTCTTCAAGCAGATCGCGGACAGCCGAATGAATCGACTCTTGTACCCGTGCGCTTCGACCGCCCGGGCGTAAACCTTCTTTAATNGCCATGCGTAAAACCTTAACACAAAGAATTTGCTTTAAGCGCTTGCCAGTAGCACACTCCGCAAAAGCAAAATATTAGCTTTAGCGGAGTGTGCNNATGTCCAGCTCGATATCAAACCGTTCCAGCCTGTGGTTCCTGGCGATCACTTTACTGAGTTTTCTCGCCGCTTCCACTGCGCCGACACCCCTGTACCACTTGTATCAGGAACACCTGCAGTTTTCGGCAGCGACCCTGACCCTGATCTTCGGTGTGTACGCCATCAGCTTGCTCGCCGCGCTGCTCACAGTGGGTTCGCTCTCGGATTACCTGGGACGCAAACCGGTGATTTTCACCGCTGTGGTGCTGAACATGCTGGCGATGCTGCTGTTCATCAATGCCGACAGCGTCGCCTGGTTGATCAGTGCCCGGGTGCTTCAGGGTTTTGCTACCGGGATGGCCACAGCTGCGTTGGGCGCCGCGCTGCTCGACACGGATCGCCAGCAAGGTCCGCTGGTCAATAGCGTCGCACCGCTGCTCGGCATGGCGGCCGGCGCCATGGGGTGCGGCTTGCTGGCCGAGTTTGCGCCACTGCCGCTGCAATTGACCTTTTGGGTGCTGCTCGCGCTGTTCGGGTGGCAGGCGCTGTACGTCTGGCGTCTGCCGGAAAGCGTCAGTGCGCAACCTGGCGCGTTGGCGTCGCTGCGCCCGACCCTGCATGTGCCCATCCAGGCACGGCGTGCGTTGTGGCTGGTGCTGCCGATCAACACCGCCGCTTGGGCGCTCGGTGGTTTTTACGCGTCCCTCGCTCCATCCCTTGTGCGGACGGCCACCGGATCGACTTCCAATCTGATTGGCGGTGCGACAGTCGCCGTGCTGACTGTCACCGGTGCACTGATGATCTACACCTTGCGCAGTCGCCCGGCCGACAAAGTCTTGCGGGTCGGCGCGAGCATTCTGCCCGTCGGTGTGGCGCTGATTTTACTGGCGGTACACGGCGCCAGCCTGCCGTTGTTTTTCATCGGGACGCTGGTCGCCGGATGCGGTTTCGGCGCCAGTTTTCTCGGGTCGTTGCGCAGCGTCGTGCCGCTTGCCTTGCCCCACGAACGGGCCGGATTGATGTCGGCGTTTTATGTGCTCAGCTATCTGGCCTTCTGTCTGCCGTCGTTGCTGGCGGGGAATCTGACACGGGCCTTCGGTCTGGTGGCCACGACCGATGGTTATGGCATGGTGCTGATTGTCCTTTCGCTCGGCGCTCTGCTCGCGTTGATGCGTCGACAGCCAGTCAAAGTCTGTGGCGCCGATGTTCGATGATCGCTAGCCTTGGCAACGCCACTTCTTTCGACGGAACGACCGATGAAGATCATCCGCAGCAAATCCTTCACCGCTGACCGAGCCTGGGGCGCCTTGGATATCGCCAACATGAACGGCATCACCACCCGTTTGCACTGGACCGATCAGCCGTATAAATGGCACGTCAACGATGGGCAGGAAGTGTTCGTCGTGCTCGATGGCCAGGTGCAGATGCGCTATCGCGAAGACGGTGTTGAAAAGGACACGCTGCTCGACATCGGCGACATTTTCTACGCCTCGGTGGGCACCGAACACGTTGCTCATCCACAAGGTGCGGCGAGGATCCTGGTGATCGAGACGGAAGGCAGCGTCTGACGGTATATCTACAAAACAGATAACAGTTAGAGATATTACCCGTTATATAGATATTCGATTCGGATCTACCATGAATTCCACCTCACAAGAGGAGAGGAATTCGCCATGACATGCCCCAACACCACCACACCCGGTTTCAAACCGTTCAGCCATTTGCAGCACCCGCTCGAGGCCATTCGCCAATTCACGCCCAACTGGTTCGCCGCGACCATGGGCACGGGCGTACTGGCATTGGCGCTGGCACAACTGCCCGTCGCCATACCCGGTCTGAACGCGGTGGCCGAAGGTCTCTGGCTGCTCAATATCTGCTTGTTCGTATTATTCACCGCCGCCTACACGGCACGCTGGGTGCTGTTCTTCGATGAGGCTCGACGGATTTTCGGCCACTCCACGGTTTCGATGTTCTTCGGCACCATCCCGATGGGGTTGGCAACCATCATCAATGGCTTCCTGGTGTTCGGTTTGCCGCGCTGGGGCGACGGAGTGATTCATGTCGCCGAGGTGCTGTGGTGGATCGATGTGGTCATGTCGCTGGCCTGCGGCGTGCTGATCCCCTTCATGATGTTCACCCGCCAGGAACACAGCATCGACCAGATGACGGCCGTGTGGCTGTTGCCCGTGGTCGCGGCGGAAGTGGCGGCCGCCAGCGGGGGGTTGTTGGCACCGCACCTGGCCGATGCCCATTCGCAACTGGTGNTACTGACGACCAGCTACGTGTTGTGGGCGTTTTCCCTGCCGGTGGCGTTCAGCATCCTGACCATCCTGATGCTGCGCATGGCGCTGCATAAACTGCCTCACGAAAACATGGCCGCCTCCAGCTGGCTGGCGCTGGGGCCGATCGGCACCGGGGCGTTGGGCATGTTGCTGCTGGGGGCCGATGCTCCGGCGATCTTCGCGGCCAACGGCTTGCCGGGCATCGGTGAAATTGCGGCTGGGCTGGGCCTGGTGGCCGGGATCACGCTGTGGGGCTTCGGCTTCTGGTGGATGCTGATGGCGGTGCTGATCACCGTGCGTTACCTGCGCGACGGTATCCCGTTCAACCTGGGTTGGTGGGGCTTCACCTTCCCGCTGGGCGTCTATTCTCTGACGACGTTGAAACTGGGCAGCACCTTGAATCTGGCGTTTTTCAGTATCTTTGGCTGCGTGCTGGTGGCGATGCTGGTGGTGATGTGGCTGATCGTCTCCAAACGCACCGTGCAGGGCGCGTGGCGGGGCGAGTTGTTTGTCTCGCCGTGCATTGCAGGATTAAAGAAATAACCGGCAAAGATTAGGTAATGTGTGGCCTGGATCGACGTTCGACATTCCAATAACAAATCCCCAAGCCACTCTTTACCCAATCTCAGGGACACATGGAAGATGAGCCACCCCTCACAGTTCACCTTGCTTCGCACCCGGCGCTTCCTGCCGTTCTTTGTCACGCAGTCCCTCGGGGCGTTCAACGACAACGTCTTCAAGCAGTCGNTGATCCTGGCGATTCTCTACAAACTCACCCTCGACGGTGACCGCTCCATCTGGGTCAACCTGTGCGCCCTGCTGTTTATCCTGCCGTTTTTCCTGTTCTCGGCGCTGGCCGGGCAATTTGGCGAGAAATTCAACAAGGACGCGCTGATTCGTCTGATCAAGCTTGGCGAAATCGCCATCATGGCGATCGGCGCGGTGGGTTTCCTGTTCGATCACCTGGAACTGATGCTGCTGGCGCTGTTTGCCATGGGCACGCACTCGGCGCTGTTCGGCCCGGTCAAGTACTCGATCATGCCCCAGGCCCTGCACGACGATGAGCTGGTGGGCGGTAACGGCCTGGTGGAAATGGGCACGTTCCTGGCGATCCTGGCCGGCACCATTGGCGCCGGGATCATGATGTCGTCCACCCATTACGCGCCCATCGTGTCCACCGCGATCATCGCTGTCGCGGTGCTCGGCTACCTGGCCAGTCGCAGCATTCCCCGGGCGGCGGCCTCATCGCCGCAAATGCGCCTGAACTGGAACATCTTCAGCCAATCCTGGGCCACATTGCGTTTGGGCCTGGGGCAGACGCCGGCAGTGTCGCGCTCGATTGTCGGCAACTCGTGGTTCTGGTTTGTCGGCGCGATCTACCTGACGCAGATCCCGGCTTACGCCAAGGAATGGATGCACGGCGACGAGACCGTGGTGACGCTGATTCTGACGGTGTTTTCCGTGGGTATCGCGCTCGGTTCGATGCTCTGCGAGAAACTCTCCGGACGCAAAGTCGAGATCGGACTTGTGCCGTTCGGCTCGTTTGGCCTGACGGTGTTTGGCTTGCTGCTGTGGTGGCATTCCGGCGGTATTCCAGACAGCGTTGACGGCCACGGCTGGATCGAAATCCTTGGGTTTGGCCACACCTGGCTGGTGTTGATCGACATTCTGGGCCTGGGGATTTTTGGCGGTTTCTATATCGTGCCGCTGTATGCGCTGATTCAGTCGCGCACCGCCGAGAACGAGCGCGCGCGGGTGATCGCAGCCAACAATATTCTCAACGCACTGTTCATGGTGGTCTCGGCGATCGTGTCGATCCTGTTGCTGAGNATGGTCGAGCTGTCGATCCCGCAGCTGTTTCTGGTGGTGTCGCTGCTGAACATCGGCGTTAACGCCTACATCTTCAGCATCGTGCCTGAGTTCACCATGCGTTTCATGATCTGGCTGCTCAGCCATTCCATGTACCGGGTGGAGCATCGCAATCTGCAACTGATTCCGGATGAAGGCGCAGCCTTGCTGGTGTGCAACCACGTGTCGTTCGTCGATGCGCTGTTGATCGGTGGNGCAGTGCGTCGGCCGATTCGCTTTGTGATGTACTACAAAATCTACCGTTTGCCGGTGCTGAACTTTATCTTCCGTACGGCCGGGGCGATTCCGATTGCCGGGCGTAACGAAGATATTCAAATCTACGAAAAAGCCTTCACGCGTATCGCTCAATACCTGAAGGACGGTGAGCTGGTGTGCATCTTCCCGGAAGGCAAGTTGACCGCTGACGGGGAGATGAGTGAGTTCAAGGGCGGGCTGGTGCGCATTCTCGAAGAGACACCGGTGCCGGTGATTCCGATGGCGTTGCAGGGGCTGTGGGGGAGTTTCTTCAGTCGCGATCCGAACAAGGGGTTCTTTCATCGGATCTGGTCGCNGGTGACGTTGGTGGCAGGGCCGGCGGTGGCAGTTGAGGCGGCGGAACCGGCGAAGTTGCAGGCGATGGTCGGGGATTTGCGTGGGACCGTTAGATAGTTGGCGAGTGTGGGGGCCTCATCGCGGGCAAGCCCGCTCCCACAGGTTTTTTGGCGTGCCACAGATGGCAGGCATAAAACTGAACCCTGTGAGAGCGGGCTTGCCCGCGATAGCGGTAGTGGCCTAGGCGCTGACCTTCAGGCCAATCAACCCGGCAATAATCAACGCCACGCTGGCCAGCCTGAACAGCGCCATGGATTCACCAAACAGAATGATCCCGGCGATCACCGTGCCCACGGCACCCACACCGGTCCAGATCGCATAGGCCGTGCCCAGCGGCAATTCCTTCATGGCAAGGCCGAGCAAGCCAAGGCTGATCGCCATGGCTGCAACGGTCAATGCGGTCGGGATAGGGCGGCTGAACCCGTCGGTGTATTTCAGGCCGACGGCCCAGCCAACTTCGAACAGGCCGGCGAAAAACAGAATGATCCAGGACATGAAAGACCTCCATCGATTGACGGGGTCGTCCCCAGATTAATGACTCGATCGAGCCGCGAGGTCGTCCTCGCGTTGCGCCATAGAGTGCCCATCATTAACCCGGGGATCAAGTTTGCGGATTACTCGGCCGCTTGCTGAGCCGCGGTTTCCCGGTCTTGTTTTTCGCTCATGCGGCGGAAATACGTCGAGAGCAACGCCCCTGAAATGTTGTGCCAGACGCTGAATAACGCGCTAGGCACCGCCGCCAGTGGCGAGAAGTGCGCACTGGCCAGCGCGGCGCCCAAACCGGAGTTCTGCATACCGACTTCCAGCGCCAGGGATTTGCGCTGGGCCAGCGGCAGCTTGAACAACCGACCGGTGAAGTAGCCCAGCAGGTAGCCAAAGCTGTTGTGCAACATCACCACGGCCATGATCAGCAGGCCGGACTCGGCGATCTTCGCCTGGCTCGCCGCAACCACCGCCGCGACAATGATCACAATGCTCACCACCGAAATCAGCGGCAACACTTCCACCGCATGGCGCACCCGATCGCCCAACAGGCGCTGGGCAACCACACCGAGCACGATCGGCAGCAGCACCACTTGCAGGATCGACCAGAACAACTCCATGAACGACACCGGCAGCCAGGCCGACGCCAGCAGCCAGATCAACGCCGGTGTGAGCAGCGGGGCGAGGAGGGTGGTGACGGCGGCGATTGCCACCGACAGCGCCAGGTCGCCCCGCGCCAGCCAAGTCATCACGTTGGACGACGTGCCGCTTGGGCAGCAGCCGACCAGAATCACGCCGACGGCAATTTCCGGCGGCAGGTGAAACGCCTGGCAGAGCAACCACGCCACGCCGGGCATGATCACGAAATGTGCAACCACGCCCAGTGCCACGCGCCACGGATGGCGAGCGACTTCGGCGAAGTCTTCAAGTTTTAAGGTCAGCCCCATGCCGAACATCACCAGGCCCAACAGCGGCACGATGGCGCCTTTGAGGCCAATGAACCANCTNGGCTGCAGAAACGCCACGACGGCGAAAATCAGAACCCAGTAAGCGAAGGTGTTGCCGACAAAACGACTCAATGCAGCGAGGGCGCGCATGGCCTGATCCTTATTTTAAGTACCATCACAAACCAAATGTGGGAGTGAGCCTGCTCGCGATGGCGGGGTGTCAGTCAACTCAATGTTGAATGTCACGCCCTCATCGCGAGCAGGCTCGCTCCCACATTAGTATCACCAGCCTTTAGATCCCTTGCGGAAGCTCTTCACCGCCCAACGCTTCAATCAGCGCCGGCAGGAAGTCGCCGAAGGTCAGCATCATCAAGGTGAAGCTGGCGTCCAGCTGGCCGAGGGCTTCTTCGCCACCGTCTTGTTCAGCCTGATCCTGCAGCAGGTCTTCGAACTTCAGGCGCTTGACGGTCATCTTGTCGTCGAGCATGAAGGACAACTTGTCCTGCCAGGCCAGGGACAATTGGGTCACGACTTTGCCGGTGGTCAGGTGCAACTGGATTTCTTCGCTGGTCAGGTCCTGGCGCTTGCAGCGCACAATGCCGCCATCTTCGTGGGTGTCGCGCAGTTCGCATTCGTCGAGGACGAAGAAGTCATCGGCCGGTTTCTGGGTGGTGACCCAGTCGGTCATGATCGCAGTCGGTGCGGTTTTAACCGTCAGCGGGCGTACCGGCAGGGTGCCGATCACTTCGCGCAGGGTCGACAGCANGTCTTCAGCGCGTTTCGGGCTGGCCGAGTTGACCAGGATCAGGCCCTGTTTCGGCGCGATGGCGGCGAAGGTCGACGAGCGACGAATAAACGCACGCGGCAGGAAGGCCTGGATGATTTCATCCTTGATCTGGTCCCGTTCCTTTTTATAGACCTTGCGCATTTGTTCGGCTTCGATCTCTTCGACCTTTTCCTTGACGGCGTCACGCACGACGCTGCCCGGCAAGATGCGTTCTTCTTTACGGGCGGAGATCAGCAGGAAGTCGCCGCTGACATGCACCAGGGGTGCNTCTTCACCTTTACCGAAAGGCGCGACGAAACCGTAAGTGGTCAACTCCTGGCTTGCACAAGGGCGCGCCAGTTTGGTGGCCATTGCCGCTTCCAACGCCTCGGCATCAACAGGCAGATCTTGGGTCAGGCGATAGATAAGCAGGTTCTTGAACCACATGGGGTGAGTCTCTCCTTTATACAAAGGGGGGCATTATTCTCTTGATCAGGGCTGAGGCCAACCCTGC
>NZ_NMOJ01000217.1 GCF_002251635.1 Pseudomonas mandelii
CTAAGCCATTGGAAGGCCTNAAAAAAANATTTTAAAAAGTGCTTGCCAGACTTAGGGTCGCTCCGTAGAATGCGCGCCACACCGAAGCGAAGGGTGATTAGCTCAGCTGGGAGAGCGTCTGCCTTACAAGCAGAATGTCGGCGGTTCGATCCCGTCATCACCCACCATTCGCTTCAAGTGTTACGCGCAGCGGTAGTTCAGTCGGTTAGAATACCGGCCTGTCACGCCGGGGGTCGCGGGTTCGAGTCCCGTCCGCTGCGCCATATTCGGTAACCTGGAACACTGAACGCCAGGTCACCACGGAAAAGCCCGCTAACGCGGGTTTTTTTCTGTCTGTTGTTCCTGCGGTATGTGTTGTTTCACCGGTTTTCAGATTTTTTTGAAAAAATATCAATTAAATCAACACTTTAAGAAAATCTGTGGCACAATGCGCCCCGCAACGAAGGTAAAGGGTGATTAGCTCAGCTGGGAGAGCGTCTGCCTTACAAGCAGAATGTCGGCGGTTCGATCCCGTCATCACCCACCACTTACTTTCAACGCTACGCGCAGCGGTAGTTCAGTCGGTTAGAATACCGGCCTGTCACGCCGGGGGTCGCGGGTTCGAGTCCCGTCCGCTGCGCCATATTCGGTAATCTGGAACGCTGAACGCCAGGTCACCACACAGAAAGCCCGCTTGATGCGGGCTTTTTGCTGTCCGGGATTTGGCTTTATTGCTCGGCGTTGCGGCTGTGGCGGTAATCGCTGACCGCTTCATACACCGCCTTGCGCAGGCGGTTGATACCGCCAATCGGTCGATGAGCCTCAAGCCCGAACCACGGGTTGAACGACTGGTTATCGCATTGCACGTTCAGCGCCGGCGTGTCGAAGTCCTGGGCGGGCAGTTTGATCCGCGCCACGGTTTCGAACGGCGCGTCCTTTTCCTTCCACTCGATACTGGTGTCTTCGATCGGCATGNATTGGTCTGCGTCCTGCCGCTGGATCTGCAAGACAAAGCACGCGGGCACCCGATCCGTCGACAATTGCTGATTCAGCGCATTACGTAAAAAATTCGGCAGCTTCTGGTTCTGCGCCGGCAACGTGTAGGCCGGGCAACTGTCAGGGTCTGGCGTCACCCGAAACTTCGCATTGGCGTTACCAAACTTGTAGGGCGAAACCGAAAAGTACGTCGTCTGCGTCGGACTTTCCGGCGCTGGGGAGAGTGTCGCCAAAGCGATAAACAGATGACGAATCTGCCACGTGCGCGGATCCCAACCGGGGTAAAACGCCATCAGCTTCTTGCCATCGGCCTGGGCGGCCACATTCTGACGGTATTCGGCGACATCGCTGACGAAGAAGTTCGGGTGGCTGAACATCACGAAGTCCTGTTCGCCACGGCTTTGTTGATCGGTGAGCAGTTGTTTACCGGGCACGTCGTGCAACTTGATCGCCATGCCCCGGGCGTCACGAATACTGTCGAACTGTGGATAGGCATTGCCGTTGGACAGCCGCATCGTCGCTTGCCAGGTTTTGCCGGGTTCGCTGAACACGCCCTGACGCAGTTCATCCGTCAGATTCGGCAGCACCTGAACCTCGGCCTTCACGCANCCATGCGCCTTGGCGTGCGCATCACGCAGGTAGCGGGTGCCTTCGCGATGCTGGTCGACGATACGCACCGCCGTCTGAATGATGTCTTGCGTCATCGCCGCTTCGCCGTTCGGGATCAGTTCTTCAGCGGATACCGGTCCCCGGTGCTGCCAGGCAAACCACGCCGTGGCCAGCGCCCACCCGAGCACTCCCAGGCCCAGTAACCACAACAGGGTTTTGCCGAGGAAGGCACCAAACCACATCCACAGTCTGCTCATGGCAATTGTGCCTCCAGCGGGCCGCCCAACACTTTCAGATACTCCAACAGCGCCCAGCGCTCCTCCGGTTGCAGCAGGCGACCGATGACGCCGTTACCCAGCTTGCCAGCCCGGAATTCGTGGCCGCTGTTGTGATTGCCGGTGATGCGCGTGTCGAACTTGAAGCCATTGGTAAAGGCCTCGGTGCGATAGCCCAGGTGCCTGGGGTCGTACTCGAACGTGCCTTTGAAGAAGGTCGTTGCGCGTTCATCCTGGGGCGAGAGCAGTTGATAGATGCTCGGCACCGACCCGTTGTGCAGAAACGGCGCCGTCGCCCAGACGCCGGCCAAGGGGCGAGCCTTGTAGGCGCGCAATTCACGCACGCCAATCGGCAGGCCGAAGCCATCCATGTCCGAACGCTCGGCCTCGGGGATTTTCGCCTCGCGGTAAGCGCGGTTTCCTACGAGCGCGGTGACGTAGGCCAGGCCTTTGGCTGACGAGAGTTTGCTCATGTCCAGCGGTTCGGCGGGCGGCGGCTGCAACTGCACATCCAGTTTCGCCAGCTCCGCCGGGTCCCATTGCAAGGCGCTCAGGTCGAAGCGATGGTCGGCGATGTTATTGGCCGCGCCGGGGTCTGTGCCGATGTAGTCCACCGGCAGCATTTTCAGGTGTTGCACCCAACGTCCGTTGGTCTGGACCGATCGGGGCACGTGGCAGCCGGCGCAGTTTTCGCTGAACAATTCGCGACCTTTGGCGGCCAGGGGTTTGTCGACAGCGCCGAGCAGCTCCTCTGGCCAGGCCGGTGCTTTGAGCCGTTGCAGGGTTTGTTCGATCTGGTGCAAGTCGCGCAAGCGGACACTCGAGGGATAGCGCTCGTCACCTTTGAGCGGTTGGCCATTGGCGTCGAAGAAATTCAGGGTGGCACCGACGCCCAGCGCTTCGCCGATGTTGCGCGCCATGGGTTGCTGGGCTGAGCCGTTCCACTGCACCCAGTCGAAGGTCCAGATATCCCACAGGTGTGGGTAGTCCACCGGCGCATTGGCGACGCGATAATTCTCTGCTGAAATGGCGTCGCCGAAGCTGGCATTGGCGATGCGCCCGAAGGCGTCGGTGCGGCCGGGACCCTCTTCGGTCGGATAGAGCCCGCGATGGGTGTCGTTCCAGGCCACTTTCACAAACGTATTGAGGGAGGCTTTGAAGTCTTGGCGCAACTGTTGACGGCGAGTTTCGTAGTCCTCGCCCAACACGTTGCGGGCGAAACGTTCGAATTTCCAAGGGTTGTAATACGTCGAGGCCAGACTGGCGACAAGTGCTTGTCCGAAACTGCCGCCCCGTACTGTAGGAACACTGGAAGGCAGGACATGCTGCGCCGAACCGCCGTCGATGCGCACCGCCTGGCCATTGAAGCGCAATTCACCGGTGTGGCAGGCGGCGCAGGTGATGTCGAGGAATTCGTCCTGGCTGCCGGGGTTTTGATGGCGGGCAAACCCCACGGGCAAGTTGTCGGGGTTGCTCGGTGTGTCCTTCTGGTCGGGGTCGATCAGAAAACCAAAGCGTGCGAGATACTCGGGGGCGGCGAAGCGTTGTTCCGAGAAGGGCAGTTCGAGTTCCTTGAACCAGTCGTAGCGCAAGCCTTTGACCTGAGTGCCCTGGGGGGTGAAGTAGTAAGTCTGGCGGTCGGCGGCGCTCCACTGTTCGAGGTAATGCACCTGTTGTGCGGGTGACCAGGTCGGCAGCTTCGGGTTGGCAACGTAGTACAGCACCACGGCCAGGCCCAGCCCCAGCAGCACAGCGAACAACACCAGCACACGGAATAAGAGGCGCAAGATAAACATCCTTGTCGATTTGTAGCTCTCTTATGCCTCAGGGCTTGAGGGGTGGCAAGTGGCCATTACGCCAGATGCTGTGGGTTCCGGTATCCGTCTCTGCGGGCCCAAGATGACAGAAGCTTCATGATCCCAATCCCGAAATGCGTTAAAACACCTGAACTTATCAGAAGTTTCCTGCTCAGATGCCGGTAGCCATTGGTCGTGGCCGCCTGATAAGCTCGCGACTTTACTCGAATGCCCTTTTGGCGCACGAACAAGGAAATAGCATGAAACAGCATCGGTTGGCGGCGGCGGTGGCCCTGGTTAGCCTGGTACTTGCGGGTTGTGATTCGCAGACCAGCGTAGAGCTGAAAACCCCGGCGCAGAAAGCTTCCTACGGCATCGGCCTGAACATGGGCAAAAGCCTTGCTCAAGAAGGCATGGATGACCTGGACTCCAAAGCAGTAGCCCAGGGCATCGAAGATGCCGTTGGCAAGAAAGAACAGAAGCTCAAAGACGACGAGCTGGTTGAAGCGTTTGCCGCACTGCAGAAGCGTGCTGAAGAACGCATGACCAAAATGAGCGAGGAGTCGGCAACCGCCGGCAAGAAATTCCTTGAAGAAAACGCCAAGAAAGACGGCGTAGTGACCACGGCTTCCGGTCTGCAGTACAAGATCGTGAAGAAGGCCGATGGCGCTCAGCCTAAGCCGACCGACGTGGTGACTGTTCACTACACCGGCAAGCTCACCAACGGCACTACCTTTGACAGCTCCGTAGATCGCGGTAGCCCGATTGACCTGCCGGTCAGCGGCGTGATCCCGGGTTGGGTCGAAGGCCTGCAACTGATGCACGTGGGCGAGAAGGTCGAGCTGTACATTCCTAGCGAGCTGGCCTACGGCGCCCAAAGCCCAAGCCCGGCGATTCCAGCCAACTCGGTGCTGGTATTCGACCTGGAACTGCTGGCGATCAAGGATCCAGCAAAAGAAGACGCCGCCAAGTAATCAGCGTCTGCTTCAAGAACAACGCCTCGCTTTATGCGGGGCGTTGTTGCATCTGGCGTTCAGCGAGGGTAAACAAAGCGAACGGATGCTGTACGGTGCAGTCATAGCCATTGAGGACGCCGTGCTAGCCGCGCCGGCGCTCCAAGTCAATGAAATCTTGGGTTTTTTTATGTGAGTAAAAAACGCCCGATCTGAGTTGANNCCTTGTAGTCCGTGGCTTTCAGCNGTGAAAAATAGCTCTGTTCACAAGGTTATCCACAATTTGTGTGGATAACATTTCAGCGGGAGGAATGATGAAAGCACCCTGGAATTTTGCTCGTTTCCTGCCACTCGCCGGACGCCTGCTTGCCCGTGGACGCTTGCCGACCCTGCTGTTCGCCGTCGCCAGCAAAGGGGCCAGCCAGGGCAATCGATTGGGCAAACTCAAGGACGATCTGCGCCTGATGCAGGCACTGTGCCTGGCCTACTGGCGGGGAGAATACCGGGCGATCAGCCCCAAGGCGCTGATCTCGGTGGTGGCGGGGTTGATGTATTTCCTCAGCCCGATTGATGCGATCCCGGACTTTATCCCGGTATTCGGCATGCTCGATGACATTGCCGTGCTGGCCTGGCTGATGAAAGTCCTCGACGATGAACTCAATGCGTTCCGTGCCTGGCGCAATCGTCAGTTGCCGGAGAAGCTTGCGGTGGTGGAGCGGCTCCCCGATACACCTGAGCAACTTCAGCTTCAAGGCCCGAAAAAAACCTGATTCGATTGAGGATCGTCCTTATATTCATACCCCCCGCGACCGTGACCGCTGTTAGGATTACACTTCTAGGGAAAAGTGCCGACTCGCTAAGTGTCGTTNTCCTACGGGGCAGTCATGGATATTCAGATAATTTTACGCAAAGGCGAGCCCGAATATGCGGTTTTGCCGTGGGCTCAGTATCAGGCTCTACTGAAAGCAGCAGGCATCAACGAACAATCGGCGCCCGACTCGCCGGTGCGTCACGCACCATCACCAGACCAGATTCTTCCGGGTCTGGATCAATTACGCAGTTTGCGCGAAGGGAAGGGCATCGCCATTGAGGCGCTGGCCCGCACGGTAGGCATCAGCCCGTCTTATCTGGCCCTGATCGAAAGTGGCGAGCGTCTACCCGACGCTGCGATTCGCCGCAGCCTGGCCTGGGAACTGACGGTGCCAGGGTGGAGGGATGAATCGTGAGCGTACGCATCAGTCGTCAACATTGGGACGGGTTGTTGGGTGAGTTGGATCAGGCCCGCCGTCAGCGCCACCTGCTGACTTATCGAGCCTTGCTGGAACGTTTGCAGTTGCCCACGCCGGCCATGCAAACCCTCACCGCTGCGCTTGAGCATCTGGCCGCGCTGGACGCCAAGGCCGAGCAGCCCTTGCGCAGCTCTCTGGTCATCAGCCAGGGCGCCAGTCGCTTGCCGCGCACCGGTTTCTTCGAATGCGTCGAGCGTCTGGGGCGTTTCTCGGGGCCGTCCGACGGCGTTGCTGCCGCCTCGTGGCACGCTTCGGAAGTGGTGCGCGTGTTTGAATACGAATACCCGGAATCGGCGGAGGCCTGAGTGTTCTTGAAACTCAAGGCGCGCGCCAGTTACTGGCTGGCCCGCCGGTTATTTCACTGGTCGTGGTTCGTGCGACAGCCCCGCGGCTGGAGCTGGCTCGAAGGCCAGTTCGCGCGCATGGCCAACCTGGGTGACGTCGGTGCGCAAAGCTTCTATGGCCACATCCTGACCTTCCGTGGCGTCGGCCTTGGGGCTCGTGAGGAAGGTGTTCGATTGCTGCGCCTGGCGGCGTTGGCGGGGGATGGTAAAGCGGCGTATCAGGTGGGGGTGATCAGTTTGGCGGGGACGCCGAGCAAGGCGCCGGACCCCGTGGAAGCGGCGCGGTTTTGGCGGATTGCGGCGCAGGCTGGGCATCCGTTGGCTGAGATGAAGCTTAAAGAGCTGGCGTCTCGCGATGCTGCGAAGTAACCCCATCATTTGTTCGCAATTCGTGGCGACGTATTAGAGAATTGCCTTACACCAACATCGTCCGTTGCTGATTTCTTTCCTGATTGATCCCCCGCAAAGTCCTGCGCGTTTATTGCTGTGTAAATCCATCGGAGATTTCCTTCGAGTTGTGGCGGCTTTCATGAACTGGTGCGCGACGTGTCTCATCGATAGTCTTCTGGCTGTCACTGAAAACTCAGTGGCAGGGTGTAGGAACCCTTCAAGACTAGAGAGGACGCTTCGGCGTCGACACCTGAATTGCGGCCATCGACATGCGTCCGTAAGATCAGTTGCGGCGGCTGTGCGCGGGCACGCTTCGGTGTGGTCGAGTTCTCTGGTCTCGATATTCCTACCCCGCGTATAGCTGCCACCCAAGCCTGTAGGAAGGCCGATGGTAGCGCCCATTACTACCAGAGGTTTCAATAATGAAAACACTTACGCCAGATCCGCCTTACACCCCTCTAACGCCTCATCCCGACAACCGCTTCATGGCGCTGACCAGCAACTGCAGCGACATGCCGACCTTGTTCGTCGACACCCACGCGCCGCTCGATATTTTGACCGACGCTGCCCGCTACCGAATCCGAGCCGTCACCCAAGTGCTGGAGAACCTGTCCATGCGCGGTTCGATTGAGTGCGATTCCATGATTCTCAGCGACTTCGCGTTGCTCTGCGCCATTCCGTTGCGTGATGGCTGTGATGTGCTGGATGTGGTTGGGCGGCGGTTGGGCGCGCGGTCAGAAGCGGATTAGTACCAGGGATTTTAGGTGTATGTTCTGGCCTCATCGCGAGCAAGCTCGCTCCCACAGGGTTTGGTGTCGTTCACAATAATTGGGGATTTTAGGTGTATGTTCTGGCCTCATCGCGAGCAAGCTCGCTCCCACAGGGTTTGGTGTCGTTCACAATAATTGCGAACGACACAAAAACCTGTGGGAGCGAGCTTGCTCGCGATAGCGTCAGTTCAATCAGCGATGCCCTAGCAGCCATTCCTCCTCTCGCACCGGCACCACCAAACTATCAATCACATACACGCTATACCCCGCCACGTTCTTCGCGTGATGCTTGGCCTGCGATGCCATCTCCGCCAACTGGCTGGCATCCAGTTGTCCACAGGCCTGTGGATACAAATGCACCACGCCGATCGACAGCGACAGCAANGCNAATTCCTGGCGCACACCCTGGCGATTCGGTGCAATAAAGCAGCCGGCTTCCAGGTGTTCGCTGCGGTAGAAGCGTCGGCACTGGCTCTGGAAGTCGTCCAGCAACTGGTTCAAACGTTTGCGCCAGTCTTCCGGGCCGAGCACCAGCAGAAAGTCATCGCCGCCGATATGGCCGACGAAGTCGCGGGCCGGATCGACGCGATCGTTCAGGCATTGCGCCAGGCACAGCAGGACTTCATCCCCACGGCCGTAGCCGTAGATGTCATTGAAGGGTTTGAAACTGTCGATGTCGACGTAGCAGATCACCGATTCCCGCTCCTGTTGCAACAGCCGCGTCAGGCATTGCTGGATGGGCACGTTGCCCGGCAACAGGGTCAGCGGGTTGGCGTAGCGGGCCTGCTGAATTTTCAGTTCGGTAATCAACTTCAGCACATCGATCACCCGGCCCAATCCCAGATAGCCGCCGTTGAGGGTGATGATGAAGTCTTCTTCNATTCGCTGGCGTGCGCGGCTGGTCAACAAGCGGCTGACTTGCTGCAGGGATTGGCTCAACTCCACCGCCAGAAAGTCATCGCTCATCAAGCGGCTGATGGGCTTGCGCGCGAACAGGTCAGTGGCGAACGGCTTGAGCAGCGCGTCCGACAAGGAATGCCGGTGCACGATGCCGACGGGGTGGCCGCGCCCATCCAGCACAGCCAGGGAGTTGAGGTTGGCCTGGCGGCGGAAGGCTTCCAGCACCGTGGCCGTCGGTGTGTCCCGGGCCACGGCCGGTTGGTCGTTGAGCAAGGCGCTGAGGTCGCTGCCTTCGTCATTCAGCGCCACGGCGGTGCTGTCGTGTTTTGGCATCAAGGATCGCGCCTCGCGCGGTGGATGCTCTTGAGGCCGACACAGCAAGTAGCCTTGCACCAGATCGACGCCCATCTCCGTCAGCACCGCGAGCTCTTCCGGCAGTTCGATCCCTTCGGCGATCACCTGAGCCCGCGAGGCTTTGGCGATTTGCAGGATCGAGCCGACGAACTCACGCTTGAGCGCGTCCTGATGGATGCCGTCGATGAAATGCCGGTCAATCTTCACGTAGTCCGGACGAAGTTCAGACCACAAGCGCAAACTCGAATAACCGGCGCCCAAATCATCCAGCGCAATGGAAAAGCCCATCGCCCGGTAGTGATGCAGGGCGTTTTGCAGCAACTGGAAATCGTCGGTCGGGGTCTGTTCGGTGAGTTCGATCACCACCTGGCTCGGCGGGATGCCGAAGTCCTGCAGCAATTGCAGGGTCCGACCCGGTTGATGGGCGGCTTCCAGCAGGGATTCAGGAGAGACGTTGAGAAACAGTTTGCCGGGCAGCTGTTGTTCATTGAAGCGCCGGCATGCGCTTTCACGGCAGGCGATTTCCAGTTCACTGAGGCGCCCGGCATGGCTGGCTACCGAGAACAGGGCGACGGGGGAGTGCAGCGGGCTATTGGACGGGCCACGGCTGAGGGCTTCGTAGCCGAGGATGCGCCGCTCGGACAGGCAAATGATCGGTTGGAACAGGCTGTGCAAACCGCTTTGAGCCAGAATGGAACTCAAGGCACTCAGCTGTTCAGTGGTGGTCATGGCGATCTCTGGCGATAAAAAAAGGACTGGGAGCCATGAGCTCCCAGTCCTTTATTTCACGACAGAATGATGACTGTTTGATGACGCTCCGGGGAGCGTCAGCATTAAATTGCCATCATTTTAGTGCTTGGCGACCGCGGTGTTGAGTTTCAGGTAGTCCAACAGAATCCGCCCGGTCTCGCTCAAGTAGGCATCGTCTTCTGGCTTGGTTTTTTCAGGCTCGGTCGGCAGGGCATCCTCATCTTCTTTCTTCAGCTCTTTGAGCGGGTCTTCGCCCTTGGCCTTGCGGCGGGCGTTTTCCAGCACAAGCTGCTGATTCTCGATGTCGGTGTGNTGCGCACGACGATCGGCTTCATTGAGGCTGACGGTTTTTTCCGCCATCAGCTTCTGGGCCAGGGCCAGCTTGTCGCGGATGAACACGAACTCCGCATCCTTGGTCGAACGCAAGTCATGCTCGGATTTGAGCTGCGCGATGTAAGGTTTGAACGGGTCGACCGCCGGCTTGATGGCCGCGCGGATGGTGTCCCACGGCATCGCTTCGGGCAGCGCGCTTTCGCCGATTTCCTTGGTGTCGATGATCGACGGGAAATCAACATCCGGCAGTACGCCCTGATGCTGGGTGCTCTGCCCGGAAACCCGGTAGAACTTGGCAATGGTCAGCTTCAGTTCGCCATGGTTCAGCGGCTGAATGGTCTGCACGGTGCCTTTACCGAAGGTCTGGCCGCCGACGATCAACGCGCGGTGGTAGTCCTGCATGGCGCCGGCGAAAATCTCCGAAGCCGAGGCCGAGAGGCGGTTGACCAGCAACGCCATCGGACCTTTGTAGAACGCGCCCGGGTTCTCGTCTTCGAGCACGTCGACACGGCCGTCAGCGTTGCGTACCAACACGGTCGGGCCTTTGTCGATAAACAGGCTGGTCAGCTCGGTGGCTTCCTGCAGGGAGCCGCCGCCGTTGTTGCGCAGGTCGATGACCACGCCGTCGACTTTTTCCTTCTGCAGCTCTGTCAGGATTTTCTTAACGTCGCGGGTGGTGCTCTTGTAGTCCGGGTCACCGGCGCGGAACGCCTTGAAGTCCAGGTAGAACGCCGGGATCTCGATGACGCCGAGCTTGTAGTCCTTGCCATCCTGTTTCAGGTTGAGGACTTGCTTCTGCACAGCCTGGTCTTCGAGCTTCACCGCTTCACGGGTGATGGACACGATCTTGCTGGTCTGGTCGTTCGGCGCATTGGTGTGCGGAATCACTTCCAGGCGCACCACGCTGCCTTTCGGCCCACGGATCAGCTTGACCACTTCGTCCAGGCGCCAGCCGACCACATCGACCATCTCTTTGTCGGCCTGGGCCACGCCGATGATCTTGTCCGCCGGGGCGACCTGCTTGGTCTTGTCGGCAGGACCTGCCGGTACCAGGCGCACGACTTTCACCTGATCGTTATCGCTCTGCAACACGGCGCCGATGCCCTCGAGGGACAGGCTCATGTTGATGTCGAAGTTTTCCGCGTTATCCGGCGACAGATAGTTGGTGTGCGGGTCGTAGGACATGGCGAAGGTGTTGATGTAGGCCTGGAAGATGTCTTCGGCACGGGTCTGGTCCAGGCGCGCCAACTGNTTCTTGTAGCGCTTGGTCANNGTTTCCTGAATCTGTTTGGAATCCTTGCCCGCGATCTTCTGCCGCAAGACTTCGTCCTTGACGCGTTTGCGCCACAGGTCGTCGAGTTCTGCGGTGGACTTGAGCCAAGGGGCGTCCTTGCGATCGATCAGCAAGGTTTCCTTGGTGGTGAAGTCGAGCTTGTCGACGCCCTTGTTCAGCTCACCCAAGGCGAAGTCCAGACGCGCTTTGACGCGGTCCAGGTAACGCTTGTAGATGGTGAACGCTGGCTGCAGGTCGCCACTCTTGAGGAAGTCGTCGAACTGAGTCTTCCACTTGTCGAACTCAGCGATATCGCTGGCCAGGAAGTAGCTGCGCGACGGGTCCAGCAGCTTGAGGTAGCTGTCATAGATGATCACCGAGCGAGCGTCGTCCAGCGGCGGCTTGCTGTAGTGATGGCGCTTTAGCAACTCGACAACGTTAAGGCTGGCAATCACCTCATCGCGATCAGGCTGAAGATTGTCCCAGCTATTGGCTGCGAACGTATTGGTCGACATCGACGCGAAGCCGAGACCAATGAAAAAAGCGAGGGCGGTGCTGGGGAACAGATGCTTCATGCTGATTCGACGCGGGGGCAATTGATAACGCATATTAGGCCGTCTTTGAGGGAGCCGGTTCCATAA
>NZ_NMOJ01000218.1 GCF_002251635.1 Pseudomonas mandelii
GNNCCGGTCGCATAATGCAAAAAGCCCGGCGCTACAGCTACGGGCTCAGTCCAGACTCACTATGGAGGCACTGTGAAAGCATTGCAAGGCGTTGAAGGTCATGTGGAGTGGTTGGAAGAGCCCAGTCCTACCTGCGATGTAGGACAAGTTCGTATTCGNGTGGCGGCGGCNGGCCTTAATCGCGCCGATTTGTTACAGCGCGCGGGGCTCTATCCGCCCCCTCCGGGAGCCAGTCAGGTACTGGGTCTTGAGTGTTCAGGGGTGATCAGCGAGGTCGGCCCGGGCTCGTCCTGGCAGGTCGGCGATCGGGTCTGCGCCTTGCTGGCCGGGGGCGGGATGGCCGAGGAGGTAGTTGTCGACGGACGGCATGTGCTCCCGGTCCCCGAAGGTTTGTCCCTGGCCGAGGCGGCAGCGTTGCCGGAAGTGTACGCGACCGTCTGGCTGAATTTGTTTCAACTGGCTTCGCTCAAACCGGGTGAGAAAGTTCTTTTGCACGCCGGAGCAAGTGGAATCGGTTCAGCGGCCATTCAGCTATGTAAAGCCTTTGGCAACCCGTGCTGGGTCACCGTCGGTTCTGCCGAGCGTCTGGCTTATTGCGAAGCGCTGGGTGCGCAGGGAGGTGTGGTGCGCTCGGGCGACCTGGACAGCCTGCGTGACCTGGGGCCGTTCGATGTGATTCTCGACCCGGTGGGCGGCAATTACGCCGCACTGAACCTGAANCTGCTGGCCCTGGATGGTCGTTGGGTGTTGATTGGCTTGATGGGCGGTCGTGAAGCGAACCTGGATCTGGCGCAGGTTCTGGCCAAGCGCGTGCAACTGCTGGGCTCGACCTTGCGCAGCCGCGATGAGCAGTTCAAGGCGGATTTGTTCAGTGATTTGAGCCAGCAGGTGTGGCCGTTGTTTGCTGAAGGGCGGTTGAGTCCGCAGTTGGCGAAGACCTACCCGATCAAGGACGCCGAAGCGGCGTTTGCGGAGTTGGCGAGTAATAAGGTGGCGGGGAAGCTGGTGTTGATCATCGACCCAAGCCTGACCTGATCCCCGGCTNAANCCACGCTCCCACAGGTACGGCGTAATTCTTGAGAGAGCGGTTACTTCCAGATATGGATCGGCCAACCGGCCTTTTCCGCATGCTCAAGCAGCACCGGATCCGGATTCACCACGTGTGGAAAATCCACCTTCAACAGCAGCGGTAGATCGTTACGCGAGTCGGAATAGAAACTCGCGCCTTCCAGGTTTTCCTCTTCCGCGTCCAGCCACTCCAGCAACCGGACGATCTTGCCTTCGCGGTAGGTCAGGGTGCCGACGGTGTGGCCGCTGTAAACGCCGTGCGCCACTTCCAGTTCGATACCGAGAATCTCGTCGATGCCCAAACGATCGGCAATCGGTCTGACCAGGTGCGTGCCCGACGCCGAGATCACCAGAATCCGGTCTCCGGCCTTGCGATGGGCCGCAATCGCTTTGGTGGCGTCACTGAAGATGATCGGCTCGATGAAGTCTTCCACCCAGGGCCCGACCAGATGGTCGATCTCTTCCGGCGTGCGCCCGATCATCGGCTCCAGGCTGAAGTCCATGAAGTCCTCCATCAACAGCTTGCCCTGGCTGTAGGCGTCCATCAGTTCGTTGTTCTTGCGCATGAACGACTCAGGGTCGACCCAGCCCAGGCGACCCATCTGCTCGCTCCACAGCGTGGCGCAGTCGCCGTGGATCAAGGTGTCGTCCAGATCAAAAATTGCCAGGGCCATCAGTGCAGTTCTCTCTTCGACATCAACAAAGGCATCAGGCTACCTCACACAGGGCAGTCNTCAAAAATTGCCAGGGCCATCAGTGCAGTTCTCTCTTCGACATCAACAAAGGCATCAGGCTACCTCACACAGGGCAGTCGGATCGATGGAAAGTGCCAGGCGCTGCCCATCCGGGTGCAGGTCGTCGGCGGAACGGTTGAGCACGTCGACCACCAACTCCACGCCGCGCGCTTCAACGCGGTAGCGAATCACGTTGCCCAGCAGGCTGTGGCTGCGCACCAGCGCGTCCAGCTCGCCGCTGCGGCTCAGTTCGATGGCTTCCGGGCGAATCGCGATGCGCCCGCTGATCGGGCGTTGCAGCAATTGGCTGGCCTTGTCGGCGTCGAGCAGGTTGTAGTTGCCGATAAACCCGGCGGCGAATACATCCACCGGCGCAGTGTAGAGGGTCTCGGCATCGCCGCTCTGCACAATCTTGCCCTGGTTCATCAGGAAGATGCGGTCCGACATGGTCAGGGCTTCTTCCTGGTCATGGGTCACGAAGATCGTGGTCAGCCCGAGTTCACGCTGGATCTGACGGATCTGTTCGCGCAAGTGCTTGCGAATCCGCGCGTCGAGGGCCGACAGCGGTTCGTCCAGCAACAACAGCCGCGGACGGGTAACTAATGATCGGGCGAGGGCCACGCGCTGGCACTGGCCGCCCGACAATTGATGCGGATAACGGGCGGCGAAGTCATTGAGCTCCACCAGTTTCAGTACTTCCTGCACACGCTTGTGGCTGTCGTCGGCGTTGACCTTTTGCATGCGCAGGCCGAAGGCGACGTTCTGTTCCACGGTCATGTTGGGGAACAGCGCATAGCTCTGGAACACCATGCCGATATGCCGTTTCTGTGGGCTCATCGGCACCAGATCGACGCCCTCCAGCAGAATCTTGCCGCCATCCACCGACGTCAGGCCGGCGATGCAACGCAACAGCGTGGACTTGCCGCAACCGGACGGGCCGAGGAGGGTGACGAACTCGCCCTTGGCGATCTCGCAGTTGATGTCGCTGAACACCGGGGTGCCGGCGTAGCCTTTTTGCAGGTGTTGGACGCTGACGAAGCTCATTGGCTTTTGTCCTTGTTCAAGATATTGGCGGCCCAGGTCAGCACCAGCACAAAGAAGAAATAGGAAATGACGATGGCACTGGTGAAGTGGCCGCTGCTGTTACGCATGTTGTTGAGGTAGACCTGCAAGGTTTCGTAGCGGGTGCCGACCAGGATATTGGCAAACACGAATTCACCGAACAGGAACGAGAACGACAGCAGCAGCGCCACCATCAGGCCTTTGCGCAGGTTTGGCAGCACCACCAGGATCGCCGCCTGCCAGGTGCTGGCACCGAGCAGTTGCGAGGCGTCCATCAGGTCGCGCAGGTTGATCGCTTGAAGGTTGTTGGTGATCGCGCGGTACATGAACGGTAGAGCCACGGTGAAGTAGCAGCCGATCAGAATCCACGGCGTGCCCACCATTGCAAATGGCCCGGAGCCATACAATTGCAGCAAGCCCACAGATGACACCACCGGCGGCACCGCGAAGGGCAGCAGGATCAAAATGTTCATCAGCGCGTCGAGTTTGGGGAAGTGGTAATGCACCACGAACAGCAGCGGCAAAATCAGCACCACCGACAGGATCAGTGCGCCCACGCACACCAGCAGCGACTGGCCGAAGGCATTTAGGAAGCGCGGATCGCTCCACAGCTGGATGTACCACTTGAAGGTAAAGCCGCTGGGCAGAATGGTCGCCGACCAGCTGCTGGCGATCGAGTAGATCAACGTCCCGGCCAGCGGCAACAACAGAATGGCAAACAGCACGTACACCACCACCCGGTGATAGACACCGACGGGGCCCAGTTCAGCGCGAGACATGGTAGCTCCTCTTCAACAGCAGCTGATGCACGATGGTCACCAGGGTCATCAACGCCACGAGCACCACGGCCAGGGCGCTGGCCAGGTTCGGATCCAGGGAAATGTCGCCGGACACCATCGCCGCGATGCGAATCGGCAGCACGTTGAAGTTGCCGGTGGTCAGCGCGTACACCGTGGCATAGGCGCCAAGGGCGTTGGCCAGCAGGATCACGAAGGTGCCGAGCAGGGCAGGGGTGAGCACCGGCAGACCAATGTGCCGCCAGAACTGCCAGCCGTTGGCGCCGAGCAGCGAGGCCGACTCCCGCCAGTCTTCACGCAACGCATCGAAGGCGGGGTAAAGCAGCAGCACGCCCAGTGGAATCTGGAAGTAGGTATAGAGAATGATCAGCCCGGTCTTGGAGTACAGGTTGAAGTCCTGAATGATCCCGGCCTGCTTGAGCATGATGGTGATGCTGCCGTTGAAACCCAGCAGGATGATGAACGCGAAGGCCAGGGGCACGCCGGCAAAGTTGCTGGTCATGTTGGCGAAGGCGTTGACGAAGTTACGCAGTTTCGAGTCGACCCGGCGCAGGGAATAGGCGCCGAGCACCGCGATGATGATGCCGAATACGCTGGACCAGAAACTGATTTCGAGGCTGTACTGGATCGCCTGCAAATAGAACTTCGAACTGAAGATCCTGGTGAAGTTGGCCAGGCCCCAGCCGAACTCCTCCGATTGCAGGCTGTTGATCATCACCCACACCAGCGGGGCGATTTCAAACACGATAAAGAACAGNGCAAAAGGCACCAGACACAATGCTGCCAGCCATTTACCACGGGTCATGGCGTTCACTTGAGCAGCTCCCGGCAGACAGGTTTGTCGTGGGCCACGCCCAGCAGTTCGCAGACCGTGCCACAGATGTCCGTCTGTTTTGGCGCGGCGCGGGTGTTGAAGCTGAAGGCATCGCCCAGGACAAACAGCGGTACTTCGCGTTCTTCCGGCAGCAGGCCGTTGTGGGAGCGATCGTTGTTCATGCCGTGGTCCGCAGTCACCAACACCTGGTAACCGGCATCGAGCCAGCCTTGCAGGTAGTCGGCGAGGATGATATCGGCCGAGCGCGCGCTGTTGCGGTATTGCGGCGTATCGAGGCCATGCTTGTGCCCGGCGTCGTCAATGTTCATCGGGTGTACCACCAGGAAATTCGGCGCGTGTTTGCGGCGCAGGCTTTCGGCGTCGGCGAACAGGTGTGAATCCGGGTAGTGGTCATTCCAGTAGAAATGTCCGTGCTGGATCGCCAGGTCGGGGCTGTCGGTGTGACGATCCCGTGCGGCCACGAACGGCGTGCGGTTATACAACTCGCTGAGCCAGTGATAAGCCGCCGCCGCTGTAGTGAGACCTGCGTCGGTGGCGTAATGGAAAATGCTGCGCTGGTTGGACAGGCGCGAGACATTGTTGTGGACGATGCCGCTGTCGATCGGTGGCACGCCGGTGAGGATGCATTCATACAACGGCCGGGACAGAGCCGGCAGTTCGCACTCCAGTTTGTAGAGTGCCGCGCGTCCTGCGCCGACGTAAGCCTGCAGGTGCCCCAAGGCGTGGCGCGCGACCTCAAAGTTGAGGCCGTCGAGCACGACAAGGATGACGTTGTGCTTCATAGGGGCAAAACTCCGCGAAACATTGGATATCGTGAAAACCTGTAGGAGCGAGGCTTGCCCGCGAAGAGGGATTTGCATTCAACAATGATGTTGGCTGACCGTCCGCCATCGCGAGCAAGCATTTGCATTCAACAATGATGTTGGCTGACCGTCCGCCATCGCGAGCAAGCTTCGCTCCTACAGATGAAGCATTACTTCATTTCGACGAGGACTTCTTCGTTCCACTTCTGCGGCAAAGCCTTGGAAGTCTTTTCCCACGCATCCGCGTCTTTGATCGGCGTGACCTTTTTGTACTGCTCGTTAGGCAGCAGCTTGGCCTGGACGTCGGCAGGCAAGGTCAGGTGCTCGGCACGGATCGGACGGGCGTTGCCGCGCGCCAGGTTGGTCTGGCCGGCGTCGCTGAAGATGTATTCACGGGTCAGCTTGGCGGCGTTCGGGTGCTTGGCGTATTTGTTGATGATGGTGGTGTAGCCGGAAATCACCGAGCCGTCCGATGGGATCAGCACGACGTAGTCATCCGGGTTGGCCATCTTGGCTTTATAGCTCAAGCCGTTGAAGTCCCAGACCACACCCACTTCCACTTCGCCTTTTTCCATGGTGGCGATGGTCGGGTTGGCCAGTGACAGGCGGCCTTGCTTGGCGATATCTGCGAACAGCAACAGCGCTGGCTGCAGGTTCTTCTCATCGCCACCGTTGGCCAGTGCCGCGGCCAGTACACCGTTGGCGGCTTGTGCAGCGGTGCTCACGTCACCGATGGAAACCTTGTATTTGCCGGTCTTCAGGTCAGCCCAGCTTTTTGGGGCTTCGGAGCCGTGCAGCAGCTTTTTGTTGACGATAAAGGCGATGGTGCCGGTGTAGGCCAGGGCCCAATTGCCGTCTTTATCTTTCGCCCAATCCGGGACTTGCGCCCAGGTGCTCGGCTTGTACGGCTGCGCAACGCCCTGTTTCACCGCGATCGGGCCGAAGGCCGCGCCGACGTCACCGATATCGGCGCTGGCGTTGTCTTTTTCGGCGGCGAACTTGGCGATTTCCTGGGCCGAGCTCATGTCGGTATCGATGTGCTTGAGGCCATAGGTCTTGGCCAGGTCTTCCCAGGTGCCTTTCCAGTTGGCCCAGTCATCGGGCATGCCGACGCTGTTGACGGCGCCTTCCGCTTTCGCGGCGGCTTCCAGCGTTTTCAGATCGGTATCAGCGGCCATGGCGGCGGTGCACATGGCAATGGTCGAGCCTAACAGTGATGCCAGGAAAAGCTTTTTCATCCGAAGCTCCTTTGGGCGTTTTCAACGCTGCGATTGCGGTTGTGTTGGTCTAGGTCAGCAATACCTGAGCCAATTTAGGCGCCGCTGATGACATTTTGATGTCGACGATCGGTCGGCCTACATTTTTCGAGCGGTAATGCTCAGGCTTGCGAGTAAGCGTAGACCATGGCTAAAGGGCTGATACGAAAGGACTTGGCCGTGAATTTGCAGGTGTCTGGCGCAACCGTTCGGCGGCTTTGTCATCTGCCAGTCACACGCAGTGCCTAGGCTTGCAGGAAGTTGATGGAGCCGGTTTGAATCACGGTTCTGCCCCGAAACAGTGCTGGTCTAGTCCAGATAGGTAACGTTGATGCGCATCGAGACAACCAAAGCGGTGACAGCCATCGGGCAGGTTCTGCAAGAACAGCTCGACCACGGCCTGTTGGCGCCCGGGAGCAAACTGCCGGCCGAGCGCAAGCTCAGCGAGTTGTTTGGTACCACTCGAATTACTGTGCGGGAAGCCTTGTTACAACTGGAGGCCCAAGGGCAGATTTATCGCGAGGAACGCCGCGGGTGGTTTGTTTCGCCGCCACGGCTGGCTTACAACCTGATGCAACGCAGCCACTTTCACGCGATGGTCAGCGACCAGGGGCGGGTGGCGTCGACCGAGGTGATTTCTGCGCGCCTGCAACCGGCGTCGGCGGCGGTGTGTGCATGGCTGCAATTGCCGGCGCTGTCGAGTGTGATCCAGATTTGCCGGGGCCGAAGGATTGATGGGCGCCTGGTGTTGTATGTGGAGCACTACCTGAACCCGCAGTATTTTCCGGGGATTCTGGAATGCGACCTGAACCAGTCGATCACCGAGCTGTACGCCAGGCATTACGACCTGCATTACGGGCGGGTGCGGTTCGAGATCGTACCGACGGCGTTGTCGGTGGATGCGGCGGCTGCGTTACGGGTGTCGGTGGGGAGCCCGGGGTTGCGGATTGCACGGGTGAACTATGACCAGCATCAGCGGTTGATCGACTGCGACCTGGAGTTTTGGCGGCATGATGCGATTCATGTCGGCGTCGATGTGGTTTGACAGTCGGGTGCCGGGCTGGCTGACCATCAGCCGATGCACCGCGAGCTTAATGTG
>NZ_NMOJ01000219.1 GCF_002251635.1 Pseudomonas mandelii
GCCTTGTCGGAGCGGGCTTGCCCGCGATGGGGCCCTGACAGCCACCCTGTAATCAAGTAGCGGACACATCCTTCTGCGGCCCACCACCCGCCGTGATGACTTGCACACTCATCCGCGGTGTCGCCAAATCCAGCCCGGCCTCATCCAGATGGCGCTTGAGCGACAGGTTGAACGCCCGCGACACTTCCCACTGCTTGATCGGCGCGGTTTTGAAGCGCGCGCGCAGGATCGCACTGCCGGACTCGAAGCTTTCCACGCCCTGAATTTCCAGCGGCGACCAGATGTTGCGGCGTTGCAGTGGGTCGTTGCGCATTTTCTGGCCGACGTCGCGCATCAACTTGATGGCGTCGTCGATTTCCATGTTGTAGGGGATCGCCACCCGGAAGATCGCGTAGCCGAACTCCCGCGAGTAGTTCTTGATGCTCTTGATTTCGCTGAACGGAATGGTGTGCACGATGCCGTCGATGTCCCGCAGGCGCACGGTACGGATGGTCAGGCCCTCGACGGTACCGAGGTGGCCGCCAACGTCCACGTAGTCATCGATGGCCAGGGAGTCTTCGATGATGATGAACAGGCCGGTAATCAGGTCCGCTACCAGCGATTGCGCACCAAAACCGATGGCCAGGCCGATCACACCGGCACCGGCCAGCAGTGGCGTGACGTTCATGCCCATGTTCGCCAGGGCGACGATGGCGGCGATGATAAAGATGGTCACGAACAGCACGTTGCGAATCAGCGGCATCATGGTCTGCGCACGCGCGTTGGCCAGGCCTTTGCGCGAGCGCGTGAGGGCGTGGTGGATCGCGGTGTCGCTGAGGATCCAGATCAACCAGGCAAACAGCAGCGTNCCGGCGAGGCTGAACAGTTTGACGCTGACTTCATGGCCTTCGCCCTCGGTGAACGCGATCAGCGACATGCCCCAGACCCGCAGGCCCAGTTCGATGAAGACCAGCCAGACCACGAGATGGGCGAGGGTGTAGAAGAAACTTTTCAGACGCTCCGAATACAGCGCATGACGCTTCACACCCTTTTGCGGTTTAAGCGAATGACGACGAACCAGGCCGTTGATGACCATGCACAACACCAGCAACACCGTGCATAACAGAGATTGGCGCAGGGCGGTGCTGGTGTCGCCGGCAGACAGGAAGGTGGCAAACAACGAGATGNCCACCAACACCAGGGCCGGCACGTACCAGAAGGTGCCGAGAATATCGATGGTGTCGCTGAGCGCGCGGCGGGTAAGGCGCCGGGACAGCGGTTGGTTGCGGATCAGGTGGGCGATCGGCCGGCGGAAACGCAGGATAAATACGCCGGTGGACAANGCTGCCAGGACGTTGGCGACGGTGGCGGCGGTGTGGGCCAGGTGACTGCCCAGACTGGCGACCAGGCGCGGGTCGCTCAGCGCTTCACCGAACGCCGCGAAACTGCCGATCAGCCACAACGGCCGAAAGGCTTGATGGCGCAGGATGTACAAGGCGCGATGGCGATGCGGGCCGTCCAGTACGGAGAAGGCAATCACGCAGATCGCCGAGAAACAGGTGCCGACCACCAATGCGTAAGCCAGCACCATCGCCAGGGATTTGCCCAGGGACGAGGGCAGGACATAGCTCAGGTAAACCGTGATGACCAGGGCAATCAGCCATGGCCCCAATTTGCGCAGGGCGAAGCGCAGCATGTCCNGAGCCTTGGGGTGTTGCGGCAATTCTTCGGTCAGGCCGAAGCGCATGCGCACCCGGTGACTGACCCAGATCAGCGCAGCGGCCAGCAGGCTCCAGACCATCAGAATCATGGCGAAGGCAAAGATGATCGGCAGCCATTCGTTGGCCGGCAGCATTAGCGCGGTCAGTTCGTCTTTGGCCAGGTCAAACTCTTCGGACCAGCGCGTGAGGGGACTGTCGGCCCCGGAAAACTGCTTTTCGAAGCTGGCCAGTGTGCCGCCGATCAGGCCGAGTACACCTTCTTCGGTGGCCGGCTGCGCCTTTTTGGTGACGTCGCGCAGCTTTTTCAGGTCCGCCAGCAGTTTGCTCCGCTGCTGATCGTTCTCCAGCGACTTGATGACTTCGTCCAGCGATTGGCCTAGCGGTTCCTGCGCTTCTGGCTGGGTCTTGGCCGAACTGTTGAGCAAGCCCGGTAAACCGACCGCCTGGGCAGGCGCCATCGGCAGCAGCGTCATCAGGCAGACAAGGAAAAAACACGGCAGAGCGAAAAGACGAGCGAACACTAGGCGGTCAACCTCGGGATGAACAGATCGGCCGAGTGTACGAGCCCGTCAAAATCAATGCGAGCCAGGGGGAGGATTTATTCGTTGAGTTTGGCGAGGATCTTGAACACCACGGTGGCGAGGATCATCAGCATGCCGATCCACATGGCAAACACACCGGCATTTTTGTCACGGAAGTTGAAGCCGATTGCCAGCAAGATCATCCCGGCGAGAATGGGGATCAGCATGGCGTGGAATGAAGACATCGAGATCATGGGTGACTGCCTTGTCGGAAGGGATATTTAAAGTCTAGGTGGCTTTTGGGCGACCGGTGGTGATGCGTGTCAGAAGTGAGCCTGTTGTCGGTTCGATTGCCATCGCGGGCAAGCCCGCTCCCACAGGGTTTCGCATTAACCTGTGGGAGCGGGCTTGCCCNGCCTGTTGTCGGTTCGATTGCCATCGCGGGCAAGCCCGCTCCCACAGGGTTTCGCATTAACCTGTGGGAGCGGGCTTGCCCGCGATGCTTTTCAGGAATTACGGCAATTCCTGGCAGGCGTAGAACGCGCTCAGCACTTTGACCAGGTGGGCCAGGTCGTGGCTGCCGCACAGTTCACGGATGGAGTGCATGGCAAACGTCGGCAGGCCGATGTCCACGGTGCGTACGCCCAAATGGCTGGCGGTGATCGGGCCGATGGTCGAGCCGCAGCCCATGTCGCTGCGTACCACAAAACTCTGCACCGGGACTTCCTGGGCCATGCACAGGTGGCGGAAGAAGCCGGCGGTTTCGCTGTTGGTGGCGTAGCGCTGGTTGCTGTTGACCTTTATTACCGGGCCGGCGTTGAGTTTCGGGCCGTGGTTGGCGTCGTGCTTTTCCGCATAGTTGGGGTGCACGCCGTGGGCGTTGTCGGCCGAGACCAGCAAGGACTTTTGAATGGTGCGCACGAATTCGTCGCCTTCAGGCAGCAGGCGACGCAAGGTTTGCTCAAGCATCGGACCGTCGGCGCCGCACGCCGAGCAGGAGCCGACTTCTTCGTGGTCGTTGCACACCAGCACACAGGTTTCATCGGTTTCGCTGGTGAGCAAGGCTTGCAGGCCGGCGTAGCACGACAACAGGTTGTCCAGGCGCGCGCCCGCGATGAAGTCGCCATGCAGGCCGATGATCGCCGCGCTTTGGGTATCGTAGAAGCTCAGCTCGTAATCGAGCACCACGTCCGCATTCAGGCCATGTTCTAGCGCCAGCTGATTGGTGAGCACGGCGCGGAAGTCCACGCGCTCGTCACCGGCAAATTGCGCGAGGATCGGTGGCAGTTCGGTCTGGGCATTGATGGCCCAACCCATATTGGCTTCACGATTGAGGTGGATTGCCAGGTTCGGGATGGTGGCGATTGGCGCCTTGAAGTCGATCAGCTGGCTCTCGACCTTGCCGTCGCGGCGGAAGGTCACGCGGCCGGCCAGCGACAGGTCGCGGTCGAACCATGGGGCCAGCAGCGCACCGCCGTAGACTTCCACACCCAACTGCCAGAAGCCCTGGCGCTGCAGCTCCGGCTGGGGCTTGACCCGCAGGCACGGGCTGTCGGTGTGGGCGCCGACCAGGCGAATCCCGCCCTGCAGCGGCGAGTGGCGGCCCATCTTGATGGCGACGATCGACGAGTCGTTACGGGTGACGTAATAACGACCGTTGGCTTCGGTGGTCCACGGCTCGCGCTCGTCAAGGCGCACAAAACCCGCCGCTTCCAGACGCTGGNCNAGGCNGGCAGTGGCATGAAAAGGAGTAGGGGAGGCCTTGAGGAAGTCGATCAGGCCTTGATTCAACGCTTCGCGCATAAATAGCTCCAGACAGCAGTGGGCGGGAGTTTAACGTATTGGCCGGGGCCTTTGGGCATGACGTGAACCGGTCACGTCAGCTGGCAGCCGCTACCCGCTTTTTCAGGTACTTCATGATGATCCGCTCATCTTCAGGCTTTTCGGGCTTGGGCAATTGCCGGGGCCAGCCGTTCTGATGAGTCTCCAGCAGCTTTTTCTGTTGAGCCTGGTCCCAGCGAAGGATCTCCCGCGAGGCACATTCCCACCATTCGTGGCGGCAGGCCGTGTAGTACGGGTGATCGGGCGCCGCACTGCCGTACAGCAGATCGCGGCCGACTTTTCGCAGGGCGCCGCTCTGATGACGCAGCTTCCATTTGATTTTCAGCCGTTGCCAGGCCGAAGGGAAGGGTTTGACCCGCGGCACGTCTCGGCACAGTTCAACCAGCTCGCGGCTGAACTGCTCGCCATGCTGAGAGAAGAAATACGCCTGCATCGCATGGAAAAAACGTTTTTCCGCGAAGTAGTGATAGATGTATTTTCGGGCTTCATACACCGGCTTGTCGCGCATCGCGAACGACAGGGCGATCTGCTCGATGGTGTGGATGTCGAAGCCGTCCCGGGTCCACTCGTCGATGAGCTTGATCGATTCTTCGAACAGCGCGGCGTCGCGGTCGGTCACGCCGCACAGTCCGCTGTTGTACAGCTTGAAACCGTTCTGCGCAGTGACGCCGTGAGCGCGCAGGCAACCGCCCAGCTTCACGTAGTCGGGGCGTTCACACACGTCCTGCCAGTCGTACTCGAAGCGATCCATCAAGTAGTGCTGCGGCTGGATCTGGTTGAAGATCAGGTTCGGGTCGCTGGTGAACAGTGTGTCGGTATCGACGAACAGGGTTTTTTCCGCCAGCGTGAGACCGGCGGCCATCGCGCAGGCCTTGCGGCGATGGTGATAGCCGTTTTCGCCTTGCCACAGGGTCAGGGTTTCCTGGGTCAGCGTGACGGTTTCAACCGGCCAGCCGGCGTAATCCTGAGGGCGATCCGTGAGGATTCGGATGCTCGGGAGCTTGCCGTTCCTGGCATGGGAGAGCGCCGTCAAAATACTGAATTTGGCTTCGCGCCGGTAAACGTCCTGGTTGCCGTAGATCAGGTAAAGCAGTTGGTGGCGGGTTTTCTTGACGGGTGTTGCCAGGGAATCGGTACAACTCATCGGGATGGGGATCCTTTTGCTAAAGCAGGCGACTGCTTGTCAGGCAGTGCTTAAAACGGTGCGGGGCATTCGAAGCGCAAGCGTTCACCGGTTTGCGGATGGGTGAAGCTGAGCATGCTGGCGTGCAGGCACAAACGCGGCCAAGCGGCCAGGGCCTGCTCGTGGGCGTAGAGACCGTCACCCAGCAGCGGATGGCCGATGGAGAGCATGTGCACGCGCAACTGGTGGGAGCGGCCGGTGATCGGCGTCAGTTCGACGCGGCACCAGTCGCCACAACGTTCCAGCACTCGCCAGAAGGTCAGGGCGTGTTTGCCGAACTCGTGGTCGACCACATGGCGTGGTTTGGTCGGCGGGTCGTAGCGCAGGGGCAGGTCGATGCTGCCGCTGTCCAGTGCCGGCTGGCCCCAGGCCAAGGCGGTGTAGGCTTTTTCGGTTTCGCGGTCGTGAAATTGCCGAGACAACTCGCGATGAGTGTCCGGGTCACGGGCCAACAGGATGATCCCTGAGGTTTCCCAGTCCAGGCGATGGACAATGCGGGCCTCGGGGTAGCCGTTTTCCTGGAGGCGGGTGATCAGGCAGTCCTTGTTGTCATCGGCGCGGCCGGGCACCGAGAGCAGCAAGGTCGGCTTGTTCACCACCAGGACAGCGGCGTCCTGATGGATGATGCGGATGTTGGACAACGGCATTAAAACAGCCTCGTAACAAACGCCAACGGCGGCTCAGGCCCCGTCCAGTGAAAGAAGGGCCCTGAGCCGCCGTGGCTCCCGCTGGATCGACTAGCGATCCGTCGTAACAAACGCCAACGGCGGCTCAGGCCCCGTCCAGTGAAAGAAGGGCCCTGAGCCGCCGTGGCTCCCGCTGGATCGACTANCGATCAGGCAGGGTGATATTGAGTTCCAGAATCGAGCAGCTGCCGTCGTTTTCCAGGGCGACGTGCACGTCATCGTTGCCGATATTGACGTACTTGCGAATCACCTCGACCAGTTCCTTTTGCAAGGCTGGCAGGTAGTCCGGTGTGCTGCGTTGGCCGCGTTCGTGCGCCACGATGATCTGTAGACGCTCTTTCGCTACCGACGCGGTACTTGGCTTTTTGTTGGCGCGAAAGAAGTCAAAAAGATTCATTATCTACCTCCAAACAGGCGCTCGAAGAAGCCCTTCTTCGTCACATCGAGAAAACGATGTTCCACGGTTTTGCCCAGCAGACGATCTACGGCATCGCTGTACGCCTGGCCGGCGTCGCTCTGGTCGTCAAGAATCACCGGCACGCCCTAGTTGGAAGCTTTCAGTACCGCTTGGGATTCCGGAATGACACCCAACAGGGCGACCGCCAGGATTTCCTTGACGTCTTCGACGCCCAGCATTTCGCCATCGCTCACACGCTGCGGGTTGTAACGGGTGAGGAGCAGGTGTTCCTTGATCGGGTCCTGGCCATCTTCGGCGCGCTTGGATTTGCTGGCCAACAGGCCGAGCATGCGGTCCGAGTCACGTACCGAGGACACTTCCGGGTTGGTCACCACGATGGCTTCATCGGCGAAGTACATGGCCAGGTGGGCGCCTTTCTCGATGCCGGCAGGGGAGTCGCAGACCACGTATTCGAAGTCTTCTTTCAACGCCATCAGGACTTTTTCCACGCCTTCCACAGTCAGCGCGTCTTTGTCACGGGTCTGGCTGGCGGCCAGCACGTACAGGTTCTCAAGGCGCTTGTCCTTGATCAGGGCCTGTTGCAGGTTGGCTTCGCCGTTCACTACGTTGACGAAGTCGTACACCACGCGGCGTTCGCAGCCCATGATCAGGTCGAGGTTACGCAAACCGACGTCGAAGTCGACGATGACTGTCTTGTGGCCGCGCAGAGCGAGGCCGGTACCGATAGCGGCGCTGGTGGTGGTCTTACCCACACCACCCTTGCCGGATGTAACCACGAGAATCTTGGCCAAGGTGTTTCACCCCTAAGGAAAAAGGACTTTTCGNCCCTGAAAAACATCTCTTGAAAAACTACTGCAGTCGGACAGCCTTGGCTGGAATCCGGTCCAGAACAGCGTTAAACACTGCGTTTGGCCTTTTTCCTACTTCGTTTGAGCCGTTTTCGCTACGTTTTAGAGATGCTTGGAAAATGCGGCAGTATCCGTTAAAGCCGAATGATGTTCAACACGTCGCCTGACAGGCTGACTTGCACGCCCGCGCCCCACAAAGGGTCGCGGCGCAGATCCTCGGAAACCTTGTAGTGGCCGGCGATGGAGACCAGTTCAGCGCTCATCTGCTGACAGAAAATCCTGGCTTTCGTGTCGCCTTTGANNCCGGCGAGCGCACGTCCGCGCATCGGGCCGTATACATGGATGTTGCCATCGGCCAGAAGTTCCGCACCCGGGCTGACCGGGGAGATCACCACCAAGTCGCAACCCTGGGCATAAATCTGCTGGCCACCACGTACTGGCGACGTGATGATTTTCGTCGGTTTGAGGGTCGGCTCGGGCGGCTTTTCCGGCTTTTTCTTCACCTGGCCTTCGAGCGGGTCCAGGGGACGCTCACGCGCGCCGGACGGCGGCAGCACCGGCAAATCGACCGCGATGGCGGCGGCGATGTCTTCGATGCGGCTGGCGCGAATTGCCAGGGTACGCAAGCCATGGGAGCGGCACACGCGCATCAGGCCGGGCAAATCAATCGCGCCTTGGCCGGCCGGGAGTTTGTCCAGGGCCAGCACCAGTGGGGCATTGTTGAAAAAATTCGGCGCCAGGGCGACCTTGGCGGCCAGTTGGCGGTCCAGGGNNTCGAGGTCATTGCGGGCCAGCTCCAGCACGGTGATGGCGAGCATGCTGCCTTTCAGCTGGAACACGGGATCTTGGTCTAGCGGTTCGGTTTGGCTCATGGTCGGCAAAAGCGGCTTGTCACGAAAAGTGTCGAGACTTATAACGAGAACATCCACGGGCCGCAAGCCGAGTCGAACCGTTGTAGAATGCGCGGCCCTTGTCTTTACCGGAATCTGTAATGGATCGCCCGCGTTTTCGAAAAACATTTCTTATGCCGCGTTTCTGGCCGCTATGGTGTGGCTTGGGGCTGTTGTGGCTGATTGTTCAGTTGCCGTATCCGGCGTTGCTGTTTATCGGTCGCCTGCTCGGCGCACTGATGTATCGGCTGGCCGGCGACCGACGGCGCATTGCCAAGCGCAATCTGGAACTGTGTTTCCCTGAAAAATCCACCGACGAGCGTAAGCGCCTGCTCAAGGAAAACTTCGCCTCCACCGGCATCGCTTTCTTTGAAATGGCCATGAGCTGGTGGTGGNCNCGTCAGCGNCTGGCGAAGCTGGCCCATGTCGAAGGCCTGGAGCATCTGAAAAAGGCGCATCTGGACGGCAAGGGCGTGATCCTGATGGCCTTGCACTTCACGACCCTGGAAATCGGCGCGGCCCTGNTGGGGCAGCAGCACACCATCGACGGCATGTACCGCGAGCACAAGAACCCGTTGTTCGACTACATCCAGCGCCGGGGTCGCGAGCGGCATAACCTCGATTCCCTGGCGGTGGAACGCGACGACGTGCGCGGTATGCTCAAATTGCTGCGCTCGGGCCGAGCCATCTGGTACGCGCCGGACCAGGACTACGGCGCCAAGCAAAGTATCTTCGTGCCGTTGTTCGGCATTCAGGCGGCTACCGTGACGGCCACCAGCAAATTTGCCCGGTTGGGCAAGGCGCTGGTGGTGCCGTTTACCCAGGAGCGTCTGGCGGACGGCAGCGGCTATCGGTTGATGATCCACCCGCCGCTCGAAGGTTTCCCCGGCGAGACCGAAGAGGCCGATTGCCTGCGCATCAATCAGTGGGTCGAAGGTGCCCTGCGTGAGTGCCCCGAGCAATACCTTTGGGCCCATCGACGCTTCAAGAGCCGTCCACCGGGCGAGCCGAAGTTGTACAAGAAACGCGGCTGATCCCCAGATCCCTTTTTTGCACCATGGAGTGTTGCGATGAGTCCTGCTGAACCGGTTACAGGGTTGATTCTTTCCGGCGGCGGGGCTCGGGCGGCGTATCAGGTGGGGGTGCTGGCGGCGATTGCGGAGTTGCTGCCACCGGGGGCGCCGAATCCTTTTCCGGTGATTGTCGGCACCTCGGCCGGCGCGATCAATGCGGTGAGCCTGGCCAGCGGTGCCATGGACTTCACCGCCGCCATCCAGCGCCTCACCGCCTTCTGGCAGGGCTTTCGCAGCCACCTGGTGTTGCGCAGCGACTGGCCAGGTGTCATCCACCAAGCCAGCCGCTTTGTCAGCCACAGTCTGCTCGGGCTTGGCGCCCAGGTTCCGGTGGCGCTGCTCAACAGTTCGCCGCTGCGCGGTTTGCTCGACGACAAACTGCACATGAACGGTATCGCCGAGGCCATCGCCCAGAAGCAGTTGCAGGCGGTGGCGGTCACGGCGTTCGGTTACGAGTCCGGGCAGGCCGTCACGTTCTATCAGGGTGGCGGCACCATCGATGCCTGGTTGCGCCACCGGCGGATCGGCGTCCCCACGCAATTGACCGTCGATCACTTGCTGGCCAGTTCAGCGATTCCCTTGTTGTTCGCACCGGTAAAAATCGGCGAAGAGTATTTCGGCGATGGTGCGGTGCGCCAATCGGCACCGATCAGCCCGGCCCTGCATCTGGGCGCCAGTCGGGTGCTGGTGGTGGGCGTCAGCGGCAACCCGCGCGGCGTCGACCCGGAGCAGCCGCTGCAACGCGCCTACACCGGTCAGCAACCCACCCTGGCGCAGATCGGTGGGCACATGCTCAACAGCACGTTCATTGACAGCCTGGAAGGTGACATCGAGTTGCTGCAGCGTCTGAATCAGTTCAGTCACTTGCTGCCCGATGACACGCCGACGCGCGCGTTGGGCGTGGCGCCAGTGGACGTGCTGGTGATTTCGCCGAGTCAGCCGATCGATGAAATTGCCGCGCGGCATCGGCAGGAATTGCCGGCGGCGTTGCGCCTGTTCTTGCGCGGGCCGGGGGCGACCAAGACCAGTGGGGCGGGGGTGCTGAGTTATCTGCTGTTTGAGGCGGGGTATTGCAGCGAGCTGATTGATCTGGGGCGGCGGGATGCGTTGGCCAAGCGCGGGGAGTTGTGCCGGTTTCTGGGGTTGTCGGAATCTATGGTATCGGCTTGAGATTGGCGGTGCGGCCATCGCGGGCAAGCCTGGCTCCCACAGGTTTTGTGTTGTGCCACAGATTGTNGGTGCGACGATTCGACTTGCTCGCGATGGCGTCCTTACAGACGCCGCCGGATCAGAAGTGAACCTTGACCAGGAAGCTGGTCACGCTCTGATCAGTCTTGAAACCCTGGCTGTCTTCGATGCCGTACTTGTCTTTCCAGTAGTCATATTCGACGCCGACGTACAACTGCTTTTCGCCCAGGTTCAGTGCCTTGCCCAGGTCGTATTTGATCTGCGGATTGAAGTGCAGGTTGGCGTGATATTCGCCTTTTTTGTTGACGTCGTTGTCGACCACCCAGTCCATGAAACCATCGATCAGGATGTTCGAATCGCCGACCGGAATGGTGTAGGACCAGACCGGGGTGATCTGCCAGATGTTGTCACCCGGACGGTCGCCTTCGGTATGGCGGTTGTAGAAATTCAGCTGGAAGTAGTCGAACCCAGGGATCGCCAGGTCGAAACCAGGACCGATCAGGTAGGACTCGGTATCGTCTTCACCGAACTCGTAAGTCATGGCCAGCAGCACGTCTTTGATCGGGCCAAATTCGAGTTTCTGGTCGAAGATCTTGTTAAACGACAAGCGAGGGCTGAACTCACCGTAGTGGGTGTTCTTGCCCGCGAAGGTGTCTTCCTTGCCGTTGTAGAAGATCTTGTCGATGAAGAAGAAGTTGTCGCCGTATTTCCAGCCATCGGCGTGTTCGAAGGTCACCGTTTGCTGAATGCGCGGGTTGACCTGGAAATCCTTGCCATACAGATAAGTCAGGCTGTTGTTCTGCCATTGCAGCAGGTCGCCGGCCATTGCCTGGCCCCCGGCCAGTAACGATCCCGCAAGCATCAGGCTGGTGCACGTGCGTTTCATTCGGTTGCTCCCAAAAAGTAGGTGGTTCCACGTTTTTTTTCTAAGGTCGACGCTCTGGTGTGGCGCCTTTTTCTGTAGCGGTAAAAAATCATCCAGTCGGTCAGCTTTAGTGCTGTTAGCAAGAGCTGAGCCAAGGCGTTCGAAAAGCCAAAAAACTCCCGCTCGGCTGCTCAAGAGCAGTCGATTGAGAGGGGGGTTGGAGTGCCTTGGTACCGTGCAGAGCCGGGATAAGTTGGCTTTCTGGTCAGGAATTAAATCCGGGCTTTTTTTTAAAGCGGATTCAGGCGGCCGCGGAGAATACTGACTCCTTGGCCAGGTCTCAAGTGCCCCGCAACAGCGCACCGACGACAGGTTTGGAGCACGGTTGCGGGCCATCTTAAAAGTGCACCTTCACCAGCAGGCTGGTGGTGTTTTCATGGGTGTCGAAGTTGCCGTTGTTTTCGATGCCGTACTTGTCTTTCCAATAGCTGTACTCGACGCCGACGTACACCTGTTTCTCCCGCCAGCCCAAGGCTTTGCCCAGGTCGTACTTGATCTGCGGGTTGACGTGCAGGTTGGCGTGGTAGGTGCCCTGTGAGTTCTGGTCGTTATCCACGACCCAGTCGATGTAGCCGTCGATCAACAGGCTCGAGTTGCCCAATGGCAGGGAGTAGGACCAGGCCGGCGTGATCTGCCAGACATCGTCGCCGGGACGCGAGCCTTCGGTCTGGCGATAGTAGAAGTTCAAGGTGAAAAAATTGAAGCCCGGTACCGCGAGATCGAAACCGGGGCCGATCAGGTAGGCCTCGGTGTCGTCTTCGCCATTCTCGTAGGTCATGGCCAGCAACACGTCCTTGATCGGGCCGAATTCGAAACGGCGGTCGAGGATTTTGCCGAAGGAGAGGCGCGGGCTGAATTCGCCGTAATAGGCGTGAACGCCTTTGTTCCGGTCTTTCTCGCCGTTGTAGTAAGTGCTGTCGACGAACAGAAAGTTGTCGCCGTACTTCCAGCGGTCGGCGTGCTCGAAGGTTATCGTCTGCTGGATCGACGGGTTGACCGCGAAATCCTTGCCGTACAAATAGCTCAGGCTGTTGGTCTGCCACAGCAGTAAATCGCCGGCCATGGCCTGGCTTGCAGCCAGGAGACTGCTGCCCAACAGCAGGTTTTTTTGAGTCCGAATCATCTGTTGCTCCCTCTTGTTTTTATTGTTTGAGGCACAGGCAACCCCCAACCCTGTGGGAGCGGGCTTGTTCGCGAAAGCGGTTTGCCAGTCAACATTGATGTTGGATGTGACGACCTCTTCGCGAGCAAGCCCGCTCCCACAGGGTTTTGTGTCGTTACCTGTTACTGGGCGTGGCAGTCGTTGATCGCCGCGCGTTCGCGGCCGCCAAGAATGTTGAACAGCAGGTTCAGCGACAGCGCACTCAACGTCGCCATCGCAATGCCGCTGTGGGTGATCGGACTCATCCACAACGGCAAGTGCGCGAAGAATTCCGGACGCACCACCGGGATCAGCCCCATGCCGATGCTCACCGCCACCAGCAACTGGTTGCGACGGTCACCGATGTCGGCTTCCTGAAGAATCTTGATCCCGGTCGCGGCCACCATGCCGAACATCGCAATCGCTGCGCCGCCCAGCACCGCCGGTGGAATCGAGGCCACCAGAAACGCGGCTTTGGGCAGCAGGCTGAGCACAATCAGAAAGGCCCCGGCCATGATCGTCACCGAGCGGCAGCGCACGCCGGTCATCTGCACCAGGCCGATATTCTGGGCGAACGAGGAGTGGGTAAAGGTGTTGAAGAAACCGGCGAAGAACGAGGCNCCGGCATCACACAACAAGCCACGGCGGAGCATNCTTGGGCAGACTTCCTGGCCGGTGATTTTGCCCAGNGCGAGGAACATGCCGGTGGACTCGACGAAGATGATCACCACCACCAGGCACATGGACAGGATCGGTGCGAGTTCAAACTTGGGCATGCCGAAGTGCAGCGGGGTGACAATCTGCACCCAGGGGGCATCCGCCATGCCGCTGAGGTCGACCATGCCAATCAGCCCGCAGATTACGTAGCCCAGGCACATGCCGATCAGCACGGAAATATTGACCCAGAACCCGCGCATGAAACGGTGGACCAGCAGAATGGTGGCCAGCACCAGCGCGGCAATGGCCAGGTAAATCGGTGAACCGAATTGCGTGGCGCCGGCACCGCCGCCCGCCCAATTGACGGCCACGGGAAACAGCGACAAACCGATCGAGGTGATGACCGTGCCAGTCACCAGCGGCGGGAAAAAGCGCACGACCTTGGACATGAACGGCGCGATGATCATGCCGAAGAAACCGGCGGCGATGGTTGCTCCGAAGATGCCCTGCAAGCCGATCCCTGGCATGCCGGCCATGGCGACCATGCTGCCGACGGCGGCGAAACTGGCGCCCATCATCACCGGCATGCGAATGCCCACAGGGCCGATACCGAACGACTGCACCAGCGTGGCGATACCGGCGACGAGCAGGTCGGCGTTGATCAGAAAGGCGATTTCTTCACGGCTCAAGCCAGCGGCCTGCCCGATGATCAGCGGCACCGCGATGGCGCCGCCGTACATCAGCAGAACGTGTTGCAGGCCGACCAGGATCAGTTGCAAAAGGGGCAAACGCTGAATAGCGGGTGCGTCGGGGATGCGCGCTTCGGATAGCTCGGACATGCAACACCTCGGATCTTTTTTATTCTTGTGATTTTGTGCATCAGGTTGACCGCAGTGCGGCCAATCGCGAGCAAGCTCGCTCCCACAGGCGGCCAATCGCGAGCAAGCTCGCTCCCACAGGATGTGTGTTGCCTGTGTGGGAGCGAGCTTGCTCGCGATGCTTTTGCTACTTAATTGGTCGGAGCTCCCTGCACAATCCACGCACCGATCAGGTCACGTTCCTGCTGGGTCATCTGGGTGATGTTGCCCAGCGGCATGATCTGGCTNGTGACGGCCTGAGCCTGGATGCGCGGCGCCATTTGCTGGATCTGCTGNGGGGTGTCGAACATCACGCCAGCCGGTGCCGTNCTGAACAGCGGGCTGGTGGGCTTGGCCGAATGGCACACCGAGCAACGTTCCTGGATCACGCTGTGCACCTTGTCGAAACTCGGGCCGGCGTTGGACGCCTGGACCGGTGCTTCTGCAGGCTTCGCAGCGGCAGGTTTAGCACCGCCACCGACCGCGGTTTCCGGCAGCGGCTGGTACTCGATGGTGCCAGGCGCCTTGGCCACTTCAGGTGCGCTCGGCATTTGCGCCGGGCCCGTCACGTAAGCCAGGCAGATCATGCCAACAGCCGCGACAGGCAACGTCCAGGCGAACTTGTGACTGTCATGACGGGTGTTGAAGTAGTGACGCACCAACACGGCCGCCACGGCGATACCGGCCAGGATCAGCCAGTTGTATTGGCTGCCGTAGGTGCTCGGGAAGTGGTTGCTGATCATGATGAACAGCACTGGCAAGGTGAAGTAGTTGTTGTGACGTGAACGCAACAAACCCTTGGCCGGCAACGCCGGATCGGGTGTGCGGTTCTCCGCGATCGCCGCCACCAGCGCGCGCTGTGCGGGCATGATGATGCGGAACACGTTACCGACCATGATAGTGCCGATCACGGCGCCCACATGCAGGTACGCACCGCGGCCGCTGAACACTTTGCTGAAGCCGTACGCAGCGGCAATCAACAGCACGAACAGGATNAAGCCGAGCAGGGCAGGGCGTTTGCCCAGGGCCGAGTCGCAGAGGAAGGAGTAGACGAACCAGCCGACGAACAACGAGGCGATGCCCAGTGCGACCCCTTCAGGGCCGGTCAGGCTGCTGCCGGGNGCCAGCAGGTACAAGGTCGGGTTGGCGTAAAACACCACGCACAGCAGCGCGATGCCGGACATCCAGGTGAAATAGGCTTCCCATTTGAACCAGTGCAGGTTGTCCGGCATGGTCGGTGGGGCCAGTTTGTATTTCTCCAGGTGGTAGATACCGCCACCGTGGATCGCCCACAAGTCGCCGGCCAGGCCGTCCTTGGGGTTGACGCGATTGAGGTTGTTTTCCAGCCAGACGAAGTAGAAAGAAGCGCCGATCCACGCGACGCCGGTGATCATGTGAACCCAGCGCACGCTAAGGTTCAGCCATTCCATCAAATGTGCTTCCACAGTCTTTACCTCTCGCCTGTCACTCTGTTGTCGAGTGATCAGACCTTCTCTTATTGGTGGGGGGCGAGGATCAACCGCTCATCCTCTTTGAAAAAATGCTCATCGCAGTTATTGCCGGTGCCACTGCGATCAACCACCAGGAAGTCATCCCGCTTTTCGATCGTCAGCACCGGGTGGTGCCAGACGCCGCGATGGTAATTAATGCCCTGCCTGCCGTTGGTAACGAAGGCGCGGACCAAGCCCGATACAGGTTCATCGCCAAGTGGCGCGACCACGATCAGAAAGGGGTTGCCGAGCAGCGGAATGAAAGCCTGGCTGCCCAGCGGGTGTCTCTCCAGCATACACACGGTCAGCGGCATGTCCTGCGCGTCGGCGCGGAAGATGCTGATGATGGCGTTGTCTTCAGGCGTCGCGGTTTCGACCGTCGCCAGTTTATGAAAGCGCATGGTCGACCCGTTGTTGATCATGAAGTGATCGCTGCCGTCGGTTTCGATAACGTCACCGAAAGGGGCGAAGGCTTCTTTGGTCAGGGGTTCGATCGTCAGTGTGCGCATGCTGGTCTTCTTTTCTGAATTCTGTGTTGTGGGTTCTATCGTCATCGCTGGCAAGCCAGCTCCCACAGTGGACTGTGGCGTTCACAAAACCTGTGGGAGCTGGCTTGCCAGCGATGAGGTTCAGCGCTTATTTAGCGACCTTGCCCAATACGCGCAGGCGGCTCACACCACCATCCGGGAACACGTTCAGGCGGATGTGGGTGATTGGGCCCAGTGCCTTGATCTGCTCGGCGAAGGTGTGTTCGGCGTGCATCTCCAGTTTCTGCGCCGGCAGCAGTTCGCGCCAGAACAGCGATTGGGTTTCGATCTGGCTGTCGGTGCCGCCCTTCACGAACGCGCCCTGAATCGAGCAGGTGTCCGGGTAGTTGCCCTTGAAGTGCAGGGTGTCGACCACGATTTTCTCGATCTCACCCGGGTGGCCCAGCGCGACGATCACCCAGTCATTGCCCGGTGTACGACGACGGGCAGTTTCCCAGCCGTCGCCCATGTTGATGCCACGGCCCGGGTTGAGGATGTTGCTCATGCGCCCGAAGTGTTCGTCGGAGCAAGCGAGGGCACGACCGCCGTTCAAGGCTGCAGCCAGGTCGACTTGTTCGTTGTCACCCACCGACGACCAGTCGCGGAACGGCACACCGTACACACGCAGACGGGCCACGCCGCCATCCGGGTAGATGTTGAAGCGCAAGTGGCTGAAGGCTTTGTCGTTGTTGATCTCGTGGTAGTGGTGGCTGTTGCCTTGCAGCTCGACGGCCGAGAGCACTTCCACCCACTGGGTGTTTTCGTCAGGATCGCCCGAGGCCAGGAAGCAGGCTTTCAGGGAGGCCGACGGCGGGAAGTTGCCGGTGAAGAATGAAGTGTCGATGTCCACGCCTTTGATCGAGCCCGGTACGCCCAGGCGGATCACCGCGCTGTCGTAGCCTTCGAAGCGCTTGCGGCGCGACTCCCAGCCGTCCATCCACTTGCCGTTGTCATCGAAAACGCCCTCCTTCCACACGGCCGGAGTCGGCTGGAACAGGCGGTTGGCGTCTGCGAACCAGTCATCGGTCACCGAAAGAATCTTGGTGCCAAGACGGGCGTCGGCCAGGTTGACGAACTTCTCGAAAGGTACGGCGTAAGCTTTCATTCTTCTTGTCTGCCTTTAATAAGTTGGCTTGGGATGCTTGCAGTGCCCTGGGTGCTTTTCGCGTTTAAGAACACTCGGGCAAGGCTCGCTATAGGGTCAGTAAACGGAACAGGGCGATCTTGTTGATCTCCGCCAGCGCGCATTGGAACTCGGCGTCTGCCGGGTTGTGAATGCGCGTTTCGAACGCGGCCAGGATCTGATGCCGGTTGCTGCCTTTTACCGCCATGATGAAGGGAAACTTGAACTTGGCTTTGTAAGCGTCGTTCAGCTCGGTGAAGCGCGAAAACTCGTCGCTCGAGCATTGGTGAATACCGGCGCCAGCTTGTTCATTCGTGCTGGCTTCGGTCAACTCGCCCTGGACGGCGGCTTTGCCGGCCAGGTCCGGGTGAGCGTTGATCAGCGCCAGCTGGCTGGCATGATCGGCACTCAACAGGATGTCGCTCATGCGCTGGTGCAGGGTTTCGATCTCATCGATCGAGGCGTCCTGGCCCAGGTCGAAGGCCTTTTCGGCCACCCATGGCGAATGTTCGTAGATGTCGGCGAAGGCGTTGATGAATTCATCGCGGCTCAGGGTCGAGGGTTTCAGCGTTTGAAAGGTGCTCATTTGGCAGCCCCTTGGTACGGGTGGGTTTCGTGCCAGTGGCGCGCGATGTCGACGCGACGGCTGAACCACACCTGTTCATGACTTTTAGCGTATTCGATAAAGCGCTTGAGCGAGGCCAGTCGCGCCGGACGGCCGATCAGACGGCAGTGCAGGCCGATCGAGAGCATTTTCGGTGCTTCGGCGCCTTCGGCATACAGCACGTCGAAGGCGTCTTTGAGGTACTCGAAAAAGTCGTCGCCCTTGTTGAAACCCTGGACCTGGGTGAAGCGCATGTCATTGGTGTCCAGGGTGTAGGGAATCACCAGGTGCGGCTTGCCGGTGGGGTTGTTCGGTTCCCAGTAGGGCAGGTCGTCGTCATAGGTGTCGCAGTCGTAGAGGAAGCCGCCTTCCTCCATCACCAGCCGCCGTGTGTTGGGGCCGGTGCGCCCGGTGTACCAGCCCAGTGGGCGCTCGCCGGTCAGTTCGGTGAGGATGCGGATCGCTTCGAGCATGTGCTCGCGCTCCTGGGCCTCGTCCATGTATTGGTAGTCGATCCAGCGATAGCCGTGGCTGCAGATCTCGTGACCGGCGGCGACCATCGCGCGGATCACATCCGGGTGGCGCTGGGCGGCCATGGCCACGGCGAAGATGGTCAGCGGGATATCGAATGCTTTAAACAACTTGAGGATGCGCCACACACCGGCACGGCTGCCGTATTCGTACAGCGACTCCATGCTCATGTTGCGCTCGCCTTGCAGCGGTTGGGCCGAGACCATTTCCGAGAGGAAGGCTTCGGACTCTTTGTCACCGTGCAAAATATTGCGCTCGCCGCCTTCTTCGTAGTTCAGTACGAAAGACAACGCGATGCGCGCCTTGCCCGGCCAGTGTGGGTGAGGAGGGTTACTGCCGTAACCGATCAGGTCGCGTGGGTAGTCAGCGCTCACTGCAGTCTTCCTTCTTGTGCGTGGTAGCGTTGTGTGGCGGCCTGGCGGTGAGATGACAGGCTGGCGTCACAGCGATGGGCTGATTGTATACAACTTTATATTCACTTTGTAAGCCTGAATTTTTGCATTTTTGATGAACTGTCATCTGTGCATGTTATTGCAAGAAACCTGCCTAATTGGTCAGTTAATGGATAGGAGGTCCTTTGAGCGTAAGGTTTGGCGATGGATTCGCTGCAATCCCCTGGTTGGCGAGGGCAGCGCTAAAAATGTCGTTTTTATTGTGTACAATTTTTTTGAAAAGTGTCTTAATCAGCCCCTCGCCGCAGCGTTTCGTGCTCCGAACCGGTGCGGTCTCCTTTTCAACTGACTTCGGGAGGCGCGAGGCCTGACTGCTCCGTGCAGGCAGGCGCGCAGAATCAATGGGACGTTTGACTACACACGTTTTGGACGCCGCACACGGCTGCCCCGGCAGTCACATCAAGGTCGAGCTGTACCGCGTCGAAGGCGCGCAGCTGGAGCTGGTTGCCACCGCGATCACCAACAGCGACGGCCGTTTCGACGCACCGCTGCTGCAAGGCGATGACTACCGTTCCGGGGTCTATCAGGTTCAGTTTCATGCGGGCGATTACTACCGCGCCCGCGGTGTTCAGCTGCCTGCACCTGCGTTCCTNGACGTGGTGGTGCTGCGCTTCGGCATCAGTGCCGAACAGGATCACTACCATGTGCCACTGCTGATTTCGCCTTACAGCTATTCCACGTACCGCGGCAGCTGATCCCCCAAGCAGCTGCCTCAACCTGGAAGCGACTGCGCATATAGCTTCTTTGGTCTTTCGCCCGCTCACACTGCGGGCTTTTTTTTGCGTCGTGTTTGACCCAACACATTTGGGTTGCGCCCCGCTAACCGACGACGAGGTGCGCACGTTTCTCTGTCAGCGTTCCTTGATAATGAAAACAGAAGGATTTCCTGCGAGCGGGTGCTGGACGCCACCTATCAGCCATACCACATCACCCTTCGCATTGGCGGCAAGCAGCAACTGGTGGGCTTCGGCACCCACTCGTGCCCTCAGCAGAGGGTCGGCAAGCTCTGGTATGGGCGGCGGCTTGATTTCAATCGCATCGGTCTCCACACGTCCCAGTTTAAGAAAGTAGACCTTGTTGTGATTGGGCTTTTTAAATACCAGCGTTGGGGGCGTGAGCTGAACATTCTCAGCGTTTGCAGGAAGGAAGACCTTGTAGCCGTTGTGGCCCAGTATCGAAGCAAGTAGTAACGAAAGTCGACCCGGTCCGTTGGGCAACTCGGCGTAGGACTGCCAGGCATGAGTGCTCTCGGGTCTGAAGTTCAACTGCTGTAAGGGCGCTACGGAATCTGGAGTGAGCAATTCGACGATCCGTCTGGCGCCTTCATTGCCGGACGCGACAGGCAACATATCCAACGGGTCGCCGAGTCGTGGCACGCCGATGGTCGACTTGCCCTGCCAATGGCGAAAGGTTTGCATCATTAGCGCCAACCCGCGGCCATTGAACACCTGCGACTCATTGGAAACCTCAAATAGTCGCTTGGCAACGGCGCGCGAAGTCGGCTCCGTGAAACCCTTGTAGACATCCGCGACCTGTTGCGTCAGTGATTTCTCAAAGAGGCGAGTAGCGCCGTCGACTTTCCGAATATTTGTGCCGGCGTGGTGGGACGTGGCAACGGGTTGCAACGAAGGTGCTTCCTGCAACATGCGTTCGAATACCTCGAAACGCGAAGGCGCAAATCCGGGGTGTTGAATGAAAACGAGGGGTAGCTGATCGGCCATCGGCCCCTTTGGCACGATCGGGTAGTGGAGCTGACCAATTTTTATGGATTCGCCCGAATCTGGTTTGGTTATTCTTCCCCAGGAGGCCCACAAATAGGGGTTTTCATTCAAGGTGCCGGCAGGATGGCTGTTATCTGCCACGGGGTCGGACGCCTCGGCATTTTGATCCAGGCGAGGGCGCTTGCCTGGCGTGGGGCCTGACTCTTCCGCGTCTGAGGCTGTGGTGTTGATTGTCTTGCGTTGCCATAGCGTCATCCCATCAATGCCTTCGAGTAGCGGGCCCGAAGGGGTCAATTCGCTTGTTGAGGAGGCCTGATAGTCCCCGTTCGTATTTTTACGAACCATGACCGTGCCTTCTTCCGCAAGGTCGACATAGGTTCTTTTCAGCTTGTCGTAGCGCAGGCCGTTGGCATTGGGTGGCGTCAGTTTTTCGGCCAAGTGCCGGGGAATGATCTCCAGCGCTTCCGGCCTCGCTGGTACGCCTGCGGTGGGGAGAACCAGGCCCTCTCGGGCGATTCTCCACTGTGGCTGGCCAGGGATTTTCTTGAGGATCGGGCCGGGTTGGCCTGGGGCAAACGGGAGGGGAACCTGATAATCGCCTTTCGCATTTGTTCTGATCAGAAAAATGCCCTCCTCTCCAATATCCGCGTAAAGCTGTTGCCGGCTGCTCATGAACAGCCCGGTGTTGGCGATCTTGAAGAGCTCATCGACCTTGTTTCGAGGCCAGGAAATCATGCTGGCAGCGATTTCGGCGGCGCTTGTTGCGGGAACCGGCATGTCGGTAACGACGACTGGCTGACGAGGCAAGGTACTTTGCGATGAACTTGACACATTGGCGTCGGAAACGGGATTGGCGTCTCCCAGCGGTCGGCCGACCGTTGCGGCGTGACTGCTTCCTCGTACCCGACTGTCTTCTGATGAAGACCTTGGAAGGGTTGTTGAAGTGGCGGGTGTATTGGAAGTTGCAACTCTTTTTGGCGGTTTAGCCATGAGCAGTGTTCCTTAAAAGTTAGTTAAGTTGGTGATGTCTGAGCGATAAGCATCGAAGATCTGATAAGGAGCTTTAGTGAATTTCGGCTGTAAATAAAGATGGCTGTTATTAACGCTCTCTGATAATGAAAACTGACTGCCAGCCTAACGGAGCTGTTTGAAATCCACCTATTAGCCAGACGATGTTGTTTTGTAGATTGGCGGTGGTGAGTGCTTGCTGGGCTTCATTACCCACCTGTGAAACTAAAGCTGGGTAGGCAAATTCGGGCACGGGAGACGGGTTTATTTCAATCGCATTTCTCTCAACAATGCCGAGTTTCAGGAAGTAAACCTTCTCGTGGCCTGCGCGTTTGAATATCAGCTTGGGATTGCGATGCTCATTCAGTAAAGGAAATACCTCATACCCGTTGCGGACCAGCACGGTGCTGACGGAAATAGACTTGGTAATCGCCGTTGGCGTTGGGACAAAGCTGTCCCATTCCATCTGGAAATGCCTGGGGAGGAAGTCCAGCCTGCGCAAGGGTTCACCAAATTCCGGAGGCACCATGGAAATGATTGTCCCCTCATCATCCATGCGTGAAGCGACAGGCAATAAATCAATCGGATTTTCGAACTTTGCATCAAAGATGCCCGCCCGTTCCTTCCAGTGATCCAGCGTCAATATGGTGGTGTACAAGCCGTCGCGGGCGATTACCTCGGATCCCCCCGAATATTCGAATAGTCGCTTTGCGACAGCGCGCGAGGTGACCGGTGAAAAGTCCGGGAAGGTAGTTGAAACAGACTCTGTCATCGGTTTTTCAAACAATCGGCGGGTGCTATTCACAATCCACTTGCCATCGCTGTTCAGGACTACCGGTACGGGCTGCAACCAGGGTTTCGCGTGCAACATCTGTTCAAACAAGTCGAAACGAGAAGGCTGGAATTGGGGATGCTGGAGGTAATTCAAGACTTTTGGTACGTTTTTGACCTTGGGTACCGTTTCATAATGCAGTTCACCGATCTGTATGGATTCCGTTGAATGCGGCTTGTTGACCTTTCCCCAGGATGCCCACAGGCAGGGGTTTTCATTGGTCGGGTGGGCGGGGTAGAGAGGAATAACCTGTTGCTCGGGTCCACGGGGGCCTGGCTGCTGTTCATGTTCCTCAAGGCGCTGGCGCTTGCTCGGACCGGCTTCTTCGACGGTGGAGGACGGTTGACGAGCCGTCAGTTGATCAGTGGTTTGCGTCGGAGCTTTACGGCGCCAGAATCGTGTCAGTCCAACCCTCTCGAGTACGGGGCCGGACGGTGTCCATTCCTGGCCGAAGGTCGCCTGATAATCGCCATTCGCGTTTCTGACGACTTGAACAATGCCTTCGTCGAGCAACTCGACATAACTTCTCAGGTTGTGCCAACGAATTCCAAGCCCGTCAGCGGCGGGTAGTTTTCTGATCACCAGTGGATTGTTGATCAGATGGACGGGGACCGCGAAGGTCGAAGCGGTCACGCGCGAACCCACTTTTTGTTCGCCTGGAGTTGACGGAAAAATGGAGATGCTCATTCAGTAAAGGAAATACCTCATACCCGTTGCGGACCAGCACGGTGCTGACGGAAATAGACTTGGTAATCGCCGTTGGCGTTGGGTTCCACTCTGCCAATCCCTGCTTTTTCAAGATTGGCATATAACCTTTGCTCCTTGTTCATGAAGAGCCCTGTGTCACCGACTTGAATCAGTTGGTCAATCCGTTCAAGGGGCCAGGACACCAGGTTTTCGTGTTGCACGAAGTGGCCGGCGGTGCGGCCAGGCATGTTGGTGACGACAACGGGCGGTTGTTGAGACGTGTCGCCCTGGCAAGGTATTTGGGGCAGGTGGGTCTGTAGGCGTTTCGCCTCCACGCACAGGCGTGTCAGCGCGGCCGGATGGGCCGATCCTGGCCACGTCATCCTCAGGGGAGGGTCTGGGGAGGGTCGATGAAGTGCCAGGCGTATTGGGGCTGGAAACTTTTTTGGGTGGTTTAGCCATGACCGAAGTTCCGATAAATAATCTGGTGAAGGTCTAGATCAGGAAGGGCATCTGAAATGGACGAACAATTAGTTGGGTGAAAAACAGGGCTCGTGAAGGTACACGGCCCTGGACATCACAGTGGTCAGTTTTGATTGAATCAGCTGTTGAGAGGCTATAAATATTTATAGGGTGTGGCGGTATTTGCTACAAAAGGCTTCAACTTGATAGTGATATAGGTCTTGATCAGGCTCTATAAAAGTTTGCAGGTATCTAAAAGTATCTGCAGATTGGCAGCGCTTGCAGGAGGGGTTGAGTTGATACCGAATTCCATCAGCTCATAACAGTGTTCGAGTTGGTGCGCGCACCGATGTATTGGTACGAGGTCGGTGTAAAGGACAGTGCGGGACTTGTCTGTATCAAGTATCCAGCGACGGTCGGACAGGTTGTAAGACAGACTGCCGGCAGTACCGTCTCTCATGGCTATGTGTCGAACGGCGACCTCTTCCAGTTCTAATGATGTCAGTTCTGCCGCTAGGGCTCCTTCGTTCAAAAGGAGGCCTTTAAAGTACCTGCCATCCAGCGAATCAATGTAGACCTCGTCGAAATCAAGATCGACTTTGTAGACAACCCCGTCTGGCGTGATGACACGTATTTGATCGATCAAATCCTGGGGATCATCGTAGTGGGGTAGATGAATGACGGTATGTCCGATCAGCAGATGGTTATCCACCCGTTTGATACGGGTGTAGGCGAGGCCCGTTGCATCGAATTCCCAGGTAGACGCCGATTTCGATTTAAGGTTGGCGTTCGCCCGAGCACCTGGGGTTGAAATGCTTAACGTCATTTCGGTGCTGAGGTGGACAAGGTACGTCGAGCCGTCACCCTCTAGATGTTCGATGGCTGTTTGATCCGGGTAAGCGATAAGTTTGACGCATTTCTCCCGGTTGCCCAGCTTATGGCCTTCGTTGTCCAAGGGTTGACGAAAAATAGACTTTCCATCTCTAGCCGCTAGTGGCAGCGGCACTTCGTTGGTGCGCTCCATCGGGCCGTTTATCTGGAACTGATCGTTCGAAAATGCTGTATCGGGTAGGGAGGGTGGGCCAACTCTATAAGAAACGCCATCGTTCATAATCAGAATAAAATGCTGGTTCAACAGGTTGGTGGGGCGCGTTAGTCGGCTTGTGATTCTATGGTCTCCGCTCCAGATAGAGCTGGCCAGGTTCTTGATAGTCAATCGCTTATTGTCAAAGTGAAAGGTCATGCCGCATTCTTTATACATGATGCGGTCGAAATCAGGCTGGCGCATCAGGTCTACGTTGTAGTAAGCCTCGGCCCGGGTCAGTTCATGGCTGGCGTAATCCAGATAAAGGGTCGCAAGCGTGTTTGTGCTTCGTTGCTTTACTGCAAGGGTCGTATGCTCATTGAATTTCGAAATGTAATAGCTCGTGTTTTTGTCGTGTGCAACCGTGTATTCGCGGTTGTAAAGTATGACCGGGTTTTGTGTTGTTCCCTGTTGGGTAATGACGGTTTTGATGTCGAACGGGTCAGCCGTCTCAAGGGTGTCAGGAAGTTCAGGCATCAAATGAAACCCGTCCTGTGTAACAAAAGTCAGTTTCCTGTTCTGCAGTTGTCGTTCATTGTTGACTGTTTTATAGACGCCCTTGATATACACATCCCTCTCGCTGATGTCATCGAGATCAAATCCTGAGGTGATGACCAGTTCCTGTTCTTCGATCCTCCAGCCTTTGATCAGGTCCATTCTCCAGTCCAGTGCAATGACGCTCTCGTCCACACCATCTTCAGTAATAAATACGCTGCCGGATTTATGGGCCACTGCATAGTGATCCTTTCCCGGCCCTCCGGAGGCCGACCCTTGATTGTTCAGAAGGTAGATTTTGTCATCCCCGGCGCCCGCCTCAATGGTGTCGCGACCCCGAGACTTGATAGTGTTCGGCCCATCGGTACCTATGACCTTGTTTTCCGCACCCGCCAGGGTTTCTACGTTCTCAATGCTCTCTAGAAGCGTGTGTCGATAGTTAAAGCGGCTGTCATTGGTCTGGTCACGGGTGATGATAGAAAGCCGCCCATCGTCCAGATCGATGAAATATCCAAATCGTTGTTGGTTACGCCCGGTGTAGCTGCCGGAGACGACTAATGTGTCGTTGCCCAAGCCACCTTTCAATGTAGTGGGTAGAGGGTCTTTTGGGCCGTTTTTGAGGAGTTCGGCAGCGCCCTCGAAGACGAATTCATCCTCTTTTTCGCCCCCGGTCAGGTTCTTGATACCTGCGCCGTAATAGAATCTGTTCGGCTTTTTTTCGATGCCAAGAATGGTGTCGTTTCCGCCGCCAATAAACCACACCGCTCCTTTGTTCTCTCCGGGTGCTCCAAACTCCGCCCCCGGCATATTTGCAGTCACTCCGCTGCGCGCATCAAGGGTGTCGTTACTGTCAATAACATGGGGTTTTTGGACGGTTTTATACGTGTAGTGTTGGGCATCCCAATCGAAGCTCGGCACCCGTGTTGGCGTCAGTTCTACTGTAAACCTGCCGTTTACAATGACCTCGGTACTGTCCTTTAACCTGCCTTCCAGTAGTTTTCGGGCGGTCGCTTGTAACAATCTCGAATGTTCAACGGTTGATTTGGCAACCGCGTGGCGGGTTTGTATGTTTTCGTCGGGACTGATTCCCCAAAACGCGAACCAGCCCGTGCGCAGGCGCTCGTGGGTAGTGAGTTCGATGTAATCATCGATATCGTCGACAACGCGTACCGCCGCGTAGACCTGGGAACCTGCAACCAGCAGAAGTCCGGCTGCCAGCCCCACCGGGCCGATAACGGAGAAGCCTGCCAACGCGGCGGCACCCAAAATCAACGTCATTGCCGCGCTGGTCACGCTCAAGCCCGCGGTGACATATTGATCCATGGCTTCTTTGCCTGTCGCCGTCGCTGCATGGTTAAAGGATTTAACGGCGGAAATAACATCGAAGGGCAGCGCCAGTGCGCTTGCGATCAGGCCGGCACCACGTCCCAGACGAACGCCGAAGCTGGTTCTGGCGAAATCCTTGTAGGCTTTTTGCCCCGCCTCGATCATGTATTTTGCTTGCTTGGTGACCGCAACTTCGACGGCTAACGAAGTGACTTCCGCTGAAGTGCTGAGGCTGTTGAATACAACTTCGCCGTGGTCTTTGCGTGCAATGGCGTCTTGAAGCCCACGCAATCCGCTGTAAATGCCAAAGGCCTGAAGCCCGGTCCCCATACTGACCATGCTGCTGCTCTTGATCCGATTCACCCATGGGGGCGTACTTTTGGATAAGTGCGCGTGGCGTATATCAAGCTTCTGTGCCGCTTTCAGAAGTTTGTCCAGTTTGTGTCGGTACTGTTCAGGATCGGCAGGCGTATCGAGTTTGTCACTTAACAGGGGCGGAGCCGTTAGCGGGCGTTGTGACGCCATTTCAAACAGTAATGAAGGAAGTGTGTAATCGTCTGTTGTACCGGTGGAGCGCATACGGGCTTCAATGTACAAAGGGTCAAACTGCAACGCGTTGACAAAAGATCGCTTGGGATGGCGAAAGAACGTGTTTTGACCGTTCAAACGCTGACCATTCGATGTCGCACCCAATGCATCCAGCGCGCATCGGGTAATCGAATGGGAGCCTATCTTGATAGGACCGAATAGCTCATCTATAACCCTTAGCTGGCTTTTATTGGCGTTTGTTGGTTGTGGGGCGGAGGTGATGCTTTCTTTGTCGACATCAATAGTGGTCGGCGAATACTCATTGGCTTGCAGGTCAATGTCCGTCACTTCGACGGCGTTATAGTGATCAAGGTTGGCTGGTTGGAAAACAATTGCCATAAGAACTTCCTTTTTCAGGCGTTGTGTGCGAAGTCGCTGCGCCATGTTAGGGGGAGTTCTGAAAAGACAACTATATATATGTATATCGCGTGTTGCTGTTTGTTGCGGGGCGGGGTTGAAGTGTTGCCATCCTTGGCAAACGGTTCCTGGTCCGGTGATGTCAATAAAGCCTTATTGAAATTAAGTGTGGGGGGTAACGCGTTCTGATCAGTGGTTGCTTAATAAGGAGGCCGCGCCCGCGCCACTGAAAAGTCCTGCGCTCACCCGGTTAAACCAACTTTGTCCCTTGCCACTGCGCAGATATTTCGCTGCGCCATGAGCGCCGAGCCCATAGGCCAACTTGCACAGCAGGTCCAGCACGGTCCAGGTCGCAATCATAATCAGCAATTGCGGGAGGAACGGTTGTTCGGCGCTCAAAAACTGCGGCAGGAAAGCAGCAAAGAACAAAATATCCTTCGGATTGCTTGCGCCCAACACGAATGCGCGTCCAAACAGGGCGCGAAAACGCGGCACCGGCGCCGTCTGGGGCACTTCAGCGCCTACCGATGGCTGGCGCGATTGCTGCCAGCTCTGCCAGGCGAGGTAGAACAGGTACAGCGCACCAACGATTTTCAGCGCGCTAAACAACTGTTCCGATGCCAACAGCAGCGCGCCCAGGCCCAGCGCCGAGGCACTGAGCAAGCAGATCGAGGCAATCACTCCACCCAGGAACGCCGGGTACGCGCGGCGCAGGCCGTAGTTGAGGCTGTTGCTGATCATCAGCAGCGACAGCGGGCCGGGAATCAGGATCACGATCAAAGCAGCGCCGCTGAACAGCAGCCAGGTTTCCAGGGTCATTACTTTCCTCCATTTGTGCAAAAGCCCCACCCGACGGGGTGAGGCTGATTTGAAACGCTTACGGCGTAACGCTTACAAGAAAATAAACTTGGCGATGAAGATCGCGCACAGCACCCACAAACTGACGGAAATTTCGCGGTACTTGCCGGTGCCGGCCTTGAGCGCCACGTACGTGATAAAGCCCAGGGCGATACCGTCGGCGACCGAGAAGGTCAGCGGCATCATGATTGCCGTGACAATCGCCGGAATGCTGTCGGTGGCTTCATCCCAATTGATATGGGCCATGCTCGCCATCATCAGCATCGCCACGTAAATCAGTGCGCCTGCAGTGGCATAAGCCGGGATCATGCCNGCCAGTGGAGCGAAGAACATGGCTGCAATAAATAACACACCTACGGTGACGGCGGTAAGACCAGTCCGACCACCTGCCGCTACGCCAGCGGCACTTTCCACATAGCTTGTGACGGGCGGGACGCCGACTACAGCGCCAAACACGCTGGAAGCACTGTCGGCTTTCATGGCACGAGAGAGGTTTTCGATGCGGCCGTCCGCGTTCACCAGATTGGCGCGCTGGGCGACGCCCATCAGGGTGCCGGCGGTNTCAAACATGTGCACAAACAAAAAGGCAAACACCACGCTGATCATGCTGACATTGAACACACCCTTCACGTCCATGGCCATCCAGGTGGGCGCCAGGCTTGGCGGGGCAGACATGATGCCTTCGTAGTGGACGAGGCCCAGGCCCCAGCCCGCGAGGGTCACGGTGATGATGCTGATGAGGATTGCACCGAACACTTTGTGGTAGCTGAGCACGGCGATCATCAGGAAGCAGATGGCGGCCAGCAGCGGGCCGGGCTCGCGCAGGGAGCCGAGCTTGATCAGGGTGGCCGGGCTATCCACTACGATGCCGGCGGTTTTCAGGCCGATCAACCCAAGAAATAACCCCACGCCGGCGCCCATGGCGTAGCGCAGGCTCACAGGAATGCTGTTGAGCAACCATTCGCGAATCCGCGAAAAGGTCAGGAACATGAACAACACACCGGAAACAAACACCGCGCCCAGCGCCGTTTCCCAGTGATAGCCCATGGTGCCGACCACGGTATAGGTGAAAAACGCGTTCAGGCCCATGCCCGGCGCCAGGCCGACTGGCCAGTTGGCGTACAGGCCCATCAACAGGCAACCCAGTGCGGCGGCGATACAGGTGGCGACAAACGCTGCACCATGATCGATTCCGGCGTCGGCCATGATGTTGGGGTTGACGAAGATGATGTAGGCCATGGTGATGAAGGTGGTGAGGCCGGCAATCAGCTCGGTCTTCACTGTGGTGCCATGCAAGCTCAGTTTGAACAGGCGTTCCAGCCAGCCNTTGCGTTGCGGCGNNGNNAGGTCCAGCGTTGGGGCTTCGGATTTGCGGCTTTCCACAGCGAGTACTCCTCAAGAGTTTTATTGTTATTTCCAGCGCCGGTCACATGAGTGGGCAACGGCGCTTTGAGGTACTGGCGGGTTTGTTGACCGGTTGGTCAGGAACTCGCACGAAGTGGATTATGCTTTTGTATACAAATAAAGCAAATAATGTTTTTGGTTTTGTAGACGAAAAGATTGGCAATAGGGATATATCGCCGGGAGGGATGCGTTCGCGAGCAGTCTGTCGCCGGTGTGGGGGCGAAAAAAAACCGGCGATCGGCCGGTTTTTTTCTGTTCGGGTGGGAGCGGGCTTGCCCGCGATGGCGTCAGTCAAACCACCACAAAACCATCAGGCTGCAGCAAATCGCTTATCCAGATAATCAATAATCACCTTGGATTCATACATCCAGGTGGTCTGGCCATTTTCTTCGATGCGCAGGCACGGCACTTTGATCTTGCCGCCTTGTTCCAGCAGGGTCTGGCGGTCTTGCGCGTTGTTCTTCGCGTCCTTCAACGCCACCGGCACATTCAGGCGGTGCAGCGTACGGCGGGTCTTCACGCAGAACGGGCAGGCGTGGAACTGATAGAGGGTCAGGTCCTTGGCCGCCGTTTCGACCTGGGCTTGAGCGGCGGCGGGGCGCTGCTTCTTGCTTGGGCGGGTGATGAAGTCGATGAAGATGATCAGTTGGCCAAGGCCGACACGAAGCGCTTTTACGAACACGGAATAAGCCTCACAGGGCGAACGGAAGGCGCGCAGCTTACCTGATTTTTCTCAGGCGAAAAAAAACCGGCGATGAATGCCGGTTTTCTTCGTGTAGCCTGTTACTTGATCAGGCTGAGGAATTCGCTGCGGGTGGCCGCGTTTTCGCGGAACTCACCCAGCATCACCGAGGTGATCATTGACGAATTCTGTTTTTCCACACCGCGCATCATCATGCACATGTGCTTGGCCTCAATCACCACTGCAACGCCCAAGGCGCCGGTGACCTGCTGGACCGCATCGGCAATCTGNCGGCTGAGGTTTTCCTGGATCTGCAGGCGGCGNGCGTACATGTCGACGATNCGCGCNACTTTCGACAGGCCCAGTACTTTGCCGCTCGGGATGTAGGCGACGTGAGCCTTGCCGATGAACGGCAGAAGGTGGTGTTCGCACAACGAGTAAAGCTCGATGTCCTTTACCAACACCATTTCGCTGTTGTCGGAGCTGAACAAGGCACCGTTGGTGACTTCTTCCAGTGTCTGTTCATAGCCGCGGCAAAGGTACTGCATCGCTTTGGCGGCACGCTTTGGCGTGTCGAGCAGGCCCTCGCGGGAAACGTCCTCGCCGAGCTGGCCGAGGATCGCGGTGTAATTCTGTTCCAATGTCACAGAGCGTTATTCCGTATGGGTTCTAGAGGGGTACGGTTTCAGTCTGTACCAATTTTGTACCATTCAGGCTTTGCTCAAGCTTCCCGACTTCGCTCCAATCTTCACTGGAGTTGATCCACCGGGCGTAAGTCGTCAGCAGCATTTGCACGCTGTGACCGAGCTGATTAGCAATGAACCCAGGGTTCATGCCTGCCATTAAGCACATGGTAGCGTAAGTGTGGCGGCAGTTGTATTGCCGTCTGGCCCTGATCTTCAACGCGACCCGCGCCGCCTTGAAGTGCTTGTCAGTCACGCTGGCCTGTTGGATGAACTCGAAGTTCTTGGTAGGCGGGAAGACCTACGGCGATTGCTTGTGCTGTAGAGGTTTTCGAGCAAGGATCCATTGTCGGCTATCGGCTGATAATATTGGGTGTAGGTAAATTGACGGGGCTGATGATGGGTAGATGATCGAATCAGCCAAGTACGAGTCAGGTAGTCAATGGATACTTGTTGGCGGTCGAAAGCACAGTCCGTACTGTCGATCTCTCCGCGCCTGAACCTTAAGGTGTACCCGAAATAGACCCTGTCGGATTTATGATAGGGGAGACGCTCGCCGTTCTCATTGAAATAAGGAAGGAGTGTATTTGACTCGACGTCAGTCAGAGTGAACCAGTTTTCGGACATTCGAAGGTCGGTTTTATTGAAAACATTTATGGGGGCTATGCCATAAAAATGAGCAGCACTTGTGCCAGCACTACTTGATCCAGTGATTCCAATATAGGGTGCTGGTATAGAGAAAAAATAAATGGTGCCTAGCAGCATTACATGTGCAACGACAGCAATTGAGAGGCGAGACGGTCGATTGACAGGAGTAGACTGGATGTCGTGATTGACTTTGGGCCTTGCCAGCGTGCAAACACCAAATAGCTCTCGCCGTCTTACTGCAATGATTCGGTAGATACCTGCACCGGTGCCGAATAACCGGCCGAGCCAAAGCAGCGGGCTGACAGGCCACAGCAGAACCAGGTGAATGGCTAGTTTGCAGTAAAGATCATAACCGCCGAACGTTTTCCCGGTTTCTTCATTGACTCCATAAAGATCCGTCAAGGCTTCTTCATTGCTTATATTGTATTTTAGAAGCTGGTCGGCACTCTTTGATACGGGCATAAGACGTATACGGTTGAAGACGTCCAGATAAGTGAGGACTTGAACCGTTTTGTCGCACATGTTGCACTTGTCATCATAGAACAGCAAAAGTTTTGGTTTTGAACTAACGCCAAGCGATGGCCAGAAAATGGCTGCCCACAATACAAATTCGATTTCTCCTAGCGATCCAAGGTTCAGGACGAACATCGACAGGGAAAAGAACATCAATGCCCAGACAATTACATACTTACGCCACAGGCCGCCCAGTAGCGTAAACGGCAGGATGGTGGCATACCAGGCCATCATGAGCCAAAGTGTATATTTGGCGATCAAGGTCGCTAAGTTATGGGACACGAAAATTGCTTCGAACCCGGCATGCCATTGAGACATGAAATTATTGCTCAACAACAACGGACCGGCGATTCCGGTCGTCCAAGCGGGTTCGTTAATGTGCATGGAAAGCGAATACACACACACCAGCCAGTAGGAGAATAAGGCGGCGAATTTTGCCAGTGCAATGGTAATCTTGTCTGGTGGTGCCTTGGTGTAAAGCAGCACCGCTGGGCTCACATTCCAGCGTTTTATAATCAGTGCATCCACTGAGAGATACTTGCCGGCGCTGGTTAGTAATAAAAGAACACTCAGGATTGCAGCAATATCATTGCCCAGTGTGCTGGTGCCGAGGACGCTTTCTCCGACTTGCCACATTACAAATATGGAAAATGCCAACGCAACCTGGGTGAACAGTCCAACCATCAACATGAAAGAGGCAATGATGTCTAGTGCACTAAACAGGCCAATCAAGCCTAAGCGTTCTTCAGGCAGCAGCAGTAATTGTATGTTGGTTGCTCTGAGTAGCAGGATCAGTCCAAACAGCGCCCGCAAAATTGAAAATTTGTAATGTTCGTTGTCGGATACAGGCGGGAATGCCTTGATCAGCAGTTTCTTCCCCCATTGCTCCGCGATGACTGGGGCTGCAGGTATGAAACGCAAAATCGCATAAACAGCTGCGAAACTAAACAAGTAGAACACGCACATCTGTGTGTAAAAAGGTAAAGTCATTTCGCTCTCGTCATTAATTGGCCGAGAATCGCGGTGTAATTCTGTTCCAGGGACATGAAACTACCTGTGGGGATTTTCGCAAAGGGCAAGGGTACGGTGGCAAACACGGCGCTGCAAGCGTGAAGCGACAGCTTTACTCGTCGCGACCTTCCATCATGGTCCGTTTGAGCATCACATAAACCGCGCCGGCACCGCCATGTTTCGGTTGGCACGAGGTGAAGCCGAGCACTTGGGAATGCTGACGCAGCCAGGTGTTGACGTGGCTTTTGATCATCGGCCGCTTGCCATCCAGCCGCACGGCCTTGCCGTGGGTAACGCGCACGCAGCGGATTTCGAATTTGGTTGCTTCGGCCAGAAAGGCCCAGAGGGTTTCGCGGGCTTTTTCCACGTTCATACCGTGCAGGTCGAGGCTGCCTTCGAACGGGATCTGACCGATCTTGAGCTTGCGCATCTGGCTTTCCTGCACGCCGTCACGGGCCCACATCAACTCGTCTTCCGGGCCGACGTCGATCACGAACTGATCGGAAAGACCATCAACGGTGGTGGCATCGGTGCGAACGGTCGCGGCCTGGCGCAGTTTGGCGATNTGCGCCCGGTCGGTCTTGGGTTTGCCGGTGTCGGCGCGGTCGTGCTTGATCGGCTTGACGCCGCGCAGCTCGTTTTTGAACAGGGAAAAATCGTCGTCTTGCATGTCAGCCTCCGCGAAGGGCGGCCAGTTTACCCAAGTCGAGGCGCTATCCATAACAATTGAGGCCCGCCAAAAAAGCCGGACCTTCGATTCAATCGTGTTTTTTCATCAGGTGCGGGGACATGTTCAGCTCTCGTGACTGGCGCGAACGACGCCGGCAGCGACGCCACAGCCACACACCGATATAGAGCACGAACAGGCCAACCGCCAGAATGATCGCCGAACCCAGCGGGCTGGCGTTCAACTCGCCCAGGGCCGGGGGACGGCCGAGCAGGCTGGCGGCGCCGGCCATTGCCAGCAACACACCGCACGTCGCCAGCAAGGCAGCAAAGGCTGCGCCGAATCGAAAACGCCAGTTGCGTTGGCCCTTGGGCCGCAAGCGGCGTGCGTCAAAACCATCGGATAACTTCATTCCGACCTTCCTCAATGGGTATCGGCCCTTCGACCGGAAGNTATCCGGGTTGTTCCTGAGGCTAAGTCAATTGCAGCAAATGAGAGGCTTTTGCGGATGAGCGGCGGTATTGACCGCTCTTCGCGGCCGATCAGATCAGTTCGTGAGTGAGGGCGAGGGTGGCGAAGTTGTCCGCCATGATCGCCATTTCAGTCTGTTGAACGTGCTCGGCCGTCAGTACGCCACCCTTGTAGGGCAGATCGCGAGTCGCGCAAGCGTCTTCCACCAGGGTGCAGCGAAAGCCCAGGTTCTTGGCCGCGCGCACGGTAGTGCTGACGCTGGAGTGACTCATGAAGCCGCACACGATCAGGTCCAGCGAACCAAGGTTCTGCAAGCGTTCCAGTAATTCGGTGCCGTGAAACGCACTCGGCAGCAGTTTGCCGATAATGGTTTCGTCCGCCTGTGGCTCCAGCCCCGGGATGAACTCACCGCGTTCGCCCTGTGGATCGAACAGCCCGCCGACGGTGCCGAGATGGCGCACATGCACGATCGGACGACCGGCTGCACGGGCAGCAGCCACCAGTTGTTTGATGTTCGCGACGGCAGCATCCATGCCGGTCAGGGCCAGTGGGCCGCCGAGGTATTCTTTCTGGGCATCGATGATGACAAGGGTCGCATGACCCAGATTGGCTGCTGCGTAACCGCGACCGCTGAGTTGAAACATCGTCTTTGGAACGGACATTCTGGGGCTCCTGTGAGGGGGGCTTTTGTGACATTGTCCACTGGCTGAGCGGTTCTGTGAATCGCTACTATCGTAGGCGCCGTCGTTGCTGGCGTGCAGCCTTGTCAAGATGCAGGTTTTGTTCAATGGCCAACGGCAAAAATGGACATGTCCTACATCTGATCCGCTGTTTTCCCGCGTCGTCGTGGCGCGTTTTGGCTGTTAGAATCGCCAGTCGTTTTTTCTGGAGTTTGCCCCCGTGATCACTTCCCGCCTTCGTACCCTGCGTGACCATATCCGTTGGGCCGTCAGCCGCTTCCATGGGGANGACCTGTTTTTCGGCCATGGCACCGACAACGCCTGGGACGAAGCCCGGCAATTGGTGCTCGGCGCCTTGCACCTGCCTTGGGAAATCGCCGACAGCTACCTCGACTGCAACCTGGAAGAGGACGAACTGGTCAACCTGCAACGCATGCTCAAGCGCCGTATCGAAGAGCGCATTCCGACTGCTTATCTGCTGGGTGAAGCGTGGTTTTGTGGCATGTCGTTTATTGTCGANGAGCGTGTGTTGATCCCGCGCTCGCCGATCGGCGAACTGATCGAAAACCGCTTTGAGCCATGGTTGGGCGCCGAACCTGCGCGAATTCTAGACCTGTGCACCGGTTCCGGTTGCATCGGTATCGCGTGTGCCTATGAGTTCCAGGACGCTGAAGTGGTGCTGGGCGACTTGTCCTTCGAAGCGCTGGAAGTGGCCAACCAGAACATCGAGCGCCATGGCGTTGATGAGCGCGTATACACCGTGCAGGGCGACGGCTTNGACGGCTTGCCGGGTCAGCGTTTCGACCTGATCGTGTCGAACCCGCCTTACGTTGACGCGGAAGATTTCGCCGACATGCCGGACGAATATCAGCATGAGCCGGAACTGGGCCTGGCCTGCGGTGATGATGGCTTGAACCTGGTTCGACGCATGTTGGCCGAGGCAGCGGATCATTTGACCGAGAAGGGCTTGCTGATAGTTGAAGTGGGCAACAGCCAGGTTCACGTCGAGGCGCTGTACCCGGAAGTCGACTTCGCCTGGCTCGATTTCGAGCGCGGCGGGCATGGTGTGTTCATGCTGAGCGCGGAGCAGTGCCGCGATCATCAGGCCTTGTTCGCTTCGCGCGTCTAACCCGCAATGATCGTTCCCACGCTCTGCGTGGGAATGACTCAATGGACGCTCAGCGTCTGCTCGTGGGGACGCGGAGCGTCCCGGGCTGCATTCCCACGCAGAGCGTGGGAACGATCAGCCATCAGCGGTGCGTAGCAATCCAGATCAACAACCCCGCCTGAAACACCGCAAACGCCACCAGGCACGTAATGGTAAAGCGCAGCCCGGCGTCTTCACGCTTGTACTTGCTGACCTTCTCTTCGTGCTTCTTCAGCTTCACTTCCTGCTCCGCCAGATTCTGCTCGGCCTGTTGAAGCATCTGCGCGGCTTCGAGAATTTCCACCACTTGCAGCTTTTCGCTGTTCCAGTCACCGACCAGATCTTCGACCCGAACTTCTTTGACGCTGCCTTTCAGATGCTGGGCGTCGGCGTAGACCACCTCAAACCCATGCGACTTCAGGAAGTGATCTCGGCGCAGGCGCGTGTCTTCGTTCAACGCATCTTTATTGTTCAGATCCGTGCCGTCGACGGTGTAGCCGGGCCAACGCTTCTTCGCCCAGGTAATCCCTTGCGCGGCCATGAACCGGCCGATGCCACGGTTCATCGGTTCAATCTGCAAGCCGCTTTCGGGCTCGAAATGCACACGCTTGGCGGTGTGATCGACCCACACGTCCAGATGATTCTGCTCTTTGCGCACGCGCTGGCCAGGCAGCTTGATGTTCATGCGCATCAGGCTGTGGTCCTTGCTGTGGCGGTCGGCGTAACCGAATTCGACAAAGCGCAATGGCCGCCCACCGGTATTGCGGTCGGTTTGCAGCGGCGCCAGGCGGAGCATCTTGTGGTGCTCGACGTGAACGTCCGCCCACGGCAGCTCGACCGCTGGCGGTGCGTCTTTTTCAGCGGTCGTGTCGGGTGAAGTCTGGGTATCAGTCATAACGGCGAGATCCTGTCCAAGCTCTGCTTGTCGTCAGTCATAGCGCTGGCGACAAAGGCTTATCGGCCGTTTTTTTCAGGACTGGAGGGTGAGTAGTGGCTAACTGGTGCGAAGTCCGTCAATAAACCCGAGGATTCGCGCGCCGAGTTCGGCGGCCAACGGCAATTGCGGGTCCTTGTAAGAGGCCATTTGCCGTTTCACATCGTTGGGCACGATGCGCATGACGTGGTTCATGCCTTCGATCAGCGCCAGTTCAGCGTCCGGTTTGGCCGCCTTGAGCATCCTGGCGTCACCGACGCCGACCTGGATGTCGTTGCTGCCCTGGATGATCAACGCCGGCATTTTCAGTTTGGCGAACGCCGCCGCCGGGTCCTGGCGGAACAGCGAAATCAGATACGGCTGCACGCTCGGGCGGAAAATCACCTGCAACTGCGGTGGCACGTTGTCGTCGGTGTGGCCGGCCTTGAGGCTGTCGAGCAGTTCATTGCTGCGCAGCATCAGCGGCGGTGGCAGGCGATTGCTCAATTGCTGACGCAACACCTGGTCGATCGGCCGGGCGCTGCCAGACATCGAGATGACCGCGGCAGCATTGATGCTGGGCGCCGCAAGGCTGGCGATCAAGGCGCCTTCGCTGTGGCCCAGCAGAATCAGCTGGCCAAAGCGCGGATCGGTTTTGAGCTTGCGACCCCAGGCCTCAGCGTCGGCCACATAGGCTTCCACCGACAGATTGCGCTCGTCCGGCGTCGCCGCGAGGCTCGCCGCCACGCCGCGCTTGTCGTAACGCACGCTGGCGATGTTGTGTTTGGCCAGCACCCAGGCCAGTCGCTTGAGGCTGTCGTTACGTCCGCCATCAGGGTTATTTCCGTCGCGATCCGTAGGACCGGAGCCGGAAATGATCAGGACAACCGGCACCGGGGTCTCGGATTTCGGCAGCAACAGCGAGCCGAAAAGCTCTCCGGTGCCGGTATCCAACGTGATCGGGCGTTGCAGGACAGTGGCCTGGGCAAAGCCGGTAAACAGGGTAAGGCTCAAGGCTAGAACTCGCAGCATCATCACGCCATCATTCACAAAGGTGCCGGTTGGACTCGCGGGCACCCATAAGGTTCGAGGATGAACTACTTGGGTAGCCTGCGTATACTGGCGCGCATTACGTATTCAGGTTCATTTCACGGAGCGNCCTGCATGTCCGGCAATACCTTCGGCAAGCTGTTCACTGTCACCACCGCGGGCGAAAGCCATGGCCCGGCGTTGGTCGCCATTGTCGACGGCTGCCCGCCCGGCCTCGAGCTGTCTCTGGAAGACCTGCAGCGCGACCTCGATCGCCGCAAGCCCGGCACCAGCCGCCACACGACCCAGCGCCAGGAGCCCGACGAAGTCGAGATTCTCTCCGGCGTGTTCGAGGGCCGCACCACTGGTTGCGCCATTGGCTTGCTGATCCGCAATACCGACCAGAAGTCCAAGGACTACTCGGCAATCAAGGATCTGTTCCGCCCGGCCCACGCCGACTACACCTACCACCACAAATACGGCGAACGCGACTACCGTGGCGGCGGCCGCAGCTCGGCCCGCGAGACTGCCATGCGTGTGGCCGCCGGTGCCATTGCCAAGAAATACCTGGCCACCCAGGGCATTGTTGTCCGTGGCTACATGAGCCAGTTGGGCCCGATCGAGATCCCTTTCAAGACCTGGGACAGTGTGGATGACAACGCGTTCTTCAGCCCCGACCCGGACAAGGTGCCGGAGCTGGAAGCCTACATGGACCAGTTGCGTCGCGATCAGGACTCGGTCGGTGCCAGGATCACGGTAGTCGCCGAAGGCGTGAAGCCTGGCCTGGGCGAGCCCATCTTCGACCGTCTGGATGCCGAACTGGCCCACGCGTTGATGAGCATCAATGCGGTCAAGGGTGTGGAAATCGGCGCCGGTTTTGCCTGTGTCTCCCAGCGAGGCACCGAGCATCGCGATGAGCTGACACCGCAAGGTTTCCTCAGCAACAACGCGGGTGGCATCCTCGGCGGTATCTCTTCCGGCCAGCCGATTGTGGCGCACCTGGCCCTCAAGGCAACGTCGAGCATCACCACGCCGGGCCGTTCGATTGATGTCAACGGCAACCCGGTCGACGTCATCACCAAGGGCCGCCACGACCCGTGCGTCGGTATCCGTGCCACGCCGATTGCCGAAGCGATGATGGCCATCGTGTTGATGGATCACCTGCTGCGCAATCGCGGGCAAAATGCCGACGTGCGCGTGAGCACGCCGGTGCTGGGTCAGCTTTAATGGCTCACCTCACAGCCGCTTTGGTCTGAGGACTATGGCGGCGCTCCCGTACTGGCGGCTCTCCAGTTTCTATCTGTTCTATTTCGCCTTGCTCGGTTCGACGGCCCCTTTCCTGGCGCTGTACTTCGATCACCTGGGGTTCTCCAGCGCGCGTATCGGCGAACTGGTGGCGATCCCGATGCTGATGCGTTGCGTGGCACCAAACATCTGGGGCTGGCTCGGTGATTACACCGGCCGACGCCTGGCCATTGTGCGCTTTGGCGCCGTCTGCACGCTGCTGACGTTTTCTCTGATTTTCGTCAGCAAGACTTACGCCTGGCTGGCGATGGTCATGGCGTTGCATGCGTTCTTCTGGCACGCAGTGCTGCCGCAGTTCGAAGTCATCACCCTGGCGCACTTGAAAAAGCAGACCTCGCGCTACAGTCAGATCCGCCTGTGGGGCTCGATCGGTTTCATTCTCACCGTGGTCGCGTTGGGCCGGATGTTCGAATGGCTGAGCCTCGACATCTATCCGGTGGCGCTGGTGCTGATCATGGCCGGCATTATCATCAGCAGCCTGTGGGTGCCCAACGCGCAACCGGTTCAGGGCGAGCGAATTGCCGGAGACGGGTTTCTCAGGCAATTGCGCAACCCCGGCGTGTTGGCGTTTTACGCTTGCGTGGCGCTGATGCAGGTGAGCCACGGGCCGTATTACACCTTTTTGACCCTGCACCTTGAACGGCTCGGTTACAGTCGAGGCGTGATCGGCATGCTCTGGGCGGTCGGCGTGGTCGCCGAAGTCCTGATGTTCCTGGTCATGAGCAAAATCCTCGCGCGCTTTTCGGTGCGTCGGGTGCTGCTGGTGAGTTTCCTGTTGGCGTCGGTACGCTGGTTGCTGCTGGGCTCATTCGCTGAATTCTTCTGGGTGCTGCTGCTGGCGCAGGTGCTGCACGCTGCAACATTCGGCAGCTTTCACGCCGCTGCCATCCAGTTCGTGCAACGTAGCTTCGGTGCACGTCAGCAAGGTCAGGGCCAGGCGCTTTACGCCGCGCTCGCCGGCACTGGCGGCGCATTGGGTGCGTTGTATTCCGGCTACAGCTGGAATGCGCTCGGGGCCACGTTCACCTTTAGTATTGCCAGTCTCGCAGCCTTCGCCGCTGCCGTTATCATTGCCACACGCATGCAAGAGGACAGGCCATGAGCCTTACCCGTGAACACCTCGCCCAGGAAATCATCGACGCCGGGCGTTTTCTGTATGGCCGCGGCTGGTCGCCGGCCACCAGCAGCAATTACTCGACCCGCCTGTCGCCGACCGAAGCGCTGCTGACCGTGTCCGGCAAGCACAAAGGCCAGTTGGGTGTGGATGATGTGCTGGCCACCGACCTGTCGGGCAACAGCCTGGAACCGGGCAAAAAACCGTCCGCCGAAACCCTGCTGCACACCCAGCTCTACAGCTGGCGCCCGGAGATCGGCGCGGTGCTGCACACCCATTCGGTAAACGCCACGGTGTTGTCGCGCCTGACGCCGCAGGATTTCATCGAGTTCGAAGATTACGAACTGCAAAAAGCCTTCAGCGGCGTCTCGACCCACGAGTCCCGGGTGCGTGTGCCGATTTTCGACAACGATCAGGACATTGCGCGTCTCGCCGCCAAGGTGCAGCCTTGGCTTGAAGCCCATCCCGATTGCGTCGGCTACCTGATTCGCGGCCATGGCCTCTACACCTGGGGTGCGCGCATGAGCGACGCACTGCGGCAGATCGAAGCGTTTGAATTTTTGTTCGAATGCGAGTTGAAGATGCGCGCGGTTTTGAACCGTCAAGCATGAACCGCAACGCATGAACCGTTAAGGAGTTGCCCTGATGAGCAGCCTGTCCGTTTACCACGTCTCAAGCCCTGATCTTCCGAACAAGGTGCTGACCCATTTCGAAGACATCGCCTCGACCCTGGCCGAGCAGGGCGTGCGTTTCGACCGCTGGCAAGCCACGGCGAAGATCCAGCCCGGCGCCAGCCAGGAAGAAGTGATCGCCGCGTATCAGGAACAGATCGACAAGCTGATGACCGAGCGCGGTTACGTCACCGTCGACGTGATCAGCCTGAACAGCGATCACCCGCAAAAAGCCGAACTGCGCGCCAAATTTCTCGACGAACACCGCCATGGAGAGGACGAAGTACGATTTTTCGTCGCCGGCCGTGGGCTGTTCACCCTGCACATCGACGATTACGTCTACGCCGTGCTGTGCGAGAAGAACGACCTGATCTCCGTACCGGCCGGCACGCCACACTGGTTCGACATGGGCGAGCATCCGCACTTCGTCGCGATCCGACTGTTCAACAATCCAGAAGGCTGGGTCGCCAACTTCACCGGCGAAGACATCGCCAGCCGCTTCCCGCGTCTTGAGGACTGAGTCGATGCCGATCAAAGCGATTCTCACCGACATCGAAGGCACCACCAGCGCGGTGAGTTTTGTGTTCGACGTGCTGTTTCCGTATGCCGCCAAACACCTGCCGGACTTTGTTCGCCAGCACGCCGTGCGCCCAGATGTGGCCGAGCAACTGGCCGCCGTGCGCCGCGACAGCAACGAACCGGGCGCCGACGTTGAGCGGGTGATCGAGATCCTGCTGGGCTGGATTGCCGAAGACCGCAAGGCAACGCCGCTGAAAGCATTGCAAGGCATGGTCTGGGAGCAGGGCTATCATGCCGGACAGTTGAAAGGCCACGTTTACCCGGACGCCGTTGAAGCGCTCAAGCGCTGGCATCAGGACGGTTTCAAACTGTTTGTGTATTCCTCGGGCTCGATCCAGGCACAAAAGCTGATCTTCGGCTGCTCGGAGGCGGGTGATTTGTCGCCCCTGTTCAGCGGCTACTTCGACACCACGTCGGGGCCCAAGCGTGAAGCGCAATCTTACGAACGCATCACCTATGCCATCGGGCTGGAGGCTGCGCAGATTGTGTTTTTGTCAGACATCGTCGAGGAACTGGACGCGGCGCGCATGGCCGGCATGGCCACCTGCGGGCTGGCCCGAGAAGGCGGCGAGCTGGCGGGGCATGTGACCGTCGACAGTTTTGCCCGGATTGATCTTTCCACTTTCTAAGGTCCAGACACATAACCTGTGGGAGCGAGCAAGCTCGCACAGGGGATCGGTGTACCGTCAGAAACAAAACAGACACATAACCTGTGGGAGCGAGCAAGCTCGCACAGGGGATCGGTGTACCGTCAGAAACAAAACAGGCCGTGAAGCTAAAGCTTTCACGGCCTGTTTGTTTACAGCGCGTTTATTGACACAACCGCAAGGTTCACGCCGAGTGATAGGTCGGCAGGGCAAACCGCTGCTGGCTTTGCAGCATGGAAATCTGCGGCAGTTCACTGGCCTGTTCGGCCAGGTCACGGCGAATCGCACTGATCACCCACGACAACTGATCGCCGGCATGCAATTGCTGGTACGAAATCGAACGCTTGAACACTTTGCCTTCGGTGCTGCGCAGGGTCAGCAGAATGCCACCATCCGGACGCGGCTGGGTGGTCACTTCGAAGTTGGAGAATACAGAAGCGAATTTATCTTGGATCAGGCTCATGTCTATCAGCTCCGTTGGCTCAAGTTGGCAAGCATGGAGAGATAGGTGCAGTGATTGTGCCAGCACCTGATATTTTTAAAATCGTTATAAATCAATGGCTTATATTTTTGGTGAATTTTTGCTTTCGTGCAATCTGCATGAATGGCCATCGTGCATCCTGCATTTTGCGTGGTTGGCCACGATTCGATGGAACCAATCACCTGCGCTGAGGTTCGCGATCTCGAATGCTCGGGGCGCGGATACAAAACATTTCAAAAACCGCGTGTACAGCTCAAGAACCGCTGACGTATTTTCAGACTCATAGACGGCCGCCCGACAATAAAAAGATCGAACGGGAGCAAGCATGAGCGACACGATTACCTGGGGCATGATGCTCCGCAAGCTGCCTTCCATTGCCAAAGCCATTCCTCGCGTGGTGAAGGGCATGAAGGTTGCCAACGTCAAGGACCCGACCCAACCGTGTGGCCTCGGACGGACGTTCGAGCAAGCGACCTTGCGCAATCCCGATGGGCCCGCGTTGCTGCAAGGCGACGTGACGCTGAGTTATGCACAGGTCAACCAGTGGGCCAATCGCATCGCCCATCATCTGATTGCCCAAGGCATCCAAAAGGGCGACGTGGTGGCGGTTTTTCTCGAGAACCGTCCCGAACTACTGGTGACGATATTGGCAGTGGCCAAGGTCGGCGCGATCAGTGCCTTGCTCAATACCTCGCAAACCCGCGATACCCTGGCTCACAGCCTGAACCTGGTGGCGCCTGCGGCGATCATTGTTGGCGAAGAACTGGTCCCGGCTTTCAGTGCCGTCCGCGAGCGGGTGTCGATCGAACCGACGCGCACCTGGTTCGTCGCCGATCAAGACACCTATCGACATCCCGGCCATGCGCCCGACGGTTTCATCAACCTGATGAGCGCCAGTGCCCAGGCGTCCAGTGAAAATCCGGTCAGCAGCCAGCAGGTTTTTTTCGACGATCCTTGTTTCTATATCTACACCTCAGGCACCACCGGATTGCCCAAGGCGGGCGTGTTCAAACACGGTCGCTGGATGCGCAGCTCGGCGAGTTTCGGCCAGATCGCCCTGAATATGCAGCCCGAAGATGTCGTCTATTGCACCTTGCCGCTGTATCACGCCACCGGACTCTGCGTGTGTTGGGGTTCGGCGATCAGCGGCGCCGCAGGATTTGCCATCCGCCGCAAGTTCAGCGCCAGCCAGTTCTGGAATGACGTGCGCAAATACCAGGCGACTACCCTCGGTTACGTCGGCGAATTATGCCGCTACCTGGTGGATCAACCGCCCGCGGCCGACGACAGCAAACACCGCGTGACCAAAATGATCGGCAATGGCCTGCGCCCCGGAGCCTGGCGCGAGTTCAAGACNCGCTATGGCGTTGAGCATATCTGCGAGCTGTACGCTGCCAGTGACGGCAATATCGGCTTCACCAATGTGCTGAATTTCGATAACACCATCGGTTTTTCCCTGATGGCCTGGGAGCTGGTGGCCTACGACCACGACAGCGGCCTGCCGATTCGTGACGCCAAGGGCTTCATGCGCAAAGTCGCCAAAGGAGAGCAGGGCCTGTTGGTGGCGAGAATCGACGACAAGGCGCCGCTGGACGGTTACACCGATCCGCAGAAGACTGAAAAAGTCGTGCTCCACGACGTGTTCACCAAAGGCGACCGCTACTTCAATACCGGCGATCTGTTGCGCAACATCGGGTTTGGCCATGCNCAGTTCGTTGACCGCCTGGGCGATACCTATCGCTGGAAGGGGGAGAACGTCTCGACCACCGAAGTTGAAAACGTCCTGCTGCAACATCCGAATATTTCTGAAGCCGTGGCGTATGGCGTCGAAATTCAGAACACCAACGGACGTGCCGGCATGGCCGCGATCACGCCAGCCGAATCCTTGGCGACCCTGGACTTCAGCGAGTTGCTGGCGTTTGCCCGCCAGCAAATGCCCGCGTATGCGGTGCCGCTTTTCCTTCGGGTCAAAGTGAAAATGGAAACCACCGGGACCTTCAAATACCAGAAGACCCGGCTCAAGGACGAAGCCTTCGACCCCGGCAAAACCGGCGATGACCCGATCTACGCCTGGCTGCCCGGCACCCAGACTTACGTGCAAGTCACCGATCAGGTCCTGGCGGATATTCACAGCGGCAAGTACCGCTATTGAATGTGGCTATGGCGGCTCTTGAGAAAAAAGAAGTGACAGCCTCGGGGCTGCTCGGGAAACTGTCGGCTTTCCGAATGACAGACAGTGGAGTCCCCGATGTCAGACCAAAGCCGCCAGATGACCCCCGAAGAAGCCGCTGAATTTGCCGAACAGGTATTCAACAAAGCGCGCGAGGGCGATGCGGCCATGATGGCTGCGCTGCTGACCAAAGGCCTGCCGCCGAACCTGCGCAACCACAAGGGCGACACCTTGCTGATGCTCGCCGCTTACCACGGCCACGTTGAGACGGTAAAAGTGCTGCTGGAACACAAGGCCGACCCGGAAATCCGTAACGACAATGGCCAAAGCCCGATTGCCGGCGCCGCGTTCAAGGGCGACTTGGCGGTGGTCAAGGCGTTGGTCGAGGGTGGTGCCCAAGTGGAAGGCTCATCCTTCGATGGCCGCACCGCGCTGATGATGGCGGCGATGTTCAACCGCGTTGAAATTGTTGATTACCTGATCAGCAAAGGCGCCGATCCGAAAGCCAAGGATGCCAATGGCGTCACCGCGCTGGATGCGGCGAAGACCCTCGGCGCTGTCGATACCACCGCGCAGCTGCAAAAACTGCTGTCCTGATTACGCACGCTCCCCTGTGGTGGGTAATCCTGTTCACTTAAAATAATCTTCAGTCGAGCAGAATCCTGTGGCGAGGGGGCTTGCCCAAAACCCGACAACTCGGTTTGTCTGAGCGGACGCTGGGGGCCGCTTCGCTGCCCAACGGGGGCAAGCTCCCTCGCCACAGGAAGCCCTCGCCACAAGTCCGCATCTCACGCTGAATGCGCTATCCTTCGCGCCCTCAAAATTCACTCGCTACAGGATCCGTCCCATGAAAGCCGCACTCGTCGAACTCATCACTAAAATCAGCTCCGGGTGCATGAGCGATGATGCCATCGTGAAAGTCGCTGACGAAGCGGCTCAGGCCTACGCCGATCCCGAGGCTTTTCTGGCAGCCAATCCGGATATCAACTACGACGACTCGTTCCCTATTCCATTGGGTGAGTGGGTGGTGGTGGGCAGCCTGCCGGACACCGTCCTGTTCCAGGCCGACACCTATGGCGATCTGTTTGCGCAGATCGTCGCCTCGTTCGGCCCCGGTGTTGATTTCAACATCAAACCCAAGCAACTGGCCAAGACCGAAGCCCTGACCGCGCTCAACCGCATTCAGGTGCAGATGGGCAGCATGAACAAGGAAAACGGCGGTTACACGCTGATGAACTTCAGCCAGTTGCTCGACGACGAACTGCAAGTGGTACTGGTCTACGGCAACGACGTACCGCGCGTACTCGAGTTGTGCGCGCAAGTGGGTATCACCGCCGCGCCATCGCTCGAAGCCCTGAAAATCGCGGTCCACGTTTAAAAAACGGAACCCTCGCAAGGCGCGGCTATCCTAAGAGTGCACACCACTCTTAGGGAGCGACACCATGGGTTCCACGTTCAATGGCCTGATTGGCCTGATTATTCTTGTCCTGGACATCTGGGCAATCATCAACGTGCTCAAAAGTGGCGCCGACACAGGGATGAAAATCATCTGGGTGCTGCTGATCCTGCTGCTGCCGGTCCTGGGCCTGATCATCTGGGCCATCGCCGGGCCACGGGGCAACGTCCGGATCTGAGCTGTTTCCCAAAAACAACACTGAACCTGTGGGAGCGTGGCTTGCCCGCGATGGGATCACAGCGGTGTATCTGACAGACCGCGACGTCCGCATCGCTGGCAAGCCAGCTCCCACAGGGATTGTGTCGCGTCGTTAACTGACGTTCGACCTGTCATCTTCCGCAACGTAGAATGCGCGCCTTTCCCGGTTAATCGAGCCGCTCGATTGGCCATCATGGGCGGGTAACCGTCCGTTGCCACCGCATTCATCGGAGCACTTCCCATGAGCAACATCACCACCAGCGAATACCTGGAAACCCTTTACGAAGGCTACGGCCAGCGTTTTCGCATGGAAAAACTGCTGCACGAAGTGCGCACCGAACACCAGCATCTGGTGATTTTCGAAAACCCGCGCATGGGCCGGGTCATGGCGCTGGACGGCGTGATCCAGACCACCGAGGCTGACGAATTCATCTATCACGAGATGCTCACCCACGTGCCGATCCTGGCGCACGGCACCGCCAAGCGCGTGCTGATCATCGGTGGTGGCGACGGCGGCATGCTGCGTGAAGTGGCCAAGCACCGCAGCATCGAGCACATCACCATGGTCGAGATCGACGGCACCGTGGTCGACATGTGCAAGGAATTCCTGCCGAACCACTCCAAGGGTGCGTTCGATGATCCACGCCTGAACCTGGTGATCGACGACGGCATGCGTTTCGTCGCCACCACCACCGAAAAATTCGACGTGATCATTTCCGACTCCACCGACCCGATCGGTCCTGGTGAAGTGCTGTTCTCCGAAAACTTCTACCAGGCCTGCCGTCGCTGCCTGAACGAAGGCGGCATCCTGGTCACCCAGAACGGCACGCCGTTCATGCAGATCGAAGAAGTCAAAACCACCGCTGGCCGCCTGCGCAGCCTGTTCCCGGACTGGCACTTCTATCAGGCCGCAGTGCCGACCTACATCGGCGGCGCCATGACCTTTGCCTGGGGCGCGACAAACACCGCCTATCGCAAGTTGTCCCGCGAAACCCTGCAACAGCGTTTCGCCGGCAGCGGCATCATCACCCGCTACTACAATCCGGAAATCCACATCGGCGCTTTCGCCTTGCCGCAATACGTGCTGCAAGCGGTGAACAAGCCAAGCAACGACTAAACTGTACGCATAGCCCCATGTAGGAGCGAAGCTTGCACCGCTTTCGCGAGCAAGCTTCGCTCCTACAGGTTCTCAGTATTTTTCATGTTTGCGTGCGGTGATCCGTTTGAACGATCACTCAGGCCAAAAGTCCAGATGGTTGTAAGCCCATTTGCGGGTTTGTTCGAGGAGGCACTGATGCAAAAGTGGAAAATCACTTTCGTGGATGATCACGGTGAAACAGTCGATGAAGTCTTTGAGTGCGACGAGTGCCCGGATAACGAGCAAGCCGCGAAACTCATCAAGGCCCGGCTCCTTCCTGTCGCCGCCGAACTGGATCTGAATGATCTGGAAGGGCGAACCACTGATGCCTGCGTCAAAAGTCTCAAGACCCAGAACAGCATTCAAATCCTCGGCATCACGCCAATCTGAACAACACCTGTCTCATTCTTATCCAGGCCTTGGCAGCGCCTCTGTCTTGGGGCTACTCTGCAATCGAGATCAGCGAACGGATCGCTAAGGTCTGGTCTTGTCAGCTACATGCTTGCTTCCCACCGGCAACCTGGTTGCCGCATCACTCGCACCAATCGGTTGCTTGTGCCGGGAATACGGAAAGTCTATCCATCA
>NZ_NMOJ01000022.1 GCF_002251635.1 Pseudomonas mandelii
TCGGAAAGGCGCCATCCATTTCAAGCGCCACCCGGCACTCAATTTACGAGGGGCGGCAGTCTAAGGCCGACTTGAGGGCTCAGCAACTGAAAAGACAGCGAATTTGTCCGACAAAGCCCGGAAAGTGCTCTATGGCAGCCTTTGCGATGGTTATCGGAGTGCGTTTATAGCAAGAAATTCAATCGAGCGGCTGTATAGAGAAGACAAACGGCTGCGCCACGCGGGTCAGGCGTGGCGCATTGGCTGTCCGCTCTACGACTCAGCGCTTGAGTTTACGCTTGTTGCGGTATTGGTCGATCACGACCGCCACCACGATGATCAGGCCCTTGATGATGTCCTGGATATACGCATCCACCCCGACAAAGGTAAACCCGCTCGCCATCACCCCGAGGATCAACGCGCCGATCACGGTGCCGGTGATGCGCCCTACCCCGCCCGCCAGGCTGGTGCCGCCGATCACCGCCGCAGCAATCGCGTCCAGTTCATAGGACATGCCCATACCGGCCTGGCCGGTAGCGGCACGCGCCGAAGCGACAACACCGGCCAGGCCCGCCAGCAACCCGGCAATGCTGTAGACGATGATCAGATGGCGCTTGACGTTGATCCCCGACGTGCGCGCCGCCTGCATGTTGCCGCCGATGGCGTAGGTGTACTTGCCGTACTTGGTGTAGCGCAGGGCGATATGGAAGATCACCGCCACCACCAGAAAGATGATCACCGGCATCGCACCATGACCAATCGCCGTGTAGGAGTCCGACAGCATGCTCACCGGCTGGCCTTCGGTGTAGTAACGCGCCAGGCCACGCGCCGAGACCATCATGCCCAAGGTGGCAATAAACGGCGGGATACCGGTAACGGCGATGATACTGCCGTTNATCGCGCCCGCCAGCAGCCCGACACCTAGCCCGGCGATCACTGGTATCCACACGGGCAAGTCGGTCAGTGAAGGAAACACCGCTCGGGCGAAATCCGAGGTCTGGGCCAGACTCGCAGCGATCATCGCTGACAGCGCCAACACAGAGCCGGAGGACAGGTCGATACCGGTGGTGATGATCACTTGGGTCACACCGATCGCCAGCAGGCCGATGATCGACACTTGCAGGATCATCAGCACCAGGCGCTGGGAGTTCATCAGGAAGCTCTGGTCACGCACGATCCAGCCGAACAGTTCAAATACCAGGCCGATGCCAATCAGCACCAGGAAGATACTCAACTCGGTCGGAAAGCGCCGACGACTCTTGACCGGTGCCGTTGCTGGCTTGTTTTCCAGTATCGCGTTCATAACCCACCTTCAATAGAAAACTGTGTGGCGAGGGAGCTTGCCTTAGTGAACCGCGGACATGCCCGAGGCCACAGCGCTCGCCAGTTCTACGGTATGTTCGAGACATTGGGGCCGCTTCGCAGCCCAGCGGGAGCAAGGGCTTGTTTTCCAGTATCGCGTTCATAACCCACCTTCAATAGAAAACTGTGTGGCGAGGGAGCTTGCCTTAGTGAACCGCGGACATGCCCGAGGCCAGTTGCATGACTCGTTCCTGGGTCGCTTCGCTGCGGTCGAGGGTGCCCATCAGTTCGCCTTCGTGCATCACCATCACCCGGTCGCTCATGCCCAGCACTTCCGGCAGTTCGGAGGAAATCATGATCACCGCCATACCTTCGCTGGCGAGGAAGGAAATCAAGCGATAGATCTCGGCCTTGGCGCCGACATCGATGCCACGGGTCGGCTCATCGAGAATCAACAGGCGTGGGTTGGTCATCAGCCAACGCGCCAGCAGGGCTTTTTGCTGGTTGCCGCCGGACAACGTGTCGATGCACTGTTCTAGGGATGGGGTTTTCACCCGCAGCTTCTTGCACATGTCTTCGCACAAGGCGCGCAGGGCCTTCTGCTGGATAAACCCGTTGCCCGAGTAAAGCGGCAGCACGGCCATCTCCATGTTTTCCAGGACCGACAGGCACGGGAACAGGCCGCTGAGCTTGCGGTCTTCGGTCAACAGCGCAAAACCCTTCTCGATGGCCATGTGCGGATCGCTGATGCGCACCACCTGGCCATCGAGGCGAATCTCGCCACCGTCGCTCGGGGTGATGCCGAAGATCGTTTCCGCCACGTTGGTGCGGCCCGAGCCCATCAACCCGGCGATGCCGAGGATTTCACCGGCGTGCAGATCGAATGACACGTCCTTGAACACACCGTCCAGGCGCAGGTCACGCACCGACAACAGCAGTTCGCCAATGGGCGTCTCGCGCACCGGGAACAACTGGCTCAGTTCACGGCCGACCATCATCGAAATCAGGCTGTCGCTGTTCATGCTGTCGGCGCGCTGCAGACCGATGTAGTGGCCGTCACGAAACACCGCCACTTCGTCGGCAATGGCGAACACTTCGTTCATTTTATGCGTGATATAGACGATGCCTTTGCCTTGGGACTTGAGGTCGGCAATGATCGAAAACAGGTGGGCCACTTCCTTCTCGGTAATGGCTGAGGTCGGTTCATCCATGATCAGGATGTCGGAGTCGTAGGACACCGCCTTGGCAATCTCGACCATCTGCCGCTCGGCGATGCTGAGGTTGCCGACATGTTCTTCGGGGTCAAGGTTGATGCGCAGGCGTGCCAGCAATTCGGCAGTGCAGCGGTGCATTTCACGGTGGTTGACCATGTGCAGGCTGTTGAGCTGCTCGCGACCGATCCAGATATTTTCGGCGATGCTCATGTGCGGCATCAGGTTGAGTTCCTGGTGGATCATCGCGATCCCGGCCTTCTGCGCCGCCAGCGGTGTTTCAAACACAATCGGCTTGCCACGTAGGCGAATTTCCCCCGCGTCAGGCTGGTAGATACCGGCGATGATTTTCATCAGCGTCGATTTACCCGCACCGTTCTCGCCCATCAGCGCCAGCACTGAACCCGGGCGTACCCGCAATTGCACATCGGCCAGGGCCACGACGCCGGGAAAGCCTTTGCTGACGTTGATGATCTCCAGCAGGTACGGCTCATCGACAGGTAGTGCGGTTGGCTGGATACCCACCAACGGGGTGCTCGAAGCAGTCGCTGAAGCGAACATGATCAGGTACTCCATCAGCAAGGTCGCGGTGGCAACCTTGCGTGCTTATTGTTGTTATGGGGCGGACGGGCTATTTGAACGTGTCGACGTTTTGCGGCGTGATCAAGCGGTATGGCACCCACACGGCCTGTTCAACCGGCTCGTTTTTGGCCATCTTCACGGCGGTGTCGATGGAGCCGTCGGCCTGACCTTTCGCATCCTGGAACACCGAGACCGCGAGGCTGCCTTTCTTGATCGCGTTCAAGCCGTCCGGCGTACCGTCGACGCCTGCGATCAGAACGCTGCCCTTGTCGACGCCGGCCTGTTGCAGGGCCATCGCGGCACCAATGGCCATTTCNTCNTTGTTGGCCAGAACCGCATTGAATTCGCGACCTTGGGTCAGCCAGTCGTTGACCAGGGTCATGCCCTTGTCACGCAGCCAGATGCCGGTCTGTTCTTGCTCGATGGTAATGCCGGGGTATTTGGCCAGGATTTCCTTCACACCTTTGGTACGGTTGGTGGTGGAGTTGTTCGCCAGGTCACCCAGCAGAATCACGATGTCGCCCTTGCCGCCCATTTTGTCGGCCAGGTATTGCATCTGCATTTCACCGGCTTCCAGGTCGTTGGAGGCCACCGTGACCACGCCTTTGGGCAGCTTCAGGTCATCGGGGCGACGGTTGACGTAAACCAGCGGGATGCCGGCCTTGACGGCGGCTTCGGTGATTTTCTTGGTGGCGGCGGTGTCCACCGGGTTGACCACGATGGCATCGACTTTCTGGCTGATGAAGCTTTCGACCTGGCTCAACTGCTTGACCACGTCGCTGCGGGCGTCTTCGAATTGCAGCTGCACGCCGTCGGGATAGGACTTGGCTTTCTTGTCCATGGACTCGCGCAGGTAGGTCAGCCAGGTGTCATCGAACTGGGACATGCTGACGCCGATCTTCATGTCGGCGAGGGCAGCGCCACTGGCGAACATCAGGGACAAGGCCAGTGAGGCAAAACGGATCTTGGTCTTCATGAAAAGTCTTTCTCCACATTCTTGTTGGTTTTATGGATGAGGCGTGACGATTTTCAGTAAGCAGGCAAGCGGGAAACGCGTTTAAAACCTGTGCGAGGCAGTTCGCTGGAAATGACTTTATTGGAATATTATTTCTATATCAACTCATTTTAGAATTTTATTCTGATTTTATTCCATGACGCTCAAACGGGCCCAATTCCACCACCTGGCGCCGCTCGAAGCTCAGCCGCGCAGCGTCTAGAACACGGGTGGCCGCCAGTGCATCACGGGCATCCACGGGCAGTGGGCCACCGCTCTGTAACGCGGTTTGTAGCTGCAAATAGAACTGATTCCAGCCCCCGCGCTCCGACGGCACCCGTTCACGCACTTCGCCCTGTTCGAACCAGCCCCAGCGGCGATGCTCCTCCACGCCCCAGCGCTCACCCTCGGATTTCGGCGATAGCCCGGCGAGCGCTGAGGCTTCCTGCCCGTCCAGGCCATCGACGCTGTAACAACCTTGAGTGCCGGTTACGCGAAAACGCGGGCCGGGGGTGTTTTGCAGGCAACTGCCGCCCAGGTGCGAGATCACTCCGTTGGCGTGTGTCAGGGACACAAAGAAGCCGTTGTCGAAGGCCTGGTCTTTTTCCAGGTAATCCAGTTCGGCGTACACCCGGGTCACCGGGCCGAACAGCAGCAACGCCTGATCCACCAGATGACTGCCAAGATCGCGCAGGAAGCCGCCGCCACTGCTGTTGTTTACCGACTGCGGCGAGTAACGCTCAATCCGCGATTCGAAACGGGTGACCTTGCCCAGGGCGCCGGACTCGATGAGTTTGCGCACGGTGAGGAAGTCCGAGTCCCAGCGGCGATTCTGGTAGACGCTGAGCTGTACGCCCTGGCGCTCGGCCATGGTGATCAGGGTCTGGGCTTGCTGAGCATCGGCGGCAAACGGCTTGTCGCTGACCACCGCCACGCCGTGTTCGATGCCGTCGAGTACCAATGCCGGGCGGCCCTTGAGCGGCGTCGACACCACCAGCACATCGATCCCGGCTTCGACCAATTGGCCGATGCTGTCGAAGGCCGGTACGCTCGGGTATTCCGCCGCCAGCAACTGCCGGCGTTCCGGGGAACGGGTGACCACGCCCACGAACGTCGCCGCCGGCAGGCTGCTGATCAGCGGAGCATGGAAAAACCGGCCGCCATGGCCGTAACCGACAAGTCCGATGCGCATGAGTGAATTTTCCTTATAAATAGAACGCAGTCCCTGTGGGAGCGGGCTTGCCCGCGATAGCGGNAGNACAGTCAACATCANTGTTGANTGTCNGATCGCTATCGCGGGCAAGCCCGCTCCCACAGGGGATTGTGGTTAGCCGTAAAAATGGGGGCGGTCTGGCAGGGTGAGTTTTACGATTTGACCGCTGTTTTGGGCTTCGATGCAGGCGTCGGCAGCGACGGCGGCGGCGAAGCCGTCCCATGCTGACGGGCCACCGACCTGCCCCGCTCGCACGCCATCAATGAACGCCTGCAACTCGACGTCATAGGCCGCGATGAAGCGATCCTTCCAGTCCATCAAAATCGCGTTCGACAACTTCGCGCCACTGCGCAGTTGAACCTGCGACGGTTCCGGCAGCTTGGCGATACCGGTCTCCCCCACCACTTCGCACTGGATGTCGTAGCCGTATTGGCAGTTCACAAACACTTCCACGTCGATGCGCGTGCCCTTGGCGGTTTCCAGCAGCACAATCTGCGGGTCGCGCAGGTGGGCCAGGGCCTTGCTGCTCTTGCGTGGGAACACCACTTGCACGGACACGTAATCGTCATCGAGCAACCAGCGCAACACATCCAACTCGTGGATCAACGTGTCGGTGATGGCCATGTCGGTCTTGTAGTTCTCACCCACCGTTGGGTTGCGGTGCGCGCAATGCAGCATCAACGGCTCGCCGATCTGGCCGCTGTCGATCACCGTTTTGAGTGCGCGATAGCCTTCGTCATACGGGCGCATGAAACCGACCTGAACCAGGCGCTTGCCGTGGGCCACTTCGGCCTCAACGATGTTGCGACAGCCTTCGGCGGTGACGGCCAGGGGCTTNTCGCAAAACACGGGTTTGCCGGCGGCGATGGCGGCGAGCACGAATTCTTCGTGGCTCGGGCCCCAGGAGGTCACCAGAATCGCCTCGACNTNCGGCGCCTGGATCAGCGCGTGGCCGTCGGGGTAGACCTCGGCGGTCAGATTCAGGTCGGACACCACTTTGGCGGCTTGCTGCANNTTGATGTCGGTCACCGCAACTACCTGGCTGTTAAGCAAGGTCTGGCTGCAACGACGAATGTGGTCCTGGCCGATGGCCCCGGTGCCGATGACGCCTAACTTTAATGACATGTAAGGACTCCTTATGTTCGATTCAGGGCAATCAGTACTGACGGGCCTTGGCCAGTCGTTCATTGAGGTTCTTGGCCACCGCGTTGGTGCTGGCGCTGGTGGAGACTTGCGCCACGCCGACCCGCCACCACGACAGGTAGCCGTGAATCATGGTTTTGGGCAGGACCTTGATGTCGATCAGCGTCGATACGGTCTGCAAGCGCGCATCCGCCAGTGCAGCTCTCAGCTCTTCAACGGTGTTCACTTTGTAAGTCTTGCAGCCATAGGCCGCCGCGCTCATGGCGAAATCCACCGGCACCAGGCCGCCGTCGAGCTTGCCGGTCTCGGGGTTGCGGAAGCGAAATTCCGTGCCGAAGCTGTCCATGCCGTTGCCGATCTGCAGGTTGTTGATGCAACCGAACGCCATGTTGTCCAGCAGCACCACGTTGATCTTGCGCCGCTCCTGGATCGAGGTGGCAAGCTCCGAGTGCAGCATCATGTAAGAGCCATCGCCGACCAGCGCGTACACCTCCTTTGTCGGTTCAGCCAGCTTCACGCCGAGGGCCGCGTTGATCTCGTAGCCCATGCATGAATAGCCATACTCGACGTGGTAGGTGTTGACGCCTTTGCTGCGCCAGCTGCGCTGCAAGTCGCCGGGCAGGCTACCGGCGGCGGCGACGATGATGGCGTCATCGGCCAGGGTGTCATTGAGCACACCGAGNACNCGGCTCTGGGTCAGGCACGAGCCGGTCAGTTCGATGAATTCGCGCAGTACGGCCGGGTCCATGTGGTCGTTGATTTCCGGGGAGAAGTCTTGAGACTGGTACTCGATCTGATAGAGCCGATCGACCTCCTCATCCAGTTGGGCCTTGGCCTGACGCGGTTGATCGCCCCACGCGGAACGGTAATCGCCCAGTGCTTCGGCCAGCGCCAGCAAACCGGTTTTCGCATCCGCCAGCAGTTGCACGCCATCCAGTTTCAGGGCATCGCACGGGCTGATGTTGAGGTTGAGAAACTGCACGTCCGGATGCTGGAACAGGGATTTCGACGCGGTGGTGAAATCGCTGTAGCGGGTGCCGATGCCGATGATCAGATCGGCGTCTTTTGCCAGCAAGTTCGCCGCCAGGCACCCGGTTTCGCCAATCCCGCCGACGTTCAGCGGATGGCTGGACACCACCGCGCTTTTGCCGGCCTGGGTCTCGGCGAAGGGAATGTCGAAGCGTTCGGCAAACGCCTGTAATGCCGCGTTGGCCCCGGAGTATTTGACCCCGCCACCGCAAATGATCAGCGGCTTGCGCTTGCCTTTGAACAGCGCCAAGGCATCGCCGAGCATCGCTTCGGTGGCCGGACGACGCTCGATTCGGTGCACGCGTTTTTGCAGGAAGTAATCGGGATAGTCGTAGGCTTCGGCCTGCACGTCTTGCGGCAGCGCCAGGGTCACAGCGCCGGTTTCGGCGGGGTCGGTGAGCACGCGCATGGCGTGGATCGCGGCGGTCATCAACTGTTCGGGACGGTTGATGCGGTCCCAGTATTTGCTCACCGAACGGAACGCATCGTTGGTGCTGATGCTCAGGTCGTGGAATTGCTCGATTTGCTGCAGCACCGGGTCAGGTTGGCGGCAGGCGTAGACATCGCCGGGCAACAGCAGCAAGGGAATGCGGTTAGCGGTGGCCGTCGCGGCGGCGGTCAGCATGTTCGCCGCGCCCGGGCCCACGGATGCGGTGCACGCGTAGATCTTGCGGCGCAGGTGCTGCTTGGCAAAACCGATGGCGGCGTGGGCCATGCCCTGCTCGTTGCGGCCCTGGTGCACCACCAGGTCGCCGCTGTCCTGCTCCAGGGCCTGGCCCAGGCCCAGCACGTTGCCGTGACCAAAAATGGTGAACACACCGGCGACAAATTTGCTCTGGACGCCGTCGACCTCGATGTACTGGTTATCGAGGAATTTCACCAGAGCCTGGGCCATGGTCAGTCTTGTTGTGGTCATAACTGATCCTTCAATACACGCAGAAAACTTGTAGGGGTTCTTCATTAGCCTTGGGATTTTTGTAGGTNAGTCTTGTTGTGGTCATAACTGATCCTTCAATACACGCAGAAAACTTGTAGGGGTTCTTCATTAGCCTTGGGATTTTTGTAGGTGATTCATGCTTGCTCCAATGGCCTGCTCGATGTTGGCCAGGCCATGGACGCTGTCGGCAAACGGTTCGAACGACAGATAGCCGCCATACCCGGTGCTGAGCAAGGTGTCGATCTGCGCAGCATTGCCGAGGATATCGCCCTCGCCGACCAGCACGCGGTGGCCGTCGCGNATCGTCTTCANTGGNGCGTCTGCATCTTCCACGCCGGAGATATGCACCAGCCCGGTCAGTTCCGGGAAGAACTCATGCTCGCTGGCCAGGTGATGATGAAAGGTGTCGTGCACCAGGCGGAACACATCCAGCCCACCGACTACCTTGATCGCTTCCACCGCCGTGCGTTTAAGCCGCAGCGAGCATTCTTCGAAACCCAACGGCTCGATGAAACCGAGAATGCCGTGATCGCGCAGGATCGGCGCCAGTTCACTCAAGGCGGTGCGCAAACCTGAAGCGCGCTCGGCTTCGCTACGAGTATCCGCGCGATCATTCAGCGGGCACATGACCAACCCCTGCGCGCCGCAATCACGAGCATAAGCCGCCAGTTTCAAGGCCAGCGTCCGGCGCTCGTCATTCCACACATCAAACGGGTACAGCGCGTTGATCGACAGCACGCTGATGCCTTGGGCCACGCACAACTCACGGACATGCGCGGCCGAGGTGCCTTCCTCGATCTCGACGCCTTTAAGGTCGTTGCGAATCTCGATGGCGTCAGCCTTGAGGGCCACCGCCAGGTTGATGAACGCGGGCAGGGACAAACGTGGGGCGACCATACGGTTCAAGGCGAAACGCAGGGGTTTGCTCATTATTGTTGTTCTCCGCACAGATGAATCACTTGGCTGTCGGCATGCTGAATTCAGGGCCCTTGGCGATGCTGTCGGGCCAGCGTTGCATCACGCTTTTGTAGCGGCTGTAGAAGCGGATGCCTTCTTCGCCATAGGCGTGATGGTCGCCGAACAGCGAGCGTTTCCAGCCGCCAAACGAGTGCCAGGCCATGGGCACCGGAATCGGCACGTTGATGCCGACCATACCGACCTTGATACNNCGNGCAAANGCCCGGGCGATGCCGCCGTCGCTGGTGAAACACGACACGCCGTTGCCGAATTCGTGGGCGTTGATCAATGCCACGGCGCTGGCGAAGTCCGGGACGCGGACGATGCCCAGCACCGGGCCGAAGATCTCTTGCTGATAGATGCTCATCTCGGTCGTGACGTTATCGAACAGCGTCGCGCCGACGAAGAAGCCGTTCTCCGCGCCCGGCACCTTGAACCCACGACCGTCGACAATCAGCTGCGCACCCTGCGCCACGCCCTGATCGATAAACCCTTCGACCTTGGCCTTGTGTTCAGCCGTCACCAACGGCCCCATGTCGCTGTCGCCCTGCATGCCGTTGCCGACCTTAAGCTGATCGATGCGCGGCAGCAGCTTGGCAATCAGCTGGTCACCGACATCACCCACCGCCACGGCAATCGAGATCGCCATGCAGCGCTCGCCGGCCGAGCCGTAAGCCGCGCCGATCAAGGCGTCTGCGGCCTGGTCCAGATCCGCGTCGGGCATGACAATCATGTGATTCTTCGCCCCGCCCAGCGCCTGAACGCGCTTGCCGCGCGAGGTGGCTTGCTGGTGGATGTACTCGGCAATCGGCGTCGAGCCGACAAAGGAAATCGCCTCGATGTCCGGGTGTTGCAGCAGCGCATCGACCGCTGTCTTGTCGCCCTGGACCACGTTGAACACGCCGTCCGGCAAACCGGCTTCGGTCAACAAACGGGCCATCAGCAAGCTGGCGGACGGGTCGCGTTCGGAGGGCTTGAGGATGAAGCAGTTACCGGTGACCAGCGCCAGCGGGATCATCCACAGCGGCACCATCACCGGGAAGTTGAACGGCGTGACCCCGGCGCACACGCCCAGTGGCTGGCGCAGGTTCCAGTTGTCGATGCCGCCGCCGATGTTGTCGCTGAATTCGGTTTTCAGCAGGCTCGGCGCGCCACAGGCGTATTCGACGATCTCGATGCCACGGGTGACTTCGCCCTTGGCGTCGGAGAACACCTTGCCGTGTTCGCGGCTGATGATTTCGGCCAGTTCATCGTGATGACGGTCGAGCAATTCCTTGAACTTGAACATCACCCGCGAACGGCGCAGGGACGATTGCTCGGACCAGGCCGGGAACGCTTTCAGGGCCGAGGCAACGGCGTCATCGACGGTTTTCTCGCTGGCCAGCCCGACACGCGCTTGCACCTCGCCGGTGGCCGGGTTGAAGACATTGCTGAACCGCTCGCTGCCGCTGTCTTGCACTTGACCGTCGAGGTAATGGCCGATGACCGGGGCGTTGCTCATTGTTCTTGTTCTCCGTGCAGANTGTTCTCCGTGCAGAAAGTGGATCAGAGGTCGAGCAGCCAACTGTGCTGCGGATCGTTATGGAACTGCCAGACGCGTTTCGGCCCGGCCATCACGTTCAGGTAGTACGACTCGTAGCCATANGGCACGCTGACCGGGTGATAACCCTTGGGCACGACCACCAAGTCGCTGTTTTCCACGGCCATGGCTTGATCGATGCTGCGGTCGTCGGTGTAGACGCGCTGGAACACGAAACCCTGGGGCGGGTTGATCTGGTGGTAATAGGTTTCTTCGAGAAAGCTCTGGTGCGGCAAATCGTCGGTATCGTGCTTGTGCGGCGGGTAGCTCGATGAGTGCCCCGAGGGCGTGCGCACTTCCACCACCAGCAGCGAATGGGCCGGCTCGCTGTCAGGCAGGATGTCGCAGACGTAACGGGTGTTGGCACCCTTGCCGCGCACGCTGCGTTTCATAGTGTCGGGTTTTATCAGCCGAGGGCCGAGGCCTTTTTCGGTTGAGCCCGGTGCGGCGCAGACGGCGATCTGCACATCGCTCAACGCAACGACCTGAGCCTGACTGCCCGGCGGCAGATAAGCGGCAAACGGCGATTTGTCTTCGAACACCGACTGGCGATCACCGAGGTTGTCCCAGTCGAACGCGCCCTGCCCCGGCGCTTCGCCCTTGATGCTGACCCGGCCGCTGAGCAGCACCAGGCACAGCTCTTTATCGCCCGCCGCCACTGGCAAGGTTTCGCCCAGGCTCAAGCGGTAAGCGGCGAAGCCGACATATTCCAGCTCACCTTTACCCAACTCGACCATGGTCCGGCCACGGGCGTTGCTTTTGACCAGCAGGCTCATAGCGCAACCCTCTCGTCGAGCAAGGCACGCAAGGTGTCGTAGCCTTTTTTCGCGTAGACGTAACTCGGTGCCACGGCCGGGTCTTGCTCGGCCTCAACCACCAGCCAGCCGTGGTAATCGTTGGCCAGCAATACATCGAGCAGCTCGGCAAAGTCGATATCGCCATCGCCGGGCACGGTGAAGGTGCCATTGACGATGCAGTCCGGAAAGCTCCACATCTGATTGCGCGCCAGTTGCACCACCGGCTTGCGTACGTCCTTGAAGTGCACGTGGCAGACGCGGTCGATGTGTTTGCGCAAGACGTGCAACGGCTCGCCGCCGCCCATGTAGCAATGGCCCGAATCGAACAGCAGACCGACTTCGCTGCCGCTCAGTGCCATCAGCTTGTCGATGTCGGCCGGGGATTCTACGTAAGCGCCCATGTGGTGGTGATAGGCCAGGCGCACGCCTTGGGACAGGGTGAAACGCGCCAGTTCGGTGAGCTTGTCGGCGTATTCCTGCCAGGCCTGCTCGCTGTGNAAGCGCGGGCGTTCCACCAAGGGGATGCGCTGACCCTGAATCGAGTCGGCCACTTCACCGTAAACCAGCACCTTGGCGCCGTTCTTCGCCAGCAGCTCGACATGGCTGCCAATGGCGTCAATTTCTTCGGCCACCGAACGGCGCGCCAGACGGCTGGAATACCAGCCGGACACCAGCGCCAGACCGTAAGGCCGCAGCACGTCCCCGACGCCTTTTGCGTTCTTGGGGAATTTGCCGTTGAGCTCAAAACCCTCGTAGCCGATTTCCTTGCCTTCGCTCAGGGCGGTGCTCAGGGGCGTTTCGCCACCCAGCGCCGGCAGGTCGTCGTTGCTCCAGGAGATCGGGTTGATGCCAATTCGGATTGCGGGCATGGCTGCACCTTTATTGTTTTTCAGCTTCACTGATATCTGGTGTGTGTGGAAGCTGGCTTGTCGAATCGACAANCGTTGAATGTGCCGCCGTCTTCGCGAGCAAGCCCGCTCCCACAAGGGGTCAGCGTCAGTCCATCAAGCGCGGGCGGTGCGCCAGGCGTTGATGAGTTCGACGAAGGTGCCCTGCACCTGGTGGATCAGCGTCTCATCATTAATCTCCCCCGCCATCCACGCGCGGCTCGGTTCCTGGAAGATCGTCCTCCCCACCGCGAACCCGCGACAGGTCTGGCTCTGGCTCGCTTGTTGAAACCCTTCGGCCAGTGCCGCCGCCGGCGCATTCAGCCCCAGCAACACCACGCCCCGGCAATACGGATCTCGCTCCTGAATCAACTCATCAAGCTGCTTCCACTCCTCGGCGCTCTGCGCTTCGATCTTCCACCACGCCGGGTAAATCCCCAGGTTGTAGAGGCGTTTCAGCGCGCGATACAGCACGTCCGGGTGCGGCGACGGATGATCCTTGGGCGGGATGATTTCCAGCAGCAGTTCATGGCCGCTGACCTGGGAAGCCTGGTACAACCCCTTGAGTTGCGCTTCCTGTTCCAGGCGCAGCATCGGCTCGTCGTCAGGGTGGAATTGCACCAGGCACTTGATGATTTGCTCCTGCGGCCAGGCGATCAGATTGCTGCCAATCGAGCGCCCATGTTCGAACGCCAACGGCCGCGAGCCCTGCACTTCCACCGGCCGCGCCACCCACCAGCCGCGCCCTGTAGCGGCGTTCAGCGAGTCCTGGCCGAAACGTTGATCGGCCAGTAACCCGACATCAGCCTCGATCCCTTGCTCACGCAAATCCGCTTCAACCCGCTCCACGGCTTTGATAAAGAGTTGCTTGAGTTCGCAGATGGCGTTGAGGTCGCGACCACCCTTGTGCGCCAGTTCCACCAGTTGTCCACGGTGATCAAAGGCAAAAATGAACAGTTGCTTCCACTGTTTGCGCGGGACGCTGACCTGATGCAGACGCTGCAGCACGTCGTCCTGATCCGGCCGGGTGATCGGCACCGGGCTGTTGAACAGGTAATCGAGTTCGGCACGGGTCGGCATCGCTGGGGCACAGGCATGACGCGACACCACGAGACCACCGCAGGCGTTGGCCAACTGGCTGCAGCGCTCATCGCTGGCATCGTTTATCCAGCCGCTGAGGAAGCCCGACATAAACGCATCGCCGGCCCCCAGCACATTCAGCACTTCAACCCGCACGCCCGGGTAAATTGCGCCATCCTCCAGCCGCGCTGGCACCGCCCCGTGGATCACCGTGCAACCCTGCGGCCCGAGCTTGACCACCAACGTGGCATCACTCAGGCGCCGAACATTGCGCAACGCCGTGAGCAAATCCTCCGAACCGCCCGCAATCAAAAACTCTTCTTCCGTGCCGACGATCAAGTCGAAACGTGGCAGGATTTTCTGCACATGCTGGCTGACATTCTGGTCGGCGACAAACCGGGTTTCACCATCCGCCTTGCCCGCCAGGCCCCACAGCACGGGGCGGTAGTCAATATCCAGCACCCGNTTGACGTTGTGCTTCTCGGCGTAATCCAGGGCCTGGATGCTCGCCTTGTACACGCCATCGGTGGAGAAATGTGTGCCGGTGATCAGCAAGGCTTTGCTGGAGGCAATAAAGGCTTCGCTGATGTCCTCAGCGCGCAGCGCCATGTCGGCGCAGTTTTCGCGGTAGAACACCAAGGGGAAGGTTTCGCGGTCCTTGAGGCCCAGCAGGACCAGGGCGGTAAGGCGCTCCGCGTCGACCTTGATGCCGCTGACATCACAGCCTTCACGGGCCAGGGATTCCACCAGGAAGCGGCCCATGTGGTCGTCCCCTACCCGGCTCAGCATCGCCGACTTGAGCCCCAGCCTCGCGGTGCCGAACGCAATGTTGGCGGACGATCCCCCAAGGTATTTGGCGAAGCTTGAAACATCTTCCAGCCGCGCCCCGACTTGCTGCGCATAGAGGTCGACGCCAAGGCGCCCGAGGCAAATCAGATCCAATTGACGCCCACTGGCAAAACGAGTCTGGCCCATGCTGGCTCCTGTTATTTTTATCAGCCTGCGTTCGGGGCGTTTCAGGCGCCGAACGCTCTTGGTGGGATGCAGACTAAAACGACCGGGACCGAACAATCAATAATTATTCCAAATAATTTTTACGTGGAATATTTTTTCCAATAAACTTTTACAAAAGCATTCCAGACACAGTGCATCGTTTCAGCAAACCGCATGCCGGCCGCAAGCTCAAGATTTTATTCCGGCCTACCCTGTAGACTGCGCACAGCCAACCTATTGTCAGGGGACGACGCAACCGTCAGCCCTATAAGAACAAGCCAGAAGGATTCCCTATGTCCCGCACCGATCAGCCGGCTACGACCGAGAGCACGCCCGAANACCCTCTCGCCAGCCCCCCGATCAATGCCGAGCGCCTGTTGCAGCTGATCACCGACGAATATGAAAGTCTGCCGCGCCAGCTCAAACGCATCGCCAGCTACATGAGCCAGCAAAGCGACCGGATCATGGTTGACCGCATCAGCGACATCGCCCGCGAATGTGAAGTGCACCCGTCGGCCATCGTGCGGTTTTCCCAGCGCTTCGGCTTCAGTGGGTTCAGTGAGATGCAGGCGCTGTTTCGCGAGGCCTACACCCACAAGACCACGCCGGTGCAGAACTACCAGCAGCGCATCCGCAGCATGATCGCCAACAAATCGCAGAAAGCCAGCGGCGGCGACCTCGCCCGCGAGTGCATCGACGCGACCCTGTCGGGCATCGAACGGCTGGGGCTGGAACTGGACGATGTGGCGTTTGAGAAGGCCGTGGACCTGGTGGTCAATGCCGACAATATCTACGTGGTCGGTGTGCGCCGCTCCTTTGCGGTGGCCGATTACCTGGTCTACAACCTGCAACACACCAACAAGCGCATTCACCTGATTTCAGGCCTGGGCGGCAGCTACCGCGAACAGATGCGCAGCGTGCGCGCCAATGACCTGGTGATTGCCATCAGCTTTACGCCCTACGGCAAAGAGACCCAGCACTGCCTGCGCATTGCCCAACATCACCAGGCCAAGACCCTGATCATCACCGACAGCAACCTATCGCCCCTGGCCAAACGGGCGAACGCGGTGCTGTTGGTGAATGAAGGGTCATCGTTTGCCTTCCGCTCGTTGAGCGCCACCTTGTGCCTGTGCCAGGCGTTGTTTATTGCCGTGGCGTACCGNCTGGAATTGAAGGTCGACGAGATACACGAGCAAGTCGGTTTCGAGGATTAGCCCCGCGCCGTTTGCACGTCGCCGAACCTCAGCTAAGGTAGTCCATCCCGACATGGACACCTGAAGGAGCGGCGCTATGAAACTGATCGGCATGCTGGATTCGCCCTACGTGCGGCGCGTGGCCATTTCCGCCAGACACCTGGGCATCGACCTGGATCACGAGTCGGTTTCGGTGTTCCGCCACTTCGAGCACTTCCAGCAGATCAACCCCGTGGTCAAGGCGCCGACCCTGGTGCTGGACGACGGCGAGGTGTTGATCGACTCGACGCTGATCATCGACTACCTCGAAGCCCTGGCCGCCCCCGGAAAAAGCCTGATGCCCGCCGACCTCAAGCAACGGCTGCGCGCATGGCGCCTGATCGGGCTCGGGCTGGCGGCGTGCGAAAAATCCGTTCAGCTCTACTACGAACGCAACCTGCGCCCGGCCGAAATTCAATACCAGCCGTGGGTTGAGCGGGTTGAAGGTCAACTCGCAGCAGCCTATTCAGCGCTTGAACGCGAACTGGAAAAACAGCCACTGGCAAACGGCGCCTTGATAGAGCAAGACGGCATCACCCTCGCCGTCGCCTGGAGCTTCACTAACCTGGTGACACCGGACCAAGTCGACGCCTCACGCTTCCCGCGCATCGCCGAATTCACCGCGCAGGCAGAAAAGCTTGAGGCCTTCATCAGTACCCCGATAACCTGACCGGCCCCCTCGAACGGACCCGACCATGACCGCCGCCGAACAACCTGCCCCGGCGCTGCACGACGGGTCCGCTAGGCGCTTTCTGCGACTTGCGACGAGTACGCAGGATAATCGATGTAGCCATGCGCTCCCCCGCCGTAGTAAGCCTCCCTTCCCGCTTCGGCCAGTGGCCAGCCATGGCGCAAGCGATTGACCAGATCGGGATTGGCTATAAACGGCCGGCCAAAAACCACCAGGTCGCTTAATCCTTCTTCGATGGCCTGCTGCGCGGTTTCAAGGGTGAACCCGCCCGACACCATCAAGGTGCCGTCGTAAGCTGCGCGGAAGTCTTTTTGAAAGTCTGGCGTGCCGAGATGGCTCGCATGCAAGTAGGCAATCTGGCGTTGCGACAGTGCTCCGGCCAGAGCGAGCCAAGTGGCCTCTTCGCCATCGAACGGGTGCAGATCCGCCAGGTGGGCAAAAGGCGACACGCGCACACCCACCTTCGAACCGCCGATCTGCGCACTCACCGCATCGACCGTCTCAAGCAGTAATCGCAGGCGATTCGCGATCGGTGCACCACCGTAACGGTCTTCACGCGTGTTGAAGCCGCCGTTGATGAACTGTTCAAACAGATACCCGTTGCCGGCGTGAATTTCGACGCCGTCAAAACCTGCCGACAGGGCATTGGCCGAGGCCAGGCGAAAGTCTGCAATGACCTGCCGAATCCCCTCGGCATCCAACGCCACGGGCGCACTCGCCGGAACTTGCGCAGGCTTGCCGTCGCTGTCGTAGGCATGCACCAACGTTTGACTGGCGGGCATGGCCACAGGCGCGACAGGTGAGCGTCCTTCCAACAAGGAAGAATGCGAGACGCGCCCCACATGCCAGAGCTGGAGGAACATGCGTCCCCCGGCTTGATGAACCGCATCAGTCACCCGCTTCCAGCCTTTAATTTGCGCTGTGCTGTGGATCCCCGGGGTGTACAGGTAGCCGCGTCCCAGTGGAGAGACCTGCGCACTTTCACTGATGATCAAACCGGCTCCGGCGCGCTGGGCGTAATAGGTCGCCATGTCTTCAGACGGCACGGTGCCCTCGACGCGAGCGCGGGTCATCGGCGCCATGACGATACGATTTGGCAGCAACTGATCCGCGAGGTCATAAGAGTCGAAAAGTGATGACATGAGTGATTCCTCCGCGTGATCTCAGGCATGTGACGGGAAGTACGGCAGAACGTACTCGCCGAGTTCGTCGAGGATTTCGCCATAGGGTTGACGGCTGACCTTGGGGTTGAGCGCGATATGCGAAACCCCGGCAGATTGCGCGTGCTCCAGGTAATTGCGCAGGCCGTTGCGCCCTGCCCGGAAGCCACCCTGAATGCGCTGGAATGGCTGATCCGGGTTGTCGCTGAGGTCGAAATAGCCGCCCAGGCCCAACGGCTTAAAGGCGTTGCGGTTCTCGGCCTCCTGCACGGCGGCGCGCCAGTTCTCGCCCAACGATGCCAACCGCTCCGGGCTTTGGACGCCGGCAAGATAGCCATCAAGGTGCTGAGCCAACCATTCAACGCTCTGTTGCGCCTGGCCGACAGCAATTGACGGGACGCGGCCATACGGCGCTTTCGGCACCAGGTCCAGGTTTCCGTGTGAGCCACCGAATCGCTCGGAACGGAAACGCGGAAAGCTCTGCTCGATCAGGGTTCGAAACACCGAAAAAGCATCACGGTAGCGATCACCACGGGATTCATAATCGATGCCCAGCATCGGGTAATCACTGTATCGATCACCCGAGGACAGCCCCAACACCAGTCGACCTTCACTGAGTTGATCGAGGGACGTCGCTTGCTTGGCCAGATACATCGGATCACGGGTCGGCAGCACAATACCCGTGGTGCCCAAGACAATGCTGCGAGTGGCGGCGGCCAGGTAACCGATGTAGACCAGCGGCTCAAAGATCTGCGCCACATCGCCATAATCCGGATCGTAGAAAGGTATGTCGCGCATCCATAAGGCACCAAAGCCCAGCGCTTCGGCGCGTTGCGCCATCTCCACGTGATCACGCATGGTCGGCGCCGGTCTGCCCGGGTGGGTTTCGAGGGGCAAAATCAGGCCAATCGTGAGCGCCTGCGGTTTAAACAAGCGTTGAAAACCGGGATGGCGCTCAAGCGAAGGATGGGCCGTCGGTAACGTGGCAGGTTGAGCGGGCGACGAGAAGTGTGCGGCGGTAGTCATAATGGCAGTCCCGTGAGTGACGATGACTGACATATTTATTGATTCCTCAGGCTGGATAAACAGCAGTTCGCGACCGTTACACGGTCCGCTGAGTCCCCAATATCGCTATCTTTCCCAAGGCACTCCTGTTTCCCAACGCTCGATCAACAGGTCAATAAACCTGCGAACGCGGGGGGACAGGTGACGCTTGCTGGTGTAGACGACTCTGATGGGATCAGGCGGTGCGCGATAGGGTTTCAACACTTCCACTAACGTGCCATCGCGCAGGTCGTTACCCGTAATGTAGGTCGGCAGATGAATCAGGCCGATGCCTGCCAACGCCGCTTCTCGCGTGGCTTCTGAACTGTCGATATTCAGTCGCCCCGGCTGTTCGTAGAGATGAAGGCCGGCAGGTGCTTGGTAACGCCAGACGGTCGGCCGCTCGCCACTGAACAAAGCGATGGTGTCATGCCCGACAAGGTCAGCCGGCGTTTGCGGCACGCCGCGTTGGGCCAGATAAGCAGGCGATGCACACGTCGCGAATTGCTGCCACGCCACGGTACGGGTAAATAATTGGGAGTCATCTTTGGGCATGCCAATTCGTATGGCGATGTCGATGCCCTCTTCGACCAGATCAACAAGGCGATCGGTAAACCAGACATCCGCCCGCAGTTCGGGCCATTGCTTCAGATAAGCATCCAGAATCGGCAGAATGTGGCGTTGACCAAAGGACAGCGGTGCCGTGAGCTTAAAGGTCCCGGTTGGCCTTCCACGGCGCAAGGCCATGGTCGCATCCACTTCATCCAGGTCTTCGAGAATCTGACGCCAGCGCTCAAAGGCCACTTGCCCCTCGTCAGTCAGGCTCAGTTTGCGCGTCGTGCGATTGAGAAGCCGTGCGCCCATCCGGCTTTCCAGGCGAACTATACTTTTTCCCACCGCCGACCGGGTCAGACCGAGAGAGGCCGCCGCCGCGGTAAAGCTTCCAGCCTTTACGGCGCAGACAAATGCAGCGATGTCACCAAATCGGTTGGCTTCCATGGGTCGCTTTACTCCAGGACATGCAGAGAGTGTATGCGGAGCATGAGGCCCATAAAATTTCCTGTTCATTTATCAATAGGACCGGATCATGATCCTCAAGCGCGCAGGCTCGCAACCCTCGATAAAAGCCCCTGAAGCGTACTTCACAGGCACCGTCCGTATGGACCCACTCAACTCCCCTCCCGAACCGGCCCGAGCGTCCATCGTCAGCGTCACCTTTGAACCCGGCGCTCGTAGNNNCANTTGACCCATGAACCTGCAAATATCGCCGAATTCACCGCGCAAGCAGAAAAGCTTGAGGCCATCATCAGTACCCCGATAACCTGACCGGCCCCCTCGAACGGACCCGACTATGACCGCCGCCGAACAACCCGCCCCGGCGCTGAAGGAAATCTTCAACGCCGAACGCCTCAAACACATCGCCACCGAAATGACGGCGGTCTACCCGGCATTCAACGCCAAAGCCTTCCTGAAACTGGCCAACGACGGCCTCGCTGACCTGTCGATCATGCAACGCATGGCCCGCGTCAGCGAATGCCTGCACGCCGTGCTGCCGCTGGACTACGACGAAACCCTCGAAGTCCTGCGTGCCCTCGCCCCCCGCCTGAACAGCGGATTTGTCAGCATCTCGCTGCCGCATTACGTGGCGATGTATGGCACGCATGATTTCGAGCGATCGATGGAAGCGCTCAAATACTTCACCGCGTTCGGGTCGGCGGAATTTGCGATTCGGTATTTTCTGCGCAGCGATCTGCAACGGTCGTTGGCGCTGATGCAGGCATGGTCTCGGGATGAGAACGAGCATGTGCGGCGCCTGGCCAGCGAAGGCAGTCGGCCGCGCTTGCCGTGGTCGTTTCGGTTGGAACAGATTCAGAGCGATCCGACATTGGCGGCGGCGATTCTCGACAACCTCAAGGCAGATGACAGCCTTTACGTGCGCAAGTCGGTGGCCAATCACCTGAATGACATCACCAAGGACCATCCGGAGTGGGTGCTGGACTTGATTGAGGGGTGGTCGCTGGAGAACAAGCACACGGCGTGGATTGCCAAGCATGCGTTGCGCAGTTTGATTAAGCAGGGGAATCAGCGGGCGTTGGCGATTATTGGGGCGAGTGGTAAGGCTGAGGTTGAGATTGTTGGGGTGAAGGTCGAGCCGGCGGTGATTCGGTTGGGGGGAGAAGATTACGTTGTCGTTTGCGGTGAAATCCACGGTGGCGGAGAGTCAGCGGTTGGTGATTGATTATGCGATTGACTACGTTAAAGCCAATGGCAGCACTTCGGCGAAGGTGTTCAAGCTTAAGGCGTTGACGTTGGGTGGTGGGGCGACTGAACGGGTTAGCCGTGGGCGCAGATTAAGGAGCTCACCACTCGGAAGCACTATGTGGGCGAACACGCGGTGCACATCCTGGTAAACGGCGAACGCCTGGCCACCACCTCCTTCGAAATCCTCGCCTAACTTTTTTGTAGCAGCTGCCGAGCAGCGCGAGGCTGCGTTCGGCTGCGAAGCAGTCGTGAAATCAGGCAACGGGTTCTTTCAGGCAACAATAGGCCTGCCATTTGGGGCACTATCCCCCTCGACAACAAGGATTTTTTAGAAAGGAATCGCATAGTGACAGTGTCATTTTCACTTATTTTTAACCCAGAAGTTTATTCCCTATCAGTACTCCAACGAACAGATTGCGCATTGACTCAGTTATTCCTCCGCTGGGAGGCTGAGTATTTAGTTGCAAAAACCACATTCAACAAAATAAATATTCTGACCAATAGCGTAGACCAATTTAAAGTTTCAGCTAAACGCAACTTAACTTCAAGCGAGCTGACCACTTAAGGTAAAACGGCATAAAATAATACAATTCCGAAAGAACAAAAAAGCACCGATATTGTATACGACTGATCTTCACGAACTACAAAAGGACAAAAACATGGCCAAAAGAGACCCTAACAAAACCGCACGAAACCGAATGATAGCCTCAATAAAAGAAAAACTTAGAGAGCTACTGCCAACGGTCTTGGCAGAAACAGGGTTCGCAGGAGAGCAATCTCTTAACGCTACACTAGGAAGTAAAAATGACGAATTTTTTGATCTGAAACATGACATTATAAACAGCCAAGAAGAATTTGTGACACGGTGGCTAGACAAGTTAAAAGAAGGGGCTCTAAAACATGGCGTTGCCGCTCACGCCTCAATATGGAACAAACTAAAGAAATCAACTGCATTCCGTGAGTATGCAATTTTATTTATAAAGCGTTCATTCCTAAACCACTTTGACGAGCTTTCAAAAAGCCGTCCAGCAGTCGAGGATGCTGAGCTTTGGATAGGGCAAGAAAATGCAAGCTATGGACTGCTTGTATGCCCAAGATTCAAAGACGGAGAATGGGAAAATGACAAAAGTGAGATAAGGGCGTTCGGTGAACCATACTGGACAATCGGCCATGTTATGCATACAGGACTAGTTATACCTGGAAAAAACACAAAATTCCCTTTCAAGGATATTGAGCAGTATTTAGTATTCTTTAAAGACACTATAGTAAGAAACTCCGGATCAAAATACGAATACGAAATCGCCGAACTATACTGCGATTTTGTTAGAAACCATCAAAACCCTAAATCCGTACCTTTACTTATACCCGAATTCAGATATGCCGGGCTAGCAAAAAAGCATATATATCGACTAGACTTCTTAATAATAAATCCTTTCACACTTGATAAAATCGGATTTGAGCTTTCTCCTTGGTCGACTCACGGCTATCTATCGAAAATTAAAGAACTTACTCAGAAAAAAATTAATGAAATAGCAGCCGACAATTTCGCAAAAGAGATAAAAAAGCATCGTGCCTATTTCAAAGAACATGACATCACGACACTAATATTCACAGACGACGACCTAAAAGACACAAAAAAGTTATTCAACGAAGAAATCCTTCCCTATCTATCACCTGAAAGAACCCAAGTGCAACTATCATTCCAAATAATGGAAGAGTTTTTCACATAAGCCGTTTTTGCAGTCCGTATGATCTCACCTATATTTATATAGGTGAGAAATCCGAATCTATAGGCTTATCTCTGAACTTTTAAAAAGTGAAAAGTCGATGTAGATACTAATACTCAACAAACAAATTGACGGGTTTATCATCATAGAAAATTAAACGACCCGAACTCGCTGGTAAACGAAACCTAGCATGAGCAATTTTTTACCCTGCAACATGCTTCAAAATTGAGAAAAATGGCCTATAAAGGCGACTTGAATGGTAAGGATGGATTTATGAAGCCTCTATTTAGGGCGCTGTCTAGCGCCCTTGAACATTTAATTCCCCCCAAGCGTGGGGAGGGTTTTGAAGATTTGTGCTTGGACGTATTTGAATACGTCCTGAAGAAGAGAGGTATTCCTTTAAGCGGGGATTGTTTCGCTAATATGGATGCACGTGGCGTCAGCGGTGATGGTCAGACTGGGATAGATATTTGGGATCCCGCGACCCTGGCCGTAGCCCAGTGCAAAAATCAGAAGGATATATATCCATCCCATCTGGATGCTGAGGCTGAGAAGCTACTGGCGTACGACGACCGTGTTTCTCATTACTTTTTCCTGATCAGTCATGAAAGAGTGAGAAGGACTCTTCAAGATTGGGTAAAAATCACCAATCAAAAAAATGAACATAGCAATACTGAAGGAGGGTCACTTCCCTGTCAGCCATCCGAGAGACTTCCGAAATTCCATATAGTGGGCTGGGGTGAGTTGAAGGGATATCTGCTGGAAAGTAATTTTCTGATGTGGAAGTGGTGCTTAGCTCATCCAGTTATTCATCATTACCCCTACTTGCCGTCGCTCGATATTAAATTTCTTGTCGAATCCTTCGAAAAGACGAAGGTAAAATCAATTAATACCCCTAGTCGGCGAGAGTCCAAAGACGCCGTTGCAGGCATGCTCCGAAGTATAGACATTGACGCGCTTGCTAATATTGTAACCGATGGAAAGGTGCTCCGAAACGTATTCGATGGCCTAAACCAGTTCGTTGACGAATGGCGCGAAACTCTGAATGTCGCAAGAACCTATTCGGTTGCGGTGGAAGATATTGATAGTCGAGACCCTATCATTATGGAACGAGGCTGCTCGCTCATGAATGAGTTAGCAAGGCACCTCCCAAGGATATCTATATTGAGATACTTGCATGAGGTGTATCGGGCCTGTGATGATTTTCTGAAAGTTTTTCGAGAAGAAGACAGCTATGCGCGGGAGTATGTAACTGTAGAGGAGCATGGTGAAGAGCGTGAGTTTGAAGGTGACACCACACTTCTCTTTAACTTTTCGAACACAGACTGGACTAGCCCTTACTATATTGATCCGAAATACGTCAACGGCTTATTAGGAAAAATAATAGAGCTAGTAACGAAAACCAGACTTGAAGCCTTACATGATACGGATTTGAAGCGTAACGTTTTTTAAACTAGTTAAGCTCATACCGAAATTACAGTCGCTACCGATAGAGACCAGCAAGATATCTGTCAATAACCGAAATGTGTCACCACCGCCCATACTTATGTGGCCCAGTGCTCGCACACAAATCTGACTCAATAGATATTCCGGCTATGCGTGAGGTATTTACAGCTATCGGATGCAACATTTAACTCAATTAGGAAGAAACTTTCACTGCGCCCCCTGTTGGTTTATTAATCAGCGACGCAACGCTGACTTGCTCACCCGGTGAGTGACTGGCTTTGATATGGCTATAGCTCTAATAAGCACGAAGCTTACGGCCTCGTATTTGAATTCAGCGGAAAAGGAACGACGCTGTTTTATCATCAGACATCTCGCGAACAGCTCGCAGAAATGGGTGTCCGATTTCATTACACCAATAAATTCGACCCCAAGAATGTTTTAAACGGTGGAAGACGACCCGAAGCGGCCTTTGGAGGAGGCACCACCTAGCGTATAACGCCGTTACGTCTGATGGTCCCCATGTGGCTAGCTTCCGCGAAGCGGCATGATGTTCATAACCCGCTACGCTGTATGAAACCGAACCGGACTCACTACAAAGACGCATAGACAGGACGACGGCAAAGCGATAGCGTCGACCTCTCGCAGTACCTTAAACTGGAGAAATGCATATGGATGTCTTAGGTATTCAACTAGAGAATTGCTACGGAATTCAAAAGCTTGACGCAACACTCACGTTTAAAGGAAGTGCGAAGATTCCGAGTGGTTCAGCCTTCTCTGTATATGCGCCAAATGGCTTCATGAAGACTTCGCTAGCGCGAACATTTATGGACGTCCAAGAGGGACGGAACAGTCAAGATTTGATATTTCCAGCCCGTCGAACCAGCAGATTAATTACTTCCGCCCCAGCCATACCAATCACTCCTGAGTCCCTTTTTGTCATTAAGCCGTATGTTGAACGATATGCCGGAGCGGGAACTTCAACGCTACTAGTTAATCCAAAGTTGCGACATGAATACGAAGAGGCTGTTCGAAACATCGACTCAACTCAAGAAAGTCTTTTGAAAACGTTGAAGGAGATCTCAGGTTGGCCAGGAAAAGCTTCACCGGCCTCTGAAATCAAGGATGTATTTCAATTTAAAAATCCATATGACTTTTTTGCAGATCTAGCTGATAGATTAGACGGTGATACTCGATTTTCAGATTTGGCATATGCCGACATCTTCAATGACAAGACGATTGCGGCGTTCAACGCTGGGACTTTGCACGAACAACTGCAAGAATATATGCTGAAGTATCAGGAACTTGTCGAGAAATCTCCGCTACTCAGCAAAAAGTTTAACCATACTGGTGCCGCCGATGTTTCCAAGAACCTTCAAACAAATGGTTTTTTTGATGCCAACCATACGCTGAATATTTCAAGTGGTGGCGAAAGGTTAGAGGTCACCTCAGCAAAAGACTTAGAGGAGCTTATTGTAGCGGAGAAGCAGCGCATTCTAGGTGATAAAGAGCTAACTGCAAAATTTGAAGCCGTAGATAAGCAACTCCAAAAAAATGTGGAGCTTAAAAAGTTTCGCGAATATCTAACAGGACATCCGGAAATTTTGGCCGAGCTTGGCGATTTCAACGGGTTCAGGAAGAAACTATGGAGTTCCTATTTTAACGCCGCGAAGCCCGCTTTGATCTCATTTGCTGCTGCTTATGCCTCAGCTAAGGATGTAATAGCAGAGACGGCACATCAAGCTGAGGCAGAAAAGACGAAGTGGGCTTCGGTTGTTGCTCAGTTCAACGAAAGATTTTACGTGCCATTCAAACTTGTTATTCAGAATCAACAAGATGTTATTCTCAAAGGGGAGCCTCCAAAAGTTACTTTTGAATTTCAGGATGGGCAAGGAACATGTGGCGTAGATGAGGAAAAGCTGCTTCAAGTTCTCAGTCAAGGAGAAAAACGCGCGCTATATATACTAAACGTTTTATTTGAGATTCAAGCGCGACGCGAGTCAAATCAACAAACACTGATGATAATTGATGATATTGCAGATTCATTTGATTACAAAAACAAATACGCAATAATTGAGTATTTTAACGAAATCTCAAAAGTTCCATTTTTTAGACTAATTTTCTTAACGCATAATTTCGACTTCCATCGAACGATTAGTAGCAGACTTCAAATTACTAGGAGTCGGAGATTATTCGCTAAAAAGACCCAGGGAACTCTAGCTTTTGTAGAGGAAAAATATCAGAAAAATCCTTTCACTACATGGAAGGGGGGGCTAGCAAAAAATCCTGCGTTTCTTGTAGCTAGTATCCCATTCGTGCGAAATTTAGCTGAATACTGCCATGGCATTACGAGTCCGCACTATCTCATGCTCACATCATTGCTGCACGTCAAAGCAGATAGCGCGTCGCTGACCATCCGTGATTTAGAAACGTCATTTAAAGCTACACTGCTAGATCAGGCAAATTTATCACTTCCGAATCCGACGAACTCTGCAATGCAACTTATTTACGATGAAGCAGAAACATTGGCCATCAAGGCGGATGATGATGTTGAATTAGAATCCAAAGTAATTTTATCAATCGGGATACGGCTAAAAGCTGAAGAGTTTATGATCACCAAAATAAATGACTATAAATTTGTCAATGATATCAACAGCAACCAAACCTTTGAGTTGTATAGCAAGTTTTCGTTGATGTTTCCTGACGCAAGCAACCAAATAATGGTGCTTTCTCAAGTCAACCTCATGACCCCGGAGAACATTCATCTGAATTCATTTATGTATGAACCTATTTTGGATATGTCGGCGCTACACCTCTACGATTTGTATGGGAAAGTTAAAGCCCTGGTCTGAAAGGGACAAGAAATCAGTAGGCGGCACACAGTCACCTGATTCGGGTCGGAAGCAGCCCTTCGCGACTGCTGAAATGGGCCGATAGCAGCCAGCAATGAGTCAATTTCGCCCAAAAGCTGAGCCTCATGGATACAGTTGCCGACTTGCCCTCCCCTCTGTGACGACGGACGAACCCACCGCCACAGAGGGATTGCCCTTACTCCTTCACCTCAACCTTATCCAACGCCTGATTCACCGCCAATTCCCCCAACATCACCACCTGCGTAATCCCCAGCAGCGTCTTGCGGTGCGAGTTATCCAGCAACGCCGCAAAATTGCTGAGCATGGTAGTCGCCGAGCCCAGTGATTCGCTGGCGTTGGCCAGCAGGGATTCGGTGTCGTATTTGGGGTTGGCGAGGAACATGGGTTCGGGTTCGTGGGTGCTGGCCATGATGTTGGCACCTGGGTTGAGGTAGTGGTCGAGGGCGCGTTCGGCGGCTTCGTGGAGTTTTCTGGAATCGAGGGATTCGTAGGGGGATGCTGGATTGTTGTCTGGTGGGTTGGGTGTTGGTTTGATCATGGTTGTACTCCTATTGCAGATTTTAAGGAGCCATCACCCTTGCTACCAAACGAGGGTGGCGGCCATACGCGGGTTGGTAGACCGGCTGCAATAGGAAACCCACCATGAACGCAAAGTCTTGTGAAACCGACTGCGTAAAGGTGAAGCCATGAGTCTAGAACGATCCGGGCTACCAAACCCGATCACTGTTTTTCAGTGACCCAGCCACGATAGAACCCCTGTCCTAGACGCACAAGCCGGCGGATTCTGGCGCACGCGTAGGCAACGACGCAAGGCGTTGTAGCCGTTAGGACGTAACACTGAGTGTCTTTAAACGTGGGCCTTGAAACCTGTTTAAGTGCATCAACAGTTGGGCAAAACATCCGAGCCTGGATATGGGGTGTCAGGTCTGGCGTCATCGCGGGCAAGCCCTCTCCCACAGGGTTTGTGGCGCGCTCGACGTCTTGGGGTGGCAATGTATGCGGCCTGCACCGGGTTGGGGTTTGACCGGCCTCAGATCATGGATTGAATTTCAAATGCCGATTTCACCGGAAATTTGAGGTGGCACGGATACGGTTGCCGACGGACTCTCCCCTTTGACGAACGAACCGACCGCCACAAAGGGTTTTGGACTTACTCCTTCACCCCAACATCACCAACCGGGTAATTCCCAACAACGTCTTGCGGTGCGAGTTATCCAGCAACGCCGCAAAATGGCTGAACATGGTCCTAGCCGAGCCCACTGATTCGCTGGCGTTGGACAGCATGGATTTAGTGTCGTTAACGACTCGTCCAAACCCAAGGGGCTGCGTTGGGTCGATCTCCGCCCTCCACGACCGGCAGTCTTTTTCAAAAAGTTTTCTGAATGTAATCGGTTGTCCTCCAGCTGAGTGACTCAAACGCAATACAAGTTCACAACAGCCTTTGCTGACCGCACACGTGCAACCCACACAAGAAAACGCAGCAGCTATCGCCCTCGATATTTAGCTGAATGGGGTCGGCTTTTATTGTGCGGCCGCACCTCCACCACTGCATATGAGCTGCTTTTAGGGGCCCAGCGACACTATAAACCTTCCAGTTCGCACGGCTGATCGACGGCAATAACATTCATGGGATGCGAGGGTTTCGCATACGTGACCGGGTAAGGATTGCCGAATTTCACATAGTCTTAAAGACTAGTCAGTAGTCATACGGACTAATATTTGTGTTGTACATATGACTACATGAATTTCTATCTAATTGATATATAAAGAATAATATATTGGCATGCTTTATGGATTGTTTAGAGAAATGAACCCCGAAGCAGGAATACGCCATGTCTCGTTCTATCCTCCTACCTTTCACCCTCTTCTTGTTGCTCTCGCCCGTGTGTATGGCCGATCAGGTCGTTCGTGAGGTGCCTGATACCACCGCCGGCAAGGCCGTCGGTGTCGTGACAGGGTTGATGGTCGGTGCCGTGGGTGGCCCCGTTGGAGCACTGATCGGTGCCGGCGCCGGATTCTTTGCCGGCAGCTCGGTTCAAGAAGCAACCGGCCTCACGGAAACCGCTTACGAAGTGAAAGACACCCAAGGCGAAATCAGCACCGTTCGCTCGCCCAATGCTCGCTTCGAACCGGGTCAGCAAGTCACTCGGAAAGGCCCGCGCCTGATACCTCAGGACAGCTGAAACCGCCATCGCCACGAACTCCTTTTTAGGATCCGCTCATGGGTCGGATCCTCTTTTTTCTCAGTATGCCCCTCAGTCAGTTGACTGATTTATCACGACTAAAAATAGAAGTGCCTAAGCCGTGGGTGCGCCGAATTCGAATTCGCAGCAACAACTTTTCAATCATTTCAGGGGAAACACAATGCAAGCCATCAACGCCAAAGTCTTGAGTGCACTGGAAAACGTCATGGTTATTTCCACCACTGACTTGCAAGGCAACATCACTTACGTCAATGACCTGTTTTGCAAGCTTACCGGGTACACCAAAGAGGAATTACTGGGCCAGCCACATAACGTGGTGCGCCATCATTCGGTGCCAAAGAGCACCTACAAGCAGATGTGGGACACCATCAAGAAAGGTGAGATCTGGACCGGCGTGATCCCCAACGTTGGCAAGGGCGGCGGCCTGTACGTGGTAGATACCACGGTGCAGCCGCTGTTTGATGAACAGGGAAATATCGTCGAGTACATCAGTATCCGCAGGGTAATCAACGACTTGATGAGTGACTTCGAAGCACTGGAGTTTTCCAAGGAGCAATTCGACGAACATTACGACAGGTAACCGTCATGACAGACGTAATCGAACGCATTGTGATCGGTTACGGCTCTGAGTCCGGCAATGCACGCGGGTTGACGCAACGCTTATTGCGTCTGCCCTGTCTGCAGCCGTATGAACTGGCCGTGCAGGATCTCAACTCGCTGAACCTCGACAAACTGAAGCCTCGTGACGTGTTGATCATCGTTTGCAGCTCTTTCGGCGACGGTGATCCGCCGGGAAATGCCGATCGTTTCATGGATCAACTGAATGCTTCGCCATCCCTGAACGGCCAGCCCTACGCGATCTTCGGGCTGGGCGACACGGCTTACCCGACCTTCTGCGGTTTTACCAAAAGCCTGGATGCCGCACTGCTGCAAAAACAAGCCCGCCCGTGGATCACCCGCGTGGACGCCGACACCGATTTCGACGGTTTTTTCGACATCTGGTGCGCAACCCTTGCAGCAGTGCTCAAGGGTGATCGGCGTGCCGGCAGCACCTTGAACCTGCAAGTCACCGCCTATGGCGAAAACGCCGCGTGGCCGGCACGCGTCATCTCTCGCACCCGGCTGAACACCACGGCGCCTTACGCATGGCAGATTCGCCTCGACATTGAAGGCAGCGGCATCAAGTACCGTGCGGGTGACAACCTGTACGTGCTGGCGCAAAACGATCCGCAACTGCTGGCGCAAATCAGCCAATGGTTCGGCCGCGAAGAGGCCGCCACTTTGCTGGCTACCAAGGAGCTTCGGCAGCTGGGCAAATCGCTGCTGCGCGAACTTGCTCGGTGCAGTCAGCACGACACCTTGAAAACCTTACTGAAAGTCAGCAACCGCAAGGATCTGGAAGTCTATCTGTACGGCAAGGATGTGCTCGACGTGCTGGACGATTTCTGTGATCCCGCGCAGCTGAGCCTGGAAGATTTGATCGAATGGTTGCCCGACTGTTTGCCGCGCGCCTATTCGATTGCCTCTCATGACAACCCCGGTTACGTGGACGTGTGCATTCGCGAAATCGCTTATGACATGGCGGACCGCTCGCGCACCGGCACCGCGACCGGGCACCTCACCGGGGAGCATCCCAGCGCCCGGGTATTTGTCCGCAGTAATCCGCGCTTTCACCTGCCACGCCAGGTCGGACACCCGGTAGTGCTGATCGGTACCGGCACCGGCATCGCGCCATTGATCGCGCTGCTGGAGCAGATGGAGCAGATGGAGCAGCAAAACAACCCTCTGCAAACCTGTCTGATCTTCGGGGACCGGCGCCGTGAAGCGGACTTCCTCTACCGGTCGCGCCTGGAACATTGGCAAGCCAATGGCGTGCTCGATCGGGTGATTACCGCGTTCTCCCGGGACTCGCAAACCCGTTACTACGTGCAGGACGCAATGCTTGAACACGGTGCTTACTTGTGGGGAATACTGAACCTGGGCGCACATCTGTATGTGTGTGGCAACAAAAATAATCTGGAACGCGCCATCGAGCAGGCCCTGAAGAACATCGCAATGAACTTCGGCCAACTGGATGAGGACGACGCGCAGGCCTTCGTCGACGAGTTATCAGCCGGAAATCGCCTGCACAAGGAAGTGTATTGAGCCTATGAAGCGATGCCCGGCAACGGACGCCGAGCCCAGTCCATTAGGAGCTGCCGACATCACTTGCAGATGATGGGGTGGCAGCTATGCGCGGGTCTGCAAGACCGGGGAACCAAGAACCCGGCAGACCCGAAAGTCTCCCGCGCAAAGCCGCCATCAAAACGGACACAAAGAGTGTCCTTTTGGCAATGCTATGCGATTAGTTCCACGGGCTTGCAGACCCGATCACTGATGAGCAGTGACAGGAATCAAGTTACCGACGAGCCCCAAGGCGCACAAGCCGGCGGATTCTGGCGCAGTTGTAGGCAAAGGCGCAAGGTGACGTAGCCTCTTGCGACAGTTACAAATGATGTAGTGATCAAGCGGCTAAACACCCCGCAATGACAGACGTTCAGACCTGAAACGTCTCCCTGAGATTGATGGCGTCTGGGATGACGCCATCGCGGGCAAGCCCTCTCCCACANNNACAGGGTTTGTGGCGCGCTCGACGTCTTGGGGTGGCAATGTATGCGGCCTGCACCGGGTTGGGGTTTATCGCTGGCGCTGGTTGATGGGATTACTGGATCGGCCGGGCAGCATGCGGGTCAGGGTGTTGTCGCGGACCCAGTAGTGGTGAAACAGCCCCGCCGCTGCGTGCAGGCCGATCAGCCAGTAACCGGTGCTACCCAGCAGCTCATGCCAGTACTTGAATTGCTTGGCCAGGTCCGGATCAACCGCCACTGGCGATGGCAGGTAGAACTCGAAATAGGGCATCGGTTTGCCGCCGGCCGAAAGCATCAGCCAGGCCAATAACGGTGTGGCGATCATCAAGACGTACAACGCCAGGTGCATCAGGTGCGAAACGCCGGTCTGCCATTTGGGCAGTGCCGGGGTGATCGGTGGCCGAGGCGTCAGGCGTCCGAGCAAGCGCACCCACACCAGGGCGAAGATGCTTAAGCCGAAGAGGCCGTGCAGCCCGAGAAACATGGCTCTCAACGGTTGGCCCTTGGGCAGCAGGCCTTTGATTTCGATGCAGGCGTACACGCCCACGAACAGCGCCAGCATCAGCCAGTGCAAGGTGATTGAGAGTTTTCCATACCGATGGGTCATTGATTCGCGGGTCATAACGGGCCTCTTGAATGTCATTGCCGGCGGCCGAGTCATTCGTGCGGCCGGGGTGCGGTGTGTCAACGCACCGACGGGGCACACCCTGCCCGCGAAGTCTTAAGGCAATCTGAAGACAGCGGAAGATGATCTTTTTGTCACCTTCAGATTCCGTTAAGAAATGGCTTCGATACTTCTCCCACACTTACTCGGGAGGCGTCTTCCAATGCCTGACTTTGAATGGAATATTCCTCTACCCCTGCGCTTCGGCCAGGCCGAAACCCCGCCGATGAGCCTGGCCAGGGCGTTGCCGGACGACTTCGAGCGCCCGGTCTTTGAAGCTTTTATTCAGCAGCGTTTTCGTAAGGCCCATGGCGCCGACATTCGTCATTTCATGCCGGAGCTGTTTGGCGTGAGCGATGCCGCCGGCACGCTGTGTGCGGTTGCCGGTGTGCGCATGGCCAATGCTGAATCGTTGTTTCTGGAACGTTATCTGGACGAGTCGATCGAGCCGTTGATCAGTGCTGCGGCCGACCGCCCGGTGGATCGTGCCGGTATCGTCGAGGTCGGCAATCTGGCCGCCAGTGACACCGGCAGCGCGCGGATGAGCATCATCGCCATCACGTGGTTGCTGGCCATGGGCGGCCTGGAGTGGGTGGCGTTCACCGGCAATATCGGGCTGGTCAACAGTTTCCANCGCCTGGGCTTGAAACCGGTGACGCTGTGCGCGGCCGACCCTGAGCGGCTGGGGGACGAACGCCAGCACTGGGGCAGTTATTACGAAAGCCAACCGTGGGTGCACGTCGGCAACATCCGCGCCGGGTTCATCCATTTGCGCAACATGGGCCTGTTCTCACGCCTGGGTTTGTCCTCGACTCTTGAGGAGTTCAGCCATGTCGCCTGAAGTCGAGCGTTTCAAACAGACCCTGCGCAGCCATGCCGAGCGCAAGACCAGCGCCATCGCGTTGTGGGGTGACAATCAGAAGGTGGATTACGCCACGCTGTATGCCGAAGTGGTGTATCGCCAGCAACGGCTGCGCGATGAGCAGGTCAAGGTGATTGCGCTGGCCTTGGACAATGGCGTCGACGCCATGCTNTGGGACCTGGCCGCGCTGTTCGAAGGCCTGACTTGCCTGACGTTGCCGCCGTTTTTCAGCACCGCTCAGCGTGCCCATTGTCTGGAACAGAGCCAGGCCGAACGGGTGATTGCCGAACCCGCGCTGGACGACGAATTGCAAGCGGCCGGCTACGAGAAGACCGGTGAGTTCTGGCGCCGCACGTTCAGCGGCCCGAACCGTATGCCGGAAGGGACCGCCAAACTGACGTTCACCTCGGGCACCACGGGTACGCCCAAAGGCGTGTGCCTCAGCGCCGAGAGCTTGTTGACGGTCGCTCGCGAACTGAATCAGGCGAGCAAACCCGCTGATCCGCAGCATCATCTGGCGTTGTTACCCCTGGCGATTTTGCTGGAAAACCTTGGGTGCTACGCCGCGCTGTATGCCGGCGCCACCTTGAGTGTGCCCAGNCAGAAAACCCTGGGCATTCAGGGGGCCAGCGGTGTTGATGTGCCGCGTCTGCTCGGTTGCCTGGCCACCCGGGCGCCGGAGAGCCTGATCCTGGTGCCGCAGTTGTTGCAGATGTTGGTCAGCGCCGCCGAGCAGAAAGCCTTCAGTCCTTACTCGTTGCGGTTTGCGGCGGTGGGTGGTGCGCGGGTGTCCGAGGAGTTGTTGCACCGCGCGCAACGCATCGGCATTCCTGTTTATGAAGGTTACGGCTTATCGGAATGCGCCTCGGTGGTGTGCCTTAATCGCCCGGATGCACAGCGCCCGGGCAGTGTCGGCAAGCCCCTGCCCCACGTAACGATTCGCCTGGCCGAGGACGGCGAAGTGCTGGTCAAGGGCTCGACCTTGCTCGGTTATCTGGGAGAGGCGCCGCACACCGATGAATGGTGGCCGACCGGCGATCTCGGCGAGTTCGACCCGGACGGCTTTCTCTACCTCAAGGGTCGCAAGAAACATCAGTTCGTTACCAGTTATGGGCGCAACGTCAACCCGGATTGGGTCGAGGCCGAATTGACTCAGNGCCGCCATATCGCCCAGGCCTTCGTCTACGGCGAAGCCATGCCGCACAACCATGCGCTGCTCTGGCCCCACCGCCCGGACTGCACCGATGCCGAACTGGCTGCCGCCGTCGCCGAGGCCAACGAGGTCTTGCCCGGTTATGCGCAGGTCCATCACTGGACACGTCTCGATCAACCCTTCACCCCTGCCAATGGCTTGCTCACCGCCAATGGCCGCCCGCGCCGTGACGCCATCGTCGAGCGTTACCGGGCGCAACTGACTGAATCTGTACTTTCCGAGGAATCCGCATCATGAGTTTTTTCGACACGCTGCAAGAAGCCACGCAACACGAACGCCATGAACTGTTCAGCCTGCCGATCATTCGAGATGCGCTGGAGGGCAAGGTCAGCCTGGAGAGCTATCGTGCGTTCCTGGCCCAGGCCTACTACCACGTGCGTCATACCGTGCCGTTGATGATGGCCTGCGGTGCGNGCCTGCCCTCACACTTGGAATGGCTGCGCAAAGCGGTGTGCGAGTATATCGAGGATGAATACGGCCACGAACAGTGGGTGCTGGACGATATCGAAGCCTGCGGCGGCGACCGCATTGCCGTGCGCGACGGTCGTCCGAGCCTGCCGATTGAATTGATGGTCAGCTATCTGTATGACCTGATCGCGCGTGGCAACCCGGTCGGCCTGTTCGGCATGGTCAATGTGCTGGAAGGCACCAGCATCGCCCTCGCCACTCATGCAGCCGGCAGCATCCGCGAGCGTCTGGCGTTGCCGGAAAGCGCCTTCAGTTACCTGAGCTCCCATGGCTCGCTCGACATCGAGCACATGCAGACTTATCGCCGGTTGATGAACACCCTCGACGATCCGGCCGATCAGGCGGCGGTGATTCACGCCTCCAAAGTGGTTTACAGGCTTTACACCGACATGTTCCGCGGCTTGCCGCGTGACGGGGAGGCCCTGCATGAAGTTGCATGAAGCCCGCGTGGTGCTGACCGGTGCCAGCGGCGGCATCGGCCTGGCGATCGCCACTGCGTTGTGTGCCAGCGGTGCCCGGGTGCTGGCGGTGGCTCGGCACCAGGAACCGCTGCTGCCTTTGCTTGAACGCTATCCGCAACACCTGTGCTGGGTCGGCGCGGACCTGACCGTGCTGTCCGACCGACGCAAGGTGCTGACCGCGGCCGAAGCCATCGGCGGCGTCAATCTGCTGATCAACGCCGCCGGCATCAATCATTTTGCCATGCTCGAACAGCTGGAGGACAGCGACATCAACGGCATGCTGGCGTTGAATATCACCGCACCCATCTGCCTGACCAAGCTGCTGCTGCCCCTGCTCAAGCAAGCCGAGAGCGCCATGGTGGTGAATGTCGGCTCCACCTATGGCTCCATCGGCTACCCCGGCTATGCCACTTACTGCGCCACCAAGTTCGCCTTGCGCGGGTTTTCCGAAGCCTTGCGCCGGGAACTGGCGGACACCCGGGTCAGCGTGCTCTACGTCGCCCCGCGTGCCACCCGCACCAGCATGAACAGCCCGGCGGCGCAGGCGTTGAACGATGCGCTCAAGGCCAACGTCGACGATCCGCAAACTGTCGCCGCCGCAGTGATGCATGCGATTGCCGGTGACCGGCGCGACTTGTACCTCGGCTGGCCTGAGCGCTTTTTTGTGCGCCTCAACAGCCTGTTGCCAAACCTCGTNGACCGTGGCTTGCGCAAGCAATTGCCGCTGATCCGTCGCCTGAGTCAGAAGCCCGACAACGAGACCCTCAAACCATGAAGAAAATCATCGCTTGCCTGCTGCTGGGGGCTCTGAGCCAGAGCGTCTGGGCACTGGAACCCGCCGATCAGCAACGCCTCCAGGGCATTCAGCAAAGCTGGGCGCACATTCAATACGAAGTCCCGGAAGCGCAACGCACCGCTGCGTTCGAGAAACTGGCAGCCCAGGCATCCGCGTTCACTCAGGAACGTCAATCGGTGGCCGAAGCCTGGATCTGGTCCGGGATTGTCACCAGCAGTTGGGCCGGCGCCCAAGGTGGGCTCGGCGCATTGAGCAAGGTCAAGTCGGCCAAGGCAGACCTTGAGAAAGCGCTCGCTCTGGACCCCAAGGCCCTGCAAGGCTCGGCCTACACCAGCCTCGCGGCGCTGTACGATCGCGTACCCGGCTGGCCGATTGGCTTTGGCGATGCCGACAAGGCTGAACAGCTACTCACGCAAGCCTTGCAACTGAACCCGACGGGCATTGATAGTCTGTATTTCTGGGGCGATCACCTCTACCGTGAAAAACGTTACAGCGAAGCTAAAGTCGCGCTGCAAAAGGCCCTGCAAGCTGCTCCAAGGCCAGGCCGGGAAATCGCCGACGCCGGGCGTCGCAAAGAGATCGAAACGCTGCTGGTGGACGTGAACAAGAAAATCGACTGACAGGAGTCCGTGTGCGCTTATTACTGATTGAGGACGACGTGGCCCTCGGCGAGGGCATCCATCAAGCCTTGGGCCGCGAAGGTTATACCGTCGACTGGCTGAAGGACGGCACCAGCGCCTTGCATGCGCTGCTCAGTGAAACCTTTGACCTGGTGGTGCTCGACCTGGGCTTGCCGCGCATGGACGGGCTTGAGGTACTGCGCCGCCTGCGGGACAGCGGGTCCAACCTGCCCGTGCTGATCCTCACCGCGCGCGATGCCACCGAAGACCGTATCGCCGGGCTCGACGCCGGTGCCGATGATTACCTGGTCAAACCCTTCGACCTCGCCGAACTCAAGGCGCGCCTGCGCGCACTGCTGCGGCGCAGTGCCGGCCGTGCGCGGGTAGTGATCGAGCACGCCGGCATCAGCCTGAACCCCGGCACCCAGCAAGTCAGTTATCAGGGCGAGCCGGTGGCGTTGACGCCCAAGGAATATCAGCTGCTGCACGAACTGCTATCGCCACCCGGCCGCGTGATGACCCGTGACCAGTTGATGCAGTTGCTGTATGGCTGGAACGAAGAGGCCGAAAGCAACACCCTGGAAGTGCATATCCATCATCTGCGTAAAAAATTCTCCAGCGAGCTGATCCGCACTATTCGCGGTGTCGGATACCTGGTGGAGGAGCGCCGATGACGTCGATCCGGCGCCGCACGCTCACGCTGATCATTGGCCTGATGCTGGTCGGGCTGGCGGTGATCAGCCTGTTGAACCTGCACGACAGCAATCACGAAATCGCCGAAGTCTACGATGCCCAACTCGCGCAAAACGCCCGGCTGTTGCAGGGTGTGATGCGCATGCCGATGGCGAGCAAGGAACACGCCGATCTGTATCAGGCCTTCAACAAGGCGCTGGGCGAGGCCGAGCCCAGGGTCGACGGCCATCCCTACGAATCCAAAATGGCCTTTCAGGTCTGGAACCGTAACGGTGAAGTGCTGGTGCACACCGCCAGTGCCCCCTCCTTCAACGCGCCTCCGTCGACACCCGGTTTCAGCGATGTGGTGGACCTCAACAACCGCCATTGGCGTGCGTTCCTGCTGGTAGACAAACAGAACGACCTGAGAATCTGGGTCGGCGAACGGGACGACGTGCGTTCGGATCTGGTGGACCGGATCCTGCGCCATACCTTGGGGCCCAATGTGCTGGGCAGCCTGATTCTGGCCGCGATGGTCTGGCTGGCCATCGGCTGGGGGCTCAAGCCGCTGGCGAATATGGCGGCGACCTTGCGCGCACGGCATTCCGGCTCCCTGGANCCGCTGCAACTGACCCCGTTACCCAGTGAACTGGAGCCGATGCAAGCGGCGCTCAACCGCATGCTCGCGCAGATTCAGGAAGTGATGGGCCGCGAGCGGCGCTTTATCGCCGATGCCGCTCACGAAATGCGCACACCGCTGGCGGTGCTGCGTGTGCATGCGCAAAATCTGCTGGAGGCCGGCACCGAGCAAGAGCGCCGCGANTCCCTNGNGTTCCTGATCACGGGCGTCGACCGCACCAGCCGCCTGGTCAATCAATTGCTGACCATGGCCCGCCTCGAACCCAAAGCCATCGCGCCGGTACTGCGCAGCATCGACCTGGCCAACACCGTGCGCGACAGCCTCGTGCAGCTCACGCCGTGGTTGCTGAGCAAGAACCTTGAACTGGCCTTCGACGTCACCGATCGCCCCTTTGAAGTGGTGGCCGACGCCGCCGCTATCGACATCGCCTTGAACAACCTGATCAGCAACGCGGCCAACTTTTCCCCTGAGCATGGGGTGATCACGGTGCAGCTCAGTCAGGCGGACGGCTTCTATTCGCTGAGCGTCGAGGACCAGGGGCCCGGCATCGACGAAGCGGATCGCGGGCGGTTGTTCGAACGCTTCTACAGCCGTGGCAATGCCCATGGCGCGGGTCTGGGCCTGACCATCGTCAACACCATCGCCACCCGGCTGGGCGGACGCATCACCCTGACCAACCGCCCGGAAGGCGGCTTGCGCGCCACGCTGTCGATTCCCGACAGCCAACCCCGCGATCCGCTACAACGCACCACGCGCGAGTTGCCGCCGAATGCTTGAGTGATCCGGACAGGATGTGGTGAGCCAGCTGACGCCATCGCGGGCGAGCCCGCTCCCACAAGGATTTGTGTCGACCGCAACACTCAACAACGACACCAAACCCTGTGGGAGCGGGCTTGCCCGCGAAGACGGCGGCACATCCAGCCTCCCTCTGACAGTCATACCCCGCAGCAAGCCATTTACAGTTCCCTCACTTTTTAGCACTCGCCAAATAATGCGCCACCAACGCATTGGCATGCCCATGCCCCATTCCATGCTCATCCTTCAACCAAGCCACCATTTCCATATGCTTCTTGCCACTCACCGTCCCGAGCAGCTCCAGCCAATGGCTGATGGGTTGCCCATACTTTTTCTCGATGGACGGGAAGTACGACGCCGGGCCTTTCACTTTTGTCTCTTCGGTCATGCTGCAAGCTCCCTTTATCACGACGGAGTGTCGGATAACGCTCCTTGTCGTCATCCCTCGAATTGAAGGCCAGGATGGCTGCGCAGTCCAGTGGGAGCAAGCTCCCTCGCCACAGGGGTTGTGTTGGTTGCTTCATTGTTTGGCTGATCAGCGTCTGTGATGGGTGCCAGGCTATCCCATCAACAACCCCTGCTCCGCCTCGCACAACTCCACCACGTAATCCCACATCACCCGCAGCCTTACCGACTTGTGCAGCTCGCGGCGCGAGCTGATCCAGTAGCTTCGCTGAATGCCCTCCCCCGGCAGCAACGGCACCAGGTCCGGATCGCCGGCAGCCATGAAGCATGGCAACACGGCAATCCCCAATCCCGAACGCGCAGCCTGATGCTGGGCGATCACGCTGGTGCTGTGGAACACCACCTTGGGGTTTCGGCAAAAGCTGCTGAGGAGTTTAAGTTCCTGGCTGAACAGCAGGTCGTCGACGTAGCCGATCCACGCGTGGCGACCGAGGTCTTCGCGGCTGAGCAGCGGCGGTGCCTTGTCGAGGTACGTCTGGCTGGCGTAGAGCGCCAGGCGATAGTCGGTGAGTTTGCGCGTGACCAGTTGATCGACGCTGGGTCGTTCGAGGTGGATGCTGATTTCCGCTTCGCGGTTGAGGATGCTGACGAAGCGCGGCACGGCCACCAGTTCCACTTCCAGCCCCGGATAGCGTTCGAACAGGCCGTTCATGCGGCTGGCGAGGAACATGATGCCCAGCCCTTCAGTGACGCCGACGCGGATTTTGCCCAGTGGCGCGGTGGATTGGGTGATTTCCTCTTCGGCCAGCAGCGCAACGTTTTCCATGGCTTCGGCGTGTTTGAGCAGGGCTTCGCCGGAGGGCGTCAGCTCGTAGCCCTGGGCGTGCTGGACAAACAGCGCGGTGCCGAGGCTCTTTTCGATGGCCTCGATGTGCCGGGCAACAGTGGCGTGAGTGGTGTTCAAGCGGCGTGCAGCGGTGAGCAAACGTCCGCTGCGCTGCAACTCGAGAAAAAACCGCAGGTCATTCCAGTCGAACATGAGTCGTCCTTGGGTCTACGCTGTGTGAGGCGCTGTCTGAAAACGCACAGCGGCTGCGCAAAAACTAACATTCTTTTGACGAAAGCTAACAACTAGGATGACCGACAACAAGAACAACAATACGAGGTCAGGGATGCAGACTTCCCTTGATGAATTCGACTACATCGTGGTCGGCGCCGGGCCGGCCGGGTGTTTGCTGGCCAATCGGCTGTCAGCCGACCCGCAACACCGCGTATTGCTGCTCGAAGCCGGCGGCCGCGATAACTACGCATGGATTCACATCCCCGTGGGTTACCTGTTTTGTATCGGTAACCCTCGCACCGACTGGTGCTTCAAGACCGAAGCCCAGGAAGGCCTGCAAGGTCGTGCGCTGAGTTACCCGCGCGGAAAAGTGCTGGGCGGCTGTTCCTCAATCAACGGCATGATCTACATGCGCGGCCAGGCCGGCGACTATGACGGCTGGGCCGCTGACGGCAATCCGGGCTGGAGCTGGAACGACGTCCTGCCATTGTTCAAGAAAAGTGAAAACCATTTTGCCGGCGACTCGGAGTTTCACGGCGCCAGCGGCGACTGGCGGGTCGAGCGTCAGCGGCTGTCGTGGCCAATTCTGGATGCGTTCCGCAGCGCCGCCGAGCAAAGCGGCATTGCCAGCATCGATGACTTCAACCAGGGCGATAACGAAGGCTGCGGCTACTTCCAGGTCAACCAGAAGGCCGGGGTACGCTGGAATGCGGCCAAGGCATTTCTCAAGCCGATCCGCCAGCGGNCCAATCTCACCGTACTGACCGACGTTGAAGTGGACCGTGTGCTGCTGGAAAACGGCCGTGCTTCGGCGGTCAGCACTCGCTACCAAGGTCAGGCGAAAACCTTCAAGGCGCGCAAGGAAATCGTGTTGTGCGCAGGCTCCGTCGGTTCACCAAGCATCCTGCAACGCTCCGGCATCGGCCCTCGCCCGCTCCTGGAAAAACTGGGGATCGGCGTGGCCCATGAGCTGCCGGGCGTGGGCGGCAACCTGCAGGATCACCTGCAATTGCGGCTGATCTATAAGCTGGAAAACGCGCGAACCCTGAACCAGATCGCAGGCACCGTGTGGGGCAAAATGGGCATGGGCCTGCGCTATCTGTATGACCGCAGCGGTCCACTGTCGATGGCGCCCAGCCAGCTCGGCGCCTTTGCTCGCTCTGACCCGGAACAGACCTCGGCCAACCTTGAATACCATGTGCAGCCGCTGTCGCTGGAGCGCTTCGGTGAACCGCTGCACGCCTTCCCTGCTTTTACCGCGTCGGTTTGCGATCTGAGGCCGCAGAGTCGGGGGCGGGTGGAGATTCGTTCCGCCGATCCGCAGGAAGCGCCGCTGATTCAACCCAATTACTTGAGCCATCCAGAGGATTTGCGGGTGGCCGCCGATGCCATTCGCCTGACCCGACGCATCGTCGCCGCCCCGGCCCTGCATGCGTTCAAACCGGTCGAGTACTTGCCCGGCGACAGCTTGCAGACTGAAGAACAACTGCACGAAGCCGCCGCGCGTATCGGCACGACTATTTTCCACCCGGTGGGCACCTGCCGCATGGGCAGCGACACCGACGCCGTGGTCGANGCCGAGTTGCGGGTTCACGGCATTCCCGGCCTGCGCATCGCCGATGCTTCGATCATGCCGCGCATTACCTCGGGTAATACGTGCTCGCCTACGCTGATGATTGCCGAAAAGGCTGCGCATCTGATCCTAAACCCTGCTGTACACACCGAACCTGTGGGAGCGGGCTTGCCCGCGAAAGCGGTGGATCTTCAACATTGATGTGCACTGACACTCCGCCATCGCGGGCAAGCCACGCCTTCGCGAGCAAGCTTCGCTCCTACAAAGATCGACGTACACCCGGCTTTATGGAGCAACCCACTGTAGGAGCGAGGCTTGCCCGCGAAGAACGATGACGCGATGTGTCAGGCCTGACGCCTTCGCGAGCAAGCTTCGCTCCTACAAAGATCGACGTACACCCGGCTTTATGGAGCAACCCACTGTAGGAGCGAGGCTTGCCCGCGAAGAACGATGACGCGATGTGTCAGGCCTGACGCCTTCGCGAGCAAGCTTCGCGCCTACAAAGATCGACGTACACCCGGCTTTATGGAGCAACCCACTGTAGGAACGAGGCTTGCCCGCGAAGAACGATGACGTGGTGTGTCAGGTCGGACGCCTTCGCGAGCAAGCTTCGCTCCTACAAAGATCGACGTACACCCGGCTTTATGGAGCAACCCACTGTAGGAACGAGGCTTGCCCGCGAAGAACGATGACGTGGTGTGTCAGGTCGGACGCCTTCGCGAGCAAGCTTCGCTCCTACAAAGATCGACGTACACCCGGCTTTATGGACACACCNACTGTGGGAGCGGGCTTGCCCGCGAAAGCGGTGGATCTTCAACATTGATGTGCACTGACACTCCGCCATCGCGGGCAAGCCCGCTCCCACAAAGGATCGCGCTGGATTTACAGACGTAGAAATTACCCGCTGCAAGGAACACGCAACACCAGTGGAACAACAAAAACAATCACTGTGAGGGATACCGATATGTCAGAACATGTTCAGCCCCTGGATGCCACGCGCAGCGTCGACACCAGCCCCGATACTCGCAAAGTCATCTTCGCGTCGTCACTCGGGACGGTGTTCGAGTGGTATGACTTTTTCCTGTACGGCGCCCTGGCGGCGGTGATCAGCAAGCAGTTCTTTGCCGGGGTCAACGACACCACGGCGTTTATCTTTGCCCTGATGGCCTTTGCCGCCGGTTTCATCGTCAGGCCGTTCGGCGCGTTGGTGTTCGGGCGATTGGGGGACATGATCGGGCGTAAATACACGTTCCTCGCCACCATCATCCTCATGGGCCTGGCGACCTTCTGCGTCGGGTTGCTGCCGACCTACTCAAGCATCGGCATCGCCGCGCCAATCATCCTCGTNGCGCTGCGCATGTTGCAAGGCCTGGCGTTGGGCGGTGAGTACGGCGGCGCAGCCACCTATGTGGCCGAACATGCGCCCGNGGGTAAACGCGGCTTCCACACCAGCTGGATTCAATCCACCGCCACCCTCGGTCTGCTGCTGTCGCTGCTGGTAGTGCTGGCCTGCCGTTACTTCACCGGCGACCAGTTCGAAGTGTGGGGCTGGCGTATTCCGTTCCTGTTTTCCATCGTGCTGCTGGGCATTTCCACCTGGATTCGCATGAGCCTGCANGAGTCGCCGGCCTTCGTGAAAATGAAAGAGGAAGGCAAGCTCTGCAAGTCGCCGCTGCGCGATTCCTTCGGTAAATGGGAAAACCTCAAGGTGGTGCTGATCGCGCTGTTCAGCATCAACGGCGGGCAAGCGGTGACCTTCTACGCGGCGCAGTTCTACGTGCTGTTCTTCCTCACGCAGTTTTTGAAGATGGACCCGGCCCTGGCCAACAGCCTGCTGATTGTCAGCGTGNTCATCGGCGCGCCGTTCTTTATCCTGTTTGGCTGGCTGTCGGACAAGGTCGGCCGTAAACCGGTGCTGATGATCGGCCTGTTGCTCGCAACTGCGTTGTACTTCCCGATCTTCAAATCCATCGCCCACTACACCAACCCGGCGATGGACCAGGCCAGCCACCAGGCCCCGATTACCGTGCTGGCCGACCCGGCCACGTGCACCTTCCAGTTCGACCCGGTGGGCAAGGCGCGTTTTGACAGCCCGTGCGACAAGGTCAAGACCTTCCTGGTCAAGCAGGGCCTGCCGTATAGCAGCGCGGTAGCCCCGGCGGGCAGCGCGGTGCAGGTCAGCGTCGGTGACGTGAAACTGGATGGCTTCGATGAAGCGGCCTTGCGCGGTGCGGTGACCTTGGCGGGCTATCCGTCACAAGCCGATACGCAACAGGTCAACAAGCCCATGATCGTGGGGCTGATCGTAGCGCTGATCCTGATCGCCGCCATGTGCTACGGCCCGCTGGCGGCGTTGATGGTAGAGCTGTTCCCGACGCGTATCCGCTACACNTCGATGTCCCTGCCCTACCACATCGGTAACGGCTGGTTTGGCGGGTTCCTGCCGACCGTATCGTTTGCCTTGGTGGTGTACACCGGCGATATTTTCTACGGACTGTGGTACCCGGTGGTGATTACCGCGGTGAGCCTGGTGGTGGGGATGATCTGTCTGCGTGAGACCAAAAACGTGGATCTGGACACCAACTAAGGGCAATACACACCCCACAACGCCCCGCCATGCGGGGCGTTTTCAAGTGTGGCGGCGATCACATCGCAAGGGTTCGTTTTGCCTGCTGCCTTGNNCGGCTGGAGAGTTAGGCCGGGATAAAACAACCTTTCGTTGCATACGCTAACCTGATTCCACGGCTCGATGCCGTCACAGCCCCGACCCATTTCAGACCGAGGCCCCATGATCATTTCATCCGCATCCGACTACCGCGAGGCAGCACGCCGCAAACTCCCGCGTTTCCTGTTCGATTACATCGACGGCGGGGCTTACGCAGAACACACACTGCGGGCCAACAGCGCCGACCTGACAGGCATCAGCCTGCGTCAGCGCATCCTGAAAAACGTCGAAACCCTGAGCCTCGAAACCACCCTCTTCAATCAACCGCTTTCAATGCCGGTCATTTTGGCGCCGGTCGGTCTGACGGGCATGTTCGCCCGCCGAGGTGAAGTGCAGGCGGTCAGAGCGGCGGAGAACAAAGGCATCCCGCTGTGCCTTTCAACGGTGTCGGTGTGTTCGATCGAGGAAGTCGCGGCGCAGACCCAGCAATCCATCTGGTTCCAGCTGTACGTGTTGAAAGACCGGGGATTCATGAAAAACGCCTTGGAGCGTGCGAAGGCCGCCGGGGTGAAGAACCTGGTGTTTACCGTCGACATGCCCACGCCCGGCGCCCGCTACCGGGATGCGCATTCGGGCATGTCCGGGCCGTTTGCGTCGTCGCGGAGAATGCTTCAGGCCATGACCAAACCGGACTGGGCGTTCAACGTCGGCGTCATGGGGCGTCCGCACGACCTGGGCAATATCTCGAAGTACCTGGGCAAAGCCGTCACGCTCGAAGATTACATGGGCTGGCTGGCCAACAATTTCGACCCGTCGATCAGCTGGGCCGATCTGCAGTGGATTCGCGAGTTCTGGAAGGGCCCGATGATCATCAAGGGCATCCTTGACCCACAGGACGCCAAGGACGCGGTAAGTTTCGGTGCCGATGGCATCGTGGTCTCCAACCACGGCGGCCGTCAGCTCGATGGCGTGTTGTCCACCACCAAGGCGTTGCCGCCGATCATGCAGGCGGTGGGCAATGATTTGACGGTGCTGGTCGACTCGGGCATCCGCTCGGGGCTTGATGTCGTGCGGATGCTGGCCATGGGCGCGAAAGGCGTATTGCTGGGGCGATCCATGGCCTATGCGCTGGCGGCCGACGGGCAACGCGGGGTAGAGAACATGCTGGATATTTTCGCCAAGGAAATGCGCGTAGCCATGACCTTGACCGGAGTGACGTCGATCAGTCAGATCGATGAATCGACGTTAGTCGAAGCTGTACGGGGCTGAACAC
>NZ_NMOJ01000220.1 GCF_002251635.1 Pseudomonas mandelii
GNTTGAGGAGGACGTTTCATGAGCACAGCCTATCAAGAAGACATCAGCACCAACGTACTGCGCCGCATGAAAGAGGGCGGCTTCGACTTCTCGCGTTTTCACCCCATCGAGTTCTACGCCATTTTCCCGGACGAGGAGCGGGCACGCAGGGCGGCAGGGCAATACAAAGGTGAATCCTTGAACGCGCAGATCAGTGTGCGCGATGACGGCGCATGGGCGCTCGAACTGAGCAAAGTCATGTACGCCACCTACGATGACATCGGCGATTTCGAACAGGGTTTCGAGGCTGTGGTTGAGCCTCTGGGCGGCATCCTCGAAGGGTGGGGCGTCAAGCAGGAAGTACGAGGGCGACTCGCATAACGTTATGAACAGTGACAACGCTCAGCAACGGCTGACCTTCGGGTTGGCCGTTTTCGTTTGTGGCATCCGAAATATCCCCTCGGCAAAATTCTGAAACAAGAATCCCGGCGCAAAAAAAACCGCCTGAGCAGGCGGCTAAAGGGAAGTTCGGTCAGGTTTTGCAGCGGATGCGCGGATTATCCGCACCGCTGGCCGGGCAGTGAAATCAACTCTGACTATGCTGGTGATAGGCGACAACGTCGCCTTGCAATGAAGCGGGGGCGATCAGCTTGGGGCGTTTGCTGCACAGGATTGGTGCGGTGCAAACAGCGTGATTATCCAACTGATTGATAACAAAGCGTTTCTGCCGATGGCACGGGCCTTGCGAAGCCTAGATGTCCGGGTGACAAGGAGTACGGCATGATCCGCACCTATTTTGATGAGATGTACGATGCCGGCGGCCAGGTCCGCCCGCATTATCGGGAGTTTGCCCGTTGGCTGGCCGAGACGCCTGACGAGCTCTTGGCACAACGGCGACGCGAGGCCGATCTGTTATTTCATCGCGCCGGGATTACCTTCACGCTCTACGGTGATGAGCAGGGGACAGAGCGCCTGATTCCTTTCGATACCATCCCGCGCAGCATCCCTGCCAGCGAATGGAGCGTGATCGAGCGCGGCTGTATCCAGCGGGTCAAGGCGCTGAACATGTTCCTCGCCGACCTCTACCACGACCAGCGCATCATCAAGGCCGGCATCATCCCGGCCGAGCAGGTGCTGGCCAACGAGCAATACCAGNTGGCAATGCANGGCCTGGACCTGCACCGCGATATCTATTCGCACATCTCCGGNGTNGATCTGGTACGCGATGGCGACGGCACNTACTACGTGCTCGAAGACAACCTGCGCACCCCCAGCGGCGTGAGCTACATGCTCGAAGACCGCAAGATGATGATGCGGCTGTTCCCCGAATTGTTCGCGGCNCAGCGCATCGCGCCGATNGACCATTACCCCAACCTGCTGCTCGATACCCTCAAAAGCTCCAGCCCGCTGGATAATCCAAGTGTGGTGGTGCTGACGCCGGGCCGCTTCAACAGCGCGTTTTTTGAACATGCCTTCCTGGCCCGGGAGATGGGCGTGGAACTGGTGGAAGGCGCGGACCTGTTCGTGCGCGACGACAAGGTGTTCATGCGCACCACCGACGGCCCCAAGGCGGTGGACGTGATCTACCGNCGCCTCGACGACGCNTTCCTCGACCCGCTGGCCTTCAACCCTGATTCGATGCTGGGCGTGCCTGGCCTGCTCGCGGCATACCGCTCGGGCAATGTGGTACTGGCCAATGCGATCGGCACGGGGGTGGCGGATGACAAGTCGGTGTACCCCTTTGTCACGGACATGATCCGTTTCTACCTGGACGAAGAGCCGATCCTGAAGAACGTGCCGACGTTCCAGTGTCGCAATCCTTCTGAGCTTTCCCACGTGCTGGCCAATCTNCCNGAACTGGTGGTGAAGGAAACCCAGGGCTCCGGCGGCTACGGAATGCTGGTGGGGCCGGCGGCGACCGCGGCGGAAATCGAGTCGTTCCGCGCGCGGATCAAAGCCAAGCCCCACGCGTATATCGCNCAACCGACCCTGTGCCTGTCCACCTGTCCGACCTTTGTCGAAAACGGCATCGCGCCACGCCATATCGACCTGCGNCCGTTTGTATTGTCNGGCAAGGAAACCCGCGTNGTGCCCGGCGGTTTGACCCGTGTCGCCCTGCGTGAAGGCTCTCTGGTGGTGAACTCCTCCCAGGGCGGCGGAACCAAGGACACCTGGGTGGTCGAGGACTGA
>NZ_NMOJ01000221.1 GCF_002251635.1 Pseudomonas mandelii
TGCCATGTTGAGTAGAACTGCCTCGGATTTGTACTGGATGTCGCGTTACCTGGAGCGCGCNGAAAACCTCGCACGGATGCTCGACATCAGTTATTCGCTGTCGCTGATGCCGCAGGACGGTCGCGGTGACGGTCTGCACGAACTGGCCATGCCGCTGCTGATCACCGGCACCCTGGACGATTACCTGGAACGTCACGGTGATTTGCACGCCGAGCGGCTGCTGCATTTCTTCGCGCTGGACGCGGCCAANCCGGCCAGCATCTACAGCTGTCTGGGCGCNGCGCGGGCCAGTGCCCATGCAGTGCGTGGGCGAATCACCGCCGACATGTGGGAAAACATCAACGCCACCTGGCTGGAAATTCGCGGNATCGCCGAACANGGGCTGAGCCGCTATGGCATGAGCCGNTTTTGTGAATGGGTCAAGGAGCGTTCGCACCTGTTCCGAGGCGCTACCTACGGCACCATCATGCGTAACGATGCGTTTCGTTTTATTCGCCTGGGCACCTTTATCGAACGCGCCGACAACACGTTGCGCCTGCTCGACGCCCGCTACGAAATGGCCGGCGATCAGGCTGAAGCGGTCAGTGACGGCACGGCTCACGCGTATTACCAGTGGAGTGCGCTGCTGCGGGCGCTGTCCTCATTCGAGGCCTACACCGAGATCTACCGCGACGCGCCCGGCGCCCGGCAAGTGGCCGAGCTGCTGCTGTTACGCGCAGACGTCCCGCGTTCCCTGCGGGCCTGCAGCGAAGAGATCGACCAGATTCTCGCCAGCCTGCCCGGCCTCAATGGCCGCCCGGCCCAGCGCCTGGCCGCCGAGATGGACGCGCGCCTGCGCTTTACCGCCATCGATGAAATTCTCGAGGAAGGCCTGCACGCCTGGCTGACCGATTTTATTCCCTTGGTCCGCCAGTTGGGCGACGCCATCTACAGTTCCTACCTGGAGGCTGCATGAGACTTTCCATTAGCCACGAAACCACCTATCACTACGAAGATCAGGTGCGNGCCAGCATCCAGTACCTGCGNCTGACACCCCACGACAGCGAGCGCCAGCATGTGCTCAGCTGGCAACTCGACCTGCCGCGCCCGGTGCGGGCGCAGGTTGACCCGTTCGGCAACATCCTGCACGTGCTGACCCTGGATGAACCCCACGACGCAATCATCATCGGCGCTCGTGGCCAGGTAGACATCGACGAACTGCGCGAAGCCGAACATGAAAGCCAGTCGGCACTGCCGTTCCTGCGTTTCACGCGCTTGACCGAAGCCGACGAGGCTCTGCGTGCGTTTGCCGAGAAGGAATGCAAGAAACGCCGGGATCGCACGGCGTTGATCGACTTGATGCATGGCCTGAATTCGCACATGACCTACACGCCGGGTTCCACCGAAGTGGACACCAGCGCCGCCCAGGCCTTCGCCGGGCGTTCCGGGGTCTGTCAGGACCACACCCACGCGTTTCTCGCCTGTGCCCGCAGCCTGGGGATTCCGGCGCGGTATGTGTCGGGGTATTTGTACACTGAGGACAGCACGCACCTCGCCAGCCATGCCTGGGCGGAAGCCTGGCTGGATGACGCCTGGTACAGCTTTGACGTGACCAACCAACTGGCCCGGCCGGAACGGCATTTGAAACTGGCCGTGGGCCTGGATTACCTGGATGCCTGCCCGGTACGCGGCATGCGCCGTGGCGGCGGGCATGAGCAGATGCATGCCAAGGTGTNTGTTTCGCCGACGCCGATGCCTGCGCCGGTTATCTCTGTCCAACAGCAATAACCGGAACGCCTCAACCCTCTGTGGGAGCGGGCTTGCCCGCGATAGCGTCCTATCAGTCAGCACTTCCATGGCTGACACACCGCCATCGCGGGCAAGCCTGCTCCCACAGGGATAAGTGTCAGGGCTTAACTTTGCGCCCAGCCATATGCTTCAAATACCCCACCAGCATCTCCAGATCCCCCTCCGGCAATACCGTCGGCGCAAAACCCGGCATCTTCGCCTGAGGCCATTGCCGTAAGCTCTGCGGATCTCGAATGTAGCGCTTCAGAAAATCCGCCCCGAAGTACTCGGTCGGATTAAACGGAATATTCAGATCCGGCCCGAACTGCGCATCCCCGGCACCGTTCAATCGATGACACGCCAGGCAATTTTTCTGAAACAGCGCAAAACCTTTATTCACCGGGTCATCCGCCTTCAGTGCAGGATCAGGCACCAGGGCAGGGAAGCGCTCGGCCACCGGCGCCATGCGCTTGATACTCGCCACCTGGAATGGCCATTGCTCCGGGCTGATGTTGCCGGCTTGCGGATCGACCCACACCAGATAAAACGGCCCGGCACCCGGTTTTCCTTCAGATAACGCAGGCCACGGCTTGGCCGGGTCTTCAATCGCCAGCCACGCGCGCGCGCCCTTGGCGTTCAGCAACGGCGCCGCGGACAACTCTGCGGCAAACCCGTCCAGCGCGACGGCTTGCAGATGGTCGTCAGGCTTGATGCCGGTCAACAGGGCTGCCAACGGGACGGCGCGATAACTCATCTCCCGCTTGTAGGAAACGTCGTCGCTGATGGTGATGGTCTGGACCTGAGGGTGCTTGAGCAACTCCTCTGTCTGCCAGGTGCGACTGCTCGCGCCCAGCTCGAGGTTCAGCTGTGCGGCATACAAGGGCGTGCTGAGCAGCAAGGCCCCGAACAGAATGAGCGTTTTCAAATGATCGCCGTCCATGTCGTGGAAGTGCCGCAAAGGTTGGCACACCCACGCTGGCCCGGGTAGCGAGCCAGTCACATTTTTAAGAGGGCGATATAAAAACCTGGCGCCGTATTTTTGAAGTCCGACTAGCCGATCACCTTGGTCAGGTTCGGCAAAATCAACAACAGCGTAGTGGCGAAAAGAATGAGCCCGGCTTGACGTACTTTCGAATGCTTGAACATGGCTTGACCGCCTTTTTTGTTATTTCCCGATGCCTGCCTGCATATCTCCATGACGGCAGAGCGTTGAACTTCCTGTAAGACGAGTGCCTCGGCAAAACCCGACGACAACTTCGTACATGTTCACCTTAGAGCCCGCGTCACGCTTGGTTTAGATCCATTTCGTATGGTTCGCGCACTTAAAGCTTTTAAAAAGGCATGAGGCCTATTGCCAGCTTCTTGGGCGCCCGTTTGCTAGACAGCTTGGTGACGTGAATCGGTTAATCCGGCCGTGGGCGACCGTCCGTCTGAGCGTGTCCGTCAACGCCAGTGAGCATTGCGGTCATTGAATCCATGGCCGCTCGGCCTAAGGTGGAAGCTCAGTATTTCGCCCAGTTTCGAGGACGTCATGACCCAAGCTTTGATCTTTGATGCGATACGCACGCCCCGGGGCAAAGGTAAGGCCGACGGCGCCTTGCACAGCGTCAAACCGGTAAATCTGGTGGCCGGGTTGCTCACGGCGTTGCAGCAGCGCACGTCGCTGGACACCAGCCAGGTCGATGACGTGGTACTTGGCTGCGTCACGCCGATCGGCGATCAGGGCTCGGACATCGCCAAGACCGCGGCACAAGTCGCCGATTGGGACGTCAGCGTGTCTGGCGTGCAGATCAATCGCTTCTGCGCTTCGGGGCTTGAGGCCGTGAACCTCGGCGCGATGAAAGTGCGTTCCGGCTTTGAAGACCTGGTGGTGGTCGGTGGCGTCGAATCTATGTCCCGCGTGCCGATGGGCAGTGATGGCGGCGCTTGGGTGCTCGACCCGGAAACCAACCTGCACAGCCATTTCACCCCGCAAGGCGTCGGCGCCGACCTGATCGCCACGATTGAAGGCTTCAGCCGCCAGGACGTCGATGCTTACGCGCTGCACTCCCAACAAAAAGCAGCACGGGCGCGAGCCAACGGTTCGTTCAACAAATCGCTGGTGCCGGTGCAGGATCAGAACGGCATCATCCTGCTCGATCACGATGAGTTCATCCGCGCCGAATCCACTCTGGAAGGCCTGGGCAAACTCAAGCCGAGCTTCGAGATGATGGGGCAGATGGGCTTCGACGCCACCGCGCTGCGCGTTTACAGCCAGGTGGAGCGGATCAATCACGTCCACACACCCGGCAACAGCTCCGGCATCGTCGATGGCGCGGCGCTGATGCTGATCGGCTCTGAGGCCAAAGGCCGTGAACTGGGCCTGCAACCGCGGGCGCGGATTGTCGCCACGGCGGTTACCAGCACTGACCCCACCATCATGCTCACCGGCCCGGCGCCTGCTACACGCAAAGCCCTGGCCAAGGCTGGTTTGCGCGTGGAAGACATCGACCTGTTCGAGGTCAACGAAGCGTTTGCCTCGGTGGTGCTCAAGTTCATCAAGGATATGGGTATCGATGCCGCGCGGGTCAACGTCAATGGCGGCTCCATCGCCATGGGCCATCCACTGGGCGCCACGGGCTGCGCGATCCTCGGCACCTTGCTCGACGAGCTGGAANCCCGGCGTCTTCGCTATGGCCTCGCGACCCTGTGTGTCGGCGGCGGCATGGGCATTGCCACCATCATCGAACGCCTCTGAGCCCCGACCTTAAGGAATTCGTCATGACCGAAGCCATTCGTTACGAAAAAGGCCAGGACCAGATCGTGGTGCTGACCCTCGACATGCCTGGCCAGAGCGCCAACACCATGAACAGTGTGTACCGCGAAGCCATGGCCGCCTGCGTCGCCCGCCTGGTGGCCGAAAAGGACAGCATTGCCGGTGTCATCATCACCTCGGGCAAGAAAACCTTCTTTGCCGGCGGCGACCTCAACGAACTGATCAAGGTCGGCAAACCCGAAGCCAAGGCCTTTTACGACATGGTCCTGACACTCAAAGGCCAGTTGCGTACCCTGGAAACCCTCGGCAAACCGGTGGTGGCCGCGATCAATGGCGCGGCGTTGGGTGGAGGTTGGGAAATCTGCCTCGCCTGCCATCACCGCGTCGCGCTGGACAATCCATCCGTGCAACTCGGCCTGCCGGAAGTCACCCTTGGCTTGCTGCCGGGCGGTGGCGGGGTAGTGCGTATGGTGCGCATGCTGGGCATTGAAAAAGCCTTGCCGTACCTGCTCGAAGGCAAGAAAGTCCGGCCGCAACAGGCCTTGCAAGCGGGTTTGATCGATGAACTGGCCGCTGATCGCGATGAGCTGCTGAGCAAGGCGCGCGCGTGGATTATTGCCAATCCGGCCGCCGCACAACGGTGGGACGTNAAAGGCTATCAGCTCCCCGGCGGCACGCCGTCGAACCCCAAAGTGGCGCANATGCTCGCCATCGCACCGTCGATCCTGCGCAGCAAAACCCAGGGCTGCATGCCGGCGCCGGAGAAGATTCTCTGTGCCGCTGTCGAAGGCGCTCAAGTGGATTTCGACACCGCGCACCTGATCGAAACCCGCTATTTCACAGAGCTGGTCACCGGGCAGGTGGCGAAAAACATGATCGGTACCTTCTGGTTCCAGCTCAACGAAATCAACGCCGGCCGTTCACGGCCCCAAGGCTTCGCGCCTTGCGTCACGCAAAAAGTCGGCGTGCTGGGCGCCGGGATGATGGGCGCGGGCATCGCCTTTGTCAGCGCCTCGGCCGGCATTGAAGTGGTGCTCAAGGACGTCAACCTGGCGGCTGCCGAGAAGGGCAAGGCCCATTCGGCGGCGCTGCTGGACAAGAAAGTCGCCCGCGGCCAGTTGATTGCGGAGCAGCGCGAGGCGATTCTGGCGCGGATCCGTACCACAGAAAGCGATGCAGACCTGGCCGGTTGCGATCTGATCATTGAAGCGGTATTCGAAGATCGCGAGCTGAAAGCCAAAGTCTCCTCGGCGGCACAGAAAGTCGTCGGCCCGGCCGCGGTGATCGCCTCCAATACTTCGACCTTGCCGATCAGCGGCCTGGCCACTGCGGTGCCGGACCAAACGAAGTTTATCGGCCTGCATTTCTTCAGCCCTGTCGACAAAATGCCGCTGGTGGAAATCATCAAGGGCGCCCTGACCAGCGACGAAACCCTGGCACGAGGTTTCGACTTCGTACTGCAAATCAAGAAAACCCCGATTGTGGTCAACGACAGTCGCGGCTTCTTCACCTCGCGGGTGTTCGGCACCTTCACCAACGAAGGCATTGCCATGCTCGGCGAAGGCGTGAGCGCACCGATGATCGAGACGGAAGCGCGCAAGGCCGGCATGCCGGTCGGGCCTCTGGCGATCTCTGACGAAGTTTCCCTCAGCCTCATGAGCCATATCCGCCAGCAAACAGCCAAAGACCTGCAAGCAGAAGGGAAACCGCTGATTGAGCACCCCGCATTCGCCGTGATTGACTTGCTGCTCAACGAATACAAGCGGCCTGGTAAAGCCGCAGGAGGCGGGTTCTACGAGTACCCGGCCGGAGGCCAGAAACATCTGTGGCCTGAGCTGAAAAGCCGTTTCGAGAAAGCCGACGGGCAGATTTCGCCAAAGGATGTGCGCGATCGCTTGCTGTTCGTGCAAGCCATCGAAACTGTGCGTTGCGTGGAGGAGGGTGTGCTGACCTCGACGGCGGACGCCAACGTCGGCTCGATCTTCGGTATCGGCTTCGCGGCCTGGACCGGTGGCGCGCTGCAGTTCATCAACCAATACGGTGTGAAAGACTTCATCGCCCGCGCCCAGTACCTGGCCCAGCAGTATGGCGAGCGGTTTGCGCCGCCGGCGTTGCTGCTGGAGAAAGCCGCCAAAGGGGAGGCCTTCTAAGGGACGTATGACGCCTTCCGGGGCTTGCCTTGTTACGGTGTTTCGAGGCAGGCTCTGGGGTGTGCATTATTCCCATCACGTGTCAGGTATTTTTTATGTCGTTACGCNTCTGNATTCTGGAAACCGACATCCTGCGTCCGGAACTGGTCGATCAATATCAGGGTTACGGGCAGATGTTCCAGAATCTGTTTTCGCAGCAACCCATCGCTGCCGAGTTCACCGTGTACAACGTGATGCAGGGCGAGTACCCGAGTGACGATCTGACCTTCGACGCCTACCTCGTCACCGGCAGCAAGGCCGATTCCTTCGGCACCGACCCATGGATCCAGACCCTTAAAACCTACTTGCTCGACCGCTATGCGCGCGGCGACAAGTTGCTGGGCGTGTGTTTCGGTCACCAGTTATTGGCGCTGCTGTTGGGCGGCAAGAGCGAACGTGCGACCCAAGGTTGGGGCGTCGGCACGCACAAGTACAAACTCGCTGCCAAGGCGCCATGGATGAGTCCGGTTCGAGAAGAACTGACCTTGTTGATCAGCCACCAGGACCAGGTGACGTCGCTACCGGAAAACGCCACGGTCATCGCCTCGAGCGATTTCTGCCCCTATGCGGCGTATCACATCGAAGACCAGGTGCTGTGCTTCCAGGGCCACCCGGAATTCATCCACGATTATTCCCGNGAGTTATTGGAGATTCGGCAGGAGGCGCTGGGTCAGCAGATTTATACGAAAGGTGTGGCGAGCCTTGAGCAAGAGCATCACGGCACGACCGTTGCGGAGTGGATGATGCGGTTTGTGGCGCACAAGCCAGAAGCTAAAGCGGTTTAAAACCATTGCGGTGAATGTGTGGCGAGGGAGCAAGTTCCTTCGCCACAAAAGCGTTTCAAAGCCACCCGGACTTCTTGAAACTCGCCCACAAACTTACACACCCCACCGCAATAAACCCCAGCACCGCGAAATACCCGTAGTGCCATTGCAGCTCGGGCATGTTCTGGAAGTTCATCCCGTAAATCCCCGCCACCGCGGTGGGGAATGCCAGAATTGCCGCCCACGCGGCGAACTTGCGTTGCACCACGCTTTGGCGTGAGGCCTCCAGCAACACACCGATCTCAATGGTCTGGCTGGCGATATCGCGCAGGGTGGTCAGGTCTTCCATCTGCCGCGTCACGTGGATCTGCACGTCACGGAAATAGGGGCGCATGTTCTTGTCGATAAACGGGAAGCTCAGCTTCTGCAGTTCCTGGCTGATTTCGACCATCGGCGCCGCATAACGCCGCAAGCGCAAGACGTCCCGGCGCAGGCCGTGCAGCTTCTGGATGTCATGTTCATTCAGCGNGTTGCACAACACGTTGCGTTCCAACTCATCGATCTCGGCATGGATCGCCTCGCTCACCGGCTGGTAATTTTCGGTGACGAAATCGAGGATGGCATAGAGGACGAAATCTTCTCCGTGCTCCAACAACAGCGGACGCGCCTCACAACGCTGGCGGACAAGGNCGTAGGACGCTGAGTGCCCGTTGCGTGCGGTAATGATGTAGCCGTTACCGGCGAAAATATGAGTTTCGATAAACACCAGCTTGCCTTCATGCCGGACCGGAGAATACGTGACGATAAACAAGGCGTCGCCGAAGGTTTCGAGCTTCGGTCGGCTGTGTTTTTCCAAGGCGTCTTCAATGGCCAGTTCATGCAGGTTGAACTGGCGTTGCAGGTTGGCCAGTTCCTGGGCGTTGGGCTCTTCCAGGCCGATCCATACAAAATGGTCGGGTTTGGCGGCCCAGGCCGCGCCCTCATCGAGGGTAATATCGGTGACTTTCTTACCGGCGCTATAAACCGCAGCAGCAACAACTCTACCCATGATTTTGGTTCACTTCTTATTAGCGCTTTTGATTAACAAAGACCCAGTGGCAAGCCGTGCTCAGCTTAGCCTTGTCTGCTGCTTGAGAGTCAATGAAATCTGCCGAGTTCGCCGGCAAAAGTTCACAGGCGAAAAAAACCCGCACCAGGCGGGTTTTATTGTTAAGCGGCCTGGAGTTGCCGGTCCATCGACTCGATGCATTCGCGCATCTGCTCGCGGCACTGAGCCATCAGCAGGGGCATGTCGTCCAGGCTCAATCCGGCCGTAGGAATCGCCGGGAGCGAGCGGATCAGAATTTTCCCACTGCGCCAGCGGTTCAATCGCATGTGTTTGACGTAACTGCTGACACACACCGGCACGATCGGCACACCTGCCGCAATCGCCATATGGAACGCGCCTTTCTTGAACGGCAACAGGCCTTTGCCGAGGTTGCGCGTGCCTTCCGGAAATACCCAGATCGACGTGTCCTGATGCTGCAAGGTATGCGTGGTCGTGAGCATCGCGCGACGCGCCTTGTGCGCATTGCCGCGGTCGATCAGCACATTGCCAGCCAGCCAGAACAACTGGCCGAACAGCGGCACCCATTTCAGGCTCTTCTTGCCGATGCACACGGTGCGGCGGGGCACCACGTTGCCGAACACAAACAGATCGTAGTTGGACTGGTGGTTGGCGATGATCACGCAGCTGTCTGGTTTATCCATCAAAGGTCCGACATCGGTCTTCACCCGCAAACGCAAAATACACATCGCCGGCCACGCATACAGCCGCGCACACAATCGGCTGTTGTCCGGGTTGAACGGGCGGCACAGGCCCAGAATCACCCCAAGCACACCGGCCAGAATAAAGTGCAGGCCCATCAATAACATACGAAACACGAACAGCATCGACGCGGCCCATCGGGACAAAAGGTGGCGCAGTGTACGGATGTGCACTGTATTCGGCAATTGCCCCTATAGAGGGAGGAGATAGGCGATGTTTGTGCGCATGTTTCCGACTTGTGGGTCAGACGCGAGCTAGAGCGGTTGTGGGATTTTCAACAGCGTGCGTATGAAAAAGCCCGACACGACGGTCGGGCTTTTCTGTGCAGCCTGTCCGGGCTTAACCCATGTGTTCCTGATCCAGGATGATCGCATTGTCCAGCGTATCCAGCAGCGCCTTGCGCACTTTCAGCTTGGTGTTCTTGTGCGCGGTCATGTTGATCTTCTTCAACTGACGCGCCGCCGCCAGCGCAGCACCTTGCAGCTCTTCGGCCGACACCACCACATCGAGGAAACCGGCATCCACGGCGCTCTGTGGATTAAACATCTCACCGTTGATGACGGAGCGGTGGAACGCCGACTTGCGCAGACGATCCCGCGCCAACTCGATACCGGCGTGGTGCATGGTCATGCCGATCGCCACTTCATTCAGGCCAATGCTGAACGGGCCTTCCACACCAATCCGATAATCTGCCGACAACAGCAGGAACGCACCTTTGGCCACCGCATGCCCAGGGCACGCCACAATCACCGGGAACGGATGCGACAACAGACGACGAGCCAGCGTCGAGCCGGCCGTCACCAGCGCGACCGCTTCTTTCGGGCCGGACGTCATCACCTTCAAGTCATAACCGCCGGACAGAATCCCGGGCGTACCGGTAATGATCACCACCGCACGATCAGTCACCGCCTGATCCAGCGCAGCATTAAACGCAGCAATCACGTCCGGGGAAATGGCATTCACCTTGCCGTTGCTCAAGGTCAGGGTCGCGATACCGTCTTCGAGGTGGTAGGAAATCAACTCACTCATGACGCTATTCCTTGTATGAAAGTTGGGGCAGACGTTACCCACCGCCGCAGGCCAGGTAAAGCGCCGTGACTGACCCGCCAGTCACCCTTTCCCCGCCGGGCAAGCGTAGCTCGCCACTCCCGCCGTGCATTCCTCTCCTTATAGAAGAGGGCGCGAAGCCGGAGATTGGCAGGTTTGCCATCGCCCGGAACCGACAGGAACGACTAAAACGCTAAGCACATGAAAATTCTGCAAAAAAACTTTGCCATCAGAAAGGCTTTCGACTACATTAGCGCGCCTCGACAGACTGAACTGGTTTGACGAGATACGGTGAAGTGTCCGAGTGGCTTAAGGAGCACGCCTGGAAAGTGTGTATACAAGAAATTGTATCGAGAGTTCGAATCTCTCCTTCACCGCCAAATTCGATGTAACCAGAACCCCTGATTTCGAGAGAAATCAGGGGTTTTGTGGTTTTTGGCGTTAGAATTTGAATCTTGACACCGTTGTTGGCTCAAGCGAATGAGCGAAGTCACTTCTGAAAATGATGTAGGAATAGTGAGAGGAGTGTGGGAAGTAATGCAGGAACGCCAGGCGGATGGGGGCTTCTGTGATCAAGCTTCTTTGACTCTGCCAATACGCTTGAAGATTAGCGATACATGAGTTTCGAAGCCCAGCGCCACTGCTGGGCTTTTTGTTTTCAACGATTGGCCGCCTAGGAATAATGCGCGCCTGAATGAAGAGGGAATCCCCATGATCACGACCACAACCCACGCCATCGAAGGCCGACAAATCACTGCTTACTTGGACATCGTCAGCGCCGAGTCGGTGCAGGGCGTCAACGTTATCCGCGACTTGTTCGCTGGCATGCGGGATTTCTTCGGTGGGCGTTCCCAGACGCTGGAGCGGGCGTTGAAGGAGGCGCGGATCCAGGCGACCGAGGAGATCAAGGAGCGGGCACGGGCGCTTCAGGCGGATGCGGTGGTGGGGCTCGATTTTGAGATCAGCATGCCGGCCGGCAAGGGCGGGATGGTCGTGGTGTTTGTGACCGGGACGGCGGTCAAGCTGAGGTGAGTGACGGAATGAATCTGTTTAATCGTCAATTGATTTTGTAGGAAGCGGCGGGGGCCATTCGTCGGGCATGCGGAAAACTGAATTACAAGTCCGGTAATGACCGGCTAGTCTCAAAAGCCTTGGTGGTCGGTATTTTTCAGGCAATGGGCTTGCCGGTATCGATCCCGCTTTGAGAGGGGAAGGGCTATGGCTGATCCGTATATCGAAGACGACGGGGCAGAATTTCCAATCAACAATTGTGTGCAGTGTGGCCAGACGGAGTATGTGGCGGGCTTCGGTGAAGATCCGATCCAGATCAACAAAGTTAAATCCACCGCGACCAAAGTGGTCAGGTCGAAGTTTTTGCCCAAAAGAGTGACATCCAGGAAGTAATGGTCAACCGGACAAACCCCGCCAATGAGTGGGGTTTTTATTTTTAGAGGGGCTCGACACCCCGAAAATGGCCGACCGACAAACGAGAATTTTCTGTTGATGTTTTTTCACAAAGTTTTCACACCGGCCTACGTAGTCTCAGCTCATCCGTTAGAAAGCAGTACCCTAGCCCGTTCCCCAGCGGGCTTTTTTTTGCCTGTCATAAAACCTTTTCCATAAAAGCTGTCCAAACGTCGCCAATTGCGAGGAGCGGCGGATTTTGTGTGGACGTTTGCTCCTCGAAAGCATTCAATCCCCGGCTTTTCGGTATTCCCTATTTTTGAGGTTTTTCGTCATGCGTTTAACACTGCCTGCTCTGGTTCTGGGACTTCTGGTGACTCAAGGTGCGATGGCTGCCGGTGATGGCACTGCTGCGATCGGTGGTGGTCTGGGTGGTGCGTTGGGTAACGTGGTCGGCCAGAGCATGGGCGGCAGCACCGGCGCGGCAATCGGCGCAGGCGTTGCGGGCGCAGCCGGCAGTGCCGTGGCCGCACGGAAAGGCAGCCGCACCAAAGCGGCCATTGGTGGCGGTGTCGGCGCGGCCGGTGGTTCGGTGATCGGCAACAGCCTGGGCGGCAAGACCGGTTCGACCATTGGTGCAGGCTTGGGCGGCGCATTGGGCGGCGGCGTGGGCAGCAATCTGGCCAAAGGTCACAAGCGTCACTGATCCTGAGCGATCACCTCGAAAAGCCCGGCTATGTGCCGGGCTTTTCGTATCTGGATGTTTCGTTTTTCACAGACTTCGAATTTACAGCTGTCCAACCTTCATCGCTGGCCGGATTCAGTGAGTGCAGGTGCTAGACTCACGCCCATCCGCAATGCGTACTCTTACCCCCGATGCGGAATTTGAGGTTCATATCATGCGTTTGACATTGTCCACGTTGTTTCTGGGACTTTTGGTCGCTCAAGGTGCAATGGCTGCCGGTGATGGCACTGCGGCAGTGGGTGGCGGCCTTGGCGGCGCACTGGGTAACGTAGTGGGTCAGCAAATGGGCGGCAGCACCGGCGCAGCGATTGGCGCCGGCGTTGGCGGCGCTGCGGGCAGTGCGGTGGGTGCGAACAAGGGCAGTCGCACAGAGGCAGCGATTGGCGGCGGATTAGGCTCGGCAGGCGGCTCGGTGATCGGCAATAGCCTTGGCGGTTCTACCGGCTCGACCATTGGCGCAGGCCTGGGTGGCGCAGCGGGTGGTGCGGTCGGCAACAACCTCGGCAACGACAACGGCGGCTCCCATTCCGGGGGCGGTCACAAAAACAAGCACAAGAACAAACACAAAAATAAACATCACTGATTCGACATCGAGTGATATCAGAAACCCGGCCCAGGCCGGGTTTTTCGTATCTGCTCGCTGGACCCCGGAACGTTTGGTCGCAGGCCGCCTCGAACGTCATACACCCCAACGTTAAGAGGACTGCCATGACTCCTGAAACCGAAGGCAAAGAAGAAAAAGGCCCGAGCGGGCTTCCGTTCATCAATGACCCCGGCAACGAAGATCCGGGTTCTCTGATGGATGACGCAACGGTGCCGCTCAACGATTCCGATGACGCCGGCGATGTGGGAAACCTCGAGTATGAAGAAGAGGAAGCAGACGAAGACTGACCGGCGTTGTAGTGCTATCGACCGATCGTCTTTCTAATCGAACGCAAGCATTGCCCAGCCCTCGAAATTTCAGGGCCTGCTTTTCAGGCCCTTCGAGAGGTGCTTTATGAATGCTGATCCGAAAGTCGACGATGACGACACCCCTGAATACCCGCTGCCTTCGCCCACCGATTCCTTGAGTCGCGATCAACGTCCGCCTGACGATGACACTGCGGTTGAGCAAGTGCCGACTGATGATGTGAAACGTGGCGATGTCGAGGCCACGCCCGAAGATCCGGATATTGCCGGTAACGATGCATCCGGTGAGCCGAGTTGAAAAACCATTCGTCGATTGAGCGGCACCATTAAAAAGCGATCGCTGCCAGATATCAGGTACGCACCTTTTTAAAGGAGATGCACCATGATCAGGTCAACCTTGATGGTCCTGACGGTGAGCGGCGTGTTGTCGGTCAGTTCAATGGCGGCGTTTGCTCAATCTTCCGGTAATGACGCGCCGGTTGAAAAGGGCGGGATGCCGCCTTCCACTGAAATGAATGCGGGTTATGGAAACGGGAAGGCGTTGCCGCCTGGCTCCATTGGTGGTGGTAATGCTGGTGATGCGAACGGGAGTAGCACGAGCCCGGGGGCGGGAAGCGGGTCGATGAGCGGTGGAAGTTCGACTGGGAGCGGTTCTGGAGGTGGGTCTGGAGGATCCGGTAGTTCTGGTGGTTCAGGGATGAGCGGTGGTGGGAGCGGTGGAAGTTCGGGGAGTGCGGGAGGAGGGACGGGTGGAGCTGGGGGTGGGACTGGTGGTTCGGGTGGTTAGCCCGGCTGTTATTCAAAAATCAAAGCCCAGCAACGAGCTGGGCTTTTTGTTGAATAGGCGAGCGGATTGTAAAAATGGATGGGCAAAGTTGGTTATTGTTCCTTATTGATCACCGGCATAAATAAATCTGTCGCCTTAGCCCGAGTGGGCTTCCGTTCATCAATGACCCCGGCAACGAAGATCCGGGATCGTTGATGGATGAAGCAACGGTCCCGCTCAACGACTTCGATGACGCTGGGATGAGGGAAACGTCGAGTCGAAGAAGATGAAGAAGACGAGGATTGACCGGCGTTGATGTGCTATCGACCGATCGTCTCACTGATCGAACGCAAGCATTGCCCAGCTCTCGAAATNTCAGGGCCTGCTTTTCAGGCCCTTCGAGAGGTGCTTTATGAATGCTGATCCGAAAGTCGACGATGACGACACCCCTGAATACCCGCTGCCTTCGCCCACCGATTCCTTGAGTCGCGATCAACGTCCGCCTGACGATGACACTGCGGTTGAGCAAGTGCCCACTGATGACGTGAAACGTGGCGATGTCGAGGCCACGCCCGAAGATCCGGATATTGCCGGTAACGATGCATCCGGTGAGCCGAGTTGAAAAACCATTCGTCGATTGAGCGGCACCATTAAAAAGCGATCNCATAGCCCCCCATGCTAGTGCACTAATGATTCGAGCCAGCGCTTATAGAAATCCCTTTGTTCTTGTATGTCATTTGTGATGTCTGTCTCTTCAAAATCGAAGATATTAACCACGTCTTCTGTATCAGTGGGTTGTCCCATATGAAGTTCATACGCAACTATTCCGCCAGCCATTTGCGACGCCATGCGTGATGGGTGCACATTGAGTTTGGCACCTTTGCATAGAAAACTTATTTCTGGAAAATCGGCTCGCAACAGCCCAAAGCATTCGTAAAGATCTTGAGCCGTGTACGTTTTACTCAGGCCATTTTTCATTTTGAACGCTAACGTCAGATTTTTTCGGTCGCATTCGATTGAGGTTTTTTCAGTAACTCCGCAGGTGTTTATGGAGATTTCTATTGTTTTTTTCATGATCACTTCCTGCGTGGGTTAGGAATTGAGTAGCCCTTATAGCTGCCATCGGCGTTGACGGGGGTAACACCGAGAATGTCTCGACTGTCTACGCCTCCAGGCATAGCTATTTCAGTCTCACGACTATGAGGCGACATCATGCCGAGTTTTTTATTCACATCTATCCCGCGAATATTTTTTATTACGTAGACGAAGCCGTCTTCATATCCGTAGCCCGTTGCAAATTTTATAGCTTCCTTTTCTGAAGTCGAAGTACTGACAAAGAAGCTGGGAGGGCTCCGGTTGTCCAATGCGTGTAGGTAGAGGTCCATACTGTCTCCCAGTGGCTCAAAACCCGCTTCAAAAATTTCCCAGTCTTCTCGTGAGTCTCCACGGTACAAATACCGATTCTTTGGTTTCGTGGAAGGAGCAGCGGGCTCCCCCTCATCAACCTTCACCTTCCCCGCCGGATCCTCATCCCCAAACGAAGGCCTCTTACACCCATCCCCCCCAGGACAATCATTCAACCCCAGCGGATCAACCCACCCCGTCGGATTGCGCGTGTACTGATATCCGTTTAACCCACCCGCCAACTTGCTCGGATCCGGCGTCAGATACCGTCCCAGGTCCGGGTTGTAGTACCGGTGCCGGTTGTAATGCAGTCCCGTCTCCGCATCGTAATACTGCCCCTGAAACCGTAACGGCTGATCCAGAACCTGATGGGTATCGCGGTTCAGGCGTGTCAGGCGGCCATACGCCGTGTATTGCGCGGCCCAGATAATGTCGCCGCCGTAGTCGGTGAGTTCTTGCGGTGTCCCAAGGTGGTCGAGTTGGTAGTAGAACGGGCAGGCCTGGCGCGGGCCTTTGCCGTCGAGCATGGCCAGTGGGCGGAAGGTGCCGGGTTCGTAGACGTAGCTGCGGTAATGCTCGCGGCCACTTTCGGCGACGAGGTTGTCGCCCTGCCAGAAGTACTCGGTGGTATGGCCTTCGACGGTTTTGCTGATGCGGCGGCCGAAGGCGTCGTAGCGGTAGCTGGCGGTGTTGCCGTTCGGCTGGGTAATGCCGATCAGCCGATGCTGGCAGTCGTAGCGGTATTCGGTGACGAGTTGATGGCCCTTGCCNCGTCGCTGGCGGATCAGGTTGCCGAAGGCGTCGTAGTCGAAATGGCGATCGCCTTGCATCAGCAGGCGATTGCCTTTTAGGGTGGCGGGGCCGGGCCGATCCTGCATCACCAGGTTGCCGGCGGGGTCATGGGCGAAGCTTTCGGGCTGCTGGTCGCGGGAGTGGCGGACGCGGATCAGACGGTCGAGCGGATCGTATTGATAGCTGCGTTGGCCATGACGGGTGTCGGCGATGTGCTCGAGATTGCCGTTGGCGCTGTAGGCATAGTCGCGGCGATACAACGGCTGATGGTGTTGGCTAACGGCGTGGCCTTTCAGGCGGCCTTGTTCGTCGTAGTCATAGTGGTTGAGCAACAGGCCTTGTTGGCGTTGAAGCTCGCGGCCGGACTTGTACGTGTGGCTTGTAAGGCGTGTGCCGTTCAGGTCGATGGCTGTCAGCGCACCACCCTTGGCGTGGTGATAGTCGAGTTTGCTGTTGTCTGGCAGACGCAGATGGTTGAGTTTGCCGCAGGCGTCGTAGGCATAGCGCAGCGTGCCCCAGCCCTGATGCTCGGTGATCAGGCGGTTCTGCTGGTCGTACTCGAACTCCAGCGGATGGTCCTGGCCGTCATCGACGCTGACCAATCGACCGAGGCGGTCATGGCGATACTCGACGTTGACACCATTGGGCAGGTTTTTGACCAACAGGCGTCCGGCTGCATCCCGCTGGTAACTCGTAAACAGCTTCGAGCCGTCATCACCGAATTCGGTTTTTTCCAGTAGATGGCCGTTGAGGTCGTAGGCATATGCTGTACGCCGGCCATCGAAGCCGGTTTCCTGTCGGATCAATCCGCCGGGCGTGTAGTCCAGTCGATAGTGTTCGCCGGATTCGTTTTCGATATCTGTCAGGAGCAGCCGGGCGTTGTCGTAGCGATAACGCAACTGCGTGCCGTCGGGATTGATTCGGCGGCTGACCAGGTGCAGGTCATCGTCGTATTCAAAACGGGTGACGCGCCCCAGTTCATCGCGTTCGGCGGTGATTTTGCCGTAGGCGTTGTAACTGAACGCACGTCTGGCGCCTGTAGGGAGAATCGTCTGGATCAGTCGGCCAACGGCGTCCCATTGGTATTGAGTGACGGCGCCGTGTTCGTCCTGGCGGGCTATCTGCCGACCCAATACATCGTAGGAAAAACGCCGCTGACCGCCGTCCGGCAACGTCTCTTCGACCAGTTGCCCGATGGCATCCCACACGAACACATGACGGCCAGTGTCCGGGTAACGGATAGACAGCAACCGTCCTTGAGCATCGTAGTGGTAGTGAGTGATGTGACCATCGGGATCGATGGCCTCGGTGACATCCCCCTGAACATTGCGTCGGTATTTCCACACCGCTTTACCGCGATATCGCGCATGCAGGAAACCGTAGCGATATTCGTAGGACGTTGGCTCGTCTTCCGGTGGAATCAGCGCGATCAGCCGCCCGACCTCGTCGTAGCGATACTGGGTGATCGCCCCTGATGGACCGCGCTCGGTCGTCAATCGGCCCTGGTCGTCGTAGGCCTTGAGATGCTCGCCACCATCCGGCTCAACCCGACGCACCAATCGCGCCTTATCGTCATGGACATAAACTTCTTCGCTGCCATCGACGTTTTTAACCAGCACTGCGCCGTCGTCATCCCAGGCATAACGCGTATCCATCTGCGAAAAAGTCGCCCAGTGCCTGACACATCTGGCCGCCTTGCCAGCCCGTTCCCACGCCCAAAAGAAACTTGCCCCACCGGCCAACTGCCGTTCCAGAATCACGTGTTGATCGTCGTAGTCGTACCGCTCGCTTTCGCCGGCAGCATTGGTCGCTTCGATCAGGCGGTGACGCGCGTCGTACCGGTAGGCAATCAGCGTTTGCTCGGTATGCCAGGCATCCACCAACCCGTCGGCGGAGTGAAACGACTGATACTCGACCGTCATGATGTGCCGGCGTTCGTAACGCAATAGCAGTGAACGTCCTGTACCGTTGTCGATGCGTTGAATGCGATCCTGACGGTCGCGGGTGATGTGCAGCCGGTTGTCGTAGGCATCACTGATGGTCGTCAGCCGACCATTCTCAAAGTGATAGAACCGTGACGACTCACCGGCCAGTGCAAGAATCAGCTCCTCAGGTTTATTTCCGAGATAAATGGCCGACCGGGACAGGCTGTTATGAATCGCCGGACGCGAAAGACTGGGCAGTGGAAACGTCGTGCGACGGTTTTCATGGTCGGTCCAGACGACCTGTTCTGCGTCCAGCTCCAGGCGATGCGCCAGCGAATGACTCCATCCCCAACCCAGCCCGCAATCCATTTCCACGGCGCTGGTTCGGTACAACCGGGTAAACGCGAAAGGCAGCAAGCCGTTAAGCGATCCATCGTCGAGTGTCAGCAATTCTTCGCCGGTGACCATCGACACCGGGCATCCGTTGGTGCAAGTCAGCGGCCCGCAATCGGCGCTGTCGCCGTTGGGGTTTTTCGCTTGATCGGGAACGTCGTCACGGTATTCCTGCCGGCCCAGCCGGGTCATGGCTGCGGATTTGTCGCGAGCAATGGCGACCGGATTTTTCACTAACAAAACTGGCGTAGTGCCCGTGCTGATCTGCAACGGCACGGCGGGCGCGGGGTTTAGCGGAGCATTTCGGACATTGACCGCGAGGGGTTTGAGCACCCCAGCGTGGGTCGTCAGGTCGGATTTGGCCTCCAGCCCGGCCAACCTCAGGCTCGCGGCGGCCAGCCAGTTGCGCGCGCGGTCGGATTTGACCTTGTCCAACACCCTGGCGCTGATGCCAAGCTTCAACCCGGCAGAACCCGTGAAGCGCGCGAGCAGGAAGCCGATCAATATTCCGGTACGAATCTCCGCCACGACTTCGGCAATGAACTGCGGCGGCAACATCCTCAGCCAACTGGTGATCGCCGCCAGATGAATGAACATCAGCGGCTCATCACTCAACACCAGCAACAGATTGGCGATGGATTGCGCTGAAGCCTCCAGCAGCGTTTCAAGTTCGGTTTCGGTCAGGTACTCAAGGAGTTTTTCACTGTTCGCTTGCAGGTCCGCGATCAACTCGTAGATCTGCTTCACGTCATCCCACAACCCGTTCAGCGAATTCTCGAAACCGCGCCAGTCGGCCTGTTGCAGCAGGCCGTAACGCTTGATGAAACCGGCCTCGGCGAACTCGGCCCATGAGGGTTCGAATTCGATCGTCCACTCGTTACGCAGCCAGCCTTCCAGACCTCTGATGACGCCTTGATAAGAGGCATAAAGCGCTTTGACATGTTCAGCGGAAACATTCGGGAAGAAGGTGATGCGGTAACGCAGGCTGCGTTCGCACTCGCGGATTTCGAGGATGCCGCTGGGGCCGATCTCGTCATAAACCGGCTTGCCGAACGTACCGTCAGCGTTCAAAGGCTCAAGCATCACCGGGGTGTTGCCGATCGGCACGAACCGCGCTGCGTCGAACATGTGCACCAGCGTCAGGGGACCCGCCGCCCGGCACGCGGCGACGGTGGAACTGACAGGCGTGGTGGAGTTCTTGGGCGCGACCAGGCGAACGTCGTGACCGACCTTGAACACCTGTTCGATATCCAGCGCCTTGCCGGTCCAGAAACTTTCGGCCCAGGCGTCGTAGTCATTGAGGCAAAGCCGGAAGTCACCGAGCAGCGCTTCGACATCCGGCTGCTCGGGGTCCATGGCGGCAACCACCAGCAAGCCGATGGCGTTATTCAAGGCCAGTACCTTGTCAGGTACGAACATTCGCAGTCCCTCGCGCAGATCAAGTTTGAGCGCGAGACTTTGCTTGGGATCAACGGGTAAAGAAGTCGGGAAAGGAGGCGTTTTATGTAGGGAAAATCGCTAAATGACGACGAGCACTTTTTGTATCTGTCAGGGATTGCCCGTTGCTCGATGGCCGCCGCGCTCGCTATGCTGCTGAATCCTTTAATCGATCACGGACCCGGCCGCACCTGAGCCGCCTCTGGGATGTCATTAGAAAACGGATCAGATGCGATGAATGCACCGCTGAATGAATACGGCCCGATCAAGGCCGTGATTTTTGATATGGACGGCTTGCTGCTGGACACCGAGGGCATTTATACCGAGGTCACGTCCATGATTGCCGCGCGCTACGGTCGGGTCTTCGACTGGAGTATCAAGCAGAACATCATCGGCCGTGGCGCGGGTGATCTGGCGCGGTACGTGGTCGAGGCGCTGGAGTTGCCCATCACCGCCGAAGAGTTTCTGGTGATCCGCGAACCGCTGATGCGCGAGCGTTTTCCGCAAGCGCTGGCGATGCCTGGCGCCGAGGAACTGGTCCGGCACTTGAAAGCCAACAACATTCCAATCGCGGTCGGCACCAGTTCTTCGCGCCAGTCATTCGGCCAGAAAACCACCTTGCACCGCGACTGGTTCGCGCTGTTCGACTTTGTTGTGACGGCCGATGACCCTGAAGTGGGCGCGGCCAAACCGGCGCCGGACATCTTCCTCACGGCGGCGCGGCGCCTGGGCGTTGCGCCCGAAGACTGCCTGGTGTTCGAAGATTCGCCGTTCGGTGTCACGGCGGCGAAAGCGGCGGGGATGACGGCGATTGCGATTCCCGACGCGGCGATGGCTGACGAAAAGTATGCGCACGCGGATGGCATTCTTCGTTCGTTGAAGGCGTTCAAGCCGAGTGCTTGTGGTTTGCCAGCCCTCGAATGGGCTTGATGTAGAAATGTGGGAGTGAGCCTGCTCGCGAAAGCGGAAGGTCAGACGACATCAATGTCGCCTGACACACCGTCTTCGCGAGCAGGCTCGCTCCCACATTTTAATTGCGTCTAGCGCATCAGGCGCCAAAACCACCGTCGATAGTCAGGCTCGCCCCTGTGATGTAACCGGCTTCCGGCCCTACCAGGTAGGCGACAAAACTGGCGATTTCCTCTGCTTTGCCGTAACGGCCCACAGCCATCAGCGGGATCAGGCTGTCGGCGAAATCACCACTGGCCGGGTTCATGTCGGTGTCGACCGGGCCCGGTTGCACGTTGTTGATGGTGATGCCGCGCGGGCCGAGGTCGCGGGCCAGGCCTTTGGTCAGGCCGACCAGCGCCGACTTGCTCATGGCGTAGGGGCCACCGCCGCCAAANGGCATACGTTCGGCATTGGTGCTGCCGATGTTGATCACGCGGCCGCCTTCACCCATGTGCTTGGCCGCTTCCTGAGTGGCGATNAACACGCTGCGCACATTGATCGCCAGGGTCTGGTCGAAGTCTTCCAGCTTGAAATCCTCCAGTGGCGCGATGGCCAGCACGCCGGCGTTGTTGACGAGGATGTCGAGTCGACCAAAGGTTTCTACGGTGGTGGTCACGGCGTTGCGAATGGCCTCGGCGTCGGCGCTGTCGGCCTTGATGGCGAGGGCTTTGCCGCCATTGCCAGTGATGCTGTCTTGCAAGGCTTCGGCTTTGGCCGTGGAGCTGACGTAGGTGAAGGCAACAGTCGCGCCTTCAGCGGCCAGGCGTTTGACAATGGCGGCGCCGATGCCGCGGGACCCGCCTTGAATCAAAGCCACTTTGCCGCTGAGGTTTTGAGTAGTCATAACGATCTCCGAAGTCCCGAGGCGAGATGTCTCGGTTGATGGAGCCTAGTATCGATTGGGGATTACACGCTGTGTAGACGGCAATTGCGATAGTCTGTGTAAACCAGAAGTTTATAGTGGCGCCTATGGAAACCTTCAGCAGTATCGAATGCTTCGTGCGCAGCGCCGAGGTTGGCAGCTTCGCCGAAGCCGCGCGACGCTTGAGTCTGACCCCCGCGGCGGTGGGCAAAAGTGTTGCAAAGCTTGAGGCCCGGCTGGGTGTGCGGCTGTTCCAGCGCAGCACGCGCAGCCTGACGTTGACCGAGGCCGGTCATCTGTTTCTCGGCGAAGTCAGTTCCAGCTTGCACACAATCCAGAATGCGGTGGCCAACCTCGCCAGCGCCGAGGGTCGGCCGGCGGGAACACTGAAGGTCAGCATGGGCACGGTGTTCGGGCGTTTATATGTGGTGCCCTTGCTGGGCGAGTTTCTGCGGCGTTTTCCGGCGATCAACCCGGATTGGCATTTCGATAACCGTCAGGTCGATCTGATCGCTCAGGGTTTCGATGCGGCGATTGGTGGGGGATTCGAGCTGCCGCAAGGCGTGGTGGCGCGCAAGCTGACGCCGGCGCATCGGGTGTTGGTGGCTTCGGCCGGGTATCTGGCGGCGCGGCCTGCGATCGTCGAGCCCGATCAACTCAAGGACCACGACGGCATCCTGATCCGTTCCCCACAAACCGGTCGGGTGCGTTCCTGGCAATTGACCAGTCGTAATCAGCAACACAACCCGCTGACGCTCAAGGCGCGTATGACCATGAGTGATTCGGAAGCGGCGTGTGCGACAGCGGCCCAGGGGTTGGGCATCGCGTTGGTGAGCATGCCGTTTGCGGCGGGGTATCTGCAGGCCGGGACGTTGCAACGAGTGTTGCCGGACTGGTATGTCGACGACGGAAACATTTCTATCTATTACGCGGAGCACAAACTGCTGCCCGGCAAGACCCGGGCGTTTGTGGACTTCATCATTGAGCAGTTTNCGGAGCAGGGGTTGGGGCAGCGGTTCAGTGCGGTTTGAGTTTGGCTTGATACCGAGTCGTCCCCATCGCGGTCAAGCCACGCTCCCACAGGNTTGGCTGCCCGCGATGGGGACGACTCGGTTTACCTTTGTAAACTCAGCGACCGAACCGCCCCGGCCAACCAATAATGTTCTTCGGTCGCGGCGTCGCATACGTCCGCACCTTGGAAGTCGACAACCCCAACCGAACCAGGGATTCGGCAATGGTCACCGCCGCCGTCACTCCATCCACCACCGGCACGCCGGTGCGCTGGCGAATNTGTTCATCCAGCCCGGCCATGCCGCCGCAGCCCAGGCAAATCACTTCAGCCTTGTCTTCCTTTACCGCCAGTTCCGCCTGACGGACAATCGCCTCCAGCGCCCGCTGCGGATCGGATTCCAGTTCCAGCACCGCCAGGCCACTGGCCCGCACCGACGCGCAACGGTCCCACAGCCCCGACAGTTTCAGCCGGTCCTCGATCAGGGGCACGGTGCGGTCCAGGGTGGTGACCACCGAGTAGGCATGACCGAGGAACATTGCCGTACTGGCCGCCGCATCGGTGATGTCCACCACCGGAACGTTGAGCAATTCCTGCAAGCCTTCGCGACCGTGTTCGCCGTAACCGGCCTGGATCACGGCATCGAAGGGCTGGTCGTAGGCCATCACCCGGTCCATCACGGCGATAGCGGCCAGGTAGCTTTCGAAATTGCCTTCCATGGAGTCGGCGCCGAAATACGGCGTGAGGCCGACGATTTCCGTTCCCGGCGCGGCCACCGCCTGGGCGGAACGGGCGATGGCCTGGGTGATGGATTCGGTGGTGTTGACGTTGACCACGAGAATTCGCATGAGCAGTCCTTATTGCAGGGTGGTTCTGCGGCCCGTCGCTGCCGGGCCGCCAGTGGATTAGTGGCAGACGTTGTCGACCGCGATGCTTTCACCGCTGACGTCGGCGTAATGGGGCTGCCGTTTGGCGATGATCAGGTAGAGCATTCCGGCGATCCCGGCGCCAATCAGCCACGAGAACGGTGAAACGAGGTGGAAACCCGGCGCCAGCGCCAGGACGATGGCGATCAACGCGGCAGGAATAAACGCCGCTACGGCGCGTAAATTGACCCCACGGCTGTAGTAATAAGCGCCGTTGGGGTCCTCGCTGTACAACTGCGGCACGTTGACCTGACCTTTTCGTACAAGCCAGTAATCGACCATGATCACCCCGTACAGCGGCCCCAGCAGCGCGCCCAGTCCGGACAGGAAATACACGATCACCAGCGGGCTGTTGTAGAGGTTCCACGGCAGGATCAGCACCGCCACGGTGGCGCTGATCAGCCCGGCACGACGAAAGTTCAGGTACTTGGGCGCCAGGTTGCTCAACACAAAGGCCGGTGCGACGAAGTTGGCCATGATGTTCACCGCCACGGTGACGATCAGGAATGCCAGGCAGCCCAGCACGAGAAAGAAGGTGTTGGGGATCGCTGCGATGATTTCGGTCGGGCTTTCGATCACCCGGCCATTGAGCTGGAACTGCCCACCGCAGAGCAGCACGGTGATGGCGGCAAACACCAGGATATTCACCGGCAAGCCCCAGAAATTGCCGACCAGGATGGTTTTGCGGCACGGCGAGGACCGGGCAAAGTCGCAGAAGTTGAGAATCAGCGTGCCGTAGATCGTCAGCCACAACGCGCCGCCGGCAAAGATGTTGCGCCACATCTCGCCACCGCTCAGCGGCTCGCGGATCGACCAGGCGATGGTTGCGTTGGCCTGGGTGTACATCCAGGCGGCGAGGGCGGCGACGGTCAGCAGAATCACCGGCCCGGCGAACGCTTCATAGCGCCGTACCATTTCCATGCCGTACGCNAGGATCGCCAGTTGCACAAACCAGATCGCCACGAAACACNCCCAGCCCAGGCTCGACAGGCCAAGGATCGAGTCGTGGTCGTAGTCGGCGAAGCCGGGATGCACCGCCGTCAGCAACACGCGAAACACCACGGACGCCAGGTACGTCTGAATGCCGAACCAGGCGATGGCGATAACAGCACGGATCAATGCAGGAATCTGCGCTCCGTGGATGCCGAAACTGATCCGGCTGATGACAGGAAACGGCACGCCGGTCTTTTGCCCCATATAACCGGAGAGGTTCATGAAGCAATACACCAGCGCCGCGCCGATGCCCAGGGACAACAGAATCTGCCAGCCACCAAGGCCCAGCGCATATAAGCCAATGGCAAACGAATAGTTGGCGATGTTGTGCACGTCATTGGTCCACAGCGCGAAGATGCTGTAGCGGCCCCAGCGTCGGCCTTCGGCCTTGGTCGGCGCCAGGTCCTTGTTGTGCAAACGAGGACTGAGCACCACAGGTTCTTGAAAAGTTTGATCTTGAGCGGTGGGTGGAAAGGAGGGCAGATCCAGCGCGATGTTGTTATTGGAGAGGCTAGTACGCATTCCGGCAGGCTCCGAGCTTGGCGTCGCGATGACTGTGCATGAGCGTGGGCTCGACAAATCTTCGTCGCGGGCAATAAGCATCATTGGTTACGGGGCATCTGCAGCCTGTACGGGATAGGGCGCTTCAGGCTTGCGGATCTAAAGTGTGTGTATGTTCTGTTGTAATTGTATACAAAACATATATGAACTTAAGCCATAACCATGCCAGTTACGGACCTATGGAAGTCGTTGTTAATTTCGTTTTGTTAGATGGAAATGATAAGTGACTGAAAAAAAGGCGATATAAATTGACCGATTGAACAGGTAATTATTTTTCGGTACGGGTCGTGGGAAATCGAGAAAGGGGAGGTCAGGAGAGAAGGATGTAACCTTTTGGGGCGCAGAAACTAAAAGTGCACACATAAATGGCACCTATGGTGACATTTGTGTGTACAAATTTAGTCGACTTGAAATGAAACCTGTAGGAGCCGTCTTGTTGGCGATTGTAGTGTGTCAGTCAAAAGATTCATCAACTGAAAGACCGCTTTCGCCAGCAAGCCGGCTCCTACAATGAATTTCGCCAGGCGGGATCAGGCCTTGGACTTGCTGATGATATTCCCCGCATGCAGCCCGCATTCTTTCTGCGTCGCCTCTTCCCACCACCAACGGCCTTCACGTTCATGCTGGTTCGGCAGCACCGGGCGGGTGCAGGGTTCGCAACCAATGCTGATGAAGCCGCGCTCGTGGAGGCTGTTGTANGGCAACTCGAGCATTCGGATGTAACCCCAGACTTCCTCGCTGGTCATCTGCGCCAGCGGGTTGAACTTGTACAGCGTACGTTCCGGGGTGGAGAAAGCGCTGTCGACCTCCAGTGCCGCCACCTGGCTGCGGGTGCCGGGGCTCTGGTCGCGGCGTTGGCCGGTGGCCCAGGCGCTTACGCCGGACAGTTTGCGGCGCAGCGGCTCGATCTTGCGCACGCCGCAGCATTCGCCATGGCCGTCCTTGTAGAAGCTGAACAGGCCCTTTTCCTTGACGAAGGGTTCCAGCGCGCGCTGGTCCGGCGAGATCAGCTCGATGTCGATCTTGTAGAACTCGCGCACCTGCTCGATAAACCGGTAGGTCTCCGGGTGCAGACGGCCGGTGTCGAGGCTGAATACCTTGACGTTCTTGTTCAGCTTCCAGGCCATGTCTACCAGCACCACGTCCTCGGCGCCGCTGAAGGAAATCCACAGGTCATCGCCGAACTGACTGAACGCNAGTTTGAGGATGTCCTGGGCGGATTTGTTGGCATAGGTCGTGGCGAGTTCCACGACATCGAACGATGGGCTCATCAGGGCGGCTTCCTACAGGTCGGTGGCGCTGGGCGCTCTATATAGGGCTGATGGTAACAAAATCCTGCAGCGGCGGGCGCGCCCTGTGCGTTGCGCGGGGCAGCCTGAGTCGCTAGAGTTCGGCAGTCCTTTTGCTCGCTCAACT
>NZ_NMOJ01000222.1 GCF_002251635.1 Pseudomonas mandelii
AATAATNAATANAAATGGGNGTGTGTTGTGGAAATTGCCTGTCTCGACCTGGAAGGGGTGCTGGTTCCGGAAATCTGGATCGCCTTCGCTGAAAAAACCGGTATTGAATCCTTGCGGGCCACCACCCGGGATATTCCCGACTACGACGTGCTGATGAAGCAACGCCTGCGCATCCTCGACGAACACGGGCTCAAGCTCGCCGATATCCAGGAAGTGATCGCCACCCTCAAGCCGCTGGACGGTGCCATCGAGTTCGTCAACTGGCTGCGCGAGCGGTTNCAGGTGGTGATTTTGTCAGACACCTTCTACGAATTCTCCCAACCGCTGATGCGCCAACTCGGCTTCCCGACCTTGCTGTGCCATCGGTTGATTACCGATGAGACNGGACGGGTGACGAGCTATCAGTTGCGTCAGAAAGATCCGAAGCGCCAGTCGGTTCTGGCGTTCAAGAGCCTTTACTACCGGGTGATTGCGGCAGGGGATTCCTACAACGACACCACCATGCTCGGCGAAGCTGACCGTGGGATTCTGTTCCATGCGCCGGAGAATGTGATTCGCGAGTTNCCGCAATTCCCGGCGGTACATACTTTTGAGGACTTGAAGCAGGAGTTCATCAAGGCTTCCAACCGCGCCCTAAGTCTGTAAGAACAACCTGTGGCGAGGGAGCTTGTCGGATCGCCACAAAAGCCCGGAATCAAAGGTTTTGCAGGGTATCGAGCAGGACCTTAACCTTGGTAATCGACTCCTGATATTCGGCCTGCCACTCCGAGTCCGCCACGATCCCGCCGCCGCCCCAGCAGCACACCTGCCCATCCTTGACCAACAAACTGCGAATCGCGATGGAGCTGTCCATCTCGCCGCGTACGTCCAGGTACACCAGCGAGCCGCAGTACAAGCCGCGTCGCGTCGGCTCCAGCTCGTCAATGATCTGCATCGCGCGGATCTTCGGCGCACCGGTGATCGATCCGCCCGGGAAACTGCCGGCGATCAGGTCCAGGGCATCCCGGTCATCCGCCAGTTCGCCGGTCACGCTGCTCACCAGGTGATGCACATTCGGATAGCTTTCCAGACTGAACAACTCCGGCACCCNCACCGAGCCGNTGCGGCAGGTGCGACCGAGGTCGTTGCGCAGCAGGTCGACGATCATCAGGTTTTCGGCGCGATCCTTGGGGCTGGCCAGCAGTTCGGCGGCGTNNGCNGCGTCTTCGGCAGCCGTCAGGCCGCGCGGGCGGGTGCCTTTGATCGGGCGGGTTTCCACATGACGTTCACTGACTTTGACGAAGCGCTCAGGGGACAGGCTCAACACCGCGCCGCCGTCGGGCAAGCTCTGGAAACCGGAAAACGGTGTCGGGCACGCGGCCCGCAGCGCGACATACGCGGCCCACGGATCACCCACACATTGCGCACGAAAGCGCTGGGCGAAGTTGACCTGGTAGCAATCGCCGGCCTGGATGTACTGCTGAATGCGCTCAAGCGCTTGGCGATACTCGTCAGCGCTCAGGTCGGCTTTCATCGGGGCTTTCAATTTGAACGGCTCGATCGGTTCAACCGCAGGCTGACTGAACAAGGCGATCAGGCGCTGGCGCTCGCTGTCGATCAGTGTCGGGTGGAACACCAATTGACTGGTGGCCAGGTGGTGATCGCTGATCAATGCCCAGTCGTACAGCCCGAAACGCGCATCCGGCAATTGCAGGTCGTCCTGCGCCTGGCTCGGCAGGTGTTCAAGATGCCGTCCGAAGTCATAACTCAGATAACCGATCAGGCCGCCGGCGAACGGCAGTTCATCGGGAACCGCTGCTTCACCCAGTCGTGCCAGATGGTCGCGAAGGCGTTGCAGGAAATCGCTGCCACTTTCGTCAGGCAATACCGCTATTTGCTCCAGCGGCCAGGCGCTGAGCAGGTCATAACGCCCGCGATCAGCGGTGGGCCGGCCGCTGTCGAGCAGCACGGCACCGGGAGCAAGACGAATCGCCGCGAAGTAGTCGGCGGGGTTGGCGCGATAGGGCAGCGGGTGTACGGAACAGGTCAACATGGGCGGGGCAGATCAGCCATCGAGGCGGGGGGGCGATTGTAGTCCTCTGCAGGATTTGCTCCTAGAGGGGATGTCGGGGATTGGTAGATTGGGGGCAGAGTTGAGAGGTTTGGTGCTGCTAGTCAGTCTTCGCGGGCAAGCCCGCTCCCACAAGTTTTGCACAATCCCTCCCACAAGTTTTGCACAATCCCTGTGGGAGCGGGCTTGCCCGCGATGGCAGCAACTCAGTATCGGATCAACCCTCAACCGCAGGAATATGCCCAAACATCTCCTGGACAAACTCAACCCGCTCCTGAACCGTCTCAACAACCCCGCGAGCCTTCAACTCTTCCAACCGCGCTTCAACCGCATGGGTGCGCAGCGTCAGGCCGCAATCGTTGGCAATCTGGATATTCAGCCCCGGCCGTGCATTCAGTTCGAGGATCAGCGGGCCTTTTTCCTGGTCCAGCACCATGTCCACGCCGATATAGCCCAGCCCGCACAGCTCATAACAACCGGCAGCGAGTTTCATGAAACCGTCCCAGTAGGGCAGTTGCACGCCGTCCACTGCGTTGGTGGTGTCGGGATGTTTGGTGATGATGTTGTTCAGCCAGGTGCCGCGCAGGGTCAGGCCGGTGGCCAGGTCCACACCCACGCCAATCGCACCCTGGTGCAGGTTGGCCTTGCCGCCGGACTGCCGGGTCGGCAGGCGCAGCATGGCCATCACCGGGTAGCCCATCAACACGATGATGCGGATATCCGGCACGCCTTCGTAGCTGATGCTCTTGAAGATCTGGTCGGGCACCACGCGGTATTCGATCAGCGCACGGTCGCGGTGGCCGCCCAGGGAATACAAACCGGTGAGGATGCTGGAAATCTGGTGCTCGATTTCTTCATGGCTGATGATCTTGCCGGACACGGTGCGATAGCGCCCTTCAAAACGGTCGGCCACCACCAGGATGCCATCGCCGCCGGCGCCCTGGGCCGGTTTGATCACAAAGTCACTGCGCCCGCCGATGATCTCGTCGAGCTTGTCGATTTCCTTCTCGGTGGAAATGACCCCGTACATTTCCGGCACATGGATGCCGGCGGCAATCGCCCGCTCCTTGGTGATGATCTTGTCATCCACAATCGGGTACAGGCTGCGCTTGTTGTACTTGAGCACGTAGTCGGCATTACGCCGGTTGATGCCCATGATCCCCCGCGCTTCGAGGGCCTTCCAGGTCTTCCAGAAGCCGAACATTACGAGTCAGCCTTG
>NZ_NMOJ01000223.1 GCF_002251635.1 Pseudomonas mandelii
AGGAAGGCCTTGAAGCGCACCAGCTCGGTCAGGCGGTAGCCGCGATAACGACCCATGGCCAGCATGAAGCCCACCAGGATCAACAGGATCGCCGGGAAGGTAAACACAAAGTAGATCAGCTCCGGCACGCTCATGATGATGTGCGCCAGGGAGGCAGCGAACAGCGTACCGATCGCCACTTTCAGCGCATGGTTGGCGCCGCGCTCCTCCCAGGTGATCGACAGGCGTTCGATGGTCATGGTCAGGATCACCATCGGGAACAGCGCCACCGACAGCCCGCGTTCCAGGCCGAGTTTGTGGCTGAACAGGCTGATGGCCGCAATCAGCACCACCACGAAGGTCAGCACCACCGATAGCCTCGGCAGCATCTGCAACTTCAAGTGTTCCAGGTACGAGCGCAGGGACAGGCCCAGCGCCGTGATAATCGTAAACAGGACAATGCCGAAGCCCAGCTGCGTCTCGCGAAACGCCAGGGCGATCAGCACCGGGGTAAAGGTGCCCAGGGTCTGCAGGCCGATCAGGTTGCGCAGGATCAGAATCACCAGCACGCCAATCGGGATCATCACCATGATCATGAAGGTCTGCTGGGTTTGCAGCGGCAGGCCGTACAGCGAATATTCGAGGAAGTTGGCGTCAGTGTTTTCGTCGGTCAGCTTGGCCAGGCGAATGGCGTTCATTTCGCTGTTGTTCAGGCTGAAGGTGACCATGGCTTTCTTGCCGCCATCGACCGTGATCAGGTTTTCATCGCCCGTCCACCACAACAGGCGGTCGGACGGCAGGCCTTGCTCGCCGGTTTCCGGGTTGAAGTACAGCCAGTCATTGCCGTTGAAACTGCGCAGCCACAGCTCGGGGGTTTGCGGTTGGTCGGCCACCAGGCGGATGGTGTGGACCTTTTCGATCGGCACGTGGGCGATGGACAACAGCAGTTCGACGATCTTGGCCTTGTGCGGCGTCGACGGATCGCCGGCCAGCAGCAACTTCACATTGTCGTCGTTGAGGTTGTTGGTGCGCTTGATGGCTTCGCCGATNAAGGTTTCGACGTCNGCCGAGTGCTGGCGTATCGGCGCCAGCAAGGCTTCGGCGGCGATCTTCTCCGGGCCGTCCACTGCGATGCTGTCGCGGAAGGTCGGGCCCTTGACCTTGACCTTTTCACCGCTGTAGCGCTTGGTCAGCACCAGACGGTAATAAAGGGTCTGATTGCCCTTGGCCCGGCGCGCCGACCAGGTGACCTTGCGGTTGCCGTCGACGCGGTTCACGGCCACGCCGTAGTTATTGGAAATGAAGCTCTCGTTGAGGCTGACGTAATCGCGGCTCAGCGGCGGCACGAACATCGAGATTTTCACCGGGTCCTTGGGGTTGGCGACGAACTCGACCTTGGCGTCGATGTTCCACAGGTCGTCGGTGGCGTCCTCGGTGACAGGAATCCCCAGCACGAAAATCTGATAGGCCGTAACTGAAATGCCCAGCACCACCAGGATGGCGATCAGCAGTTTCAGATGGAGGGTAAGAGAGCGCATTGGAATTACTCTGCGGTATGTGCGTCGGCGGCGCAGGCAGGTTTGCCCGCTGCGTATTTAAGACTGGGGTCGACCAGCGCATCAAAGCGTTTCAACGCTTCGGAGCCGATCAGCAGCGGGTATTGGAAGGCGCTGCGGTCAGTCAAGTTCACTTCGATGCTGCGTAAAGCGCTGCCCATGCAGATTTCCAGCGCGATCACAGGGCGGGCGGTGTAGTTCTTGTCCTCATCGGGGTCGTAGTCACCGGCGCGGCGCTTGATCTTGCTGACGCGGGCCAACGGCCGTTCGATGGGGTGCGAATGCGCGGCGTCGATGGCCAGATAGAAGCGCACCCAGGACTCGCCATTGCGTTTGAAACGTTTGATGTCGCGAGCACTCAGGGACGCTGTTTTCGCCCCAGTGTCGAGTTTGGCGGCGACTTCAAGGTTAATGCCGTCCAGGGACGCGTACTCGTTGAGGCCGTACACGGTCTTTTCCCCCGCCACGGCGAAACCGGGCAGGCAAAGAATATAAAGGAATGTCGGGAAGGGCTTGAGTCTCATAAATCCTGGTGCGCAGCGGTCCGTACTTCGATTCAAGGCCCTGGCATCGCTGCGCAAGCTCCCTCGTATGCCTATCAACTATTTATGACAAGCAGTGCAGATGTCACAAACAAATGCGGGCGGCATTCTAGCACGGTGGGTTGATGGCGCCAGCGCTGGCGGGGGGCTATAAACAGAGGGGCTGCTTCGTTGTGGTGCAGTCGGTTATTAGACGATTGTCGACAATACCTATTTATCCTTTGACTGTTGCGCCTGTATTCGCTAGTTTTTGCGGCATTGCNTTTNAAGGTGTCGACAATATGCTGGATCAACTCGATCCCCCGGTGGTTACGCAAGACGAGTCGGAGACGCTTTCCGAAAACGTCTTCCGCCGNATCCAGGCCGCCATCGTCAAAGGCGAAATCGCCCCCGGCAGCAAGATCTCCGAGCCGGAACTGGCGCGCACCTACGGCATCAGCCGTGGTCCATTGCGTGAAGCGATCCACCGCCTGGAAGGCCAGCGTCTGCTGGTGCGCGTGCCTCACGTTGGCGCGCGAGTGGTGTCCTTGAGCCATGCCGAGCTGATCGANCTCTACGAAATTCGCGAATCCCTCGAAGGCATGGCCTGTCGTCTGGCGGCCGAGCGCATGACTGTCGAAGAAATCGACGAACTGCGCCGGGTCCTCGAAACCCACGAGCGCGATGAGGCGTTTCAGGCCGGCGTTGGCTATTACCAGCAGGAAGGCGACTTCGATTTTCATTACCGGATAATTCAAGGCGCCGGTAATCGCACGCTGACCCAAATGCTCTGCGGCGAGCTGTACCAATTGGTGCGCATGTACCGCATCCAGTTTTCCACCACACCCAATCGCCCGCACCAGGCCTTTGCCGAACACCACCGAATTCTCGACGCCATCGCCGACCGTGACGGTGAGCTAGCCGAGTTGTTGATGCGCCGGCATATCGGCGCCTCCAAACGCAATATCGCCCGTCACTTCCCGGACGGCGCGCCCCAGACAGCCACTCAGCGAGGTGAGTCATGAGTTCCAACAATAAAACTCCAGGCCAGCGTTTCCGCGATGCAGTCGCCAGCGAACATCCCTTGCAAGTGGTGGGCGCAATCAACGCCAACCACGCGCTGCTGGCCAAGCGCGCCGGTTTCAAGGCTATTTACCTGTCGGGTGGCGGGGTNGCTGCCGGCTCCCTCGGCGTGCCGGATTTGGGCATCACCGGCCTGGATGACGTGTTGACCGACGTGCGCCGCATCACTGACGTGTGCGACCTGCCGCTGCTGGTAGACGTGGACACCGGTTTCGGTTCCTCAGCCTTCAACGTGGCGCGCACGGTCAAGTCGATGATCAAGTTCGGCGCCGCTGCCATCCACATCGAAGACCAGGTCGGCGCCAAGCGCTGCGGGCATCGCCCGAATAAAGAGATCGTGTCCCAGCAGGAAATGGTCGACCGCATCAAGGCCGCCGTGGATGCGCGCACCGATGACAGCTTCGTGATCATGGCGCGCACCGACGCCCTTGCCGTGGAAGGGTTGGAGTCCGCCCTGGAACGCGCCGCCGCCTGCATCGAAGCCGGCGCCGACATGGTGTTCCCGGAAGCCATCACCGAACTGGACATGTACAAGCTGTTCGCCAGCCGCGTGAAAGCGCCGATCCTGGCCAACATCACCGAATTCGGCGCGACGCCGCTGTACACCACCGAGCAACTCGCCGCTGCCGACGTGTCACTGGTGCTGTACCCGCTGTCCGCTTTCCGCGCCATGAACAAGGCGGCCGAGAACGTCTACACCGCGATCCGTCGCGACGGCACCCAACAGAACGTGATCGACACCATGCAAACCCGCATGGAGCTTTACGATCGCATCGACTACCACACCTTCGAGCAGAAGCTCGACGCGCTGTTCGCCGCGAAAAAGTAACGAACGCGCCTCCCTGAATAACTACAAAATTGGAGAANCGCGGCCCGAACCGAACGCAGCCTCGCGATGCTTGGCAGCTGCTACAGAATCAAGATAACCGTGTAGAAATTGCAGGTTCCCTAACAAATTCAAAAACTGGAGACAGCAATGGCCGAAGCAAAAGTACTCAGTGGCGCCGGGCTCCGTGGCCAGGTTGCCGGGCAAACCGCTCTGTCCACCGTGGGCCAATCGGGCGCCGGCCTGACCTATCGCGGCTACGACGTTCGCGAACTGGCGGCTGACGCACAATTCGAAGAAGTCGCCTACCTGCTGCTTTACGGCGAACTGCCGACCAAGGCACAACTCGCCGCCTACAGCAAAAAACTGAGCACGCTGCGCGATCTGCCCCAGGCCTTGAAAGAAGTGCTGGAACGCATCCCCGCCGACGCCCACCCGATGGACGTGATGCGCACCGGTTGCTCGTTCCTGGGCAATATCGAGCCCGAGAAAGACTTCAGCGTGCAACGCGATGTCACCGACCGCCTACTCGCCGCCTTCCCGGCGATCATGTGCTACTGGTACCGCTTCAGTCACGACGGCAAGCGCATCGACTGCGTGACCGACGAGCCCAGCATCGGCGGCCACTTCCTGCACCTGCTGCACGGCAAGAAGCCGAGCGCGCTGCATGAGAAAGTCATGAACGTGTCGCTGATCCTCTACGCGGAACACGAGTTCAACGCCTCGACCTTCACCGCCCGCGTGTGTGCCTCGACCTTGTCCGACCTGTATTCGTGCGTCACGGCCGCCATCGGCTCCCTGCGCGGCCCGCTGCATGGCGGCGCCAACGAAGCGGCGATGGAAATGATCGAGCGTTTCGGCTCGGCCGAAGAAGCCGTCGAAGGCACCCTTGGCATGCTGGCGCGCAAAGACAAGATCATGGGCTTTGGCCACGCGATCTACAAAGACAGCGACCCGCGCAATGAAGTGATCAAGGGCTGGTCGAAAAAACTCGCTGACGAAGTGGGCGACAACGTGTTGTTCCCGGTCTCGGAAGCCATCGACAAGACCATGTGGGAGCAGAAGAAGTTGTTCCCCAACGCCGACTTCTACCATGCCTCGGCGTACCACTTCATGGGCATACCGACCAAGCTGTTCACGCCGATCTTTGTGTGTTCGCGCCTCACCGGCTGGGCCGCGCACGTGTTCGAGCAACGTGCCAACAACCGCATCATCCGCCCGAGCGCCGAGTACGTCGGCGTCGAACAGCGCAAGTTCGTGCCAATCGAACAACGCTGAATGGTGAAAGCCGACGCAGGGATTTGAAAGTAATGCAAATTCCTGTGGGAGCGGGCTTGCCCGCGATGACGGAGTCACATTCAACATAAATGTCGCCTGACCCACCGCNATCGCGAGCAAGCTCGCTCCCACAGGGGACGTGTTGAATTCAAACCGGATGTCTGGCCCCACCCTTTGAAACTACCGTGACCGAGTCCTGACGATGAACACTGAATTTCGTAAACCGCTGCCCGGCAGCCGCCTGGATTACTTCGACGTCCGTGCGGCTGTCGAGGCCATCCAGCCTGGCGCCTACGACACTCTGCCGTACACCTCTCGCGTGCTGGCGGAAAACCTGGTGCGTCGTTGCGACCCGGCCACGCTCAATGCGTCCCTGAGCCAGATGATCGAGCGCAAGCGTGACCTCGACTTCCCGTGGTTCCCGGCGCGCGTGGTGTGCCACGATATCCTCGGCCAGACCGCCCTGGTCGACCTCGCCGGCCTGCGCGATGCCATCGCCCTGCAAGGCGGCGACCCGGCCCAGGTCAACCCGGTGGTGCCGACCCAACTGATCGTCGACCACTCCCTGGCCGTTGAAGCCGGTGGTGCTGACCCGGACGCGTTCGAGAAAAACCGCGCCATCGAGGACCGTCGCAACGAAGACCGTTTCCACTTTATCGAGTGGACCAAAAAGGCCTTCAAGAACGTCGACGTGATCCCGCCGGGCAACGGCATCATGCACCAGATCAACCTGGAGAAAATGTCCCCGGTGATTCAGGTGCGTGACGGTGTGGCGTTCCCCGACACCTGCGTCGGCACCGACAGCCACACCCCGCACGTGGATGCCCTGGGTGTGATCGCCATCGGCGTCGGCGGCCTCGAAGCCGAGAGTGTGATGCTCGGCCGCGCCTCGTGGATGCGCCTGCCGGAAAGTGTCGGCGTGGAGCTGACGGGCAAGCTGCAACCGGGCATTACCGCGACCGACATGGTGCTGGCGCTGACCGAATTCCTGCGTAAGCAGAAAGTGGTGGGGGCATGGCTGGAATTCTTCGGCGAAGGTGCCTCGGCACTCACCCTGGGCGACCGCGCGACTATCTCCAACATGGCCCCGGAATATGGCGCCACCGCCGCCATGTTCTACATCGATCAGCAGACCATCGACTACCTCAAACTCACCGGCCGTGAAGACGAGCAAGTGCAGTTGGTCGAGAACTACGCCAAGCAAACCGGCCTGTGGGCTGACAGCTTGAAGAATGCACAATACGAGCGCGGCTTGACCTTCAACCTGTCCTCGGTGGTGCGCAACATGGCCGGCCCGAGCAACCCCCACGCCCGCGTCGCGACGTCAGATCTGGCCGCCCAAGGCATCTCCGGCCAGTGGACCGAAGTGCCGGGGCAAATGCCCGATGGCGCGGTGATCATCGCTGCCATTACCAGTTGCACCAACACCAGCAACCCGCGCAACGTGATCGCCGCCGGCCTGTTGGCACGTAATGCCAACAAGCTCGGGCTGGTCCGCAAACCGTGGGTCAAATCCTCGCTGGCGCCCGGCTCGAAAACCGTGGCGATGTACCTCGATGAAGCGGGCTTGACCCACGAGTTGGAGCAGTTGGGTTTTGGTGTGGTGGCGTTCGCTTGCACCACCTGCAACGGCATGTCCGGTGCGCTCGACCCGGTGATCCAGCAAGAAATCATCGACCGCGACCTCTACGCCACTGCCGTGCTTTCCGGTAACCGCAACTTTGACGGGCGCATTCACCCGTACGCCAAGCAAGCGTTCCTCGCTTCGCCGCCGCTGGTGGTGGCTTATGCGATTGCCGGCACCATCCGTTTCGACATTGAAAAGGACGTGCTGGGCCTGGATGCCGACGGCAAGGAAATCCGCCTCAAAGACATCTGGCCGAGCGATGAAGAAATCGACGCGGTGGTCAAGGCTTCGGTCAAGCCGGAGCAGTTCCGCGCGGTCTACATCCCGATGTTCGCGATTCACGAAGACACCGGCCCGAAAGTCGCGCCGCTATACGATTGGCGCCCGCAAAGCACCTACATCCGCCGCCCGCCGTACTGGGAAGGCGCGCTGGCCGGTGCTCGCCCGCTCAAGGGGATGCGCCCGCTGGCGGTGCTGCCGGACAACATCACCACCGATCACCTGTCGCCGTCCAACGCGATCATGCTCGACAGCGCCGCCGGCGAATACCTGGCGAAAATGGGCCTGCCGGAAGTCGACTTCAACTCTTACGCCACCCACCGCGGCGACCACTTGACCGCGCAGCGCGCGACCTTCGCCAACCCGAAACTGTTCAACGAAATGGTGGTTGAAAACGGCAAGGTCAAGCAGGGTTCCCTGGCGCGTATCGAGCCCGAAGGCCAGGTCACGCGGATGTGGGAAGCCATCGAAACCTACATGGAACGCAAGCAGCCGCTGATCATTATTGCGGGTGCCGACTACGGCCAGGGCTCGTCCCGCGACTGGGCGGCCAAGGGCGTACGCCTGGCCGGTGTGGAAGCGATTGCCGCCGAAGGCTTCGAACGCATCCACCGCACCAATCTGGTGGGCATGGGCGTGTTGCCGCTGGAGTTCCTGCCGGGCACCGACCGTCACACCTTGAACATCGACGGCAGCGAAACCTACGACGTGATCGGTGAGCGCACGCCGCGTGCGCAGTTGACCCTGGTCATCAACCGCAAGAATGGCGAACGTGTCGAAGTGCCGGTGACGTGCCGCCTGGACACCGCTGAAGAAGTGTCGATCTACGAGGCGGGTGGCGTGTTGCAGCGCTTCGCGCAGGACTTCCTCGAAGAATCGGCGGTTGCCGTTTAACACGATGAGTTCGGGCGGGACCCGCGGTCCCGCTCGATCCTAAAAGGAACATCATGGCTCACGTACCTCAAATTAAAATCGCCGCCACCTATATGCGTGGCGGCACCAGCAAGGGCGTGTTCTTCAGCCTCAAGGACCTGCCCGAAGCGGCACAGGTTCCAGGCCCGGCGCGCGATGCCTTGTTGCTGCGCGTGATCGGCAGCCCCGACCCNTACGACAAGCAGATTGACGGCATGGGCGGTGCCACCTCCAGCACCAGCAAAACCGTGATCCTGGCCAAAAGTACACGCGCCGAGCACGACGTGGACTACCTGTTTGGCCAGGTCTCCATCGACAAGCCCTTTGTCGACTGGAGCGGCAACTGCGGCAACCTGTCGGCGGCGGTGGGCTCGTTCGCCATCAGCGCCGGGCTGGTCGACCCGGCCCGCGTGCCGCACAACGGTGTAGCGGTGGTGCGGGTGTGGCAGGCCAATATCGGCAAGACCATCATCGCCCATGTGCCGATCACCGACGGTGCGGTGCAGGAAACCGGCGACTTCGAACTCGATGGCGTGACCTTTCCGGCCGCCGAAGTGCAGCTCGAATTCATGGACCCGGCGGCGGAAGAAGAGGGCGGCGGCGGCTCGATGTTCCCCACCGGCAACCTGGTCGACGACCTCGAAGTACCCGGTGTCGGCACCTTCAAGGCGACACTGATCAACGCGGGCATCCCGACGATTTTCATCAACGCCGAAGACCTTGGCTACACCGGCACCGAGCTGCAAGGCGCGATCAACAGCGATCCNAAAGCCCTGCTGATGTTCGAAACCGTGCGGGCCTATGGCGCACTGCGCATGGGCCTGATCAAACACCTCGACGAGGCCGCCCAGCGCCAGCACACGCCGAAGGTGGCGTTTGTGGCCAAGCCTGCGGACTACGTGGCGTCCAGTGGCAAGGCGATCAAGGCCTGTGATGTCGACTTGCTGGTGCGTGCGCTGTCCATGGGTAAGTTGCACCACGCGATGATGGGCACGGCAGCGGTGGCGATCGGCACGGCGGCGGCAATTTCCGGGACGTTGGTTAACCTCGCCGCCGGTGGTGTTGAACGTAACGCCGTGCGCTTCGGGCATCCGTCCGGCACCTTGCGTGTCGGCGCCGAAGCCCGCCAGGTGAACGGTGAATGGGTGGTAAAAAAAGCCATCATGAGCCGCAGCGCGCGAGTCCTGATGGAAGGCTTCGTACGCGTTCCCGGCGATTCGTTCTGACACAAGTCCCGCGATGAGGCCTTCACATTCGGCATCCAAGTTGGTGATACACCGCCATCGCGGGCAAGCCCGCTCCCACAGGACTGCGTTTCAATACTAAGCATGTTGTAACTAATCGAGATTGCCCTGAACCGAGGTCCCATCAACGAACCACTAACCGAGTGAATCGAACATGAGCGCCAACGTCGACCTGAACAACCGCCCCGACTACGACACCGTCCTGCAGGACATNGCCGATTACGTCCTCAATTACCGGATCGATTCACGGGACGCCTTGGACACCGCCCGCAACTGCCTGATGGACACCCTCGGTTGNGGCCTGCTGGCCCTGCGCTTCCCCGAATGCACCAAACACCTGGGCCCTATCGTGGAAGGCACCATCGTCCCGTTCGGTGCACGCGTGCCAGGCACCCCATTCCGGCTCGATCCCGTCAAGGCGGCATGGGACATCGGCTGCATCGTGCGCTGGCTCGACTACAACGACACCTGGCTTGCCGCTGAATGGGGCCATCCGTCCGATAACCTCGGCGGCATTCTCGCCGTGGCCGATCACCTGTCGCAAAAGCGCCTGGCCAATGGCGATGCGCCGCTGACCGTTCGCGCGGTGCTCGAAGCCATGATCATGGCCCACGAGATTCAAGGCGTGATCGCACTGGAAAACTCCTTCAATCGGGTAGGGCTCGATCACGTCATCCTGGTGAAAGTCGCCTCGACCGCCGTCACCGCCAAACTCATGGGCGCCAATCGCGAGCAGTTGCTGTCAGCGTTGTCCCACGCCTTCGCCGACGGCCAGGCGCTGCGCACGTATCGGCATGCGCCGAATGCCGGGTCGCGCAAGTCCTGGGCGGCGGGCGATGCGTCCAGCCGTGGTGTGCGCCTGGCGGACATCGCACTGCGTGGCGAGATGGGCATCCCGGGCGTGTTAAGCGCGCCGCAGTGGGGTTTTTACGACGTGCTGTTCAGCCACACCAACAACGACCTGGCGCTCAAGCCCGAAGACAAACGCGCCTTCAGCTTCTCCCGCCCATACGGCACCTACGTGATGGAAAACGTGCTGTTCAAAATCAGTTTCCCCGCTGAATTCCACGCACAAACCGCCTGCGAAGCGGCAGTGACCCTGCATCCGCAGGTTCGAAATCGTCTGCATGAGATCGACAAAATCGTCATTACCACCCACGAATCGGCGATCCGCATCATTTCCAAGGTCGGCCCNNTGGCCAACGCCGCCGACCGCGACCACTGCCTGCAATACATGACCGCGGTGCCGCTGGCCTTTGGCAATCTGGTCGCCGAGCAGTACGAAGACAGCTTCCACACGGCGCACCCGATCATCGATGTGTTGCGCGAAAAAATGGTCATCATCGAAGACCCGCGCTACAGCCGCGAATACCTGGAGGCGGACAAACGCTCCATCGCCAACGCGGTGCAGGTGTTTTTCCAGGACGGCTCCAGCACCGAGCAGGTGGCGGTGGAATACCCGATTGGCCATCGTCGGCGTCGGGTGGATGGCATTCCGTTGCTGGAAGACAAGTTCAAGGCCAATTTGGCCACGCGGTTTACCGCGCAGCGCAGTGCGCAGATTTTTGCGTTGTGCAAGGATCAGGCACGGCTTGAGGCCACGCCTGTGAACCGCTTCGTTGATTATTTTGTAATCTAAACAACACCACGAAACTAATGTGGGAGCGGGCTTGCTCGCGAA
>NZ_NMOJ01000224.1 GCF_002251635.1 Pseudomonas mandelii
TGATCGCATGTACATAAACCTGGGGGAGCCACGGTTTGGCTCCTACAGGAAGGTGCTCAGCCCTTGAGCCATTTTTCGACGGGTAATTTGGTGACAGCAAACCCGGTCAGCAGCACCGCCGAATACCCCATCAACTCCCGGCTCAGACTTTGCCCTTCGTACCACGCGCCAATCACCACCGCGAACACCGGAAAAATAATGAACACAAACGACAGAATGATCGGGCTCAAGCGTTTTAGCAGCATGAAATAGACGATAAAACCGCCCACCGACGCCACCAGCCCCAGGTAGAACAGTGCACTCCAGGAACGCGTGGTGATGTCATCGAACACTGGCGCTTCAACGCTCAGCCCCGCCACAAACAGCATTAAACCCGCGAGGCCGATGGGCAGTGTGTTGTAAGTAATCACGCTGATCGCACTGCCTTGCTTCTTGGTGATCACGTAACACAGCGCATGCATGACCGCCGCCGCCAGAATCGCCAGCACCCCGAAGAATTCGGCCTGGTCCAGGTGCAGCCCCTGGCTGCGGATAATCATGAACAGACTGCCAAAACCGATGGCGATGCCCATCACTTGCGAGGGGTAGATTTTCTCCCGCAGAAACACGGCGGAAAACAGCAGGATGAACACCGGCATGCAGCTGAACAGCAGCGCGGTCAGGCCAGACGACACGTGCATCTCGCCGTAGTTGAGCAAGTAATACGGCAGGCTGAAATACGACAGCGTGACGAACACAAAAAACCAGCGGCTTTGCCGGGGAAACAGCAGCGGCTCGCGACGCAGCAGGGCGAAACTCAAAAACAGCGGAAAGGCGATCAGAAAACGTAGCCCGGCGGCGGTCAGCGGCGGCACACTTTTGACGGCAATCTTGATGCCCAGCCACGTCGTGCCCCAACTCAGGCAAACGATCAGGAACAGTACGCTGGTGACCAGTCCGGCCAGCCAGGGTTTTCGGATGCTGGAAGAGGCGCTGAGGGCCGTGAACATGATCGTGCTCCTTCGTCGTCGAAATTGACCCGGTTACCAAATGGGTCTATTCCTGATTGAACCGGTTTTAAGCACGCTATTCGGGATGGAAATGACTGTCAAAACAAGTATTGCAACGGTGTCAATTCTACGCGAAGGCCTGGCTCTGGGGCGCGGCGTGAAGTACAAACGCCTGGCCGAGGCCCTCGAAAAGAGCATCGGCGAAGGCTTGATCGAGCCCGGCAGCAAATTGCCGCCCCATCGTTTGTTGGCAGACAGCGTGGGCGTGACCATCGGCACTATCAGCCGTGCGTATGGCGAACTGGAGCGGGTAGGGTTGGTCGTGGCTCGTGTAGGAGATGGCACCTATGTGCGTCAGCGCGGGATGGAGCGGCCGCGGGATTCCGGCTTTCGCAATGTCAGCGACGAGCCACAGCCTTACTTCGATATGAGTCGGAATCAGCCGATTCCGGGGCAGGAAGGCGCTTTTCTCAGTCAAAGCCTGCAGACCCTCGCGAGCGATCCGCACACCTTGCAGATGATCAGCGGTTACACGGCCGATGCCGGATTACCCCGCCATCGTGCGGCAGGTGCCCATTGGCTTCGGCATCAGGCGTTCGTACCGAGCGCCGAGCAGGTCATTTGCGTCAATGGCGGCCAGCACGGCTTGCTCTGCGTGTTGATGGCGTTGCTCAAGCCCGGCGACACGCTGGTCACCGAGCAGTTGACTTACCCCGGGCTGATCAGCGTCGCCCGCATGCTCGGCATAAAGCTGATCGGCGTCGGGATGGATGACGAGGGATTGCTGCCCGACGCGTTGTCGGAGATTTGCCAACATCATCGGGTATCTGCGGTGTATTGCACGCCGACCATCCAGAATCCTACCGCGGCGGTGATGTCTGTCCCACGACGTGAGGCGATTGCCGAGGTCTGTCGCCAACATAATCTGCTGATCATCGAGGACGAAGCCCACGCCGTGCTGGCGCAGCAGCGTCCGTTGCCCTTGAGTCACTTTGCCCCGGAGCGTTCGGTGTTGATCGGCAGCTTGAGCAAAGCGGTTTCGGCGGGTTTGCGTGCGGGTTATCTGCACGCGCCGCAACCGTTGATCGGACGGCTGAGCGCAGCGGTGCGCGGGACGTGCTGGATGGCGAATCCGCTGTCGATGGAGCTGGCGACGGCGTGGATCGAAAACGGTATCGCCGAGCAGTTGCTGAGGCAGCAGATTGCTGAAATCAGTCGCCGCAAGCGTTTGGTCAGCCCAATGTTAGAAGAGGTCGGATACAAGACTCATCCCCACAGCCCACACTTCTGGATCGAAGTGCCCGAGCCGTGGCGGGCGTCGNANATTGAGGCGGAGCTCAAGCAGAATAATTACCTGATCGCCACCGCCGAGGCGTTTGCCGTGGGGCANGGGGCGGTGCCGCAGTTCATCAGGGCGAGTGTGTGTAATTCGGCGGGGGATGATCGGTTGTTGCTGGAAGGGTTTGAAGCGTTGGTGGGGGCGTTGAGGGAGACCGCGTGATCGTTCTTCGCGAGCAAGCCCGCTCCCACATATGACCGTGTTCCTCTGTCACGACTCGGTCGAATGTGGGAGCGGGCTTGCTCGCGAAGACGGTGTAACTATCGCGCAATAACTACTTGAAACGCCGCTCAACCCCTTTCTCCACAAGAATCTTCGCCGATATCTCTTCCACCGAGAAATGCGTGGAATTGATGTGCGCAATATTCTCGCGACGGAACAGATTTTCCACTTCGCGCACTTCGAACTCGCACTGGGCATAGCTGGAGTAGCGGCTGTTGGGCTTGCGCTCATTGCGGATGGCGGTGAGGCGGTCCGGGTCGATGGTCAGGCCGAACAGCTTGTGCTGGTGCGCGCGCAGGGCGGCCGGCAGCGTCAGGTGCTCCATGTCGTCTTCGGTCAGCGGATAGTTGGCCGCGCGGATGCCGAACTGCATGGCCATGTACAGGCACGTCGGGGTCTTGCCGCAGCGGGATACGCCCACCAGGATCAGGTCGGCCTTGTCATAGTAGTGAGTACGGGCGCCGTCNTCGTTGTCGAGGGCGAAGTTCACCGCCTCGATCCGCTCCATGTAATTGGAGTTGGTGCCGATGGAGTGGGATTTGCCGACGGTGTAGGAAGAATGCTCGGTCAGTTCTTGCTCCAGCGGCGCCAGGAACGTGGAGAAGATGTCGATCATGAAACCATTGGAAGTCGCGAGGATCTCACGAATATCCTGATTGACGATGGTGTCGAAAATGATCGGGCGACAACCGTCTTTTTCGGCCGCCAGATTGATTTGTTGTACCATGGCCCGCGCTTTATCCACGCTGTCGATATAGGGCCGCGTGAATTTGGCGAAGGTAATGTTTTCGAACTGCGCGAGCAGGCTCTGACCCAATGTTTCGGCTGTAATGCCGGTGCCGTCGGAGATAAAGAAAGCAGATCGTTTCATTTGAGCCCTGGGCCTTAAGCTGATGGCGAATCTTGGATATGATAGGCGCGATTTGCCGTCCCGCAGTGGGCCGCATTCTCACTTATTTTCCAGGTCCAGGCCACANAGCCGGCANNNGCTCCTCCGAGCAGCCGGCGTCCTGAGCTTTTCCAACACAGAAAGTGGAGAGATCACCTTGGTAGAGTACGTAGTTTCCCTCGATAAGCTCGGCGTCCATGATGTAGAGCATGTGGGGGGCAAGAACGCATCCCTCGGCGAGATGATCAGTAACCTTGCAGGTGCCGGTGTATCGGTGCCCGGTGGCTTCGCCACGACAGCTCAGGCTTATCGTGATTTTCTGGAACTGAGCGGCCTGAACGATCAGATCCACGCCGCGCTGGACGCCCTGGACGTCGATGACGTCAACGCCCTGGCCAAGACCGGCGCCCAGATCCGTAAATGGATCATGGACGCCGAGTTCCCCGAGAAGCTCAACGAAGAAATCCGCACCGCGTTCGCCANTTTGTCAGCCGGCAACCCTGACATGGCCGTGGCCGTGCGCTCTTCCGCTACCGCCGAAGACCTGCCGGACGCTTCCTTTGCCGGTCAGCAGGAAACTTTCCTGAACATCCGTGGTGTCGAAAACGTCATTCGCGCCGCCAAAGAGGTGTTCGCGTCCCTATTCAATGACCGCGCGATTTCCTACCGCGTCCACCAGGGCTTCGACCACAAGCTGGTGGCCTTGTCTGCCGGTGTGCAGCGCATGGTACGTTCGGAAACCGGCACCGCCGGCGTGATGTTCACACTGGACACCGAATCCGGTTTCCGTGACGTGGTGTTTATCACCGGTGCCTACGGCCTGGGCGAAACCGTCGTACAAGGCGCGGTCAACCCGGACGAATTCTACGTCCACAAACACACCCTTGAGGCAGGCCGTCCGGCCATCCTGCGCCGTAACCTGGGCAGCAAAGCCATCAAGATGATCTACGGCGACGAGGCCAAGGCCGGTCGCTCGGTGAAAACCGTTGATGTCGACAAGGCTGAACGCGCGCGTTTCTGCCTGACCGACGCCGAAGTCAGCGAATTGGCCAAGCAAGCAATGATCATCGAAAAGCACTACAAGTGCCCGATGGACATCGAGTGGGCCAAAGACGGTGACGACGGCAAGTTGTACATCGTGCAGGCTCGCCCTGAAACCGTGAAGAGCCGTACCTCGGCTAACGTCATGGAGCGTTACCTGCTCAAAGAAACCGGCACCGTGCTGGTAGAAGGTCGCGCCATCGGCCAGCGCATTGGCGCCGGTAAAGTGCGGATCATCAAGGACGTGTCCGAAATGGACAAAGTCCAGCCAGGCGACGTTCTGGTTTCCGACATGACCGACCCGGACTGGGAGCCGGTGATGAAGCGCGCCAGCGCCATCGTCACCAACCGCGGCGGGCGTACCTGTCACGCGGCGATCATCGCCCGTGAGCTGGGGATCCCTGCTGTGGTGGGTTGCGGCAACGCCACCCAACTGTTGAAAGATGGCCAAGGTGTGACGGTGTCCTGCGCCGAAGGCGACACCGGCTTCATCTTTGAAGGCGAACTGGGCTTCGACATCAAGCAAAACTCCATCGACGCCATGCCAGACCTGCCGTTCAAGATCATGATGAACGTCGGTAACCCGGACCGTGCCTTCGATTTCGCGCAGCTGCCAAACGCCGGTGTGGGCCTGGCCCGCCTGGAGTTCATCATCAACCGCATGATCGGCGTGCACCCCAAGGCCTTGCTGAACTACGACGGTCTGCCGNTGGAGATCAAGGAAAGCGTCGACAAGCGCATCGCCGGCTACAACGACCCGGTAGGTTTCTACGTCGAGAAGCTGGTGGAAGGCATCAGCACCCTGGCGGCGGCCTTCTACCCGAAAAAGGTCATCGTGCGCCTGTCGGACTTCAAGTCCAACGAATACGCCAACCTGATCGGCGGCAAGCTCTATGAGCCGGAAGAAGAAAACCCGATGCTGGGTTTCCGCGGCGCCTCGCGTTACATCAGCGAAGCTTTCCGTGACTGCTTCGAGCTGGAGTGCCGTGCGCTCAAACGCGTGCGCAACGAGATGGGCCTGACCAACGTCGAGATCATGGTGCCGTTCGTCCGTACCCTCGGCGAAGCCAGCCAGGTCATCGACCTGTTGGCGGAGAACGGTCTGAAGCGTGGCGAAAATGGTCTGCGCATCATCATGATGTGCGAACTGCCGTCCAACGCGATCCTGGCCGAAGAGTTCCTGGAGTTCTTCGACGGTTTCTCCATCGGCTCCAACGACCTGACCCAGCTGACCCTGGGCCTGGACCGCGATTCGGGGATCATCGCTCACTTGTTCGACGAGCGTAACCCGGCGGTCAAGAAGCTGCTGGCCAACGCCATCCAGGCGTGTAACAAGGCCGGCAAGTACATCGGGATCTGCGGCCAAGGCCCTTCCGACCACCCGGACCTGGCCAAATGGCTGATGGAGCAGGGCATCGAAAGCGTCTCGCTGAACCCCGATTCCGTGCTGGAAACCTGGTTCTTCCTGGCTGAAGGTCAGGCTGCAGTTTGATGNTGTGAGNGGCTCGCTCCCACAAGGGGCGGTCTTTTTAGAGATTCAAGCAGGGCGGGCTCCTCTGGAAGCCGCCCTTTTTTGTGCAAGAGCATTATGCAAAGCAGTAGCAACCTGTTTCCCGTCGCCCTGATCAGCGCTGAACGTCGCGGCGATCTGAGCGAAGATGTCTATCGTTTGAAACCTGGCAACAGCCCTGACGGCACCGTCGAACTGGCTGTAACGCGCCTTGGCATGGCTGATGAACCGTCCGTGCGTGGCGTGCCGGTGATTTTGTTGCACGGCAGTTTTTCCAATCGCCGGTTCTGGTTCTCGCCCAAAGGGCTCGGGCTGGGCGCCTACCTGGCGCGTCTGGGGTTCGATGTCTGGATTCCCGAAATGCGCGGTCACGGTCTGTCCCAGCGTAATCAGAACTACCGCAAGAACCGTGTTGCCGACTACGCCCGTTACGATCTGCCGGCGATTGGCGCGTTCGTGCGTGAGCAGAGCGGCCAGGTTCCTCACTGGATCGGTCACTCGCTGGGCGGCATCACACTGGCGGCGGCACTGGGTGGGCAATACATCGGCGAGCCTGTTGTCGCGTCTGCGGCGTTCTTCGGTACGCAAGTCAGTCGCACCTACTGGCCATTGAAAATTCCACCGGTGGAGTGGAGCGGGCGCTTCATTCTCAAGCGTTTTGCCCAACTGTCCGGTTCACGGCTCAAGCGCGGCCCGGAGGACGAGCCGATTGGCCTGGCCCTGGAAAGCATGCGCTGGTATGGCCTGTTCGGGCGCTTTGGCGATGCGGACAAGGACTGGTGGGCGGGATTGGCTGAGGTTCAACTGCCGGTGCTGGCCGTGAGCGCCGCCGGCGATCACCAGGACCCGACCTGGGCTTGTCGCAAGTTGTTCGATCAGGTGGGTTGCGAACACAAGCAATTCATCAACCTTGGCCGCGAGCAGGGCTTTGGCGATAATTTCGGTCACGTTGAAATGCTCGTCAGCAAAGCCGCGCAAGCCGAAGTCTGGCCGTTGGTGGCGCGCTGGCTGGTCGATCAGCAAACGCCTTTACTGGGAGAAAAGCCGAATTTGGCCACGGCAGTCTGAGCCTGATGCTCTAACAAGGGCATTTCGCTCTGTTCGGCTTGAGGCTAAGATATGACGCATTGAGCTGTTCCGGTCACTTTGCGACACACTCGATTGTCTTCCTCTTTACAGGAGTTTCTCGATGAACCATTACCTTACGCCTGACCTGTGCGACGCCTACCCGGACCTGGTGCAGGTGGTTGAGCCGATGTTCAGCAATTTCGGTGGCCGAGACTCCTTTGGTGGCGAAATCGTCACCATCAAATGCTTCGAAGACAACTCGTTGGTCAAGGAGCAGGCCGACCAGCCGGGTGCCGGCAAAGTGCTGGTAGTCGACGGTGGTGGTTCCCTGCGCCGCGCGTTGCTGGGTGACATGATCGCCGAGAAAGCCGCAAAAAACGGCTGGGAAGGGCTGGTGATCTACGGTTGCATCCGTGATGTCGATGTCATCGCCCAGACTGACCTGGGTGTGCAGGCCTTGGCGAGCCACCCGATGAAGACCGACAAGCGCGGTATTGGCGATCTCAACGTGGCGGTGACCTTTGCGGGCGTGACCTTCCATCCAGGCGAATACATCTATGCGGACAATAATGGTGTGATCGTCTCGCCAAGCCCGCTGAAAATGCCTGAATAAACTGCTGTAGCCATAGGGGTGAGGATGTTCGAGGAAGAAAACGCGCAGTGGGGGCTGGTGCATGCCCTGGTACTGGACGGTAAAGGCGGTGCGCGTTCGATTACCCGGACTGAACTCGATGACTTGCAGCTACAGGCCCATGAAAGCCTGTGGCTGCACTGGGATCGCAGTCACCCGCAAACCCAGACCTGGCTGCGCAAATCAAGCGGTCTGAGTGAATTCAGCTGTGACTTGCTGCTTGAAGAGAACACCCGTCCGCGCCTTCTGCCGCTGCCGGACTCCGAATTGCTGCTGTTTCTGCGAGGGGTCAACCTCAACCCGGGGGCCGAGCCGGAAGACATGGTCTCGGTGCGTATCTTCGCTGCGGCCAGTCGCGTGATTTCCTTGCGCTTGCGCCCGCTGCGCGCCACTGATGAGTTGCTGGTGCAACTGGCGGAGGGCAAAGGCCCAAAAACCTCGTCTGAACTCATCCTTTATATGGCTCAGTACCTCACCCATAAGGTGCAGGATCTGGTCAGTTGCCTCTCGGAAGTGGTCGATGAGGAAGAAGAAAAGCTGGATGCCGACGAACGGTATACCCCCGAGCACGGCGCCATTTTGCAGATCCGTCGCCGNGCNGCAGCACTGAAACGNTTCCTNGCGCCGCAGCGGGATATTTTNGGCCAGCTGACGCGGATAAAATTGCCGTGGTTCTGTAACGATGATGCTGACTATTGGAACGAATTGAACAACAGCCTGACCCGTTACCTGGAAGAGCTCGAATTGACTCGGGAGCGCGTGGGGCTTGTGCTTGAGACCGAAGACCGGCGCTTGAGCGTGCGCATGAATCGCACCATGTATCGCTTTGGGATCATCACGGGAATCTTCCTGCCGATGAGTTTTCTGACCGGTTTGCTGGGTATAAACGTGGGCGGAATACCCTTCTCNGNNAGCCCGTANGGCTTCCTGATTGCCTGCCTGATGATGGTCTCGGTGGCGCTCGGGCAGTGGTGGTTATTTCGACGTTTGCGCTGGGTGTGACGATGAGCCATGTGACCCGGGCAAATTTGACCGCGTCTTTCACAGACATCACGAGAGGTGCGTATGCACGATCCGTTTGAACAGTCTTTGCGCGACATGCTGAACGCTTCGCCGTCCACCCGTGACGACGATGCGTGCCTTGGGCGTGTCCTGAAAACCGCCAACCGCCAGGTCGGCGCCGGCGATCTGTTCAGCCTGCTGGGCCGCTGGTTGCCCGCGCTGATGATTGCTCTCAATAACGGCTCGGCCCATGTCTCGCCGGTNTCCCGTC
>NZ_NMOJ01000225.1 GCF_002251635.1 Pseudomonas mandelii
GTAAACCTCTTGCTCGCACTGCTGATAAGGCTGATTGAATATGGAACTTGATCTCTGGACCCAGAGCCTGGTCACCGCGATGACTGCGTTGTGGACCAAAGTGGCCAATTTCATCCCGAACCTGTTCGGCGCACTGGTCGTGCTGCTGTTGGGTTTTGTCGTTGCGAAACTTTTGGATACTTTGCTGTCCAAGTTGCTCGCCAAGCTGGGCCTTGATCGCCTGATGGGCGGCACCGGTCTGACCAAGTTGCTGTCCCGGGCCGGCCTGCAAGTGCCGATCTCGACCCTGATTGGCAAGATTGTCTATTGGTTCGTTTTACTTATTTTTCTGGTTTCTGCGGCTCAATCCCTTGGACTTGAGCGAGTTTCAGCTACGCTCGACATGCTGGCGCTGTATTTGCCGAAAGTATTCGGCGGCGCGCTGGTGTTGCTGGTAGGCGTTTTGCTGGCGCAATTGGCCAACGGTCTGGTGCGTGGGGCAGCCGAAGGCGTGGGCTTGGACTATGCTGCGGGCCTGGGGCGAATTGCCCAGGGGCTGGTGATCATCATCAGTATTTCCGTCGCGATCAGCCAGTTGGAGGTCAAAACTGACCTTCTTAACCACGTGATTGTGATTGTTTTGATTACCGTTGGTCTGGCCGTTGCGCTGGCCATGGGGTTGGGTAGCCGGGAAATTGCCGGTCAGATTCTTGCGGGAATCTATGTGCGTGAGTTGTATCAGGTTGGGCAACAAGTGCGTGTTGGCGAGGTCGAAGGTCAGATCGAAGAGATCGGCACGGTTAAAACCACATTGCTGACCGATGAGGGTGAGCTAGTCTCTCTCTCCAATCGGATCCTCCTGGAGCAGCATGTGAGTAGCCGCTAACCCGGCAAACCCTGCTAATGTATGCCGCCGCAAATGGCGGTGACCGGGCTGTAGCGGACATTGACCTGACTGTCGGCACGACTTGTTTTGAATAAAGCCCAAACGCTGTCTACGCGCTATGACCCCCGTGAGCTCTCTGATGAGGAGTTGGTCGCGCGCTCGCACACGGAGCTGTTTCACGTAACACGCGCGTACGAAGAATTGATGCGCAGGTACCAACGAACATTATTTAACGTCTGTGCACGATATCTGGGGAACGATCGCGACGCAGACGATGTCTGTCAGGAAGTGATGCTGAAGGTGCTGTACGGCCTGAAGAACTTCGAGGGGAAATCGAAGTTCAAGACATGGCTCTACAGCATCACGTACAACGAGTGCATCACGCAGTATCGTAAGGAACGGCGGAAGCGTCGCTTGATGGACGCTTTGAGTCTGGACCCCCTTGAGGAAGCGTCTGAAGAAAAGANGCCGAAACCCGAGGANAAGGGCGGACTCGATCGTTGGCTGGTGTATGTGAATCCAATTGACCGTGAAATTCTGGTGCTACGATTTGTCGCAGAGCTCGAGTTTCAGGAAATTGCTGACATCATGCACATGGGTTTGAGTGCTACAAAAATGCGTTACAAACGTGCTCTTGATAAATTACGTGAGAAATTTGCGGGCAGTACTGAAACTTAGTTCGGTGCAAATATCTCTTACGTGTAGGCAAGTTCTGTTAGACTTGTCGCCGAGTTGTCCCCCGGTTTGTGGGACTGCTTTACAATCACCAGATGGGGATTTAACGGATGAAACTGAAAAACACCTTGGGCTTTGCCATTGGTTCTCTNATTGCCGCCACTTCGTTCGGCGCTCTGGCACAAGGCCAAGGCGCAGTTGAAATCGAAGGCTTCGCAAAGAAAGAGCAATTCGACAGCGCTCGTAACTTCAAGAACAACGGCAACCTGTTCGGCGGTTCCGTTGGTTACTTCCTGACCGACGACGTTGAACTGCGTCTGGGCTACGACGAAGTGCACAACGTGCGTTCCGACGACGGTCGTAACATCAAGGGCGCTAACACCGCTCTGGACGCTCTGTACCACTTCAACAACCCAGGTGACATGCTGCGTCCGTACGTATCGGCTGGTTTCTCCGATCAGAGCATCGGTCAGAACGGTTCGAGCGGTCGTAACCGTTCCACCTTCGCCAACGTTGGTGGCGGTGCTAAGCTGTACTTCACCGAGAACTTCTACGCCCGTGCTGGCGTTGAAGCTCAATACAACATCGACCAGGGCGACACCGAGTGGGCTCCAAGCGTCGGTATCGGTGTGAACTTCGGTGGCGGCTCCAAGCCTGCTGCTGCTCCAGTTCCAGCACCAGCTGAAGTCTGCTCCGACAGCGACAACGATGGCGTTTGCGACAACGTTGACAAGTGCCCGGACACCCCAGCCAACGTAACTGTTGACGCTGATGGCTGCCCAGCAGTTGCTGAAGTTGTTCGTGTTGAGCTGGACGTGAAGTTCGACTTCGACAAGTCGGTAGTCAAGCCTAACAGCTACGGCGACGTGAAAAACCTCGCTGACTTCATGAAACAGTACCCACAGACCACCACCGTTGTTGAAGGTCACACTGACTCCGTCGGTCCTGACGCTTACAACCAGAAGCTGTCCCAGCGTCGTGCTGACGCCGTTAAGCAAGTTCTGACCAACCAGTACGGTGTTGAATCGTCCCGCGTTCAGTCTGTTGGCTACGGCGAATCCCGCCCAGTTGCTGACAACGCAACTGAAGCTGGCCGCGCTATCAACCGTCGCGTAGAAGCCTCGGTAGAAGCTCAAGCTGAGTAATTAGCCCGCAGCTCTGAGAAAAGCCCGGCTTAGGCCGGGCTTTTCTTTGTCTGCGATTTGGTGAGGGGCAAACCGTCAGACGCGTCGACATCCAACATTGATGTCGACGGACAAGGCCTCCTCGCGAGCAGGCTCGTTCCCACAGTAAAACGCAGAGCGGGCTGCAACAGCGCCTATTACCAGGATGGCCGGGCTTTTTAATTCAAACGCTGAGGCATCCTGTTCCATGGTCGTCAAATCGCTCCGACATTCCCGTTGGTGCGGCAGGGACGCGTTTTCAATCATCGCCACCGGCGTATCCGCAGCCATCCCCCCGGCCAGCAGCTGCTCGCGGATCTCACTCAGTTTCGCCACACCCATGTAGATCACCAGCGTCGTACCGCTTTGGGCAAGGGCTTGCCAGTTCAGGCTGCTGCCATCCTGCGTATGGGCGGTGACCAGCGTCACGCCGCGGGCAACGCCTCTGAGGGTCAACGGAATATCGCATTGCGTAGCACCCGCCAGCCCGGCAGTGATGCCGTTGACCAATTCGACTTCAACGCCGCGCTCGCGCAGCCACTGCGCCTCCTCCCCACCGCGACCAAAGATGCACGGATCGCCGCCCTTCAGCCGCACCACGCATTTGCCATGGCGCGCATAACGCAGCATCAGTCGATGAATGAAGGCTTGAGGCGTGGAGCGACAGCCGCCGCGTTTGCCCACGGCAATGATCCGCGCGCCGGGGCAATGCTCCAGCACCGCGTCATTGACCAGATCGTCGATCAACACCACATCCGCTTCTCTCAACGCCCGAACAGCCTTGAGGGTCAGTAATTCAGGGTCGCCAGGACCTGCGCCCACCAGCCAGACTTTTGCGCTCATCGTATTTTCCTCACGAGATGACGGCGATCGGCTGCGCAGTGGCAGCCAGCAGACGTTTGATTTCCGGTACGCAGGAGCCGCATTGCGTGCCGCAGCCCAATTCTTGTTTCAGGCCCTGCAAGTCCAGGCCACGGCTGATGCCGACGCAGACCGCGCTTTGACTGACGTTCTTGCAGTTGCACAGGGTTTTCGTGCCAGTGGCCGCTGTACCCGCGTTACCCGGTTGCGCGCTCAGCGGTGCCAGCAGCCAGCGCCGCAGTTGTTCGTCGACGCGTCCCTCAAGCCAGAGGTTTTGCAGCCAGTGTTGGGCGAGTGTTTCGCCGGCCAGGCGAATCGCGGTGATCCGCCCGTTCTCGATCCGCACGCGTTTGCCGATGGAGCGCCGTGGGTCGTCGTAGGCCAGTACCGGACCGTTGTTGAGCGCCAGGCATTGGTCGATGTCACGCAGCAGTTGCGGATCAGGCGCGATGGCGCTGGCAGCGCGTATCAGCAGCGCAGGACGTTCTCGGCCGACAAGGCTGAGGCTGGCGTAGGAAAACGCCTCACAGAGCGGTCGTAGCGTCTCAAAATGTTGTTGAACATTGCCTTCGACCAGGGCGAACAGCTGCCACGGTAACTGCACCGGCTCAAGTCGCACGCCGCTGTGTTTGAGTTCCGGTTGTTTCGACAGTGGATCGAAGGCGGGCAGGGTGAGGGTGTTCACACCACCCTTGAGAAAACGGTCACCAAAATGCATCGGCAGAAAGGCCTGGCCAGGCCGCACGCTGTCGTCGCTGGCGACCGGCACGATCACCGCGCCACGACGACTTTTCAGACTGATCAGATCGCCAGGTTGCAAGCGATGCCGACGCAATTCATCCGGGTGCAGGCTCAACACGGCTTCGCTGACATGACCGAACAGCTGCGCCGCCGTGCCGGTGCGGCTCATGCCGTGCCACTGGTCGCGCAAGCGGCCGGTGATCAGCGTCAGCGGGAAGTGTGCGTCGCGTTGTTCCTTGGCCGCGCGATATGGATCGGCCACAAACTGAGCGCGTCCGCTGGCGGTCGGGAAAATACCGTCGAGATAAAGGCGTGCAGTGCCTTCGCTGGCGCCAGTGGGGAAGGGCCATTGTTGTGGTCCGAGGCGATCGATCAGCTCATGACTGATGCCGGACAAATCCAGATCACGCCCGCAGGTCAGGAGTTTGTATTCGTCAAAGACCTGCGCCGGCGTTTCAAAGGCAAACAAACTGTTTTGCCCGGGGCGCAGCTGTTTTTCCAGGCGTTGTGCGAAATCCACCGTGATCGCCCAGTCGGAACGCGCTTCACCCGGTGCGACGATGGCCCGGCGCACGTGGGAAATACGCCGTTCGGAGTTGGTCACTGTGCCTTCCTTCTCCCCCCAACTGGCGGCAGGCAGCAGCAGGTCGGCATAGGCAGCAGTTTCGGTCGTGCGAAAGGCTTCCTGCAAGACCACGAACGGGCAGGCGGCCAAGGCGGCGCGCACGGCGGTTTGGTCTGGCAGTGATTGCGCGGGGTTGGTGCAGGCGATCCACAGGGCTTTGATTGTTCCGCTGCGAACCTGCTCGAACAACTCGATCGCGGTGAGCCCGGTATTTTCCGGCAGTTGATCAACGCCCCAATAGGCCGCGACCTCCGCGCGATGCAAGGCATTGGCCGCTTCGCGATGGCCAGGCAGCAAGTTCGACAGGCTGCCGGTTTCCCGTCCGCCCATGGCATTTGGCTGACCGGTCAGGGAGAAAGGTCCTGCACCCGGCCGGCCGATTTGCCCGGTGGCCAGGTGCAAGTTGATCAGCGCGCTGTTTTTCGCACTGCCGGCGGTGGATTGGTTCAGCCCCATGCACCACAGCGACAGAAAACTCGTGGAGGTGCCCACCCACTTGGCGCATTCCTGTAATTGCTCGACCTCGATCCCACACAGCTGCGACACCATTGACGGCGTGTAATCGCGTACAAGATTTTTCAGTTCGGCCAAACCTTCGGTATGAGCCTGGATGAAGTCGCGGTCGATCCAGTCTTCCCACAGCAACAGATGCAAAATTCCGTGAAACAACGCGACGTCCGTGCCCGGCAAGATCGCCAAGTGCAGGTCAGCCAAATCGCAGGTGTCGGTACGCCGGGGGTCAATGACCACGACTTTCATCTGTGGACGCCGGGATTTAGCTTCCTCCAGGCGTCGGAACAATACTGGGTGGGCGTAGGCCATGTTGCTGCCGACGATCATCACACAGTCGCTGGACTCCAGGTCTTCATAACTGCANGGCGGCGCATCGGCCCCGAGGCTGCGCTTGTAGCCGACCACTGCGGACGACATGCACAGCCGCGAATTGCTGTCGATGTTGTTGGTGCCCACCAGCGCCCGCGCCAGTTTGTTGAAGCTGTAATAGTCCTCTGTCAGCAATTGCCCGGATATGTAGAACGCCACGCTGTCCGGCCCGTGCTCGGCGATGGTGTCGGCGAACACGTTGGCCGCGTGTTCGAGAGCCGTGTCCCAGTCGGTGCGGGCAGGGGCCAGGCCTTTGCCCAGGCGAAGCTCCGGGTACAAGGCGCGGGCNGTCANGTCGCCCGTCAGGTGCAAGGTCGAGCCTTTGCTGCACAATTTGCCGAAGTTCGCCGGGTGGCTCGGATCGCCGCTGACGCCGAGAATGCGCTCGCCGTCATGCTCGATCAGCACGCCGCAGCCGACCCCGCAGTAGCAGCAGGTGGAAGCGGTAATCTGGTTCATCAGCTTGCTTCCCTGCCTGAGTGTCCTGCGTCGCCGATGGCCTGCTCCATGAACGAAGCGTCGCCGAACATCAGGTGATCGCGGATCTCGTCGATGTCGTGATTTTCACGAATCTGTCGGAAATACCACCCGCCATCGGCCGTATCGCCGTACAGACAGGCACCGACCAGCACGTCATCCTTGATCACCAGTTTCTTGTAAACGCCACCGATCGGGTCGGAGAGGGTGATGGTCTCGGTGCCTTCGCCGCCCATAAAGTCGCCAGCCGAGAACAAGTCGATGCCGGTCACCTTCAATTTGGTCGAAGTGACCGAACCCTTATAGGTCGCAAAGCCCAACTGGGCCAGATGATTGGCGCAGACCTTGGCTTGCTCGAACAGCGGCGCCACCAGGCCGTAGGCGGTTCCTCGGTGGCTGGCGCATTCGCCGATGGCATAGATCCGTGGGTCATAGGTTTGCAGGGTGTCATTGACCAGAATCCCGCGATGGCAGGGAATGCCGGATTTTTCCGCCAGTTCAGTGCTAGGGCGAATGCCGGCAGCCATNACCACCAGATCGGCGGGGATGATGTCGCCATTCTTGAATTGCACGGAGCCAACGCGGCCATTGCCGGCGTCGTGCAGGGCCTGGGTCTGTTCACACAGACGAAAATGCAGGCCGCGGGCTTCCAGTTCGGTTTGCAGTAACTGGCCGCTGGTCTTGTCCAGCTGGCGCTCCAGCAGCCATTCGCCGATATGCACCACAGTCACGTGCATGCCGCGCAGCATCAGACCGTTGGCGGCTTCCAGGCCGAGCAGACCACCGCCGATCACCACGGCGTGCGTGTGGGTCTTGGCGGTGTCGATCATGGCCTGGGTATCGGCGATGTCGCGGTAGCCGATTACACCCTTTAAGGTGTTGCCGGGGATCGGCAGGATAAACGGCGTTGAGCCGGTGGCGATCAGCAGGCGATCGTATTCGGCTTCGCTGCCGTCTTCGGCAATAACGATGCGTTTGATNCGGTCGATCTCCACCACTCTGCGGTTGAGCAGCAATTTGATGTGGTTGTCCAGGTACCAGTCGAGATCGTTCAGTACGATCTCGTCGAAGGTCTGTTCACCGGCCAGTACCGGTGACAGCAGGATGCGGTTGTAGTTGGTATGGGGTTCGGCGCCGAAGACCGTGATGTCGTACAGGTCGCTGCTCAGCTTGAGCAATTCCTCGAGGGTGCGAACCCCGGCCATGCCGTTGCCGATCATCACCAATTTGAGTTTTTTCATCAGGTTCTCCGGGGAGCTCGGACCCGCCTCATCAGGGCTGTCAGGTCTTGCTCGACATATTTTGCGCAAACAAAAAAGGCGTCCCGCTAGTTNNCTAGCGAGGACGCCTTTGTCCTGGTCCCGTTCTCTCGGGAAGCTCG
>NZ_NMOJ01000226.1 GCF_002251635.1 Pseudomonas mandelii
CCCTTCGACGTTGAAGGCTGGGCTTTATGTCTGTTGGGAGAGGTAATGCAGTGGTTGTGCCAAGTCGTTCAGGGTTCGGCTTTAGTGGGTTCTGAGCAGGATTTCAGGATCAGATTCACTGTTTTTCTGCACCGATTCGAGGCGGGCCGCCCGGTCTTGGCGCATGTCGAACCTGTGGCGAGGGAGCTTGCTTCCGCTGGGCTGCGAAGCAGACCCAAACATTCTGCGACCGCTGCGCGGTTGAACGGGCGCAAGCTCCCTCGCCACAGTGGATCTGGTTCGAGTCAGGATGAGTGAAACACCAAAACCAGCAGCACCAGGTTCACCACCAACGACACCAGCGCCAACGTCCGCCAGACCTTTAACGGCTCGCGCTCCAGCAGCGGTCTGGGCCGCACACTCAAACTGCGCCGCTCGCCCTGTTCCAATAGCAGCAACCATTCCTCCGTCGTTTCAAAGCGCTCACCCGGATCCGCCGCCACCGCGCGCTCCAGGCTTTGCGCGATCCAGTCCGGCAGGTCGGGGCGATAGCGGCTGGCGCTGACGGGCTGGGTGAAACGGGGTCGTTGGAAGGCTTCGATTTCGCCGTAGGGGTAATGCCCGGTCAGTAGGTAATACAGNGTCACACCGACGGCGTACAAATCCTGTTGCGGTGTCGGAGCCTCACCGGCAAAGGCTTCCGGCGCGATGTAGCTCGGCGTGCCGGGCAAGGTCGTGGGTTGATCTTCTGAAAGACCGGGGCAGTAGGCGAGGCCGAAATCCAGCAGGCGCAGCTCGCCGTCGTCGCCCAGCAACAGATTCTCCGGTTTGATGTCGCGATGAAGAATCTGCCGGCGATGCAGCATGCCGACGGCCTTGAGCAGACGTTCGGCCAGATCCTGCCATTGCGCCAGCGGCAGCGCGGCAACCCGTTCGTGCAGATGCGCCAGAGTGGAGCCGGAATATTCGCGCATCACGTAATACAAATGCTGACGCTGACTGGCGGCATGGACTTCAGGAAAATGCCGTCCGGCCACGCGCTTGAGAAACCATTCCTCCGACAGCAATGCCTGCCCGGCGAGGTGATCGTCGCGCAGTGCAGCGGGCAAGGTTTTCAGCAGCCAGGGTTGTTGCTGGCTGTCGCGAACCCGATAGAGCAACGATTGCTGGCTCTGGCCGAGAATCCCTTCGACCTGCCAACCCTCGAACGTCTGGCCCGGTTTCAGCGCGGGTGGCAGCGGCCATTGCTGCAGATGAATCAGCGCATCGCCGATGCTCGTTTCACCGAGGGCATCGACCCGCACCAGCAGGGCGCTGGCATTGTCCTGGCTGCCGGCCAGATGCGCTGCGCTGACCAGGGTTTGCGCAGCGCTGTGCAGGTCCGGTTGGTCGCGCAGAATCGCCGCAATGGCCGTGTCGCCCAGCACCGCCCAGATGCCATCGCTGAGCAGCACAAAGCTCTCATCGAGGCGAAGTTCACCGTCGAGAAAGTCCAGGACCAAATGCTGATCGAGCCCCAGCGCACGCTTGAGCACATGCTGCATGCCCGGTTGGTCCCAGACATGATCTTCGCTGACCCGTTGCAAGGTGTCGGCGTGCCAGCGATAAACCCGGCAATCGCCCACATGAGCCAAGGTAAAACGCCTGCCGCGCATGACCAAGGCACTGACCGTGGTCAGCAGCGGTTGCCCACCACCATTGGCCTGCAACCAGCGATTCTGCGCCAGCAGCAGGCGATCCAGCGCTTGCGCGACACCCCAGGTTTCCGGGGTGGCGTAATAGTCCAGCGCCAGGGCCTGCAAGGTCGAACGGGCGGCGAGACCGCCATCGGCGCACTGGCTGACCCCGTCGGCGATGGCGAACAGGTAACCCTTGCTCGCCGCCAGCGCCGGGGCCGGAGTGACCAGGCGCAGGGCGTCCTGATTTTCCTCGCGAGGGCCAATGGCGCTCGCTTCGGCAAAACTCAGTTGCAGGCTCATTGCGGTCTCAGACCCGGGCAGCGGTCACGGCGGCCGAGCCCCAGGTGGTTCTCCAGCGACGTTTGACGCCGTGCAGGCCAAACCAGGCCACCACGCCGAGGCTGGCGAACAACCACAGGGCCATCTGATAACTGCCAGTGCTTTGTTTGATCGCACCCATACCCGCAGCGAGGGCGAAGCCACCAATACCGCCGGCCATGCCGATCAAACCGGTCATCACACCAATCTCGCGACGAAAACGCTGCGGGACCAATTGGAACACTGCGCCGTTACCCGCGCCGAGGCCGAGCATGGTGCAGACGAAAAGCGCCAATGCAGCGTAGGAACTTGGCAGGTTGAAACCCACCGCGGCGATGCAGATTGCNGCCACGCTGTACATGCCGAGCAGGGTACGAATCCCGCCGAAACGGTCAGCCAGGGCGCCGCCCAACGGACGCATCAGGCTGCCACCAAATACGCAGGCGGCGGTGTAGTAGCCGGCGGTCACCGGGCTCAGGCCGTATTGGTCGTTGAAGTAGCCGGGCAGGGCGCTGGCCAGTCCGATAAAGCCGCCGAAGGTCACGCTGTAGAAGAACATGAACCACCAGCTGTCGCGGTCGCCCAGGGCCTTGAAGTAGTCGGACATGGACTTGGCTTTCGGCCGCTCAGGGGCGTTTTTGGCCAGCCAGGCAAACACGATGAGGGTCAGGATCAGCGGGATCAGGGCGAAGCCGAATACGTTGCTCCAGCCGAAGGCTGCCGCGAGCACCGGGGCGATCAATGCGGCAAGCACGGTGCCGGAGTTACCGGCGCCGGCGATGCCCATGGCCTTGCCTTGATGCTGCGGTGGATACCATTGCGAGGCCAGCGGCAGCGCGACGGCGAATGACGCACCGGCCATGCCGAGGAACAGTCCCAGCACCAAGGCTTGTTCATAACTGTGAATGCCGAGTTTCCAGGCACCGAACAGCGCACAGATGACGATCACCTGGCCGATCAGTCCGGCGGTTTTTGGCGACAGGCGATCCGCCAGCAGGCCCATGACAAAGCGCAGCACGGCGCCGGCCAGAATCGGCGTCGCCACCACCAGGCCACGTTGCTGGGTGGTCAGGTGCAGGTCGGCGGCGATCTGTACCGCCAGCGGGCCCAACAGGTACCAGACCATGAAGCTCAGGTCGAAATACAGGAACGCGGCAAACAATGTCGGGGTATGGCCAGATTTCCAGAAGCTTGAATTCATCGCGCACCTCAGCTGTAGGGAGTCTCGAGAAGGAGTCAGGAGCTTGCAGGTGGGGCGCCGCCTCGGCCGCACCACCGGCCCCGATCTCTGGGGCCAAAACGAAAAAACGCCGCCACCCGATTCGCCATGGGCAAATGAGGTGAGCGACGTCTTTGTCGTAGGTGGGGCAACCGCCGTTGGTTACCTGTAGTGATTGCTTAGCGAGATCTGTGCCAACAGGTGAAACCGCGTCGTGGCCATTCGCGGGCAAGCCTCGCTCCTACGGGTTTTTTGGTGAGTTCAGAGGGTGTGGGCGACACAAGACCTGTAGGAGCGAGGCTTGCCCGCGAAGGCGTCTTCATAGGCTCCGCAAGGCTTCAGCCAAGCAATTCACTCATGGTAATAATCTGCTCCGCCACCTGGATCAGTTTCTGTTGGCGGCTCATGGCCTGGCGGCGCATCAGGGTGTAGGCCTCTTCCTCATTGCAGTGCTTCATTTTCATCAGCATGCCTTTGGCCAGCTCGATGCGTTTACGCTCGGCCAGTTGCTGATCCCGGGCCTGGAGCTGCGCGCGCAGGGCCTGGTCGCTTTCAAAACGCGCCATGGCCACGTCCAGGATGGGCTGCAGGCGTTGTGCGTGAATGCCTTCGACGATGTAGGCACTGACCCCGGACTTGATCGCCTGGCGCATCACATTCGGGTCGTGCTCGTCGGTAAACATCACGATCGGCCGGGGTTGGTCGCGGCTGACCAGCACCACTTGCTCCATCACATCGCGGCCGGGCGACTCGGTATCGATCAGGATCACGTCCGGTCGCACCGTTTCGACGCGCGCAGGCAGGTCAATGGTCAGACCTGATTCGTCGATCACCTCGAACCCGGCTTCGGTCAGGGCCGCTTTCAGGCGACCGACTTTCTTCGCAGTGTCGTTGATCAGCAGGATACGCAACATATTCGCAGTCTCCTGTCAGCGGCTGGCGAGAAGGGGCGAGCTTTCGCTCATGGCGTGCAGCTTGAAACTGCGGGCATAGCCGGTCGGGTCGGAGCCGTCCCAGATTTTGCCGTCGATCAATTGACTGCTGCGCATGTCCTCACCCTCGGCGGCAACACCGACTGCGCCGGCGGCCTCACGGTACACGTCCAGTTGCTGGACCTCACGGGCCACGCCGAGGTAATCCGGGTCGTCGCGCAACAAGCCCCAGCGGCGGAACTGTGTCATGAACCACATGCCATCGGACAAGTACGGCACGTTGACCTCACCGCCCGCATGGAAGCGCAGCGCGTGCGGGTCCTGCCAGCGATTGCCGAGGCCATCGGCGTAGTCGCCGAGCAAGCGCGGTTCGATGCAATCGAGCGGTGCGTCAAGGTATTCGGGCGCGCTCAATAGCTTCGCGGTGCTGCGGCGGTTTTCGCTGCTGTCTTCGATGAAGCGGCTGGCTTCGAGGATCGCCATCACCAGCGCCCGGGCGGTGTTCGGGTACTGCTCGACAAAGGCGCGGGTGCAGCCGAGGACTTTTTCCGGGTGATCGGGCCAGATGGTCTGGGTCGTTGCCAGGGTGAACCCCTGGTTTTGCTTGACTGCGCTGGCGCACCAGGGCTCTCCGACGCAAAAGCCGTCGATACGCCCGGCTTGCAAGTGCGCGAGCATCTGCGGCGGTGGCACCACCACGCTATTCACATCTTGCAATGGATGAATGCCTTGGCTGGCCAGCCAGTAATACAACCACATGGCGTGGGTGCCTGTGGGAAATGTCTGGGCGAAGGTCAGCTTTGTTCGGCTTTGGTGCACGTGACGGTCCAGTGCTTCAGGACTGGTCACCCCCAAGGCCTGCAAACCATGAGAAAGGTTGATGCTCTGGCCGTTCTGGTTCAGGCCCATGAGCACCGCCATGTCGGTCGGCGCCACGCCGCCGATGCCCAGGTGCACGGCATAGACCAGCCCGTACAGGCTGTGGGCGGCGTCCAGCTCACCGCTGACCAGTTTGTCGCGCAAGTTGGCCCAGGACGACTGGCGCTTGAGGTTCAGGGTCAGGCCGTAAGGCTGCGCGAAACCCTGCGTGGCCGCGACCACCACCGAGGCGCAATCACTCAGGGCCATGAAACCGAGGTTGATTTCAGTCTTTTCCGGGGCATCGCTGCCATTGACCCAGGCCAGTGGGCCCGCTGTGGTTTCATTCATGGTTAAACACCTTCCAAAAAAAAAGCGTCGTACCGGGCTGCTTGCCAGGGGCAAGGCCAGGTGACGACGCCTTTGTCTTTCGACTCATCCCGCCGTTGGCATGAGTGCTGATGTCAGTGACGGTGCAAGGCATATGCCATCGCCCGTTGATTTTGTCGCGCGCCTCGCTTGCGACACCGATGCCCGGCTATAATCGCCGCCTCATTTCGCCGCCATTCGAGTCAAAACCGCCCATGTACACCCTGGCCCGTCAGCTGTTGTTCAAACTCTCTCCGGAAACCTCCCACGATCTGTCCCTGGACTTGATCGGTGCNGGCGGGCGNTTGGGCCTCAACGGTTTGCTGTGCAAGGCGCCGGCGAAAATGCCGGTGAACGTCATGGGCCTGGAGTTTCCGAACCCGGTAGGTTTGGCGGCCGGTCTGGACAAGAATGGCGCGGCCATCGACGGTTTTGCGCAACTGGGTTTCGGCTTTGTCGAAATCGGCACCGTGACGCCACGGCCGCAACCGGGCAACCCTAAGCCGCGCATCTTTCGTTTGCCGGAAGCCGAGGCGATCATCAACCGCATGGGCTTCAACAACCTGGGCGTTGATCACCTGCTGTCGCGGGTTCAGGCAGCGAAGTACAAGGGCATTCTCGGTATCAATATCGGCAAGAACTTCGATACCCCGGTAGAGCGCGCCGTCGATGATTACCTGATCTGCCTGGACAAGGTTTACGCCCACGCCAGCTACGTCACGGTCAACGTCAGTTCACCCAACACCCCGGGCCTGCGCAGCCTGCAATTCGGCGATTCGCTCAAGCAATTGCTGGCTGATCTGGCGACCCGTCGCGCAGAACTGGCGTTGCGCCACGGCAAACATGTACCGCTGGCGATCAAGATCGCGCCGGACATGACCGATGAAGAAACCGCGCAGGTCGCGCAAGCGTTGATCGAAACCGGGATGGACGCGGTGATCGCCACCAACACCACCCTGAGTCGCGTAGGCGTCGAAGGCATGGAGCATGGTGACGAGGCGGGCGGTCTGTCCGGCGCACCGGTTCGCGACAAGAGCACCCACACCGTGAAGGTGCTGGCAGCCGAACTGGCCGGTCGCTTGCCGATCATCGCGGTAGGCGGCATCACCGAAGGCAAGCACGCCGCCGAGAAGATTGCGGCGGGCGCGAGCCTGGTGCAGATCTACTCCGGCTTCATCTACAAAGGCCCGGCGCTGATTCGCGAGTGTGTCGACGCCATCGCGGCCCTGCGCTGAACCCTGTGTAGGAGCCGGCTTGCTGGCGATAGCGATCTTTAGGACGCCATCGCCAGCAAGCCGGCGAAGCAGTCGTCAACGAGGCCGCCGATCTAACTGAATATCGGCGGTGANTGGCGATAGCGATCTTTAGGACGCCATCGCCAGCAAGCCGGCTTCTACACAGGGAATTGTATTTCGGCGAAAAGCAGGCATAAAAAAGGGCTCCTCGAAGGAGCCCCTGGGCCGGAGCCCGCCGCCCGGATGGGGCGTGCGTGTTAAGTCGTTACGTAATCAGATTGTCGTGTCGGATTAAGTGCCCTGTGTTAGCCGACGGCGTGAAGTTCGTTGAGTCTATGTATCCCCGCAGTGCCGGTCATACCGTCCCAATTGTCGCCGCGTCCTTCTCGCCAGCCGTTGATCCAGGCTTGGCGTACCGACGGTAGAGTAAATGGGCAAAGCTCACGGGATTTGCCATGAACGCCATACTGATATCCGCGTAAAAATGCTCTTTCCAACGGATCACGCTTAAGTCTTCTCATAGGGTGTTTCCCTCACTTGTTGACTGTATTTATCGCGTCGACCTCAATTGAGGTCTGGCAGAAAAACTCCTGCCGTTGGGGCTCGCTGCCGGCGTCGCGAGCCAAGGTGTTGACGTCGTTACGGCGCCAACCTGTGTTGAGTTCTAACCAATAGGTCACATGGATTNAATGATCGTTTTGTCATAAGAACGTAACCATAAAGATGCTAAGGCCATAAGTAACACGATGTTTGTCCCGTGTTTATTGGCCAAAGCCCTGTATGATCGGCCCCCCACAGAATGATGGGGTTAATCCTTTGTGAGAATCGCTCCTGTTAAGCAAGAGGACTATTCGACGAAGGGTCGACTTATGACATTTTGTTGCATCAACTTTTTTATCTGCCTGTGCATCTAAGCTCTTCTAACCTGAGCAGCACAGGTGGGACGGCACACCTTCGTGCCACGCGGGCGCTCTTTTAGAAAAGCGCCTGATTGAAAACCGGGCCGGCAATGCGTTGCCGGTTCACTTAGCTAAAGGCTCTGAAATTCCAATGTCCGATCAATTCGAAATCTTTCTCACTTGCCCCAANGGCCTCGAAGGCCTGCTGATCGAGGAAGCCGTCGGGCTTGGCCTTGAGGAAGCCCGCGAGCACACTTCGGCCGTGCGCGGCATGGCCGATATGGAAACTGCCTACCGCCTGTGTCTCTGGTCGCGCCTGGCCAACCGCGTATTGCTGGTGCTCAAGCGCTTCCCGATGAAGGACGCCGAAGACCTGTACCACGGCGTGCTGGATATCGAATGGGCTGACCACATGGTCTCGGACGGCACCCTGGCGGTAGAATTCAGCGGTCACGGCTCGGGCATCGACAACACTCACTTCGGCGCCTTGAAAGTCAAAGACGCCATCGTCGACAAACTGCGCACTCCGCAGGGCGATCGTCCGTCCATCGACAAGCTCAACCCGGACCTGCGCATTCACCTGCGCCTCGACCGTGGCGAAGCGATTCTCTCCCTCGACCTGTCCGGCCACAGCCTGCACCAGCGCGGTTATCGCTTGCAGCAGGGCGCGGCGCCGCTGAAGGAAAACCTCGCGGCAGCGATCCTGATCCGTTCCGGCTGGCCACGCATTGCGGCCGATGGCGGCGCACTGGCTGACCCGATGTGCGGTGTCGGCACGTTCCTNGTNGAAGGCGCAATGATCGCCGCCGACATGGCGCCGAACCTGCGTCGCGAGCAGTGGGGCTTCACCGCCTGGCTCGGCCACGTGCCGGCGCTGTGGAAAAAGCTCCACGAAGAGGCCACCGAACGCGCCGCCGCTGGTCTGGCCAAGCCACCGCTGTGGATTCGCGGTTACGAAGCCGATCCGCGCCTGATTCAACCAGGCCGCAACAACGTCGAACGTGCAGGCCTGAGTGAGTGGATCAAGGTGTACCAGGGCGAAGTCGGCACCTTCGAGCCGCGCCCGGACCAGAACCAGAAAGGCCTGGTGATCTGCAACCCACCCTACGGCGAGCGCCTGGGTGACGAAGCCAGCCTGTTGTACCTCTACCAGAACCTTGGCGAGCGTCTGCGCCAGGCGTGTATGGGTTGGGAAGCGGCGGTGTTCACCGGCGCGCCGGACCTTGGCAAGCGCATGGGCATTCGCAGCCACAAACAGTATTCGTTCTGGAACGGCGCGTTGCCGTGCAAATTGCTGCTGATCAAGGTCAACCCGGACCAGTTCGTCACCGGCGAGCGCCGTACCCCGGAACAGCGTCAGGTGGAACGTGAGCAGGCAGAAGTCGAAGTCGCCGACAACGACGTAGCACCCGGCAAGTACGAGAAGTACAACAAGAACGGCAACCCGATCAAACCGGCCCCGGTGGTG
>NZ_NMOJ01000227.1 GCF_002251635.1 Pseudomonas mandelii
TCGAGCAGGCGCGCCTGAGCGAAGGCGGGCAGATGTTCGCCAATCGCTTGCAGAAGAACCTCAAGCTGCTGGGCAAGTGGGCCAAGCGTGAAGGGGTGGATTGCTACCGTGTGTACGACGCCGACATGCCGGAATACTCCATGGCCATCGACCTGTACCACGATTGGGTTCACGTCCAGGAATACGCTGCGCCGAAGTCCATCGACCCGGAAAAAGCCTCCGCACGCATGTTCGATGCGCTGGCGGCCATTCCGCAGGCCTTGAACATCGACAAGAGCCGCGTGGTGGTCAAGCGCCGCGAGCGTCAGAGCGGCACCAAGCAGTACGAACGCCAAGCNGCCCAGGGCAAGTTCACCGAGGTCAGCGAAGGCGGCGTGAAGCTGCTGGTCAACCTCACCGACTACCTGGACACCGGTCTGTTCCTCGACCACCGCCCAATGCGCATGCGCATCCAGAAGGAAGCGGCCGGCAAGCGTTTCCTCAACCTGTATTGCTACACCGCCACCGCCAGTGTGCACGCAGCTAAGGGCGGTGCGCGCAGCACCACCAGCGTGGACTTGTCCAAAACCTACCTGGACTGGGCGCGTCGCAACTTCTCGCTCAACGGTTTTTCCGACAAGAACCGTCTGGAGCAGGGTGACGTGATGGCGTGGCTGGAAGCCAGCCGCGATGAGTTCGACCTGATCTTCATCGACCCGCCGACCTTCTCCAACTCCAAACGCATGGAAGGCATCTTCGACGTGCAGCGCGACCACGTGCAGTTGCTCGACCTGGCCATGGCCCGCCTGGCACCGGGTGGCGTCCTGTACTTCTCGAACAACTTCCGCAAGTTCGTGCTTGAGGACAACCTCGCCGCGCGTTATGCCGTTGAAGAAATCACTGCCCAGACCATCGATCCGGATTTCGCCCGTAATGGCAAGATCCACCGTGCCTGGAAAATCACAGCCCGTTGACAGATAAGTGATTGGATCCACAGAGCCTTGATTTTTAAAGGCTCTTTGGTTCTTTCTGTGCTGGTCAAATTAGTGGCTAATAGCTATAACTCAACTCATGGCCAATGGGCTTTCCCGCACCTGGCGTTTTGAGTTGCGTTTATGTCGTTGCACGCCGTGCGTCCCAAGATCCTGGGTTTTATCAGTGAAGATGTCTCGGCCTGGCTGGTCGCGCTGCTGGTATTGCTCGTCGGTGGGATTCTCACTGGATTGCTGACCTGGTCGACGCTGAATCTGTATCACCATCAATTACGGCAACGTTTCCAGCTGCTCGCCAGCGAACGTTATAGCCGCATCGAAGAACGTTTCGAAGATCAGGAGCAGCGCCTCGACGGCCTGCGCCGGTTCTTCGCCAATTCCGAGTCGGTCTCCCGCGAGGAGTTCGACGGCTACACCCAACCGTTGCTGCACCGCACGCAGGCGTATTCATTCGCGGCGCGGGTCACCCGTGCCGAGCGGGCGGAATTCGAGCGCAAGGTGCGCGAAGAAGAAGGTTTGAGCGACTTCACCCTGCGTGAGCTCAATGCCGAGGGCCAGCTGCAATTGGCCGCCGAACGGGATGAATACGTGGCGGTGCTCTACAGCCAGACCCGAAGCCGACTCGGCTCGCCGCTGGGGTACGACTTGTTTGCCCAGCCCTTGCGCCGCGCCACCCTTGATCGGGCCGACAAGCTGGGCAGCATGGCCGTCTCGCAGCCGATGCATCTGGTGGGTATCGAGCCGGCATATGCGCGTGGCGTGCTGCTGGTAGCGCCGGTGAAGCGTCAGAGTGATGCGGCGACGCCGAGCGCCAAACCCTACGGTTATGTCATGGCCGTGATCAGCATGCGTCAGTTGCTGGCGGACGGGTTGCCGGAGGCCAGTTATGACTATCTTTCGGTGCGCATCCTTGACCTGTCCACCGACGATCAGCATGAAGTGCTTTACGAGTCCTATAACTCGCCTGCGCCCAGTGAATTGTCCGCGACACGCCTGTTGCGTATGGCCGACCACGACTATCAAGTCGATATCCTGCCCAGCGAAGCCTTTCTGAAAGCCAACCATTCCTCGGTGACCAGCCTGGTGGTGCTCGGTGGTTTGCTCAGTGTGCTGCTCAGTGCGTTGCTCTACGTGTTGGTCAGCCAACGCCAGCGCGCACTGAAAATGGTCGAGCAGCGCACCCAGGAACTGCACGCCCGCGAGCAGGAATTGCGCGGCACTCACGGCCAGTTGCGCGGCGTGCTGAATGCCGCGACCCAAGTGGCGATCATCGCCACGGACCTGCGTGGCGTGATCAGCACCTTCAACGCTGGGGCCGAGCAGATGCTGGGATACTCCAGCGCTGAAGTGGTGGGACGCATGACCCTGGAAAACCTGCACCTTCCCCGAGAGCTGGTCGCACGCTCGGCAGAATTGAGTGTGCGGTATGGCAAGCCGATTCCGACCTGTCAGGCGATGTTGGTCGAAGGCGCAGAGGAGGGCGGTCACGAAGCGCGGGAGTGGACGCTGGTCCGTCAGGATGGCAGCCATTTGACCGTGAACATGCTCGCGACCCCGGTCCTTGACGAGCAGGGCCTGTGGGTTGGGCATCTGGCAGTCTGCATCGACATCACCGAACGCAAGCGTGTCCACGAAGCCCTGGCCGCCCGCGACTTGTTGCTGAAAAAACTCAGCGCCCATGTGCCCGGTGGCATTTATCAATTCAAGATGGAATTCGACGGTCGCTTCAGCGTGATCTACGCCAGCGACGGGATTCGCGAGATCTACGAACTCGAGCCGGATGTGCTGCTGCTCAACGCGGAGGCGATTTTCACGCGGATTCATCCCCAGGACACGACCCGCGTTCGCGCCTCGATCCGCGCCTCGGCGGAGACCCTCAGTCCGTGGCGCGAGGAATACCGGGTGCAACTGCCTCAGCGCGGCCTGCGCTGGGTGCGCGGCGAGGCGACGCCGGAGGAACTGCCGGGCGGCGGCGTGCTCTGGCATGGCTACATCTCGGACATTTCCGACCTGAAGCGGGTGGAAGAAGAGTTGCGGGCGCTGTCGATTACCGACTCTCTGACCGGAATTCACAACCGTCGCTACTTTCAAGAACGCCTGACCACCGAAATGGCCCGGGTAGAGCGCGGTGGTGGCGAGTTATCGGTGATCATGCTCGACATCGACCACTTCAAGCGCATCAATGACCAGCATGGCCATGCCGTGGGCGACCGGGTGTTGCAGGTTGTGTGCGAACGCATCGGTCATCGTCTGCGACGTACCGACGTGTTCTGCCGCCTGGGTGGCGAGGAGTTCATGGTGCTGTGCCCGGACATCGACGCAGAGCATGCCCATGTCCTGGCCTTGCAGCTGTGGCAAGGCTTGCGCAGTTCACCGATCGAAGGCGTGGGCACCGTGACCGCGAGTTTCGGGATTGCCAGCTGGCGAGTTGGTGAAGGCGCGGATGCGCTGTTGCTGCGGGCGGATTCCGGGGTTTATGCGGCGAAGCAGGCGGGACGGGATCGGGTCGAGCCGCAGACCAGCTAAGGCCACCAACAAGCCCGCTCTCACATTTTGATCTGAGGTGATGAGGCCTGACATTCAACGTTTATGTCGACTGTCATACCGCTATCGCGAGCAAGCTCGCTCCCACAATGATCTTCAGTGTTTGGAAGATCGGGGTCAGAGCACCGAAGCCGTTTCCGGCACTTTCGGCTGGCGATACAGGTCCAGCAGCACCTGATCCAGCACCGACGATGCGCCAAACGGGGCCTTGTCGTTGAGGATCGCCACCACCACCCAGCTATTGCCGTTGTTATCGCGGCTGAACCCGGCGATGGCGCGCACCGTGTTCAGGGTGCCGGTCTTGACGTGGGCCTCGCCGCGCAGGGCGGTGGTTTTCAGGCGTTTACGCATGGTGCCGTCGGTGCCGGCAATCGGCAGCGAGCTGATGAACTCGGCGGAGTAGGGGCTGCGCCACGCGGCTTGCAGCATCGCCGCCATTTCACGGGCGCTCACGCGTTCGGCGCGAGACAGGCCGGAACCGTTTTCCATCACCAGGTGCGGTGCGGTGATGCCTTTCTTCGCCAGCCACTGACGCACTACGCGTTGTGCGGCCTTGGCATCATCGCCATCGGCATCGTTTCGGAACTGCGCGCCGAGGCTCAGGAATAACTGCTGGGCCATGGTGTTGTTACTGTATTTGTTGATGTCGCGAATGATTTCCGCCAGGTCCGGCGAGTAGGCCCGGGCCAGTACTTTGGCGTTGCTCGGCGTTGGCGCCAGACGATCCTTACCCTGGATGCTGCCGCCCAGCTCCTTCCAGATCGCCCGCACGGCACCGGCGGTGTAGGTTGCGTGGTCAAGCAGCGACAGATAAGTCTGCGAGCTGCAGCCTTCGCCCAACTGACCGCCGACCGTCACGGTCACGCTGCCATCGGCCTGGGTCACCGGGTTGTAACGCACGCCACCGGTGCATTGCTTGGAATTGACCGCTTTGACCTGGTTTTCAATATTGATGCTGGCAATCGGTGGCTCCACCGACACCAGGACCCGGCCGTTGTCGTTGCGTGCCACGAAGCGCAGGGCCTTCAGGTTGACCAGCAGGGCGTCGGGCTTGACCAGGAACGGCTTGTTCTCGTCGTTACCGTCGTCATTGAATTCGGGCAATTGCGGCTGGTTGAAGAAGCTGCGGTCCAGCACCAGGTCGCCGGTGACTTGTTGCACGCCGTTGGCGCGCAGGTCGCGCATCAGCAGCCAGAGTTTTTCCATGTTCAGCTTGGGATCGCCACCGCCCTTAAGGTAGAGGTTGCCGCGCAACACGCCACCGCTGAGGGTGCCGTCGGTGTAGAACTCGGTCTTCCACTGGTGGTTGGGGCCGAGCATTTCCAGCGCGGCGTAGGTGGTTACCAGCTTCATGGTCGAGGCCGGGTTGACCGAAACGTCAGCGTTGTAAATGGTCGGCGTGCCCGGGCCGTTCAACGGAATCATCACCAGCGACAGGGCGTTGTCCGGAAGCTTGCTGGCCTTGAGGGCTTTTTCGACGTTGGGGGACAGACCGGTGTTGATGGAGGCGGCGGAAACGGAGAAGGCCAGAGGAAGAAGGAAACCGGCCAGCAACAAGGGACGCAAAGATTTGATCATGTGAAATAGAACCCTGCATTCGAGGGGAAAAAAGGCGAGGGCATGAAGATAAATTCCCTCAGTGGTCATGAAAGTGTCGGCATTATGCCCCAAGGTGTAACGGCTTGTGCCTTGCCGTGGCCCTCTAATCCGCAATTTTTTTACCGACGGTCAACCGCCTGTCCCAGAGAGTCGGGCAATTGCCGCCTTAAACTGCTAAAGTGCCGCCCGTTATTACTTATGAGGATTGTTCCAATGGCGACTAACCGTTCCCGGCGTCTGCGCAAAAAACTGTGCGTTGATGAATTTCAAGAGCTGGGTTTCGAACTGAACCTGGACTTCAAAGAAGGTTTGGACGATGAAGCGGTTGATGCTTTCCTCGACGCGTTCCTGAAAGAAGCCATGGAAGCCAACGGTCTGGGTTATGTTGGCGGCGACGACTTCGGTCTGGTTTGCCTGCAGAAGCGTGGCTCGGTGTCCGAAGAGCAGCGCGCTGCTGTTGAAGCCTGGCTCAAGGGCCGCAGCGAACTGACCGAAGCAACCGTCAGCCCGCTGATCGACGTCTGGTACCCGGAAAAGCCGATCAATCCGGTAGCTTGATGTCATAAAAGAAGCGGCGGCCCAAGGGTCGCCGTTTTTTTATGTCCGGAAGATCAAAAGCACGCAGCCTCGTTTCAGGCTNCACGCAGCCTCGTTTCAGGCTTTACGCCAATTCAAGATCACCAGCGTCAACACCCCCGCCACAATCCCCCAGAACGCGGACCCAATGGAAAACAGCGTCAGCCCGGACGCCGTGACCATAAAGGTAATCAGCGCCGCCTCACGTTCNTTCACNTCGGTCATGGCAATGCTCAAGCCATTGATGATCGAGCCAAACAACGCCAAGGCCGCAATCGACAGCACCAGCTCCTTGGGCAAGGCTGCGAACAACGCCGCCAACGTGGCGCCAAATACCCCGGCAATCCCGTAGAACACCCCGCACCACACGGCTGCGGTATAACGCTTGTTGCGGTCTTCATGGGCATGCGGCCCGGTGCAGATGGCCGCACTGATCGCTGCCAGGTTGATCCCGTGGGAACCGAAGGGCGCCAGCACCAGCGAGGCCAGGCCTGTTGCGGTGATCAACGGCGAGGCGGGCACGGTGTAGCCGTCGGCGCGCAATACGGCGACGCCGGGCATGTTCTGCGAGGTCATCGCCACCACGAACAGCGGGATGCCGATGCTGATGGTCGCCGCCAGCGAGAAGTGCGGGGTGGTCCAGACCGGCGTTGCCACTTCCAGATGAAAACCGCTGAAGTCCAGCAGCCCCATCAGGCCCGACAGCAGCGTGCCTATNANTAACGCTGCGAGCACCGCGTAGCGCGGCGACAGGCGCTTGACCAACAGATAAGTGAAGAACATCCCCAGCACCAGGCCGGTGCGATGTTGCGCGGCGACGAAAATCTCGCTGCCGATCTTGAACAGAATCCCCGCCAGCAGTGCCGCCGCCAATGAGGCGGGAATGCGCTTGACCAGTTTTTCGAAGCTGCCGGTCAGCCCGCAGAGCGTCACCAGGACCGCGCAGGTGATGTAGGCACCAATCGCTTCGCCGTAACTCACGCCGCCCAGGCTGGTGATCAGCAGCGCCGCGCCGGGGGTCGACCAGGCAATGGTGATGGGCGTGCGATAACGCAGGGACAAGCCAATGCTGCACACCGCCATGCCGATCGAGATGGCCCAGATCCACGAGGAAATCTGCGCGGTGGTCAAGCCGGCGGCTTGTCCGGCCTGGAACATCAACACCAGAGAACTGGTGTAACCGGTCATCATCGCGATGAAGCCGGCGACGATCGCCGACGGTGACGTATCGGCCAAGGGGCGGAGCTGCGTGTGCGTGGCGTCGTTCATGACAGCGGTGTTCCTTGTTCTGATGGAGATGCCAGCTGCTACAGGGATTGCATTCAGGCTGCGGATTCTGCGATCAAAGGCGTCGTACCGGTCGTCGTTCATGACAGCGGTGTTCCTTGTTCTGATGGAGATGCCAGCTGCTACAGGGATTGCATTCAGGCTGCGGATTCTGCGATCAAGCCTAAACTCAAAAGTAACCAACCGTTGCGATACAGCAGAAGCGACAAACAGCCGTACAGTCGTGTTGCCACCATCCATTGTGTACAATCGCGGTGTTTTTTACGCGATACTTGCCAGCGACCCACTGTGCCGTATTACAGTNACGGT
>NZ_NMOJ01000228.1 GCF_002251635.1 Pseudomonas mandelii
AATTCGCCGCCGTTCTCCCTACCCGAGTGCCCATGAACGAACAGTTGCAACCTCTCAAGAAACAACCGCGAGCCGGCAAGGCCGGTCGCAGCGGTACCCAGGACGATATTGTCTACGCGCATATCTTCGAGGCCATCCTCGAACAGCGTCTGGCGCCCGGCACCAAGTTGAGCGAAGAGGCACTGGGCGAAATCTTCGGCGTCAGCCGCACCATCATTCGCCGCGCGCTGTCGCGCCTGGCCCATGAGGGCGTGGTGTTGCTGCGGCCCAATCGCGGCGCGGTGGTGGCGAGCCCAAGTGTAGAAGANGCCCGTCAGGTGTTCCTGGCGCGGCGTCTGGTCGAGCGGGCGATCACTGAATTGGCGGTTCAGCACGCGACTGCCGAGCAGATTGCCGAGCTGCGGCAGATGGTCAACGATGAGCGCGACAGCTTCTCCCGTGGCGATCGCGGTGCGGGTATCCGTCTTTCCGGCGAATTCCACCTCAAGCTGGCCGAAGCGGCGAAGAATGCGCCGCTGATCAGCTTCCAGCGCAGCCTGGTTTCCCAGACATCGTTGATCATCGCCCAGTACGAAAGCGGCAACCGCTCGCACTGTTCCTACGATGAGCACACTCAGCTGATCGATGCGATCGAAGCACGGGACGCGACGCTGGCGGTGAATCTGATGATGCATCACATGGATCACATCGACAGCAAGCTCAACCTCGATGAGGAAAGCGCGTCGGATGATTTGCATGCAGTGTTCTCGCATTTATTGCAGACCAAGAAGCCGGGGCGGCCTGCGGTCAAGCTCTAAGGTAGAACGAGGCGCGCCCATCGCGGGCAAGCCACGCTCCCACAGGATGGATGTCGGTTGCACGCTCACCGCGATCCTGTGGGAGCAGGCTTGCCCGCGATAGCAATCTGATAGGCAACAAAAATCCCCCAGTGCGGTAAAGCAACGGGGGATTTTTTATGCCCGGAAGAACTTAGCGCTGATGCACCTGATTCCCCGCCGCATACGTCTGCANCACCGCCCGATCATCCCCCAGCGTCATCAACACAAACAACGTCTCGGCAATATTATTGGCTTGCTTCAAGCGATAGCTCAGCAGCGGCGTGGCGTTGTAATCCAGTACCAAAAAGTCCGCATCGGTGCCCGGCTGCAAAGTGCCGATCTTGTCTTCCAGGCGCAGTGCCCGCGCACCGCCCAACGTGGCCAGGTACAGCGACTTGAACGGGCTCAACCGCGCGCCCTGCAACTGCATGACCTTGTAGGCTTCGTTCAACGTTTGCAGCAGCGAGAAGCTGGTACCGCCGCCCACGTCCGTGCCCAAACCAACGTTCAGTTTGTGCTTCTCGGCCATCGGCAGGTTGAACAAACCACTGCCGAGGAAGAAGTTCGACGTTGGGCAGAACGCTACGGCCGAACCCGTTTCTGCGAGCCGCGCGCACTCGTCGTCACACAGGTGCACACCATGGGCAAACACCGAGCGCTCGCCCAGCAGTTTGTAGTGGTCGTACACATCCAGATAGCCTTTGCGCTCGGGGAACAGTTCCTTGACCCACTCGACTTCCTTCAGGTTTTCGCTGATGTGGGTCTGCATGTACAGGTCGGGGTATTCGCTGAGCAACTGGCCGGCGAGGGTCAGTTGTTCCGGGGTGCTGGTGGGGGCGAAGCGCGGGGTCACCGCGTAGTGCAAACGGCCCTTGCCGTGCCAGCGCTCGATCAGCGCCTTGCTTTCCTGGTAGCCGGATTCGGCGGTGTCGGTCAGGTAGTCCGGTGCGTTGCGGTCCATCATCACCTTGCCGGCGATCATGCGCAGGTCGAGTTTCTCGGCCGCTTCAAAGAATGAATTCACCGACTGCGGGTGCACGCTGCCGAACACCAGCGCGGTGGTGGTGCCGTTGCGCAGCAGTTCCTTGATGAAGATGTCCGCGACTTCTTCGGCATGGGCCTTATCGGCGAACTGGCTTTCACACGGGAAGGTGTAAGTGTTGAGCCAATCCAGCAGTTGCTCGCCATAGGCGCCGACCATGCCGGTTTGCGGCAGGTGGATGTGGGTGTCGATCAGGCCGGGGGTGATCAGCGCGTCCTGATAATGAGTGATCTCGATATCGGTGGGCAGGGTCGGCAGCAAGTCGCTGGCGTGGCCGAGGGCACTGATCTGGCCGTTATCGATCACCAGCAGGCCGTCTTCGAAATACTCGTAGGAGGCTTCGATCCCTACTTCAGCAGGGTCGGCGATGCTGTGCAGGATGGCGGCACGGTAGGCTTTGCGAGTCAAAGGCATGGTCATCCTCAGTGGGAGGCTTGGCTGCGGCGTGACGCAGGCAGCAGTTTGGCAATCGATGATCCGGCGCTGGCTGTTTGCTGGCCGAAATTCGCGTTATAGGTGGCAATGATTTCGCCGGCGATGGAGATGGCGATCTCCACCGGTAATTTGCCCTTCACCTCGGTGAGGCCCATGGGGCAGCGCATGCGTTGCAACTGTGCGGTATCGAAGCCGCGGTCACGCAGGCGGTGTTCGAACTTGACCCGCTTGGTCTTTGAACCGATCAAGCCGAAGTAAGCAAAGTCATTGCGCTTGAGCAGTGCCGCGGTCAGTTCCAGGTCCAGCGCATGATTGTGGGTCATGACGATGCAGTAGCTGCCGGCGGGCAGGTTGTCGATTTCATCCACCGGTTCTTCGGCAACAATTTTGCGCACGCCGTGGGGGATCTGTTCCGGGAATTCCGCTTCCCGCGAATCGATCCAGCGCACCCGGCAGGGCAGGCTGGCGAGCAGCGGCACCAGCGCCCGACCGACATGGCCTGCGCCGAACACGGCGATCTGCGCCTGGACCTGGCCCATGGGTTCGAACAGCAGCACGGTCACGCCACCGCAGCACTGGCCAAGGCTCGCGCCGAGGCTGAAGCGCTCCAGATGGGTGTTCTGCTGGCCACGCACGAGCATGTCGCGGGCGATCTGCATCGCCTTGTATTCCAAGTGCCCGCCACCGATGGTGTCGAAGGTCTGCGCGGCGCTGATCACCATCTTGGAGCCGGCATTGCGCGGCGTGGAGCCGAGCTCTTCGATGATGGTCACCAGCACGCAGGGTTCACCCCGGGATTGCAGGTCGGCGAGGGCGTCGATCCAGTTGTACATATTCACCTCAACATTTCTGTTGTCTGTTCGGGCCTCATCGCTGGCAAGCCAGCTCCCACNGAGTNCTGTCAAAT
>NZ_NMOJ01000229.1 GCF_002251635.1 Pseudomonas mandelii
GTGGGAGCTGGCTTGCCCGCGATGGNAGCACCTCGGTCCTTAGAGCGAAGCCATCTCGGCGTCAGTCTCAACAGCCTTCGCCGCCTGCAACTGCCGCATCTGCTCACAGCCCCACAACACCCGCTCCGGCGTGGCCGGTGCATCGATCTTCGGCTGATGGCGATACTCACCCAAACTCGCCACCGCATCCTTGATCGCACACCACGAGGCGATCCCGAGCATAAACGGCGGCTCACCCACAGCCTTGGAATGGAACACCGTGTCTTCCGGGTTCTTGCGGTTTTCCACCAGCTTCACGCGCAGGTCCAGCGGCATATCCGCCACGGCCGGGATCTTGTAACTGGCCGGGCCATTGGTCATCAACTTACCCTTGTTGTTCCATACCAGTTCCTCCATGGTCAGCCAGCCCATGCCCTGGATGAAGCCGCCTTCGACCTGGCCGATGTCGATGGCCGGGTTCAGCGAGGCGCCCACGTCGTGGAGGATGTCGGTGCGCAGCATCTTGTATTCGCCGGTCAGGGTGTCGACGATCACTTCGCAGCAGGCCGCGCCGAACGCGAAGTAATAGAACGGCCGACCCTTTGCCTGGCTGCGGTCATAAAAGATTTTCGGCGTCTTGTAGAACCCGGTGCTCGACAGCGAGACCTGGGCGAAATACGCCTGCTGAATCAGGCTTTCAAAGGTCAGGATCTGGTCGCGCACGCGCACATGGCCGTTGTGGAATTCCACGTCTTCTTCGCTGACCTTGTACTGGCGCGCAGCGAATTCCACGAGGCGTTTCTTGATGATTTCAGCGGCGTTCTGTGCGGCTTTACCGTTGAGGTCGGCACCGCTGGAGGCAGCGGTCGGCGAGGTGTTCGGCACCTTGTCGGTGTTGGTAGCGGTGATTTGTACGCGGTCCATTTCCACCTGGAACACTTCGGCCACCACTTGCGCGACCTTGGTGTTCAAGCCCTGGCCCATCTCGGTGCCGCCGTGGTTCAGGTGGATGCTGCCGTCGGTGTAGATATGGATCAGGGCGCCCGCCTGGTTCAGGAAGCTCGCGGTGAACGAGATGCCGAACTTCACCGGCGTCAGCGCCAGGCCTTTTTTCAGGATCGGGCTGTGGGCGTTGTACAGGCGAATCGCTTCGCGGCGCTCGGCGTATTGGCTGCTGGCCTCAAGCTCGGCGGTCATTTCCTCGAGCATGTTGTGCTCGACGGTCTGGTAATAGTGGGTGACGTTGCGCTCGGTCTTGCCGTAGTAATTGGCCTTGCGCACGGCCAATGGGTCCAGCGCCAGATGGCGGGCAATGGCGTCCATCACTTCCTCAATGGCGACCATGCCTTGCGGGCCACCGAAGCCTCGATAAGCCGTGTTGGAGGCAGTGTTGGTCTTGCAGCGATGACCATTGACGGTGGCGTCGCCCAGGTAATACGAGTTGTCGGCATGGAACATCGCGCGGTCGACAATCGAGNNCGACAAGTCTGGCGAGCAACCGCAGTTGCCGGCCAGTTCCAGGGCGATGCCGTGCAGGCGACCGGTGCTGTCGAAGCCCACGTCGTATTCGATATAGAAGGGGTGGCGCTTGCCGGTCATCAGCATGTCTTCGACGCGCGGCAGGCGCATCTTGGTCGGCTGGCCGGTGAGGCGCGCGACCACCGCGCAGAGGCACGCCGGGCTGGCCGCCTGGGTTTCCTTGCCGCCAAAACCACCGCCCATGCGGCGCATATCCACGACGATTTTGTTCATCGACACGTCCAGCACTTCGGCCACCAGTTTCTGCACTTCGGTGGGGTTTTGCGTGGAGCAGTAGACGATCATGCCGCCGTCTTCGGTGGGCATCACCGATGAGATCTGGGTTTCGAGATAGAAGTGTTCCTGGCCGCCGATGTGCAGCGTGCCCTGGATACGGTTTTTCGCCGTGGCCAGTGCGCCGGCCGAATCGCCACGCTGATGGGTGTGGCTGTCGAGCACGAAGTGGCGTTTGCGCAGNGCCTCGACCACATCCAGCACCGGTTCCAGGTCTTCGTATTCGATCACGGCCGCCATGGCGGCTTTGCGCGCGGTTTCCAGGTCGCGCGCAGCGACGGCCAGTACGGGTTGACCGACGAATTGCACGTCGTCGATGGCCAGCAATGGATCGCCCGGCAGCAAGGGGCCGATGTCTTTCAGACCCGGTACATCTTCGTGGGTGATAGCAATGCGTACGCCTTCAAACGCGTAGCAGGGCGCGGTGTCGATGCTGATGATTCTGGCGTGGGCGCGGTCGGACATGCGCGCATACAGGTGCAACTGGTTGGGGAATTCCAGGCGATCGTCGATGTACTGCGCTTCGCCGNNCACATGCTTGGCGGCGCTGTCGTGCTTGACGCTGCGGCCGACACCGGTGGTCAGGTCCTTGGCGAACAGTTCAGCCAGTTCGGCCTGGGTNTTAACGACGGCGTGATGGTTAGACATAAGCGGTCACCCGAGTCTCGATGTGCGGTGTTTGCAGCTCGATGAAGTATTTACGCAACAGGTTCTGTGCGCTTAGCAGGCGGTATTCCTTGCTGGCGCGGAAGTCCGACAGCGGGGTGAAATCCTCGGCGAGTGCGGCGCAGGCGCGTTCGACGGTGGCGTGATTGAATGGCGCGCCGAGCAACACGGTTTCGCAGTGATTCGCACGTTTCGGAATTGCGGCCATGCCGCCGAAGGCGACGCGGGCGTCGGCGATCACGCCGTTTTCAATGCGCAGATTGAAGGCGGCGCANACGGCGGAAATATCATCGTCCAGGCGCTTGGAGACCTTGTAGGCACGGAACAG
>NZ_NMOJ01000023.1:0-5056 GCF_002251635.1 Pseudomonas mandelii
AATAATCCCGCCATCAAGCGCAATGCTGTTCACTCAATCTTCAGTCGAACAAAAAACCTGTGGCGAGGGAGCTTGTCGGAACGCCGCACCGTCCCGCTTGAGTGCGAAGCACTCACAAAAATTGGCATTCTTGCCACATTCTTGGGGCCACTACGCAGCCCAGCGGGAGCAAGCTCCCTCGCCACAAAAGCAGGTGTGCCTGAAGTGCTTTGCTTGAGAAGGCCGCCGTGGCGTTTTCGCGAGCATCACTCAACGTCTTTGAGCAGCTCAAACGTAACTTGATCGGGATAGAACGCCACATAGCCGCGAATCTGTTCGACCGACACTTTGGGGTCTTCATAACGCCACACCGCATTAGCGCCCTCATGCCCGGGGATTTGCAGGCTGTAATAGGTGGCGTCGCCCTTGTACGGGCAATAGGTCGTGTGGTCGGTGCGGGCAAAATACTGTTCGTCGATGTCCTCCCAGGGAACGTAGTACACCGGCGGATAATTGGCCTCGAGCAGCACCAGCGCACGCGAGGAGGCGGCCACTTGAATACCGTGAAACTTCACCAACAGGAAGCTAGGCTCCTCGGCGATGGTGATGACAGGACTAGGACCGGAGCTTTTCATGGAATGCGTTCCTCATGACGGTGATGGACCTGTGGGGGACGGCTCGCGCTGCGGCCCCAAAACCTGAGACCTCGAATGTCAGGTCCCAAAAACCTGAGACCTCGAATGTCAGGNANNACTGGCCGTCGGTCGCTATGCGGCCGACGAGGCCGATGGGTATCCATCACCCCTCGGCAATCAATCGCAACGCATCTGCTGTACATCCATACAGATAATGATTGATCCATTGCTCATCACCGGCCATTCTGTGCGCCTCTTGCACACTTGATGAACGATGGTGGTTATGCAGCTGTACCTCTGTGAAAAACCTTCCCAGGCCAAAGACATCGCGGCGGTACTCGGCGCCAGTCGCCGTGGCGATGGCTGCTGGCTGGGCAATGGCGTCACAGTGACCTGGTGCATCGGCCACCTGCTGGAAACCGCCCCGCCCGACGCCTACGACGCGCGCTACAAGCGTTGGGTGCTGGCGGATCTGCCGATCATTCCGGAAAAGTGGAAGATGACGGTCAAACCGCGCACCGCCAGCCAGTACAAGGCGGTCAAACGNTTGTTGGGGGAAGCGCAGGAGCTGGTGATCGCCACCGACGCCGACCGTGAGGGCGAGATGATCGCCCGTGAACTGGTGGAGCATTGCCGTTACCGCGGGCCCATCCAGCGGTTGTGGCTGTCGGCGCTGGATGACGCCTCGATCCGCAAGGCGCTGGCGGCGCTCAAGCCGGGGGCCGAGACGTTCAGCCTTTATCATTCGGCGCTGGGACGTTCCCGGGCCGACTGGTTGATCGGGATGAACATGAGCCGTTTGTTTACCTTGCTCGGGCGCCAATCCGGTTATCAAGGCGTGTTGCCGGTGGGCCGGGTGCAAACCCCGACGTTGCGCCTGGTGGTGGACCGCGACCGCAGCATCGCAGACTTTGTGCCGGTGGCNTATTGGGCCATCGACGTGCAGCTGTTGCACGACGGCACGGCGTTCACCGCCCAGTGGCGTGCGGCATCCGACGTTTGTGACGATCAGGATCGCTGCCTGAATCAGGCGCTGGCCCAGCAAGCGGCTGCGGCCATCAGCAGCGCGGCGAGTGCCCGGGTGGTCAAGCTGCGCACCGAGCGGATGCGTGAAGTCGCGCCGTTGCCGTTCGACTTGGGCACCTTGCAGGAAATCTGCTCCAAGAAGCTCGGCCTCGGCGCCCAGGAAACCCTGGATGTCGCGCAATCCCTTTACGAAACCCACAAGGTCATCACCTACCCGCGCAGTGACTGCGGCTACTTGCCGTTGAGCCAGCACAGCGAAGCCCCGGGCATTCTCGCCGCGCTCCGCCAGGCCGATCCGTCCCTGAACGCCTTGAACGATCACCTGGAGCCACAGCGCCGCTCACGGGCCTGGAACGACGCCAAGGTCACGGCTCACCACGGCATCATCCCGACGGCGGCGGCCAAGCATCTCGATCGACTGGTGGGCAAGCAACGGGCGGTCTACACCCTGATTCGTGCGCGTTATCTGGCGCAGTTCCTGCCCAACCATGAATACGATCGTACCCAGGCGGACTTCGACTGCGCCGGTGAAGCCCTGCGCGCCGTTGGCAAGCAGATCGTAGAGCCCGGCTGGAAACGCGCCCTGCCCGAGGCGCTCGCCCCGGCCAAGGGTCGCGAGGCTCCGGCACCGCAAACACTCCCGGCATTGGCCGAAGGCCGTGACTGCGCGGTGGCCGATGTCAACCTCAAGGACCTCTGGACCCAACCGCCCAAGCCATTCACCGAAGGCGACTTGATCAAAGCGATGAAAAACGTCGCCAAACTGGTGGAAGATCCGCTGCTCAAGCAAAAACTCAAGGACACCACCGGCATCGGCACCGAAGCCACGCGCGCCGGGATCATCCAGGGCCTGCTGGACCGTGGTTACCTGGTCAAAAACGGCAAGGCGCTTTCAGCCACTGCGGCGGCGTTCAGCCTGATCGACGCGGTGCCACGGGCGATCGCCGACCCCGGCACCACCGCGATCTGGGAGCAGGCACTGGACATGGTGCAAAGCGGTGAAATGAGCCTGGAAGAGTTCGTCACCAAACAAGCCGCGTGGATGAGTAAACAGGTCGCCCGTTGCGCCGGCCTGAGCCTGACCATCAGTGGACCGGCGAGCCCGGCCGGCCGTGGCGCCACCCCATGGAAAAACAAACGAAAACCCGCCAAGCGCAAGCCGTCGACAGGCGCCAAACGCGCGGCGAAACCGGCCAGCAAAGCTTGAGGGCACTTCGAATGGACCGTGATGGTCTAGTGTTCTTCAAGCCCGGCGATGGCCCCATTTTCTGAAACGGCATCGCAGCCTCGTTTCACTCGACAGCTGCTACAGGAACCTTGTTTATGATTATCGTGCACCACCTGAACAACTCCCGCTCCCAACGTATTCTCTGGTTGCTGGAAGAACTGGCCATTCCTTATGAGCTGAAACGCTATCAACGCGACCCAAAAACCAATCTGGCCCCGCCGGAATTGAAAGCGATCAACGCCCTGGGCAAATCGCCGGTCATCGAAGATGGCGCGCAGAAACTGATCGAGTCTTCCGCGATCATCGACTACCTGATTCGTCGTCATGGCCAGGGGCGCCTGCAACCCGATCCTGCTACCGCCACCTACGACAAATATGTGCAATGGCTGCACTTCGCCGAAGGCTCGGCCATGCTGCCGCTGATGCTTAACCTCTACGTCGGCCGATTGGGTGANGCCGGNGCGCCGCTGCACCCGCGCATCAACTCCGAAGTGGCCAACTACCTTGGCTACCTCGATACGGCCTTGAGCCAGTCCGATTATTTGCTGGGTGACACATTCAGCGCCGCCGATATCCAGATGAGCTTTATCGGCGAGATTGCCCGCGCCCAAAGCAAGCTGGGCAACTACCCTCATGTAGCGGCCTGGGTTGAACGTTTCCAGGCACGCCCTGCTTACGTGGCTGCGTTGAAGACCGGCGGGACCTACGACTTCGCGCCTCACTGAGTGATGCCGAAAGGGCCACGGACGGCCCTTCGATCTGGAGAGAACCCAGCATGCCCTCGATAGCACTGCATGCCGCACACCGCGACGAACTGGAAACGATTGAAAACCTGATGCAGTTCTACATGCATGACTTCAGCGAGTTTCTACCGCTGAAACTCGGCGAGCACGGTTTCTTCAATATCCGGCCGACACTGGATTACTGGCGTAACCCCGCAACCCGGCCGTTTCTGATCAAAGTGGAGGGAGAGCTCGCCGGTTTCGTGACGGTGGACGACGGCGTTCATATCGAGGGTGCCGAGCACAACATCGGCTACTTGTTCATCAGCCGACGCTTTCGTGGCCAAGGTGTCGCGAAGTTTGTCGTGTCCACCCTCTTGAGCCGGTTCCCCGGTCAATGGCAGATTTTCCATATCGACGCAAACCCGCCTGCACGGCGCTTCTGGGCCAAGGTGATGCCCGAGTTCGCAAGCGATGAATTCACCCTGCATCAACGGTCGGTAGACGGTTATCCCTGCACCTTCTATCGCTTCCAACATCTGCTGCCATCGTCCTGACCCGGGTGTTGCGTCGCTGCTTTTTAATTCCAAAGCGCTTTGTCCGACAATATGTAGTGACTAAAAATAATCACTACATAACGGTTGACGCCTCCGATTTGCCCTTGCATGATGCAGACATCTCCCCGATCGGGAGTACAGCAACATGTTTGAGCAAGCTCGTCTGACCGCCGAGCTGTTTTTCCCGGATACACGCTGCCCACAAGGCAGATTGAAGAAGCTGACCTGGCCCGAACGTCCAGTACAAGGACGAGAAGCGCTGGCGATCAATCCTCATGAAGCTTGTGGCCGACCCTCAAAAGTCGGCGGCGGCCTCCAGGTTTTCGCTGCTTCTCTTCGTTGTGACGCTATTGCGTAGCAGTTATTCAACACGACTACATGCAACAGACGCGAGACCCCGTCGAATTGACGGCCGACCGCCGACGTCCTGGTTTCGGTGCCAGGGATCAACTAACCGATGGGCTACCTGTATTAGCGAATCAACTTTGAAAGATCACCAACTTGGTCAAGGGGCATATTATGAATCTGAACAATCAACCTACTATCGATGAACTGGCTCATCTGTTCGCGGCGCAAAAAGACAGCCACGACAGCCACATTCTGTGGATCAGCAAATCGGGCCAGGTTCAAATCGACTGCCTGTCGCCGCACGCCCATGAAGCGGAGTTCGACCAGAACAACCAGAACCTGTTGGCCCGACTGAAGATGTACCGTCGCGGCCAGGGCTATGTCGGCAAAAAAGCCGCGGCTGACAAGGACTTCATCGGTCATGTTCTGCAAACGCTGAAACAGGCGTGGTCCTCGATGCAGAACCAGAACGAAGTTCGGGTGATTGACCGGTTCTACTGATATCCCCCACTGCTCATCAATAAAAAAAGGCCCCGCTCGTCCTATCGAGCGGGGCCTTTT
>NZ_NMOJ01000023.1:5061-48201 GCF_002251635.1 Pseudomonas mandelii
CCGCTCGTCCTATCGAGCGGGGCCTTTTTTTGTTTGTCGCGAGCGTAATAAATACAGCTATCGTTAAGCGTATTCGCTGTTGTGCCCATGGAGACTTGCGATGAAAAGTTCCCTGACTTTCCTGTTATTACTGGCTACCGCAACTATTGCTCAAGCAAACAGTGTCGAAGGCGTTCCTTCTTTCGATGTGGAATGCCCCGGAAAAATCATCATTCACGCGGATCAGGACGGTCCGGTGTTGATCAACAACAAAGAAGCTGACACAAAAGCCATCAGCGAGCGTCGCTTCGAAGCCAAGGGTTCGGGCATCACGATTTCGATCGTTCTCGCCGATGACGACTCGGTGACCGTGAGCTCCACGGGCAAGGCGCCCAATGGCGTCTGCCAATCACTGGACGACTGACTCCGTCGCCACCGCCCCTAACACCAGTTTCATAAACGCCACTGACGCCGCGCTGTGAGAGTTGTTCTTGCGCCGAATCACCTCCAGCAAGGTGCTCACCGAGCCTTTCGGCCTTTGCTTCAGCTGGGGGAAACCCAAAAAATTCAATCGATTGTTGCTTAATAGTGGCGATAGCCGTGTGCCGAATCACCTCCAGCAAGGTGCTCACCGAATTGACCTCGATCACCACCTTGGGTGTGATCTGCGTCTTGGCGAAATACTCATCGATGCAGACACGGGTGGCGAAATCGGGAGTCAGCAACGCAAAGTCCAGTTGAGCGACCTGCTCGGCGGTCAAGGGTTTCTTACAGTCGTATAACGGATGATTGCGCCCCACCACCAGCCCCAGGGTTTCAATAAAAGCCGGGATCGTTTCGATGTCAGCATTTCTTACATCGTCAAACGCAATGGCGATATCCAGTGAGTCATCCGCCAGGCCGGTCTCGATATCGGCCATGGAGAGTTCAAAGATCTCCAGATGGATGTTCGGATAGAGAGCCATGTAGTCGCGCACCAACGATCCTACCAAGTACGCCATGAACGTCGGTGTCATGGCCAGGCGCAGGGTGCCGCGGGACAGATCCTTCACGTCGTGCAATGCGCGCTTGCCAGCTTCCAACTCAACCAATACGCGACGTGCACATTCAATGTAAGCCTGCCCCGCATCGGTAGGTTTTACCGTGCGCGAGGTCCGGTCGAACAGCACAACGCCGAGAGTCTCTTCCAACTGCCGGATCTGTTGCGACAAGGTCGGCTGGGAAACATGCAGCGCCTCGGCGGCGCGGGTGAAGCCGCCGTTATCGGCGACTGCCAACAAATAGCGCAAGTGTCGTAGCAGCATGGAATTCCCCCTCTATAGGCCCCGCTTATGCGTTGCATTGTATATCGGTCTTGGACGCTATCGAGCAANCAGCAGAANATTGCTTCACACCCAAGCAANCAAACCCGATAGGAGAAACACCATGCAACAGTCCCACGCTTACAACGACACCAGCCTCGAGCTGACCGCGAAAATCCTCGACGCCAAGGCGCGCAAAAACCTGTCCTTCGAACAAGTGACTGAAGGCACCGGCCTTGGCCTGGCTTACGTCACCGCTGCCCTGCTCGGCCAGCACCCGCTGCCTGAAGCCGCTGCCAAAGTGATCGGCGAAAAACTGGACCTGGATGCTGACTCGGTCGCCCGCCTGCAAATCATCCCGNTGCGCGGCAGCCTGTCGGGTGTTCCAACGGATCCGACCATCTACCGTTTCTACGAAATGATCCAGATCTACGGCACCACGCTCAAGGCCCTGGTTCACGAGAAATTTGGCGACGGCATCATCAGCGCCATCAACTTCAAGCTGAACATGAAGAAAGTCGAAGACCCAGAAGGCGGCCATCGTGCAGTGATCACCCTCGACGGCAAGTTTCTGCCACTGCGCCCTTTCTAAGGATGCAACCGGACCTGTAAATCGGCCCGCAGCCTTGCGGGCCTGCTTCAAAAAATTTCTTAACCCTTTCGATCAAGCTGCAAAGCAGTCGTGAAACCTGAATGACTTACCGCGATTCGCACGGTGAAACCCACATCCTGGAATACAGCGTGATCGGTAGCGGCTGTACCAACTGATCGTCACTCACTCAACACTCAATGAAAGGTAAACATCATGAAAGCGCTCATCGAAGGTTTTTTGAAGTTCCAAAAAGAAGCATTTCCTCAACGCACTGACCTGTTCAAACACCTGGCCACCACGCAACATCCAGGCACTCTGTTCATCACTTGCTCCGACAGCCGCGTGGTGCCGGAACTGCTGACNCAGCAAGAGCCTGGCGAACTGTTCGTGATCCGTAACGCCGGCAACATCGTGCCGTCCTACAGCCCCCANCCNGGCGGCGTGTCGGCCACGGTNGAATACGCCGTCGCCGTACTGGGCGTGACCGATATCGTGATCTGCGGCCATTCCGATTGCGGTGCCATGACCGCTGTCGCCAAATGCAAATGCATGGATCACCTGCCTGCNGTCGCGGGCTGGTTGCAACATGCCGAGTCGGCGAAAGTCATCAACGAATCGCGCCCTCACGCCAATGAAGCGGCCAAGGTCAGCTCCATGGTGCGCGAGAACGTCATCGCCCAACTGGCGAACATTCAGACCCATCCGAGCGTACGCCTGGCGCAGGAAAAAGGCCTGGTGAATCTGCATGGCTGGGTCTACGACATAGGCACCGGTTCGATCGACGCCCTGGACGCCGACAACAAGACGTTCAAGTCGCTGGTCAAACATCCGAACACCGTTGCCGTTCATGCCCGTCCCGCGCAAGCGGTTGCCTAAGTCAGCCTCTGATTTTCAGGAGTACTCAACATGCTTGAAGTCACTATGTACACCTTCCCTGGATGTACGAGGCAAATGAAGGGCGTGCCGGATCAAGGCACTTGCGGCGTTTCATACCACTGGCGAGACGGTGTTGGAAAACGCATTTTCTGCCGGATATCCGCCGCATTTGCAGCACTGGTCAGTTGTTCCAGCAGCACGAAGGCGACTTCCGTTGCCGTGCCGGGGCCGCTTGACGTGATGATGCGGCCATCCACCACCACAGGCCAGTCGACGAAACGGGCACCGGTTTCAACCAGCTGGTTTTTGCGCTTGCCACCGACCTGGTGATAGGTCGTGGCATCTTTGTCTTTCAGCACCCCGGCAACGCCCAGGCACACCGACGACACGCAGACACTGGCGACGGTTTTACCGGCCGCGACAAAGTGCCGGATGACCGCCAGAAACGGCTCACTCAAGGCCTCTTCGTAGAAGCCCGAGGGTTCGAAACCACCGGGCAATGCCAACGCGTCGAAGCTGTCGAGATCAACCTCACTCAATAAATGAGCCGGATTGAACGATAACCCGAAGGTCGTCACGATATTCCGCCGGAGGCCGGCGTTGATCAATTCCACGGGTTGGTCGCCAAGCAGATTGGCCCAACCGAGCACATCGGTAAACGCCGCCATTTCCAATGGCTCGACACCGTTGGCCAACAACATGAGTTCTTGCGCCGAATCACCTCCAGCAAGGTGCTCACCGAGCCTTTCGGCCTTTGCTTCAGCTGGGGGAAACCCAAAAAATTCAATCGATTGTTGCTTGATCTGAAATGCCCGCGTCGCAGCGCTCCCTGTTCACGGGAGCGCTGCACTCACAAGGTCGCCCTGATCAGTGATCGTCTTTTGCTGACGATGATGGCCGACGCTCGGCGGTTTCTTCGGCGTTAGGGGGAACTGGATTACTGCCTGGCGTGAACACGTGGGTCAGCAAGTCCCTGGCATCGATTTCCACGACGCCCGGCACCGAACGGGCCAGCGCAACAGCCTGCTCACACTGTTTATGGGTGTTGACCCGACCGCTCAACGCCACCGTACCCGCAAGGGTTTTGACATGGATCTGCAGGCCGAGGCTGGGTTCGGCCAAGGCCAGGGCCGACTTAACCCGGCCGGTGATCCATGTGTCGTGCACGACCGTTTCCAGATCGTGGGAGTAATGCCGAAAAGAATGAAGTTTCATGACGCAGCCCTCACTCAAGACACAGACGCAAACACACCTTAATTATAGTGCGATCGTTGCCTGTGCCCGGAATGTCAGCGTTTGACCGACAGATCGGTCTGGGTCATGCGACTGCGAATGGTGAACACGCCATCTCCCGAAAGAATCGCGCTGCGGGCAAACAGGCGACCGCTCTCCCAGTTCGAAAGCCCCAGTTCCGGCTTGTTCAGCGCGTACTGCCCATCGACCCAGCGGGTAATCCCGTTGCCCACAAACGGCGCGTTGACCGCGTTGTAGAAACGTTCATGCGCGGCCCCGTCTTCGCTGATCAGCGACACGGTGAACTGCGGGCTGTAGCGATTGAACAAGGCGATGGCGCTGTCCAGGTCATCGACGATCTTGAGGCTGACTTCCGGGGTCTCTTCCCATTCCCACTCGCGCCCCAACTGATCCTCGGGCAACGGTTCGGCCAGTGCCTCGGTCTGGTAGCCTTCGGCGCGATACACCTCAACGCTGCCGGTTTGCCATTCAGTCGGCAACCACGATTCGCTGCCCTCGACGATATGCAACTTGCAGCCTTGGCCCCGGGCGGTGCCGGCCTGCTGGAGGGCGTCGAGAAACACCGGCACCAGCTCAACGGCGCGGTCGCGCTGGATCAGGCAGACGTTCAAGGTATTGCAGACTTTGCGGTCCAGAGAATTGCGCACCACGGCGGCGAAGCGCTGGGCATCAGCGTCTTTGTCGGCGATCAGCCAGGCGCCACCCGTGCCGTGCAGACTGACGGCGGTGCCGGCCTGTTGGGCGATGCTGCCCAGTTGACTGACCGCCCGGCCCGAACCCCGGGCCACGGCCAGCGACAGACGTCGGTCGGCGAACATCGCCCAACCGGCGGCGTGATTGACGCTTTCTACCAACGACACGGCGCCGTTCGGCAAACCGGCGTCGCTGAGTGCCGGATTCAATGCGTGAGTGACGATGGCCTGAGCGGTGCCCAACGCATCGCTGCCAATGCGCAGCACGGCGGTGTTGCCGGTGCGCAACACACCGGCGGCGTCGGCGAACACATTCGGCCGGCCTTCGAACACGAACGCGACGATGCCCAGCGGCGACACCACTTGTTCGACTTTCCAGCCGTCGTGCTCGACGCAACTTATGACCTTGCCGCGAGTCGCCGACGCATCGCGCCAGGCGCGCAGGCCGGCGATCATGTCGCGGCGCATGCGCTCATCGGCCAGCAGTCGCGTGGTGGAGCGCCCGCGGGCCTTGGCACGCTCAATGTCGGCCAGGTTGGCGGCCTCGATCAGCGCCCAGCAATCGGGAGTTTCCAGCCGTTGGGCAAACAGATCGAAGAACGTGCTGATCGCCTGATCCGAGACGCTGGACAGCGCGCTGAACGCCGCTTCGGCGCGCTCAATGGCGACGGCCGCCGCTTGCTGGTCAGCCACCGGAATCAGCAACAACTCGCCGCTGACCTGCTCCACCAGCAAATGGTCCCCGGGCTGAAAGCGCGCGGCCAGTTCGGGGCTGACGACAGTGACACGATTACCGGCAAAAGGGATCGGCGTGCCAGCGACTAGACGTTCGAGCGCAAAAGACATGAAGCGGTTTCACCATGCTGTGGGCGGCTGGAAAATGTATAGGAAAATCCACGGAGCGTCATTAACCGCTCAGGCCCTAATGCCTCAGAACACCGACCAGCCGATCCGCTGGCTCAACAATTCCAGCGCCGCCATGCCGGCCAGCGAGTTGCCGGCGGCATTCAGTTCCGGTGACCAGACGCACACCGTGAACTGCCCCGGCACCACCGCGACGATTCCCCCGCCCACACCGCTTTTGCCCGGCAAACCGACGCGATAAGCAAAATTGCCCGCCTCGTCATACAGCCCGCTGGTGGCCATGATCGAGTTGACTTGCTTGGTCTGACGCGCGGTCAGGATTTGCTCGCCGCTGTGTTTGCAAAACCCGTCGTTGGCCAGGAAGCAGAACGCCCGGGCCAGGTCCACGCAATTCATGCGCAGCGCGCAATGGCTGAAGTAGCTGCGCAGCACCGCGTCCACGTCGTTGTGGAAGTTGCCGAAGGACTTCATCAGGTACGCCATGGCCGCGTTGCGCGCGCCGTGTTGGGCTTCGGATTCGGCGACGACGCCGTCCACCATGACCTGCGGGTTACCGGACAACCGACGGACGAAGTCGCGCATCGAGAGGATCGGCACGGCAAAGCGCGACTGGTTGATATCGCAGATCACCAAGGCACCGGCGTTGATAAACGGATTGCGCGGGCGGCCGCGTTCGAATTCCAGCTGCACCATGGAATTGAACGGTTGCCCCGAAGGCTCGTGGCCCAAGCGTTCCCAGATGGTTTCGCCGCCGTGGTCGATGGCCTGCACCAGGCTGAACACCTTGGAGATACTCTGCACCGAGAACAGGGTGTCGGCATCACCNGCGCAATACAGCTCGCCATCGTTGCCATACACGGCAATGCCCAACTGATTGGCCGGCACCGTGCCGAGGGCGGGAATGTAGTCAGCCACCTTGCCCTGACCGATCAGCGGCCGGACAGCATCAAGGATCTCGTTCAACAGCGCTTGCATGCCGGGTTCCGAAGTCTCGCCCCGTGGGATTGCGGGGACACGGAGGCTAGACGCCATTGGCTGGCGCTGGATCACAGATTGCTTAAACACCTCGCTCAAAATCTCCAACATCCCTGTGGGAGCGGGCTTGCCCGCGATTGCGGACTGCCAGTCAACATCATCGTTGAATGACACACCGCTATCGCGGGCAAGCCCGCTCCCACAGGGATGCGATGGTGCCTGTGTATCGGAGTGTGTACAGACGCCCTTGTGACACACCCCATCCATAAAACCCCGCACCAAAGACACATCGCAGATACACCCGCTTGATGAACTGTGCGTGTCGATTGGCCCTGCCGATCAAAGCGCTCAACTCACTCAACGCTACGGAGTATCACCATGTTCAAGCTCTCGACTTCTTCCCTGACCCTCGGCCTGATCATCGCCGGCGGCCTGGCCCTGTCCAACGTGGCTTCGGCTTCCGAATCCGAAGCGTTCAGCATGAAACAACTGGCTCACGGCTACAGCCAGGTCCAGGCCGACACCGCGGAAAAGCCCGCTGAAGGCAAATGTGGCGAAGGCAAGTGCGGCGCCGGCGAGTAACCCGATTGCGCGGGGCAACCGCTGCCCCGCCTTCCTGACTGAACGGAGATCAAGCTCATGAACACCTCACTTTCATCGGCCGTGAAAGGCCTGCACCTGAACCTCGACCGTGCCGGCAGCTGGCTCGCGCCTTTGACGCTGCGATTGTTCATTGCCTGGGAATTCTTCGAGTCGGGCCTGGAAAAATGGAACGGCGAGAACTGGTTCGCCGACATCCAGGACGCCTTCCCGTTTCCGTTCAACCACGTGCCGGCCACGCTGAACTGGGAACTGTCGATGTGGGCCGAACTGATCTGCGCCCTGGCCATCCTGGTCGGCTTCGGAACGCGGGTATCGGCCATCATTCTGATCGTCGTCACGATTGTCGCGACCGCTGCCGTTCACTGGCCGGCCGATTGGTCTACATTGAGTGAGCTTGCCCAGGGTTACGCCATCAGCAACAAGGGTCACGGCAACTTCAAGCTGCCGCTGATCTACCTCGCCGCCATGATGCCGTTGTTGCTCTCGGGTGCCGGCAAGCTCAGCCTGGATGCACTGTTGGCCCGATTTTTCTGGCGTCGCACTCAGCATTGACCGACCAGAGGCTCGGGCGCGTCCTCCACTCCCTTGAAAAACGGAGCAATCGCCATGAGCCTCACTCTCTACGGTTTTGACGGCAGTACCTATGTGCGCACAGTGAAAATGCTGCTTGCGGAAAAAGACGCGGACTTCGACCAGGTGCAGGTCAACGTGATCAAAGGCGAGCCGCACCTGCCGGAACATCTGGTGCGGCACCCCTTCGGCAAGGTGCCCGTCATCGACCATGACGGCTTCCGGGTCATCGAAACCGGCGCGATCGTGGCCTATCTGGACGAAGTCCTGCCCGGACCCTCCATCACACCGGATAACGCCCACGACCGCGCTCGCACCCACATGGCCCAGGGCATCTACGATTCCTATGGCTACGGCAACCTGGTGCAGGTGTTCGGCTACCATCTTTTTCCTGACTTCATTGGCGGGCAGAATGAAGAGTCGCGCCGCAAAGGAATCGAGAACTCGAAACGGGTGTTGCGCGAGTTGATGAAAATAAAAGGCACCGATCCGTATATCGCAGGTCTTGAACCCAGTATCGGTGACTTTTACCTGGCACCGGGCTGCGCCTACATCGCGATGACGCCGGATGCGCCTCAGGTGTTTTCGGTGGACGGTTTCGACGGATGGTGGAAACGTATGCAGTCTCTGCCAAGCTACAAGGCCACGCAGCCGAAATAAGCCTCAACCCCACTCACTTGCGTAGACAGGAGCCACCATGAGCGTGACCACCCAATGGATCGAGATCGACAGCGACGAAGGCACCTTCGGCGCTTACCTGGCGATTCCGCATACCCGCAAAGGTCCGGGGATCGTGCTGATCCAGGAAATCTTCGGCGTGAATGAACACATCCGTTCAGTCGCGGAGCAATATGCCGCCGATGGTTACCTGGTGATTGCGCCGGACCTGTTCTGGCGCAATGGCCACCGCATCGAACTGACTTACGACGAAGCCGGCTGGAAACGCGCCGTCGAGCTGATGAACGCCACGGACATCGAAAAGGCGCAGAGCGACATCAAACTGGCCATCGAAGCGCTGGATGCGCAACCTGGCCTGGACGGCGGCATCGCCTCCATCGGTTATTGCTTCGGCGGCTTGCTGTCCTACCTCACCGCCACCAATGGACTGGTGGATGTGGCTATCGCCTACTACGGTGGCGGCATCCAGAATCATTTGGACCGTGCCGATGAAATCGAGGTGCCGTTGCTGATGCACTTCGGCGAACAGGACAGCCACATTCCACTGGAAGCCGTGGAAAAAATCGCCGAGCGTTTCGACAACAACGACAACGTGGAAATTGTTGTCTACCCGGAGGCCGAACATGGTTTTAACTGCTCGCACCGCGACAGTTACAACCAGCGTGCAGCGGCTGAGGCGCATGGCAATACGTTGATCTTTTTGGGGCAGGAGTTGTAAAAGCCGACGCCATGCAAAAGGCACCTTCATCAAGCGATGAAGGTGCCTTTTTTCTGCGCCACGCTTACTTGATCAGCATTCCCAGCGGACTCAGCGGCCCGATCGGCATCAGTTCGAAGGTCAGCAAATCGACTGCCCCCAGCGGCAATGCCTTGAGCAAACGATCAGCCTCATCGGAAGTCATGGAGCAAAATCCAATGATAAAACTTCAAGCCGTTGTTAAGAGGGGCAATGCGATTGGAACCGTTTTACGGCCACACAGGCATGAGGATGGACATTACGTGGTCAGCATGACTCGATTCGAGAAGGACTATATCCGTTTCGCAAACCCGGATGAACTGCCTCTCTGGGTCGACAAAGGCTACAGCCTGCGAATGAGCAATCCTCATGTTTCCAATCACCGGTCACCCAGCCTTATTAGCCCTGCCTCAATCGAGATGCTCAGTGAAGGCACCTCGGGGGCTGATGGGGGTGCGCAACCGGTGTCCGGCACGTCATCGTTGCTGTCACTGACCGGCATAGGAGGTTCGGCACTGGTCGATGCGTTGAACTACGCGAAGTTCTAGCAGCATGTCATGGGCGCCCATTGAGCGCCCATGGCCTTCTAAATGACGACCTACTTCGCCGACCCATCATGCGGTTTGTAAAACCGGAACATCCCGGTTTCAGCGGTTTTGATGTACTCCTTGGCCCAGTCCGGTTTCACCGTGCGGTCATGAAAATACATCGCGCCACCGGTGCGATCCGGGAGCTGCTTGTTCAGCGCCTTGCGCGCGATTTCCTTGGCCAGGGCATATTGCGTCTCTTCCTGGACCGTGTCTGGGCGCCCGTCGCACCACCACGAAAACTGGCAGCTCTTGGTCTCGGAACCTTGCTTGACCACCGCGCACACGGTGTCGGGGAAACCGGCGTGGCCGAGGCGGTTCATGACCACGTTGGCGACCGCTTCCATGTCGGCGGTGTCCTTGCCTTTGGCCTCCCAGTAGATGGAGCGAGCCATGCAGGTGATGGGATCGTCCAGCGGTGACTTGCCGACGGGATCGACCGCCTGGACTTCAGGTTGGGTGATTGCCTCGGATTTCGGTACGGGCAGATCGCCGCCCTTCTCCGCGGCTTTCTGCTCAAGCACTTGGGCCTTGTCTTCAGCCACTTCCTTTTTCTGCTGCTGGTCGTCGGCAATCACCTGGCCTGCGATTAGGGTAATGACGAGAAACGTAGCTGACCATTTGAGGAACATGATGGAGACACTCTGTGTGGCGTCGAGGGAAGCGCCCGTTAGGCGACTTGGCTTCAGTGTAGTAGCCAAATCATGTCAGCAAGCGGACAACAAAGCGCAAAAAGGCATTGCGCGGCATGGGGTGGAATCGCGCATCATGGGCGCAGTCAAATCAAGGGAGATTTCCATGCGCGTCCTGTCATCCGCTCTGCGTTTTGCCGTGTTGCCGCTGGGGTTGGTGTTCGCCGCCAACGCCATGGCGACCGAAGAGACGCAACTGGTCGAGTCGATCAACGTTTACCGTAGTCAGGTGCAGCGTTGCGCCGGTCAGGCGTCACCGGAATTGCCGCCGTTGACCAACGATCAGCGTCTGGTGCTATCGGCCAGCGGGCCTGTCGATTTGCAGCAGGCCATGGCTCGGGCGTCGTACCCGATGGTCAACGTGCAGGCGATCACATTGTCCGGCCCGCGAGATGCGCAGTCCGCCATCACGGCGATCAAGGAGAGCTTTTGCCAAGTAGTGCTGAACCCGCAATTCATCGATGTCGGGGTCAGCCACGAGGGACGCGACTGGCGCATTGTGCTGGCACGACCGCTATTGACCGCGCGCCTGGGCGACGCTGCGGCTGAAGGCCAGAAGCTCCTGGAATTGCTCAACGCCGCCCGTACCCAACCCCGTCAGTGCGGTGGTCAACCGTTTGCCGCGACCACACCGCTGGCCTGGAACGCGACGCTGGCGACCGCCGCCCAGGAACATACCCGGTCCATGGCCAATAACAATTTCTTCGACCACAAGGACCGCGACGGCCGCACACCGGGGGATCGCGCAGAACTGGCGGGTTACAACTATCAAGAGGTCGGCGAGAACATCGCTGCCGGGCAAGACACCCCGCGCAAGGTGGTGGACGGCTGGCTCGCCAGCCCCGGCCATTGCGCCAACCTGATGAACCCGCAATTTCGCGAGTTGGGGGCAGCCTATGCNNTTGATCCAAAGAGTGACGCCGGGATTTACTGGACAGCCATGTTCGGTACGCAGTAAAGGCGATGGTCAGAGCGGTGGTTCACCGCTCTTACAACGTGTGTTGTTGGTTGCCGATGTCTTTGGCTTTTTCGATTGCCCACTCCAAAGCCGCTTCCATGTCCAACAGATGGGGGGACGGGTGATGGTCCTCTTCAATGACCGAGCCATCCGGCCGGTAAACACCGATGAACATTTTCAGGGAGCCGTCCTTCAATATTTCGGCCTTCACTTCGATCTTGCATCCATTGGATAGCGTTTCCTTGTGTTCCTCATGGCGTTCAGTCATCGCTGGATCCTCTCGTCGGTGATAGCCGAGTCACGGGTTAATCGGGAATAACCCCCTTCTGTGCAAGCCGTTTCAACGCGTTGATCATGATCTCGCCGATTTTTGTTTCACACAACACCCTGTAGCAGTGCCGCGGACGACTGCGACTAACCTCCCGGGACAGCGGCGTAATGCCACCTATACTCCATTCCACCAACCCCGCCCGGGGCCTGCACAACCAACAATAAAAAGCAGAGGTGGAACATGGTCTGGCAGCAAATCTACGATCCCTTCGGTAACCCGGTGCTTTCTACCATCATGGCGGCGGTGCCGGTGGTGGTGATGCTGGCATCCCTGGCGTTTTTCCATATCAAGGCGCATCTGGCGGCCTTGCTGGCCCTTGGCTCGGCTTTGTTGATTGCCATTTTTGCCTTCGGCATGCCGGCGAACATGGCGGGCTCGGCGGCACTCTACGGCGCCGCCAACGGCCTGCTGCCGATTGGCTGGATTGTGCTCAACATCATCTTCCTGCATCGGCTGACCACCGAAAACGGCTCGTTCAAAGTGCTGCAGGATTCCCTTGCGCGCATCACTGACGATCGACGCCTGCAACTGCTGCTGATTGCCTTCTGCTTCGGCGCCTTCTTTGAAGGGGCTGCCGGGTTCGGCACGCCGGTGGCGGTGACCGGGGCGATTCTGATCGGCTTGGGCTTCTCGCCGTTGGCTGCCTCTGGCCTGGCGTTGATCGCCAACACCGCGCCCGTGGCGTTCGGTGCACTGGGCACGCCCATCATCACCCTGGCCAAGGTCACCGGCCTGGATGAAATGGAGCTGTCGATGATGGTCGGCCGGCAGTTGCCGTTCTTCTCGGTGCTGGTGCCGTTCTGGTTGATCTGGGCCTTTGCCGGCTGGCGCAAAATGCTGGAAATCTGGCCGGCCATTCTGGTCGCCGGGGTCAGTTTCGCCGTGCCGCAGTTCCTGGTGTCCAACTACCACGGGCCGATGCTGGTGGACGTGATCGCCGCGCTGATCTCCATGGCGTGCCTGACCGGTTTCCTCAAGGTCTGGAAACCGGCCACGATACACACCTCGGCCGCCCTGACCGGGCGCGTCGACAACTCGAAAATCGACGAGGAACATCAGCAAAAAGCCGAGACCAGTGGGGCCTTCGCCAGCGATGCGAAACCGGCGGTGATGCGCGCCTGGATGCCGTGGATCATCCTCACCGTGTTCGTGTTCGCCTGGGGCACCCAGGGCTTCAAGAACATGTTCGACACCCGCCCGGCAATCGATCCGGCCACTAACTCAGCCAAGCTCGACCCTCAGGGCAAACCGATGCGCGAAGCCAACCCGATCTTCGCCCCGATCGTGACCTTCACCACCATTCACCAGCAAATCGAAAAGGTGCCGCCCGTGGTGCCCGCGGCTAAAACCGAGGAAGCGGTCTACAAGTTCACCTGGTTCACCAGCACCGGCAGCGGCATCCTCCTGGCGGCCATCGTCGGCGGCCTGCTGATGGGCTATTCCATCCCGCAACTGGCACGCCAATACCTGCGAACGCTGTGGGTGGTGCGTTACTCACTCATCACCATCGTGGCCATGCTTGCGCTCGGTTTCCTCACCCGCTACTCAGGTCTTGACGCCACCATGGGCCTGGCCTTCGCCGCGACTGGCATCTTCTACCCCATGTTCGGCACCCTCCTCGGCTGGCTCGGCGTGGCGCTGACCGGCTCCGACACGGCCTCCAACGTGCTGTTCGGCGGCTTGCAACGAGTGACCGCCGAGCAACTGGGCATCAGCCCGGTGTTGATGGCCGCGGCCAACAGTTCTGGCGGGGTCATGGGCAAAATGGTCGACGCCCAGTCGATCGTGGTCGCGTCCACGGCAACTCGCTGGTACGGGCATGAAGGGGAGATTCTGCGTTATGTGTTCTTCCACTCGATTGTGCTGGCGATTCTGGTTGGGGGCTTGGTGACGTTGCAGGCTTATGTGGCGCCGTTCAGCAGTATGGTGGTGGGCGGGCACTAGACGTCAAACGGTCCATAACCCGGGCGAGTTCGCCCGGGTTAGGGCTTGCAACGCACGGATCAAGTCAGACGCCCCCCCGACATCAACCCCTCCGTCAGCAATGACACCAACGGCTGCACCAGATGCTGAGTCCGAACATCATCGCCAACCACCGCCACTTCGGTGCTGGGCAAGGTCGGTAACTTCTCCGACGGTTCCAGTATCCGCATTCCTTCCTGCAAAAACGAAGTCCCCAACACCGTAATCCCCAACCCTCCCGCAACTGCCGCCTGCACGCCCATCAAATTGCTGGCCAAGCATGCGGATGCCCATTCCCGCCCGACCGTGGCCAGGGCTTCGATCATGATTGCGCGGTATGCACAGGGTGGACGCATCATCACCAGGCGCACCGGTTTCGACGATTCGATTTCGTAATCCTTCGCGGCAATCCACACCAACGGTTCGCGCCAGATGACCCGGCCTCTTGTGGTGCCGGAACTGAATTTTCGCTTGGAAATAACCACGTCCAGTAGCCCGGCTTCGTAGTCGGTGAGCAGGTCGTCGCTCAGGCCGGTGGTCAGTTCCAGTTGAATGTCGGGGTACAACTGGGTGAAGCGCGACAGCAGCTTGGGAAGCTGGGTCGGCACGAGATTTTCCGAGATCCCCAGGCGCAGCAGGTTGACGGTCGCGGGGGCTCTGATGTCCCGCATGAAGGTGTCGAAATGCACCATCATTCGGCGCACACCCACCAGCAGGCGTTCGCCGTCCGGGGTCAGCGTCAGCGCGCGGCTGGTGCGCTCGAAGACACGAAAACCGAGCACCTCTTCCAGCCGGATGATCTTCTGGCTCACCGCCGATTGCGACCGCGCAATCACCTCGGCAGCCGCGGTGAAACTGCCGGTCTCCGCCACCGCGATAAACGCCCGTAGCAGGTCGATCTCAAGGTCGCTGGCTTGCATGATGGATTCGCCTTTCAACTGGATGCCATTAAATTTATGCGTTTGTGTTCTAGATAGCAATTGCCGAACATCGTACTCAACCTGAATACGAGGAGTTCGAAAATGGCAGTCAATACAGCGGTAGAGATTGTTGAACGTTTCTGGCGTGAAGTCTGGCAAGCCAAAGATCCACAAGCCGCAGCACGCTTCGTGGCTGAAGACTTTGTCATCACTTCTGGCGGTATGGATATCGTTGGCCGCGAAGCCTTCATTCAATGGATCGGCGTCTTTCTGTCGAAGATCGAAGACTTCGAGTTCGGCAGTATCGAGACGTTTCAGAATGCCGAAGGCACTCGCGTTGCCTCTCGCTGGAAACTGGCGGGAAAGAACCAGGGATTTATTGGTGGCCGCACGTGCAACAGCCCTTTTGAAATGCTCGGCACCGCGGTCTGGGAAGTTCGGCCGGATGGCCTGCTGGCACACAACTGGGTGGAGCGTAATTCGCTGGAAGTTCATCGCGATTTGATCGGGCTCTGAACTTTAACGTTTAAAGTTGCCAACTGCAGAGTTTCACCCCGCTCCCTCTGTTTGCGTCCACGCAACGCGCTCGGAGGGAGCACCCTGGTCGAATTTAAAATGACACCGACGANTGACCCGAGCCTGCCAGACGGCAGACGTTGCTCACACTCATCATCACTACAGGAAACACATCATGAACATTCGAACATTGCTTGCTACAACCACGCTGACCATTGCCGCGTTCACCGGTTACGCCCAGGCCGACACTCCCAACGTACCCGCCAATCCTTATCACTACGGCATGCCGATACACGTGGCCGAGGTCATTTCCCTTGAGGAACCTCGTTCCGCCGATTGCGAAGTGGTTGCCGCCAAACTGACTTATCTGGACGACTCCGGGAACGTCAAAGCCTTTACCTACTTCAAAATGGCCCAGGCCTGCGAAGTGCAGAACTGAATGTGGGGCTGTAAAACAAAAGCCGCATTGAACGGCAAAGCAAATGACCCGCTGGTGCATCGCATCAGCGGGTCTTTTTTTACGACGGATTAAAGAAGATCAGGCGCCGGCCACCAACACCTGCAACAAGCCACCCGCACCACCGCCAGCTCTGGACTGGACTGGATCAACAGCAACAAACAATACGCGGCGATGATGCAGCTTGGTGGTGACCAGGTAGTCATATGAGTGATCGTACTAACAGGTCATTTTATGGGTCGTATCCATACGATTCCATCCTCCCTCAAAACGTCTTTAAAGTCATCCCCGACATTAACTTGCTGAATCTCCCAATATTCAAACTCCCTCAGCCCTCCCTTCCAGTTCATAACCACTTTAGTAGCAGTAGCAGATTTAAAAGTGCCTTTATGGATATTAGGTGTTTGAACATCGATAGGGGCGTCGACGGCAATATTAGTGAACGAACCTTGTGAGTATGGCATTTCAATAGTTCCATCTATTCATAGAGGCTTCATCCTAAATCGACAACTGTTCAATATCACCTGTAAGAAATGACAGTTGTTTATAACTTTTCGACGTAACACCTTTGAAATTGTATTAGAAGCAGTCGCGACGCCCTCTTCTGAGAAACGAGTTAAGTATGCTTGGCTAATAGCTTGAACGCTTCAACTTCCCCCCAATCACCAACCACTCCATCGACTACCCATTCCTGGTTGGCAGCATAACCGCTTTCTCACAACGCGCCCCTGTAGGAGCAAAACTTACTTGCGAAGGACGATAACGCGGCGTCCAGACTAATCACATCATGTACAAGCCCAAACGCCAGACAGTTAGCAGGAACACCAAGCACCGAGAAACCTGTGGCGAGAGAGGTTGCTACCACTAGACCGCGCAACGGCCCCAAAAAGGCACCGCTGCACAGCCCAACGTCCGCTACTCACTCACCACAGAAGACAGCACCTACTTAGGCAGATCAATCTTATCCAACACCCGATTCGCCGTGATCTCCGCCACCATGATGCTGTTGGAAATGCCCAGCAATGCGTAGCGCGATTCCCCCTCTAGATGATTCACCAACTGATGGACCATCACGTCAACCGACGCCAGTATCTCGACCAGATAAACCGCCAGGGTTTCGGCCGTGGCCTCCGGATCTACGGAAAACAGCGTGCTGCGTGTTCGCGGGCAGGCTTTGATGTCGGCATTCGACGGGAAGTGGAAGTCGAGTGCCCGCTCGGCGGCTTCGTTGAGCTTCTTTGAATCGGGTTCGTACGGGAAGACCGGATCGGTGTCCGGCGGGTTTGGTGTGACTTTGAACATGGTGAAACTCCTAGAGAAATGNNNACCCTCTTGCTGCTAAACGAGAGGGAGGCAGCTGCACGCAGGTTAGCAGACCGGGAAANACCCGAAGGCCTCCCACGCACAGCCGCCATGACATGAACGACAGACCTGACAAGCATCTGCTCACGAGCGTTAGACGTTGTGCGTCTAGAGATTACCCGGGCTGCGAAACCCGATCACTGATGGGCAGTGACGGGTATCAAATTACCGAGGGGCCCCTAGGCGCACAAGCCGGCGGATTCTGGCGCAGCCGTAGGCAACGGCGCAAGGTTTTGTAGCTTTCAGGACGTAACCTTGAGAGCGCTTAAACAAAGAAGCTTCGGCTATGTTTATTAACGCCGCGCGAATGGTAAAAATCAGGTGTACACCCAATCCTGTAGGAGATGTCGAGTGAAACGAGGCAGCTCCTACAGGGGTAAGGGGGAACGAGGCAGCTCCTACAGGGGTAAGGGGGATGCCTGCTTTTCACGCGGTCCTTTCTGCCACCTTCGCCGAAGCTTCACTCGCTCCGAACACCAACCCCGAAGCAAACACCACCCCAAGAATCACGCCCCCCGCCCCCAGCAACTGCCACACATTGGGCAGCACACCGAGTATCGAGGACACCAGCATGGTGAACACAGGCGCCAGGTTGAAGAAGATCGACGTGCGCGCCGCGCCGATGGCATGAATGCCTTTGAACCACAGCAAGTAGGCAATCAACGAACCACAGACCGCCAGATAAACCACCGCGCCATGCACAGACAGCGAAGCCGCACTGATCGAGGCCATCGGGCTTTCATAGATGAAGCCCAGCACGATCAGGCCAATGACACCGAACAACATGGAAAATGTGGTGGTTTCCAGCGGTGTCGAGTCTTTGACGAAGCGTCGGGTGCCGACCATGTTGGCTGCCCAGGCGATGCTGCCGGCCAGGATGATTGCGTCGCCGGTCGCCACTTTCAGCCCGAGCAGCACCTGGATATCCCCGCGCGTGATCACCAGTCCAACGCCCAGCAAGCCCAGCACCAGCCCGATGGCGCGGCCGCGATCGATGCGTTCGCCTTCGAGCAGCACGGCGAAGATCATGGTCCACAGTGGCGTGGTCGCCAGGATCAGCGCGCCGTTGATGGGTGTGGTGGTTTGCAGACCGAAGAAGGTTGCGAGGTTGAACGCAGTAAAGCCCAGCAGGCCCAGACCGATAAAGGCCGGTAGATTTTGCTTCAGCGTGGCGAGGCGCAACTTGCCCGCCAGGCCGAAAATCAGCACCAGCAACAGGGTGGATATGGCAAAGCGCTCAATTGAGGCGCTGATCGGTGCCATGCTCTTGATGATGTAGGCGCCGGCATTGAAGTTGGTGCCCCAGAAAAACGTGGCACCGACGATGCCGGCATACGCGAGAGGGGTTGATTTTGACATGGCTGTTTCCTCGTCAAGTCGTACGATGAACACGCCGCACATCGCGGAATGCTTCAGACCTGCTTGTCAGGTGTTGAAGGATTCTTGCAGGCTTGGCAGTGGGGCAAAATTCCCCATTTATTCACCCATCATGTGAGAAAACGCCCATGTTCGATTGGGAGGATCTTCGCTACTTCATCGTCTTCGCCCACGAGCAGTCATTGTCGGCGTCGGCGCGCAAGCTCAAGGTCGACCACGCCACCGTGGCGCGACGCATCAGCGCGCTGGAGAGTTCGCTGAACCTCAAGCTGGTGGACCGACGCCCTCGCTCCTATGTCATCACCGAGGACGGCGAACGCATCGCCCAGCTCGGGCGGCGCATGGAAAGCGAGTCGTTCGCGGTGCAACGCTCGGCGCTCGCCGGGCAGGAAAGCTTTACCGGCGAAGTCACCGTCAGTGCCCCGCCCGCCCTGGCTTGCGCGTTGATAGCGCCGCGGATCAAGGCGTTGCGCACCTTGCATCCGCAACTGTCTGTGCAGTTGATCGGCAGTCTGGACAGCGCTTCGTTGTCGCGGCGCGAAGCCGATATTGCCGTGCGCCTGAGCCGCCCCAAGGAGCCGGACCTGGTGGCGCGCAAGGTGGCGACGGTGCAGTTCCACCTGTACGGCTCGGCAGATTACTTGTCCAAGACCGCCCCACAAGATCTGGCGTTCATCGCCTACGACCAGACCATGGAGCAAACCCCGCAACAGGTCTGGCTCAAGCAACAAGCGGGGGATCGGCCGATCCTGCTGCGCAGCAATGATCTGAACATCCAGGCGACCATTGCCCAGGCAGGCGCTGGTGTCGCGGCACTGCCGTACTTCCTCGGCGAGCATTATGGCTTGCAAGCGATGGAGGCTGTGGGCGCGGGGCTGGCGCGTGAAGTGTGGCTGGTGGTCCACAGCGACATCCGGCACACCCCGTCGGTCCAGGCGGTGATGAGTTTCCTGGCGTCCTGTTTCGAAAACTGAGTCAGTGCGCCAAACACTGCTTTACTGATTCAGAATTCGAATCAACGGGAAGCGCCCCATGGACCGTCTCACCGCCAAAGACTTCGCCCCGGAACTGCTGGAGCTCTACGACTACTACGCCCACGGCAAGATCAACCGGCGCGAGTTTCTTGATCGAGCGGCGCTGTTCACCCTGGGCGGTTTGACGGCCAGTGCCCTCCTCGCCTCCCTGAGCCCGAACTACGCGCTCGCCGAGCAGGTTGAATTCACCGACCCGGACATCATCGCCGACTACATCACCTACCCCTCGCCCAAAGGCAACGGCACCGTGCGCGGCTACCTCGTGCGCCCGGCCAAAGCCANCGGCAAGGTGCCGGCGGTGGTGGTCGTGCATGAAAACCGTGGGCTCAACCCTTACATCGAGGACGTCGCACGGCGCGTTGCCAAAGCGGGGTTTATTGCCCTCGCACCCGATGGCCTGAGTTCGGTGGGCGGCTATCCGGGCAACGATGAAAAAGGCAAGGAGTTACAAGCGACTGTCGATCCGGAAAAGCTGATGAATGATTTTTTCGCCGCCATTGACTGGTTGATGAAAAATGACAAGACCACGGGAAAAGTCGGGATCACCGGCTTCTGTTATGGCGGCGGCGTGACCAATGCGGCGGCGGTGGCCTACCCGGAACTGGCGGCGGCCGTACCTTTTTATGGACGGCAGCCAAAGGCTGAGGATGTGCCGAAAATCAAGGCGCCGCTGCTGTTGCATTACGGCGAACTGGACAAGGGCATCAATGAAGGATGGCCGGCGTATGAGAAAGCGTTGAAAGCGTCGGGCAAAACTTACGAGGCATTCATTTACGCAGGCTGCAATCACGGTTTTCATAACGATTCCACGCCTCGCTACGATGAAGCCGCCGCTAAGCTCGCGTGGGACAGGACCGTGGCCTGGTTCAACAAATACCTGGTTTAGGCTGCGATCTTTCGGGTTGTTTGCAGGTGTGGGCTACGCAGCTATCGATTGCTTCGATCTTTTAAATCATGAAGCCGAATTTTTTATTTTTCAGCGGCGGGTTCAGGATGGCGCCACTTCTGATAATTCGGGCGAAAGCTTCATGAACATCAATTTTGCGTTTGCGTGCTTGATCGTGGTGTCGTTTGCGATTGCCCTGGGGCATGGCTGATCGCTCAGGCGTGCGCTTGCACCACTTCGATGCCCAGCTTGCGATAGTCGTCGATGTCGCCCGACGCCACGTGACGCTCGGTAATCAGGGTGTGCAAACGTGAGCACGGCACGACGATGTACGGTTCCACCGCACCCAGTTTGTCCGCCGTGGTGACGGCGATCACTTGAGAGGCACTGTCAAACAGCGCCTGCTTCACTGGCACCTCATCAAAATGCAGCGAGCTGATGCCGACCTCCGGATGAATCGCACAAACCCCGGTAAACAGCACGTCAGCCTTGATGCCCTGCAACAAGCGCACGGTCTCGTGACCGCTGACCGACATCGTCGCCAGGTTAAGTTGCCCACCCGCCAGAATCACCTTGATGCCGGGGTATTGCGCGAGGGTAATCGCGGTCAACGGCGATGTGGTGATGGCCGTGATGGAGATAGTCGAAGGCAAGGACCGGGCGATCTGCAGCGTGGTGCTTCCCGAATCGAACATCACGATCTGACCGTCCCGGACGTGTCGTGCGGCGAGTTGCGCGAGGTGCACTTTCACCTCGTCGGTTTCACCCACCCGAGTGAGGAAATCCTTGCCCGTGTCCTTGGGACGAGGCAGCGCGCCACCGTGCACACGTTGCACCAGACCGGCGTTGTGCAGTTCCGACAGATCGCGGCGAATGGTGTCTTCCGAAACGGCGAAATGCTGGCTCAACTCCGAGGCCATGACCTTGCCGTCGCGTTCGAGGATCAGGAGGATTTTTTGCCGGCGCACGGAAGGAAGCTCGGCTGCCGAATGCTGATCTTGCATGTTTATGCCTGATTTTGCGTGTTTGTGCGAGATTAGCCAAACCATTGCACAAACACAATCGCGGTTTTTTTTCTGGCAAACTCCCCCGGCGCCTCCCTCCAGAGCAATCAACCCATGCATTTCGCCCTTGTCTCAAACGGTTCCCTCCTCACGCCTGAGCTGCCCGATGCAACCGTGCCGTGGTGGAGTTTCACCAAGACGGTACTCGCTGCTGCGGCGTTGTCGTTGGTGCGTGATGGGTTGATCGCTCTGGATGATGTTGTGCCTGAAGGCCCGTTCACGTTGCGTCAACTTTTGCGGCATGAAGCGGGGCTTGCAGATTACGGTGAGCTCGCCGACTACCACGCCGCCGTTGCCCGCCATGAGACACCTTGGCCAGCCGCTGAAATGCTGCAACGGCTTGATGCCGCCCGGTTGCGTTATGCACCGGGAGACGGTTGGCGATATTCGAACGTCGGTTACCTGTTCATCGTCAAACTTGTTGAGCGCATCACCAGCCTCCGACTTGAGGAAGCGCTGACGCAACGCGTATTCGCCCCCCTCGGTTTATCGCGCATACGCCTCGCCACGACCCGTGCCGACCTGGAAGGCGTGAATATGGGAACGGCCTCAACTTACGACCCGGGCTGGGTTTATCACGGGTTACTGGTCGCTCCGCTTGCTGATGCGGCGCTGTGTCTGGACCGTTTATTGGGCGGGCACCTGTTGCCGCAATCACTGCTGCGGGAGATGCAAACGGTACGCACGCTGGGCGGACCGATGGCGGGACGTCCTTGGGTGGTTCCGGGTTACGGCCTCGGTCTGATGCAGGGCATGGTGGAAGATGGCATGACCCTGAGTGGTCACACGGGAGCCGGACCGGGCAGCGTCGTTGCGGTCTACCGCTGCGTTGATGACGGCCGTTCGGCGAGTTGCGCGATTTTTGATGAAAGTGGCAACGAAGGCGCTGTGGAGGCCGAGGTCGTGCGCCACCTGACAAGCGAGTCACTTGAATAAATCTGAAAATCATCTGACCCGCCTCCCCCACCAAGGGCGGTGATACCTCAATGCGGCGAGCACACAAGACCTGTGGCGAGGGCAGTCAGACCTCGATGTGGGGAATTCACAAATAAGTTTGGCGAACCCGGATCATTCAGATAAACCGCGTGCACTGGATTTACGACGGCGGTGATACCTCAATGCGGCGAGCACACAAGACCTGTGGCGAGGGCAGTCAGACCTCGATGTGGGGAATTCACAAATAAGTTTGGCGGATTGATGGATCACTTTGGATGTGCGTCAGTTGCTAGCGACTCGCGCCCCATCACCGGGCGTCACCAACGCCTTCAACGAAGCATCAAACTGCTTCAACGCATTCAGCTGCACCGCATTTTGCTGGTCAATCTGCGCAGCAATCTCCGGGGCGGCTTTGCCATGAACCCAGACCGAAGGCATCTGCTGCTCACGTGATCCTTCAGCCTTACCAATGTATTGCAGGTTCGAGTCGTAGAACTTGGCCAGGAATCGCGCTTCGACCTGGTTGTTGCGCTTGGACACCAGACGGCTGTAAGTGTCCAGCATCACCACCACATCGGGGTGGGCTTGCACCAGGGCGTCGAGATTGTCGTAGACGGTCACCGAAGCGAATTGTTTTTGCAGCGAGCCCATCAGCCAGTTGATCGCCAGTTTCGGATCGGAGCTGTTGACGAAGGCGTTGCTGATGCGCGAATCCAGCGCCGGGTTCTTTGCCCCATTCAGCGCGACCGAATGGTACTGCTCAAGGTATTCGATCGTATTGAGGGTGTTTTCGCTGTAGAGCACGCCCACCGATTGAGTGTGCTGCAAGCTGGCGGTGCTGTCGGCGATCGGCAGGAAATGGCAGGACGGGTCGGCCGCGTAGGCCGGCACGGTGGCGGCAACACTGCCAGTCAAGACGGCGACAAGGGCCAGCAAGGTAGAGATTCTCATCGCGCAGGTTCCTTCAGAGGCGACTTTGGTATGACGCTATCCTCCTCTCATGACAAAAAAACAGAACTTGCATTCCTTGATGGTGATTATTGATTAAACGAATGGTTGCGAAGTGAGGCGTCAGGGGCGACTCAGCGCCCGCCCCTGAGGTTGAACGTGATGGCGAGTGGATATCTGCGCGAAGCCGATTATGCTTCAGGAAACCTTGCAGTGATGCGAGGCCGTCAACCTGTGTGCATGCTTCGCGCAATCCGTATTCCGACGACATCAGCCCAAGGGCCTGGGTGCGGCAAAAGGTAATGAGCGACTCCGGCCTATAACAAGAACGACGGAGAAGACTCATGGCCGCAATCGACAACACTTCCACGGGCAGCGCGCCCCACCACGGCATCACCAAGGAGGAGCGCAAAGTCATTTTTGCCTCATCCCTGGGCACCGTGTTCGAGTGGTACGACTTTTACCTGTATGGCTCCCTGGCCGCGATCATCGCCAAGCACTTCTTCGCCGGGGTCAATGAGACAACGTCCTTCATCTTCGCGCTGCTCGCGTTCGCCGCCGGCTTCGCGGTGCGCCCCTTCGGCGCCATCGTGTTCGGGCGACTGGGCGACATGATCGGGCGCAAGCACACCTTCCTCATCACCATTGTGATCATGGGTATCTCCACGGCCGTGGTGGGTTTTCTGCCCGGCTACGCGACCATCGGCGTGGCGGCACCGATCATCCTGATCACCTTGCGCCTGTTGCAAGGCCTGGCGCTGGGCGGTGAATACGGCGGCGCGGCGACCTACGTCGCGGAGCATGCGCCGAAAGGCAAACGTGGTTATTTCACCTCATGGATTCAAACCACTGCGACCCTCGGCCTGTTCCTTTCACTGCTGGTGATCCTCGCCTGTCGCACCGCCCTCGGCACCGAAGCCTTCGAGGCCTGGGGCTGGCGGATTCCGTTCCTGTTGTCGATCCTGCTGCTGATTGTTTCGGTGTACATCCGCTTGCAGCTCAGCGAGTCGCCGGTGTTCCTGAAAATGAAGGCTGAGGGCAAGGCTTCCAAGGCACCGCTGACCGAATCCTTCGCCCGCTGGGACAACCTGAAAATCGTGATCATGGCCCTGCTCGGCGGCACCGCCGGCCAGGCGGTTGTCTGGTACACCGGGCAGTTCTATGCGCTGTTCTTCCTGCTGCAAACACTGAAGATTGACCCGCAGACCGCCAACTTGCTGATCGCCGGATCGTTGCTGATCGGCACGCCGTTCTTTGTCATCTTCGGCAGCCTGTCCGATCGCATCGGCCGCAAGGGCATCATCATGGCCGGCTGCATTCTCGCGGCGTTGACTTACTTCCCGATCTTCCATGCGTTGACCCAATACGGTAACCCCGACGTGTTCGTCGCGCAGGAGAAGAACCCGGTCACGGTGATCGCCGATCCCGACCAGTGCTCGTTCCAGTTCGACCCGGTGGGCAAGGCCAAATTCACCAGTTCCTGCGACCTCGCCAAGACCGTGCTGGCGAAGCGGGCCATTCCCTACAAGAACGAGAAGGCCGAACCGGGCACTGTCGCGCAGGTGCGCATCGGCGACAAAGTGGTCCAGAGCTTCGAAGGCACCGGCATGCCGGCTGCCGACTTCAAAGCCAAGAACGACGCCTTCACCGCCGCCCTCGGCACCGCGCTCAAAGAGGCCGGCTACCCCGAGAAAGCCGACCCGGCCAAGACCAACTACCCGATGGTGCTCCTGCTCCTGACCATCCTCGTGATCTACGTGACCATGGTCTACGGCCCGATCGCCGCCTGGCTGGTGGAGCTGTTCCCGGCGCGCATCCGCTACACCTCGATGTCGCTGCCCTACCACATCGGCAACGGCTGGTTCGGCGGCTTCCTGCCGACGGTGGCGTTCGCCATGGTCGCGGCCACGGGTGATATCTACTACGGCCTCTGGTACCCGATCGTCATAGCGGTGATGACGGCTGTTCTGGGCATATTCTTCATGCCGGAAACCAAGGATCGGGAGATTCATCACACCTGAGGCTGGCACCTGCCCTCTCGTGCGAGCGAGAGGGCCCTTCTGCTTCGGATCAAACGGTCTACGCTCATCCCAGTGCTTTGTAAAACGAATTGAACCCCGCGCATCATCGTGTTTTCGAAACTCCATAAGCGCCGATCTTTGATCACGAGCAGCGCCATTGGAGAGGAATTCCCGATGAACCATAGACTGCTGTTTCTGCTCGCCAGCCTGAGCCCCACGCTGGTATTCGCCGAAGGCTGTGACGTCCTGACCCGATCCCAAAGCCCTTCGGTTCCGGTGGTCGAGTCCCATAGTTGCTATGAGTACGAAGGCATGCCGGTGAACGCCATCGACTGGTCATGCAGCAATGAGAGCAAGGAAATGCTCACCAGCACCAAGAAAAAAGTCGAACAGTGCGACGATCATTATCAGGCCTCCTGCATCGCGACCCTGACCCAGGAATCCTTGGCCAACCCTCACTCCACCAGCAAGGACAAGAACAGCAAGTCGCTGAACATCCCCGACAATGCCCAGGTCACCACGTATTACTACGGTGCTGAACACTTGGCCCAATCGAAGATTGATTGCGAATCGGGCGGTGGTCACTGGAAAGCGAAGTGATGTCGCTGGCTGATACGTCGCCGTTACATCGCGCGATTCGCTGTATCCGCGGTGTTACCTTACCGACCGAGTTGTCACTTCTGCGGTGCCCGGCGGGCCAATAGAGTATTGGCTTCGGTGGGTTGGTCGGGTCGAGAACGTCTCGAGCCGACTGTCCGCCGATCCCCCCATCACGGAAGAGGTGACACCATGAGTTTCGTAACTGTTGAAAAAAACCAGAGCAGCGCCCCGTCGGAAGCCGATATGAAAAAGGCCATGACTGAATCTGGCGGCAAACCCGGGGAAGTCACCGGGACCAACGCGGCCCGGAAGCTGACGTACACCGGCACGGTCAATCACACCGTGTATGAGAACAAGCTGATCGAGATTGCCGAGGGCAAACGAACCAGTTGGAACTTTGTCTGGGCCGACGCGAAGGTGAGTACACCGGCGCATTAAGGCTACGGCGGGGCGGTCGCACGGCCGCCCCGCTGTTTCAACTCGCGGCCCCCTTGATACAACCCGGTTACGCAAGCTGATACGTTGCCGATTCCTGCCCGATGAATCGCCCACTCCTCTGTAACGCCAAGACACTTCGCCACCCTGAATCTTGCGCCTACTGTGAAGCCATCAATGTGTTTAGAGGGCGCTGCCCGATTACTTGTCGGATTCGCTGCCCGCTGGCCATTGATTGCCTAACACAACCAAGGAAGAGGAAAGCCATGAGTAAGTCGAGCGCTGTAAGCAAGCAAGCTCTGCAACTTCACAATGATGTGCAAGAGGCCCTCAAGTCGTTCCAAAGTCTCGCCCCAGCGAGCCTGAAAACGTCGGACTACAGCAAGGTGCTGACGTCGACCCTGGCGGCCACTCAAAAATCGGTCACGATCGAGATCGCAGCCGATGACCTGACACTGCTCAAGCAGTCAGGCTACAAGCTGTGCTTCGCCAAAAAGGTCGGCAACGAAGCCTATAACGTTGTCTGGCAGTCCTATGACAAATACCTGAGCAACAATGGCTTCAGCTGGACTCCTCAGTACCAACTGTTCGGGTCCAATACTTTTCAGGCTGACGTGACGGTGAAGGTCTCGACCAACATCGTCACGATCGGCCTTGGGCAGCAATCGATACTCAGTCCGGAAGGCTTGCTGGGCCAGGCGGTGACCGGCGGCCCTGACATTTCCATTACCCTGGATAACGAATACGGCCCGATCCACCCTGGCATCAACCAACTGTCTGTCGGTATCGACGGCAAGCAGGTCAGCACGCCGATCTACGTTGCCACAAACCAGGTGGTCACCGGCAATACCGTTCTGACCCCTGTCGAGACTATTCTCGTGTGGTTCGAACAGAACGTGCAGACCAGCACCATGTTCAGCACATCGCGGTCCAAGGCCATCGAAATCGACCTGACTGTCGTTAACGATGCAACCCGCCTCTACGAAGGCGGGGCATGGAAAACCGTGTAATCGTCGCACCCGGGGGCAACCTCGCGGTTGCCCCTTCCACTCAAGGAACATCACCGCTTCCCCGGGCGAAATAGCCCGTCAACGACCGACAGATGGACTCCGCCAGATCTTCCTGTGTCGCGATGCCGTAAGGTTGATTGCGATCGAACTGCTCGGACCAGCGGATCCGCCCCTGTGCGACATCAATCAGGCGCACCGATGCCCGGACACGGCTCGGTTCCACCCGCACGCTGCCCTCAAGGGAATAGTTGCCGCGCCCGGCACGCACAACGTCCAGCGCCTTGACGCTGGAGCGTGACACCTTCATCAACACGTGGTTGCCATGGCTTTGCGCCTGCTCGAACGACTCGAACAGCCGGCAGCTCAATTCTTCAGACAAGCCCTTGGTGAAGTCATCGCCGTCGCGGGTGATGCAGGTAAACGGCTGAATTTGCAAAACAGGATGGCGAGTCGCGATGGTTTTGGGTCTGATCCGCTGGTAAGCCAGCCGATAACAACCGGCCGGTATGCTCAGGCGCACCGGGTCTTGCTGCCCCAGGGTGGCGTAATGGATCGCGAGTTTGCGCCGCAACCGGCCCACCTGCACGCGCACCACCGGATCGTCGCCCGTGCAGTAAACCGCCGGGTCACGGCGAAACACCGCGATGCCGATGGCATGCTCGGTGAGCGGGACATTGGAAAATTGAAGATCGTGATCGACCAGGAAACGCAGCAAACTGCCCATGCGCCTGGACTTGGCAAACACCGGACTGGCCAGCAACAGCGCCAGCACCCGCTCTATCTCTTCGTGATCGAGTGGCTCGGGAACGCCCTCGGCACTTGAATGGCCTACGTGCTTGATTACCATTGCCTGCCTCCGTGCAGGTTACCGACAATCGCTCGCCACCCCTGTAGAAGTGGATATTGATACTGAAGTCGTACTCCATGGCCACGCTCAACGCCCGAGCCCGCAAAGGCTCGGACGCTGCAACGTCGAAGCTTAGCAGCCGTAACGAAATGGGGAGGATATTGTGCTGATCGCGGCGTTCGCCCAGGTCATCAGCAGCAACGCGTGGTGCATTGCTTGCCGCCGTAGCGGGCTTCCTGACGCTCGCGAAGAAACGCTGAATGGCTCATCACCGGCTCTTCCGGGTGTTTAAGCGTCATCTGGGCGACATAGTTGTCGTAATCGGGGACGCCGACCATCAAACGCGCGCTCTGGCTGAGGAAGCGGACGGCTTGCTGCAGTTTACGGATCATGGAAACGCTCTCATTGTGAGGGGGGACAGGGCCATGAAAGCGCACTTATGTATCTGGAATGTGTCCGCGCGACAATGTGTCCAATACCAGCCATCAACCGCAACGCATAACCTGTAGCAGCTGGCGAAGCNNNTATGGCCGGGTAGTCAGTGGCCCGGGCGTTTCTGCTGATCCGTAGTTTTCAGCAGTTTCTGCACCTGTACCAAACCCGCCCCTCGTCCAACAATGAGCAAAGCACGGCCACAGTTTGTTAATATCCACCCGTTTTTTTCGTCTGACTCATCAGGCGCTACAGATTTCCCGTCGCAACACAGGAATGCTTTTCCATGAGTACGTTGTTTACCCGCCGCACGGTACTGCGCGGTATGGGCTTGTTGAGTCTTGGCCTGCTCGCCGGCTGCGATGACAGCTCCAGGCTGTCGTTCAAGTACGGCAAGGACCTCAGCGACAAGATCATGGGGCGTACCTTCAAGCTCAAAGATGCCCAGGGCGAAACGAAGATGCTCACCAGTTATCGCGGCCTGATGCCGATGGTGTTCTTCGGTTTCACCCAGTGCCCGGCCGTGTGCCCGACCACCCTGGCCCGCGCCGCCCAGGCCAAGAAGCTGATGGGCCGCGACGGCGAGATCATGCAAGTGGTGTTTATCACCCTCGACCCGGAACGCGACACGCCGCAAATGCTCGACGCCTACGTCAAGTCGTTCGACCCGAGTTTCGAGGCGCTGCACGGCACCCTGGAAGAAACCGCCGCCACCGCCAAGGAGTTCGGCGTGTTCTTCGAAAAGATTCCGAGCGGTTCGACCTACACCCTTTCCCACACCGCGACCAGCTACGTCTTCGACTCCCGGGGCACCTTGCGCCTGGGGCTGTCCGCGTCTCTTACGGCTCAAGAGTGCGCAGAAGACCTGCTCACCGTCATGGAAGTCTGCTGATGAATTCGATCCACGCAAACACCGTTTTCTCGCGACGTGTCAAACAAGTGGTCCTGGGATGCGCCCTGATCGGCATGGCCTGGCAGGTATCGGCGCAAACCAAAGTGGACGACGCCTGGGTCCGCGCGACCGTTGCCGGCCAGCCATCGACCGGCGCCTTCATGACGCTGCAAGCCGACAGCGACAGCAAGCTGCTCAGCGTGCAATCGCCTGTCGCCAAAATGGTACAAATCCACCAATCCAGCATGAAAGACGATGTGATGAGCATGCGTCAGGTCGAGTCCGTCGCGCTGCCGGCCGGCAAACCGGTGAGTTTTGATCCTCACGGCTACCACGTGATGCTGATGGACCTTACGGCGCAGGTGAAGGAAGGCGACCAGGTGCCGCTGACCCTGACCGTGGAAAACGCCAAGGGCGAGAAACAGTCGATCAAGGTGGACGCCGAGGCCCGGGCACTTGGCATGGCTGATCACAGCAAGATGCATTAACGGTCGGGGCGTCTCAGGGCGAGCGACTCTTACTTGACGAGTCGCTTCTCCTTGGAAGGCCTGTAGCCGAAATACGCGCTATAGCACTTGCTGAAATGACTCGGTGAGACAAACCCGCACGCCACCAGCACGTCCACTTGCGATAGCTCTGTGTGCTGCAACAAGCGCCGCGCCTCGGTAATCCGCAGCTCCATGTAATACCGTTGCGGTGTGGTGCCCAGTTGCTCCTTGAACAAGCGCTCAAGCTGTCGGCGGGAACGCCCCGCGTAGACCGCCAGTTGGTCCAGCTCCAGGGGTTCTTCGAGGTTGGCGTCCATCAGTTTGACCACTTCACGCAGCGGCGCGCTGACNCAGACATTTTCCGTCGGCTTGATGCGCCGGTAGCGCGACTCCTCGAACGCCAGGATGTCCTCGATCCCCTCGACGAGCGCTTTGCCGTACAGCCCTTTGATCCAGTCCAGCGCCATGTGGAAGGCCCCGGAAGGACTGGACGCCGTGAGCCGGTCTCGATCGATGATGTAGGGCTCGCTGCTGACCTGCGTCGCCTTGCAGAAATCCGCTAGCGCCGGGCGATGTTCCGGGTGAATCGCGCAACGGTATCCGTCAAGCAACCCCGCCTTCCCCAGGAACCATGCACCGTTCCACAACCCGGCCAGGCTGACACCCTGGTCTGACGCGGTCCGCAACAGGCTGATCAAGCCTTCGCTGGCCTTGAGTTCAGTCCTGTAGCCTCCGCAGATCACCAGCAGGTCCAGCGCTTTGACCGCTGCGCAATCGATACGGGCATCGGGCCGAATGACCAGGCCCAGATCGCTGACGACCTCGCCGTCGTTCAAACCAAATGTGCAGGAAGAGAACGATTCAGGTCGTAGCAGATTGGCTGTGACCACCGTATCCAGCGCCTGGGTAAACGCCGGCAGGGAGAAATGTTCGAGCAGCAGAAAGCCTGCGCGGACCGTTTGCCGGGTCCCGTCAGGGTGTTCATTCAGATAGCGAAGGTTCTTGCCCTTCATGCCTCCGCTGAATTGGCGTCGTTCGATCAATGCTCGATCCACTCCATTACGTACCGAACCGGTTGTCTGGTGCGTTGATAAGGCGCCATGTTAACCCGTGGCGCCACTATGGCGTATCGACTCGAGCGCCAGACAGCGCTCTGCCTCAGTTATTTATACTCAAATGCCAGCTTAATAATATTTTACCGATACCAGGGTCATCCCTAGTCTTGAGCCCAAGAAATGGCAGGTCGTTCGCGACCTCACTCCAACTTCGAAGGGTATTGAGATGACCACCGAAAAAATAAAAACAGATACGCTGATTGTTGGCGCCGGTCAGGCTGGCGTGGCCATGAGTGAACACTTGAGCAAACTCGGGGTGCCGCACCTGGTGCTGGAGCGCAACCGCATTGCCGAGCGCTGGCGCACCGGGCGCTGGGATTCGCTGGTGGCGAATGGTCCAGCGTGGCACGACCGGTTCCCGGGTCTTGATTTCGACGACCTCAGTCCCGACGAATTTGCCCCGAAAGAACGCGTTGCCGATTACTTCGAGGCCTACGCCAAGAAATTCAATGCGCCGATCCGCACCGGCGTCGACGTGCTGAAGGTTGAGCGCAATGCCGGTCGCCCGGGCTTCACCATTGAAACCTCTGAAGGCGTGATTGAAGCCAACCGCGTGGTGGCGGCCACCGGGCCTTTTCAGCGTCCGGTCATCCCGCCGATTGCGCCGAAAGATCAGCCTTTCATGCAGATCCACTCCGCCGACTACCGCAACCCGGCGCAACTGCCTGAAGGCGCGGTGCTGGTGGTCGGCGCGGGGTCGTCCGGCGTGCAGATTGCCGATGAATTGCAGCGTGCCGGGAAGAAGGTTTACCTCTCCGTCGGTGCCCACGACCGCCCTCCTCGCGCTTACCGCAACCGTGATTTCTGCTGGTGGCTGGGTGTGCTGGGCGAGTGGGATCAAGCGGCGATGAAACCGGGTCGGGAACACGTGACCATCGCGGTCAGCGGCGCCCATGGTGGCCGCACGGTGGACTTCCGTGGACTCGCCCATCGCGGCATGACGCTGGTGGGGCTGACTCAATCGTTCAACGGTGGCGTGGCGACGTTCCAGCCGAACCTGGCCGACAACCTGGCGCGCGGCGATGAGAACTATCTGACGCTGCTGAATGCCGCCGATGCCTACATCGAACGCAATGGTCTGGACTTGCCGGAAGAACCGGAAGCGCGCCACGTGTTCCCGGATCCGGAGTGCGTGACCCATCCGATTCTCGAGCTCGACCTGGTCAAGGCCGGCGTCACCTCGATCATCTGGGCCACCGGTTTTGCCACGGATTACAGCTGGCTCAAGGTCGATGCCTTCGACGATAACGGCAAGCCGCAGCATCAGCGCGGAGTGTCGAGCGAGGCTGGCGTGTATTTCCTCGGCCTGCCGTGGCAGTCCCGTCGCGGCTCGTCGTTCATCTGGGGTGTCTGGCATGACGCCAAGTACGTGGCGGACCACATCGCGATTCAGCGCTCTTATCTCGACTACCACGATGCGGCGCAACGGGAGGCTGAACAGGCCCCGGTCGCCCTCAAAACCACGGTCAGTGCCTAAGCCTTTTCTGTCAGGAGCTCAAAATGTCCACGCCAACCCATACCCGTATTCGCATGTTCAACACCAAGGAAACCTACCCGAACCAGAGCCTGGACAACGACCTGTGCCAAGCGGTCCGGGCCGGCAATACCGTTTATGTTCGCGGCCAGGTCGGGACGGATTTCGAGGGCCGGCTGGTGGGTCTGGGTGACCCGCGTGCCCAGGCTGAGCAGGCCATGCGCAACGTCAAGCAGTTGCTGGAAGAGGCTGGCAGCGACCTGAGTCACATCGTCAAAACCACCACCTACCTGATCGACCCGCGCTATCGCGAGCCGGTGTATCAGGAGGTGGGTAAATGGCTCAAAGGCGTGTTCCCGATCTCTACCGGCCTGGTGATTTCCGCACTCGGGCAGCCGCAGTGGTTGATGGAGATTGATGTGATTGCGGTGATTCCTGAGTAAAGAAGTAGACCGCGTCGCGGCCATCGCAGGCAAGCCAGCTCCCACAGGGTTAGTTGTCGTGCACAAAATTTGCGGCCACTAAAAAAACCTGTGGGAGGGGGCTTGCCCGCGATGGCGGCCAAACAGACACCTCATTTGCCAAGGCCAACCAAGGAGCAAAACCCATGACCTTCTCCATCGCCGCCCGTTGCCCCGAAACCGGTCAGTTCGGCATTGCAATCAGTTCCTCCAGCATCGCCGTCGGTGCCCGTTGCCCCTGGCTGCTGCCAGGCGTCGGCGCTGTCTCCACACAAAACATCACCTTGCCGTCGTTAGGCCCGGAAGTGCTTGCCCTGATGGAGCAAGGCCTGGCGCCCGCCGAAGCGCTGGACAAGGTGTTGACCCGCAACGGCTACAGCCAATACCGCCAGATCACCGCCATCGACCACCTCGGCCAGACCGCGCATTTCAGCGGCGCGCAAACCCTCGGCAACCACCACGCCGTCTCCGGTGAACAATGCGTCGCCGCCGGCAACATGCTTGCCGACCGTTCGGTGATCGAGGCCATGGTCGAAGCGTTTGAACACGGCGAAGGCCAACTCGCCGACCGCTTGCTCGCTGCCATGAAAGCGGCCATCGCCGCCGGTGGCGAAGCCGGGCCTGTGCATTCGGCGGCGATGGTGGTGGTCGGCGAACTGACCTGGCCGATCATCAACCTGCGGGTCGATTGGGCGGATGAAAATCCGATCGGCCAACTGGAAAAACTCTGGGACGCTTATCGCCCCCAAGTTCAGGACTACATCGACCGCGCCCTCGCCCCCGACAAGTCCCCCGGCTACGGCGTCGCCGGAGACGACCGATGAGCAGCAGCAGCCGTGATTTGCTGGAAACCCTGGTGGCGTTCGACACCACCAGCCGCGAATCCAACCTGCACCTGATCGAGTTCGTTCGTGATTACCTCGCGGGTTTCGATGTGCCTTGCGAGCTGATTTACAACGAGCAGCGCAGCAAGGCCAATCTGTTCGCGACCATTGGCCCGGCGGATCGGCCGGGCATCGTGCTGTCGGGGCACACCGACGTGGTGCCCGTCGACGGCCAGCCGTGGACGGTTGCGCCATTTGAACTCACCGAGCGCGACGGCAAACTGTTCGGGCGCGGCACGGCGGACATGAAAGGCTACATCGCCTGTGTTCTCGCCCTCGTTCCGTCGCTGGTGAAGGCGAAGCTACGGCTGCCTGTACACATTGCGCTGTCTTACGATGAGGAAGTCGGCTGCCTTGGCGTGCGCTCGTTGCTGGCGGAGTTGGAGCAGCGCCCGGTCAAACCGATGCTGTGCATTATCGGTGAGCCGACCGAACTCAAGCCGGTGCTGGGTCACAAGGGCAAGCTGGCGATGCGCTGCGAAGTGCATGGCGAAGCGTGCCACTCCGCCTACGCGCCGCTGGGGGTCAATGCCATCGAATACGCCGCCGAACTGATCGTTGAGCTAGGGCGGATCGGCAACCGACTCAAGGCCCCCGAGCATCACGATGCGCGGTTCGATCCGCCGTTCAGCACCGTGCAAACCGGGGTGATTTGCGGTGGCAAGGCCTTGAACATCGTCCCCGCCGATTGCCGCTTCGACTTCGAAATCCGCGCGTTGCCCTCGTATGATCCGAGCGAAGTGGCGCAGGCGTTGAAGGCCTATGCCGAGCAACAGGTGTTGCCGCGCATGCGGGCCGTGAGTGAACAGAGCGAGATCCGATTCAGCCAGTTGTCGGCGTATCCGGGATTGGCGACTGATGCGCACAGCGAAGCGGCCGAGTTGATCGCCATGTTCTGCGGCTCCCGAGCATTCGGCACCGTGGCCTTCGGCACCGAGGGCGGCCTGTTCGATGCCGCCGGAATCCCCACCGTTGTTTGCGGCCCCGGCAGCATGGATCAGGGCCATAAGCCCGACGAATTCGTCAGCCTCGAACAACTCCATGCCTGCGACGCCATGTTGCAACGGATGCTGTTATCGATCACTGAATAGCAAAGATTCCGAACACCCAAAAACCCCTGTGGGAGCGGGCTTGCCCGCGATGACGGCCTGACAGTCAATGATGATTTGACAGACAGACTACCATCGCGGGCAAGCCCGCTCCCACAGGGTTTTGCGGTGACCAAACGACCTATTTTTTTTAACGTCTATACCCACAATCTTACTAATTTATCTATCCGCCCCCACCGCACATCATCACTCCAACAAGAAAAGCGTCGCCCCCGTGCGGCGCTCACCGAAGTACGTCCACGTACTCAAATTGCCTTGGAGTCCGTCATGGTTACCACCGCAACAAACGCCGCCCCGCTCATCGAAAAACACACCATCGGCTACGTGCCGCCCGAAGATCGCCACGGCAAGACCCGCGACCTGTTCACCCTTTGGTTCGGCGGCAACATCGCCCCGCTGCCCATCGTCACCGGCGCCCTTGGCGTGCAGATGTTTCACCTCAACCTGGTGTGGGGCATCGTCGCCATCCTCGTCGGCCACCTGGTCGGCGGCGTGCTGATGGCGCTGCACTCGGCGCAAGGTCCGCAAATGGGCATCCCGCAAATGATCCAGAGCCGCGCCCAGTTCGGCTCCCTCGGCGCGCTGCTGGTGGTGCTGATCGCCGGCATCATGTACATCGGCTTCTTCGCCTCCAACATCGTCCTCGCCGGCAAATCCCTGCACGGCGTGGTCGACAGCGTGCCGGTGCCGGTCGGCATCGTCATCGGCGCCCTCGGTTCCGGCATCATCGGCATCATCGGCTACCGGTTCATCCACGTGCTCAACCGCATCGGCACCTGGGTGCTCGGCGCCGGCATCGTGCTCGGCTTCGGCTACATCTTCACCCACGTACAGACCGCCGACTTCCTCACCCGTGGCAGCTTCAACATCTCCGGCTGGCTGGCTACCGTGTCGCTCGCCGCGCTCTGGCAAATCGCCTTCGCCCCCTACGTCTCCGACTACTCGCGCTACCTGCCGGCCAACGTGCCCGTGGCCGCCACGTTCTGGACCACGTATCTGGGCACCGTGCTCGGCTCCAGTCTCTCGTTCATCTTCGGCGCCGTCGCCGTCCTCGCCACCCCCGTGGGCATGGACACCATGGACGCGGTCAAGCTCGCCACCGGCTCCATCGGCCCGTTGATGCTTGTGCTGTTTTTGCTCAGCGTCATCAGCCACAACGCCCTTAACCTCTACGGCGCCGTGCTGTCGCTGATCACCCTGGTGCAAACCTTCGCCTACCGCTGGATCCCGACCGCCAAAAGCCGCGCCGTCCTCTCCGTCATCGTCCTCGCCGCCTGCTGCTTCGCCGCCGTCGGCGCCTCCGCCAACTTCATCGGCCACTTCGTCGACATGGTGCTGGTGCTGCTCGTGGTGCTGGTGCCGTGGACCGCGATCAACCTGATTGACTTCTATGCGATTCACAAAGGTCAGTACGACATCAACTCGATCTTCAAGGTCGATGGCGGGATCTATGGACGCTACAACCCGCAAGCGTTGCTGGCGTATGCGATCGGGATCGCGGTGCAGATTCCGTTCATGAACACGCCGCTGTACGTCGGGCCAATCTCCGAACACATCAACGGCGCTGACTTGTCCTGGCTGGTCGGCCTGCTCATCACCTCACCGCTCTACTACTGGCTGGCCAATCGCGACACCGCCTACAAACGCCGCCTCTCCACCGGAAAACTCGCCAACTCGATCTAACTCACCCCGCAATCCCTGTAGGAGCGAGCCTGCTCGCGATGAGGCCCTGTCAGCCAAAACAGATTTTCCTGACAGGTTCCCCTCGCGAGCCTCCTGCTTATGCTCCGACATTCAATGAACCCAGCCAGCGTCTGATTAACAGTGCCTCGCTCGCCACAACAGGTAACGCTCTTATCATCCCAACGCACTCAACGTGCTGACAGCCGTTCTGTTGCTGGTCGAGCTATGGGCAATCAACCGAGTGCGCAAAGCCGAAGGCAAATCGACCAACAAACTCTTGTGGATCGTGGTGATCGTGTTTGTGCCGCTGATTGGGGTGGTGGCGTGGGCATTGGCTGGACCGAAACACACCGACCACAATCCGCATTCACCCCAGGCCAGGCAATGAAGTCGGGAGGGTTCGCGATAACCCGCTTCTGATCGACAGGGGCGGGCCCACGGACGGCCCCTCGCTGGAGATTCTCGGTCTTGAGCTGAACTCAGCCCCCCTTCGACAGGCCGTGAAACGACACGGTGCCGCTAAATCATAGCAATCAATGGCGGTAGAACGATCAGGCCTTCAAGGAGAATGGGTAAGCGCCGGCATTGAGTCCGGACTGACAATCGTAAATGTTGACTCAGGGTCGTGCCCGAGATTAACCGGTCGATATTGGCCTTTAGGCTCACGGTCGGGATGGGGTGCCGCGAGCTTCCCGATCTTCATTCGGGTCAGGACGCTCTTATCGACGTTGTCATGAGCAATGGGTTTGCGACGCAGTAAACCCGCATTTTTATAGAGCGCGGCTAAAAACCTATTGGCGTCAAAATATTCGTCATGAAGTTGCCCGCCAACACATTCCCTGGGCCACTCGGCATCGGAAAAAATACGATCATTGCGGGTTCTCGTTAACATCCAACGCAACGGCGTAGCTTCCAACCCAACCGGTGCTGATTCACCCTCACCAAATTCTTTACCGCAGATCAACGCTTCAGGGCCTTTGTAATAGCCACCACCGATATCGGCATGTGCACCCGCAAACCAGACTTCCTCTAGCGTTTGCTGCTCATATTGCGGCACACCGAAACGCTGAAGGCGAAAACTATCGCGCTGCTCGTCCAGGGACATCGCGTGATAACCCCGTCTCGCATAAAGTTCGATTCGATGCCCGTCTGGATCCTCATCAAGGCCTAGCCCTACTGCGGGAACGGTATCAAACACTCCTACCACTTCCACAGTGACCTTTCTATCTGAAGGTTTATCTCCATAGACCTCTATGTTGTTCTCCTGACGATACTTTTTCAAATCACCGCGCAAGTCACTTTCAAAAGTTGCACTACCAGTATTAGATCGATGATAAATCTTATACATATTGGAGACTTTACTGTGAAAGTTCCCTGCCCACCACAATAGGAATGTGTCGTCTAGCGTATTGGAGGCTACGGTCGCTGGCTTCGCCAACCCCGCAAATTCGATAAAGCCGTTAAGTGAGCGCGCAGTGAACGCTCCGCGACTGAATCCGAATAAAAAGATTTGATCCTCTGGTTTGTAGGCCTCAACCAAAAAACGATAGGCCTGACGAATATTCATACTCACGCCGGTCCCGAATGCGGCACCGCTGATAGGCGAGGTAGGGCTGGTACCCACACCCTTGTCATAATAGGGAATGACCGGATCGCCCAGTTCTATTTTTGTGTCCAAACTGCCTTTAAGTGTTCTGGACAACGCCAGTTCATACAGGCGCCAAATATTGGTGCTGTCTTCCTTGTCATTGGCAGTTCCATCCAGAAGCACGACAAGTCTTCGCCCCTGCACATGCTTGAATAAGCAATCGAGGAGTTTCCATCGAGCCTGAACCTTATCGTAATCATCATCGGCTTTTCCTTTCGGAAAGCTCTCTCGACCAGGACAGCTCTCTGCTTTAGCCAGCAACAAGTCATCAAACTTCACCTTTTCTTGCGGCTGCACCCCTAAACGGTCTGCACGATTGCTGACTGGCGTATCAAGATTTTGAGAAACGGTAGAACAACCTGAAAGCAAAAGAACCAATGGAAAAATTAGGTTTCGCACAGTCCGAACTCCCTGGGTTGATTGGAGCAATCGTTTGGGTAATGTAACAACGACTCGCACTCTTTCCCTCATCACCAGCATAGATTCGGCAATTGAAGTGCGCAAATCGTAAAGCGAGTTTAGTGTTTCCTGTGAAAATGCAATAACTTACAGTCGAGTTTTTGTGTCTTTCAAGAAATCCCGTCTTCTGCCATAAACCCGACTACACTCCCCTCGTGAATTATTCGCTTGCCTGGACAGATTTACTTCCGCTTCGAAGCAGTATTGGACGCGAATAAAATAGATGTCGGAGAGTAATCCAATGCCTCTACCCAAGCTCGTTGCACGGCTCATGGCCTGGCTCCCTTGCGCGGCAGGCATTGTCGTATTGACTTCATGTACACACCTGGCAATGGAGCCTTGCGAAGACTATGAAGTTTTGGGAGTCAGAACGCCAGGAACAGTCAGAATACGAACCGAACATTACAGAGCCATGATTGCAGAACCTAAATTAGCGTCAAAGCGACTTGCCCCTTATGCATTAATGTCAGCTTATACCTATCGGGTCCCCCCTCACTGCATATATCCAAAAAAGGTTCCCGAAGCAGTCACAGCACAAGAAACCACGCTCAAAAAAGAGATACTTGAAATCGGAATAGAGGAAAGCCATTGGGGGGAGCGAGAAGAACTCAGCATTCCCGATTCTGCTGTCCCGCCAACGTTTGGCTGCGAGGATAAAACCGGGCTAATGTACAACGTCTGGGAACGCCAACAAGACAACCAGACCATAGTAGTAGTCGCTTTCCGTGGGACTTCTGGGGATATCGGGGATTGGATTTACGGTAATTTATGGTGGTTTACCAGAATCCTTCCGAGTGACAATCAATTCGACCTTGCTCGAGTCCATATGCAACGAATCATCTATCATTATGAAGCAGACGCAACGATGAAAGGGATGCGCCCACCCAGATTTATAACTACCGGGCACTCGCTGGGAGGAGGAATTGCTCAACATATGTTGTACTCATTTCCGAGTCGCGTGGAGCAAGCGATCGTATTTGACCCCTCCCCAGTAACCGCTTCGGCAGACGCTTCAACGAAAGCCAACGAAGTTATGGATTGTTCTTGCTTACCTCAACGTCTTAAAGATATCGGCGTAAATCTAGGCACTGAAGCGCGAATCCTTCGTGTTTATTTTGATTATGAAATTCTCTCGATCTTCAGATTACCGCACAAGATTTTTTTCAAACCTCTCCCCTATGTTCAGGAGATAACCTTCAATCTTTCGGGATCTTTAAATCAGGTGACTCGCCATTCAATGAGCGATCTTGCCGAAGCTATCCATAAAGGAAGCGGGAAAGAAACGGCTTATAATCGTGGCGACGAGTGGATTGCCAGCGCCAATGAAAAATGCAAAATAAAACTCAGAAATGATCAAGCGCGTAGTTGTACAAGTATGCATTCAGGCAGTTTCCCGGCTCCATGCATGGTTGACGAGCCAGTTCGTTACGCTGAAGCCTGTTTGACGTGGTCAGGGCTGCAGCATTCGCGTTTTCCAGCGTTGAGACCCGCGTACTTGACGCCTCACCTCATTAAGTGGGAAAACGTGCACGGCCCAAACGGAAGCATTGGCGTACGACACGAATCAAGGAAGACTCATGAAAACCCTAGTGTGTTTGCTGATCGCCACCGGCGTCGGCACTGCGCTGCAATACGCCGGTATCCCCCACGGCCTGTTGCTAGGCTCGATACTCGCGAGCGCGTTGATCGCCAGCAATCTGCGATTTTCCCCCACCCTGCCCTTCGGCCTTGGCTACGTGCAAATCGTGCTGGGGATCGCGACCGGTCTGATGTTCACCTCGTGGGACAACCACACCGTGGCGGCCATGTTGCCCAGCCTCGGATTCATGCTGCTGTGCCTGATGATCCAGAGTTCCGTGGCCGGTTTCTGGTTGTTCAGGGTCTCGGGCTGGAACCTCAAGGACTCGCTGTTATCCGTGTACCCGGGCGCACTCGCCGCCGTGTTCGACTTGATCGAATCTGAACGTGCGTCCAGCAAAGTGATCGTCGTGCACCTGGTCCGCCTGTTGTCGATCACCCTGCTGGTCAGTTTTTGCATTCCCGGGCACATCGACGTCGCGCTTGCCCAGAGCAGCCCGCTAGACGTGAGTACGGCGCTGACCCTGCTGTCGCTGATCGCCTTGTGCCTGTTGCTCGGCCGCGTGCTGTTGAGCGTCGGCGTGCCGGCGCCGTTCATGCTCACCGCCATCGTGCTCACCGCTGCCTACATCAAGCTGGGTTACCTCCAGGCGTTCCACCTGCCGCAGTGGAGCGTCGACTCCGCCTCCGTGCTGATCGGCGTGCTGATTGGCTCTAAATTCAAGGACATCAGCTTCGCCGAGCTGGTCCGCCATGGCCGCGCCGGGCTGCTCGCCGTCGGCCTCATGTTGCTGATCGCCGCCGCGTTTGCCGGCGTGGCCGGGCGGGTGCTGGGCAGCGATCCGCTGTCGTTGTGGCTGGCGTACATGCCGGGCGCCATTGAAACCATCGCCATCGTCGCGTTCAGTGGCGGGCTGAACGTGGTGTTTATCCTGACGCATCATTTGGTGCGAATGGTCGTGCTGCACTTTGCCCCGGCGCTGATCGTNNAGGCGCGAAACCATCGTCATCGGTCATTTCTGCGCAGCACCGCAACGCCTCCCACTGTGGAGGCGGTTTGCTTTGTGCTGAGGGGAGGAAGGACTAAACGGGAGAGATTGTGGCCAGGGCACCAATCAAAATGGTTAACACCAGAAATCCGCCGAGGAAAATTGCCATCTTGCCCATAGGGCCTCCTACATTATGAGTTTACGGTGCAGTGACTGCGCGACTGCGGACCGTGCTGTCATTGTGAGCGGGCGGCTGGGTACATTACAGAGGCAGATGGCGAAGGAAAATACGGATCAGATCGATTAATCGGCAGCTGCCGAGCAGCGCGAGGCCTGTCTTTTTACGAGGACCCGGCGAGGGGACGCTATCCACGGCAACCCCTACTCTATCGCAAGCGAGCGATTCCTGCAGCTTGACGCCTCACCTCATTAAGTGGGAAAACGTGCACGGCCCAAACGGAAGCATTGGCGTACGACACGAATCAAGGAAGACTCATGAAAACCCTAGTGTGTTTGCTGATCGCCACCGGCGTCGGCACTGCGCTGCAATACGCCGGTATCCCCCACGGCCTGTTGCTAGGCTCGATACTCGCGAGCGCGTTGATCGCCAGCAATCTGCGATTTTCCCCCACCCTGCCCTTCGGCCTTGGCTACGTGCAAATCGTGCTGGGGATCGCGACCGGTCTGATGTTCACCTCGTGGGACAACCACACCGTGGCGGCCATGTTGCCCAGCCTCGGATTCATGCTGCTGTGCCTGATGATCCAGAGTTCCGTGGCCGGTTTCTGGTTGTTCAGGGTCTCGGGCTGGAACCTCAAGGACTCGCTGTTATCCGTGTACCCGGGCGCACTCGCCGCCGTGTTCGACTTGATCGAATCTGAACGTGCGTCCAGCAAAGTGATCGTCGTGCACCTGGTCCGCCTGTTGTCGATCACCCTGCTGGTCAGTTTTTGCATTCCCGGGCACATCGACGTCGCGCTTGCCCAGAGCAGCCCGCTAGACGTGAGTACGGCGCTGACCCTGCTGTCGCTGATCGCCTTGTGCCTGTTGCTCGGCCGCGTGCTGTTGAGCGTCGGCGTGCCGGCGCCGTTCATGCTCACCGCCATCGTGCTCACCGCTGCCTACATCAAGCTGGGTTACCTCCAGGCGTTCCACCTGCCGCAGTGGAGCGTCGACTCCGCCTCCGTGCTGATCGGCGTGCTGATTGGCTCTAAATTCAAGGACATCAGCTTCGCCGAGCTGGTCCGCCATGGCCGCGCCGGGCTGCTCGCCGTCGGCCTCATGTTGCTGATCGCCGCCGCGTTTGCCGGCGTGGCCGGGCGGGTGCTGGGCAGCGATCCGCTGTCGTTGTGGCTGGCGTACATGCCGGGCGCCATTGAAACCATCGCCATCGTCGCGTTCAGTGGCGGGCTGAACGTGGTGTTTATCCTGACGCATCATTTGGTGCGAATGGTCGTGCTGCACTTTGCCCCGGCGCTGATCGTGCAGGCGCGGCGCTGGCGGGCAGAGTGATTGCCGAGAACGGCTGATTTTTTTCGGAGCGCTTGCCACCNNTTTGCTTTGTGCTGAGGGGAGGAAGGACTAAACGGGAGAGATTGTGGCCAGGGCACCAATCAAAATGGTTAACACCAGAAATCCGCCGAGGAAAATTGCCATCTTGCCCATAGGGCCTCCTACATTATGAGTTTACGGTGCAGTGACTGCGCGACTGCGGACCGTGCTGTCATTGTGAGCGGGCGGCTGGGTACATTACAGAGGCAGATGGCGAAGGAAAATACGGATCAGATCGATTAATCGGCAGCTACCGAGCAGCTCATTGTGGCGAGGGGGCTTGCCCCCGTTGGAGTGCGGAGCGCTCCCNAAAA
>NZ_NMOJ01000230.1 GCF_002251635.1 Pseudomonas mandelii
TCGGCNTTGGCNNNGGGGACAATGATTTTCTCGATGAACTCACTGTCCTGGCGCGCGGTAACGCGGTAGTCGATGAAGTAATCTTCCAGCGCCAGGGTGCGGCGGGTATTGCCTTTGCACAGCACGATCTGCGCACCGAGGGCGATCAGCAGGGGAGGCGAATCACCAATCGGCGAGGCGTTGCCGATATTGCCGCCCAGGGTGCCCTGGTTGCGGATTTGCANAGAAGCGAAGCGTTGCAGCAATTCACCAAAATCCGGGTATTCGGCTTTCAAGGCTTCGTAGCAATCGGAGAGGGCGGTGGCGGCGCCGATTTCCAGGCGATCGTCGAAGCGTTCGATGCGCTTCATTTCGGCAACGTTGCCGACGTAGATCATCACCGGCAACGCGCGATGAAACTGGGTGACTTCCAGCGCCAGATCCGTACCGCCGGCCAGTAGCCGGGCCTGTGGATAAGCGTCGTAGAGGTCGGCCAGGTCGGCAACGGTCAGCGGCACCAGGCAGCGTTTATCACCACTGTTGAGNTCGCCGATGTCGGTAGGTGCGATGGCTTTCAGGCGAGCGATGGTATCGGCTTCGCGGGCATCGAATTGATCCGGTTGTTTACCGCAGCAGGATTGCTCGGCGGCNNCAAGAATCGGGCGGTAGCCGGTGCAGCGGCAGAGGTTGCCGGCCAGGGCTTCGTGGGCTTTTTGGCTGTCGGGGGCGTCGCTGTTCTTTTGCAGGGCAAACAACGACATCACGAAACCCGGCGTGCAAAAGCCGCATTGCGAGCCGTGGCACTCAACCATGGCTTGCTGCACGCTGTGCAACTGGCCTTGATGCTTGAGGTCTTCGACGCTGATCAGTTGTTTGCCGTGCAACGACGATACGAAGGTCAGGCACGAATTGAGGCTGCGATAACGAATCTGCTCTGCGCCTTGCTCATTGGTATGCAGCTCGCCGACCACCACGGTGCATGCACCGCAATCGCCGCTGGCGCAGCCTTCCTTGGTACCGGGTTTGCCCACATGCTCGCGCAAATAGTTGAGCACGGTCAGATTGGGGTCCAGGGCGTGCTCGCTACGGAGTTCCTGGTTAAGTAAAAACTGGATCACGGAAGGCCTCGCAGACTCATTATTGTTGTTAACCGCTTTGCGCCGAATCTAGTCATATCTGACTTTGCGGTCAATGATTTTCTGACTTAAAGGTCAGGAAACAGCATTTTGTCGATCAACGACTCGTTCCTTCATTATTGACCCTCGCGGGTTAGCCTGCTTTTTGCTTGATTCGTGCCAAAAACCGCTGAGTGGGCACTCCGCCATGACCCTTCATGTGCGCTACACTGCGCCGCTTGTGCAGATCGAAGANTTTGAAGGAAAAACATGACGTTCAAGGCGCCGGACAGTCTCGCCGAGCAAATCGCTCACCACCTCGCCGAACGTATCATTCGCGGCGATCTCAAGCCTGGGGAGCGGATCCAGGAACAGAAAGTCACGCTGGCNCTCAATGTCAGCCGTGGTTCCGTGCGTGAAGCCTTATTGATCCTTGAGCGCCGCCACCTGATCGCGATCCTGCCGCGCCGTGGCGCCCACGTCACCGAACTCACCGCGCACAAGGTGCAGAGCCTGTGTACGTTGATGAGCGAGTTGTACATCCTGCTCGGTAATGCAGTGGCCAAAGGCTGGCAGGTCCAGGCTGACATGGCGCCGTTCGTGCAGATCCAGCAGCGCCTGGCCGCCAGCTATGAGCGTCAGGACATCCGCACCTTCGTCGAAGAAAGCTTCAACGTGATGCGCGCCGCGTACCCCTTCGCCAACAACCCGTACTTGCAGGAAACCGTCGAGAACCTGCAACCGGCGATGAGCCGTGCGTATTTCCTCGCCCTGGACCAGCGCAAGGCCTCGATGAGCGAGTTCCTCGAACTGTTCGAACGCTTGCTCGCCGCTGTGCTGGCCCGTGACTTTCCGCAGATTCGCCAAGTGCTGNCGGCCTATGGCCAGCGCAGCAGCGATCTGGTGGTTNCTGCGTTGGCGGACGCCTAAGCGTGCGGCTCAAGTGCATCAAACTGGCGGGGTTCAAATCCTTCGTCGACCCGACCACGGTGAACTTCCCCAGTAACATGGCGGCGGTGGTCGGGCCCAATGGCTGCGGCAAGTCGAATATCATCGACGCCGTGCGCTGGGTGATGGGCGAGAGCTCGGCAAAAAACCTGCGTGGCGAGTCGATGACCGACGTCATCTTCAACGGCTCCACCAGCCGCAAGCCGGTGAGCCAGGCCAGCATCGAACTGGTGTTCGATAACTCCGACGGCACCCTGGTCGGTGAATACGCGGCCTACGCGGAAATTTCCATTCGCCGCAAAGTGACCCGCGACAGCCAGACCACCTACTACCTCAACGGCACCAAATGCCGTCGTCGCGATATCACCGATATCTTCCTCGGCACCGGCTTGGGCCCGCGCAGCTACTCGATCATCGAGCAGGGCATGATCTCCAAGCTGATCGAAGCCAAGCCCGAAGACCTGCGCAACTTTATCGAAGAGGCGGCCGGCATCTCCAAGTACAAGGAGCGCCGCCGCGAGACTGAAAACCGTATTCGCCGCACCCATGAAAACCTTGCCCGCCTGACCGACCTGCGCGAAGAGCTGGAGCGCCAGTTGGAGCGCCTGCACCGCCAGGCCCAGGCCGCCGAGAAGTATCAGGAATACAAGGGCGAGGAGCGTCAGCTCAAGGCGCAACTGTCGGCCCTGCGTTGGCAGGCGCTGAATGATCAGGTTGGGCAGCGCGAAGCAGTCATTGGCAATCAGGAAGTCACCTTCGAAGCGTTGGTCGCTGAACAGCGCAACGCCGATGCGGCCATCGAGCGCTTGCGTGACGGGCACCACGACCTGTCAGAGCGCTTCAATCTGGTGCAGGGGCGCTTCTATTCGGTCGGCGGCGACATCGCCCGGGTCGAGCAGAGCATCCAGCACGGCCAGCAGCGTCTGCGCCAGTTGCAGGATGATTTGAAGGAAGCCGAACGCGCGCGCCTGGAAACCGAATCGCACCTCGGCCACGACCGCACGTTGCTGCTGACCCTCGGCGAAGAGCTCGACATGCTCACCCCCGAGCAGGAAATCACCAGCGCTGCCGCCGAAGAAGCGGCCGCTGCGCTGGAAGAATCCGAAACCACCATGCACGGCTGGCAGGAACAGTGGGACGCTTTCAACCTGCAATCCGCCGAGCCGCGCCGCCAGTCCGAGGTCCAGCAGTCACGCATTCAGCAACTCGAAACCAGCATGGAGCGTCTGGCCGATCGCCAGAAGCGCCTTGGCGAAGAGCGCGCGTTGCTCTCGGCGGACCCGGAAGACGCGGCGATCATGGNACTCAGCGAGCAATTGGCCGCGAGCGAAGCAACCCTCGAAGATTTGCAGGCCAGCGAAGAAGCCCAGGTCGAACGCCTTGAGCAACTGCGTCAGGAATTGCAATTGGCGACCCAGGNNCAGCAGCAGGCCCAGGGCGACTTGCAGCGGCTCAACGGTCGCCTGGCGTCACTTGAAGCCTTGCAGCAAGCCGCACTGGACCCGGGCACCGGCACCGCCGAATGGCTGCGCGACCAGCATCTTGCCGAGCGCCCGCGCCTGGCCGAAGGCTTGAAGGTTGAGGCCGGTTGGGAGCTGGCGGTGGAAACCGTACTCGGCGCCGACCTGCAAGCCGTGCTGGTGGATGACTTCGGCGATTTCGATCTGGCCGGTTTTACCCAGGGCGATTTGCGTTTGCTCAGCCCGGCCAGCGATGGCGTGCGAGTGCCGGGCAGCCTGCTTGACAAGGTTGAAGCGCAGATCGATCTGTCGCCCTGGTTGGGGCAGGTCAAACCGGTTGAGAATCTTGAGCAAGCGTTGGCCCTGCGCAGTCAGCTGACCGTCGGCCAGAGCTTGATCAGCCGCGACGGCTATTGGGTTGGCCGACACTTTCTACGTGTTCGCCGGGCCAGCGAAGCGGAAAGCGGCGTACTCGCCCGGGGTCAGGAGATCCAGCGACTGAGCATCGAGCGCGAAGAGCGCGAGGCCACGGTCGAAACCCTCGAAACCCAACTTCAGACGCTCAGGGCGCAGCAGCGTCAGCAGGAAAACGGCCGCGAACATTTGCGTCGTTTGCTGCAAGACGAAGCGCGTCAGCAAGGTGAATTGAAAGCCCAGTTGTCTGCCGGCAAAGCCAAGGCCGAACAACTGACCTTGCGCCGTACACGCCTGGACGAAGAACTCACCGAATTGGCTGAGCAACGCGCGCTGGAGCACGAACAAATCGGCGAAGCGCGCCTGCAATTGCAAGAAGCCCTCGACAGCATGGCCCTCGACACCGAGCAGCGCGAACTGCTGCTGGCCCAGCGTGACAGCCTGCGCGAGCGCCTCGACCGCGTGCGTCAGGAAGCCCGGCAACACAAGGATCACGCCCATCAACTGGCGGTGCGTCTGGGTTCGCTCAAGGCGCAACACGACTCCACACGTCAGGCGTTGGAGCGGCTGGAGATGCAGTCTGAGCGCCTGACCGAAAAGCGCGAGCAGCTGAGCCTCAACCTGGAGGAGGGCGAAGCGCCGCTGGAAGAGTTGCGGCTCAAGCTCGAAGAGTTGCTCGACAAGCGCATGACCGTCGACGAAGAACTCAAGACTGCGCAGATCGCCCTGGAGGACGCCGACCGCGAATTGCGTGACGCAGAAAAACGTCGGACCCAGGCCGAGCAGCAATCCCAATTGATCCGCGGCCAACTCGAACAGCAACGCATGGAATGGCAAGCCCTGACCGTGCGCCGCAAGACCCTGCAAGACCAGTTGTTGGAAGACGGCTACGACCTGCACGGCGTGCTCGATACCTTGACCGCCGAGGCTAACGAGAAGGACGCCGAAGAAGAACTCGAACGCATTACGGCGCGGATTCAGCGCCTCGGTGCGATCAACCTGGCGGCCATCGACGAATACCAGCANCAGTCCGAGCGTAAACGTTATCTGGATGCTCAGAACGCCGATCTGGTGGAAGCCCTCGACACCCTGGAAAACGTGATTCGCAAGATCGACAAGGAAACCCGTAATCGCTTCAAAGATACCTTTGATCAGATTAATAGCGGTTTACAGGCGTTATTCCCGAAAGTTTTCGGTGGAGGCAGCGCCTACTTGGAACTGACGGGCGAAGATCTACTCGATACAGGGGTAACGATCATGGCGCGGCCTCCGGGCAAGAAGAACAGCACCATCCATTTGTTGTCCGGTGGCGAGAAGGCCCTGACCGCATTGGCTCTGGTATTTGCCATCTTCAAGTTGAACCCGGCGCCGTTTTGTATGCTCGACGAAGTTGACGCCCCGCTGGATGACGCTAACGTTGGACGCTACGCTCGATTGGTGAAAGAGATGTCCCAGACCGTGCAGTTCATCTATATCACCCACAACAAGATCGCCATGGAAATGGCGGACCAATTGATGGGTGTAACGATGCACGAGCCGGGTTGTTCGCGATTGGTGGCNGTGGATGTCGAGGAGGCGATGGCGATGGTGGAGGCCTGAGTCGGCGCTTGTAGGGCAAGTATTTTTGGTCTGTAGGACTTTTTTACCTGTCTCGACTTGCTGGCCAATCGACATATTCGCGCAAGCCATTGTGACAGACGGTGTAAAGTTACCTTTGGTCGTGCTAGTTTAATGTCAATTTTTCGTATGCGTGGGCAAAACGTCAGTCAGAACATAGAGTTGGCGCCACGTTTTAAAGCGGTTTGCACGGTGCTAAACCCCTTATTTTTCAGCATTTTTTATTAGAGGCACGGGATTACATGGAAATCGGTCTGCGCGAGTGGCTGATCGTCATCGGCATTATTGTCATTGCCGGTATTCTTTTTGATGGCTGGCGCCGCATGCGCGGTGGCAAGGGCAAACTGAAATTCCGTCTTGACCGAAGTTTGTCCAATCTGCCGGACGAGGACACCAGCGCCGAGCTGTTGGGCCCGCCCCGCGTGCTTGATACGCATAAAGAACCGCAACTGGACGAGCACGATCTGCCGTCGGTGAGCATGCCTGCCCGTGAACCGCGTGAGTCGGGTTCCAAGCGCGGCAAGCGTGGCCATGGCGAGCCTTCCCAGGGCGACATGAACCTCAGCCTGGATCTGGACGGCGGCCCGAGCTTCAGCAGCCGTGACGACGATTTCCCGGATGACACCAAGGCTTCGCCGTCGATCAGTGACAAGGAACAACCGCAAGCCGAAGAAGTGCTGGTGATCAGCGTGATCTGCCGCGACGCCGCCGGCTTCAAAGGCCCCGCGCTGCTGCAGAACATCCTCGAAAGCGGCCTGCGCTTTGGCGAGATGGATATTTTCCACCGTCACGAAAGCATGGCCGGTAACGGCGAAGTGCTGTTCTCGATGGCTAACGCGGTCAAGCCGGGCATCTTCGATCTGGACGACATCGACCACTTCAGCACGCCGGCGGTGAGCTTCTTCCTCGGCCTGCCAGGCCCACGTCACCCGAAACAAGCGTTCGACGTGATGGTGGCCGCCGCCCGCAAGCTGTCCCAGGAACTCAACGGCGAGCTCAAGGACGACCAACGCAGCGTGCTGACCGCCCAGACGATCGAGCATTACCGTCAGCGCATCGTCGAATTCGAACGCCGCGCCCTGACCCAGAAGCGCTGAAATTGGCAACGTGCGGGAAGTCGTAAT
>NZ_NMOJ01000231.1 GCF_002251635.1 Pseudomonas mandelii
AAACCGCGTTNACATATTGAGCAGCNTCGGCTGCTCTTTTGCTTTATGAGAGAACACCCATGACCGCCGCCCACACCCGCATCCTCGAACTGCGCGCTGAACTGGATCAGCACAACTACCGTTACCACGTCCTCGACGAGCCGAGCATTCCGGACGCCGAGTACGACCGGTTGTTCCATGAGCTCAAGGCCCTCGAAGCGGCCCATCCCGACCTGATNACCAGCGACTCGCCGACNCAGCGCGTCGGCAGCGCAGCGCTGTCGGCGTTCACTCAGGTGCGCCACGAAGTGCCGATGCTCAGCCTCGGCAACGCCTTCGAAGAAAACGACATGCGCGAGTTCGATCGCCGGGTGACTGAAGGCCTGGACCTGCCGGTGGGCGATCTGTTTGGCGGTGGCGCGGCGGTGGAATACAGCTGCGAACCCAAGCTGGATGGCCTGGCGGTCAGCCTGTTGTATCAAGATGGCGAGCTGGTGCGCGGTGCTACCNGCGGTGATGGCACCACCGGTGAAGACATCAGCGTCAACGTGCGCACCGTGCGCAATATCCCGCTGAAGCTGCAGGGGACTGGCTGGCCCGCCACCCTGGAAGTGCGCGGTGAAGTGTTCATGTCCAAAGCCGGTTTCGAGCGGCTGAACGCCTCGCAGCTGGAAGTCGGCGGCAAGACCTTCGCCAACCCGCGCAATGCCGCGGCCGGCAGCCTGCGCCAGCTGGATTCGAAGATCACCGCCAGTCGCCCGCTGGAGTTTTGCTGCTACGGCATCGGCCAGATTTCGGCGGACATTGCCGACACGCACATTGGCAATCTCAAACAGCTCCAGACCTGGGGCATGCCGATCAGTCGCGAGCTGAAACTGGCGCACGGCATCCAGGAATGCCTGGACTACTACCGCGATATCGGCGAGCGGCGTAACAGCCTGGGTTATGAAATCGACGGCGTGGTGTTCAAGGTCAACAGCATCGCCTCGCAGCGTGAACTGGGCTTCCGCGCCCGCGAACCGCGTTGGGCGATCGCGCATAAATTCCCGGCCATGGAAGAGCTTACCGAGTTGCTCGACGTGGAGTTTCAGGTCGGCCGCACCGGCGCCGTGACGCCCGTGGCGCGGTTGAAACCGGTCAAGGTTGCGGGTGTCACCGTGTCCAACGCCACCTTGCACAACATGGACGAAGTCGCGCGTCTGGGCCTGATGATCGGCGACACCGTGATCATCCGCCGGGCGGGNGATGTGATTCCGCAAGTGGTGCAAGTGGTCATGGAGCGTCGCCCGGACGATGCGCGTCCAGTGCAGATTCCCGAGAAGTGCCCGGTCTGCGGCTCGCATGTCGAGCGCACGCAGCTGGTCAAGCGCAGCAAGGGCAAGGAAACCGTCAGCGAAGGCGCGGTGTACCGCTGCGTCGGGCGTCTGGCCTGCGGGGCGCAACTCAAGCAGGCGATCATTCACTTCGTCTCCCGTCGTGCGATGGACATTGAAGGTCTGGGCGACAAGAGCGTCGAGCAATTGGTCGATGAGGGGCTGGTGAGTTCTCCCGCCGATCTGTATGCCTTGAAGTTCGAGGACATCGTTGATCTGGAAGGCTTCGCCGAGCTGTCGAGCAATAAACTGCTCGCTGCGATCAAGGACAGCAAGACACCGAGCCTGGCACGGTTCATCTACGCCCTCGGGATTCCTGATGTCGGCGAAGAGACCGCCAAGGTGCTGGCGCGCTCGCTGGCGTCTCTGGAGCGGGTGCAGAAGGCTCTGCCGGAAGTGCTGACGTACTTGCCGGATGTCGGCCTGGAAGTGGCTCACGAGATTCACAGCTTCTTTGAAGATGCGCATAACCAGCAGGTTATTGCGAAGTTGCTCGAGCACGGCCTGCAGATTCAGGATCAGGGCGAGTTGGGGGCCGAATTTGCCGCCAGCACGACGCTGGGCGGTTTCCTCGACAAGCTGCACATTCCTTCGGTCGGGCCGGGTGGGGCGCAGAAGCTGGCGGACAAGTTTGGTTCGCTGGAATCGGTCATGAGCGCTGACTGGCTGGACATGCGCCAGGCCTTGCCCGAGAAACAGGCGAATTCGGTTCGAGATTTTTTCGCGATTGCAGAAAATCGCCAGATTGCCGAGTCCGCTGAGAAACAGCTGCGCGATTTCGGCATGCACTGGCAGAGCGAGAAAAAAGTCATCGAAGGCCTGCCGCTGGCGGGCCAGACCTGGGTGCTGACCGGTTCGCTGGAATTGATGAGCCGCGACATTGCCAAGGACAAACTCGAAAGCCTCGGGGCCAAAGTGGCCGGTTCGGTGTCGGCGAAAACGCANTGTGTGGTAGCTGGGCCGGGTGCCGGTTCGAAGCTGGCCAAGGCCAATGAATTGGGACTGAAGGTGCTCGATGAAGAAGCGTTTGTCGATTTCCTGAAAAAACACGACATCCCGGTCTGACCCTGGACTGTGGCGAGGGGGCTTGCCCCCGTTCGGCGACGCAGTCGTCGCAAAACCGGCGCACGCAATCTGTCTGTGATAATGCGATTCACACTGCCAGGTTTATCGTGGGAACGATCTTCGCGCAGCAATGATCTAGTCTTGGCAAGCCCCAGGGAGAGATCGCCATGTACCGCTTCTTCGAACAGCTCAGCTCGCGCATCGCCGCACCGTTCATGGCCGGATCCTCGCGCAACAGCAAGGTGTGGCAGTGCCGCTGCGGGCAGTCGCTGTTCTTTCGCAACAGCCAGTGCCTGGCCTGTTCGGCAGCGTTGGGCTATCAGCCGGAACAGAGCCGCCTGTCCTCGCTGCAACCGGGTGTGCAGGCGGATACCTGGTTGCTTGACGCCGACCCTGACGCCGGTCTGTTCCGACGCTGCGCCAACCTCGATTCCCCGGCCGCGTGTAATTGGCTACTGCCGGCCAATGACCACGATGCGCTGTGCATCGCCTGTAGCCTGAATCGCACCATCCCTGATCTGTCGATTGCCGAGAACCACGAACGCTGGCGCCAGGTCGAAACCGCCAAGCGTCGTCTTGTCGCGCAGTTGATCAGCCTCGGATTGCAGGTGATTCCCAAAAGCGTCGACGAACAGACCGGTCTGGCCTTCGATTTCATCGGTGTCGACCTAGAAGGCAAGCCGCCGACCACGGGTCACGCCAATGGCCTGATCACCCTCGACATCAAGGAAGCCGACGACGCGCACCGCGAAAAGGTCCGGGTGCAAATGCGCGAGCCTTATCGCACGCTGCTCGGGCATTTTCGTCATGAGGTCGGGCATTATTACTGGGACCGGCTGATCGCCAACAGTCATTGGCTGGAACCATTTCGCGGGCTGTTCGGCGACGAGCGTGCCAGCTACGCCGAGGCACTCGAACGCCATTATCAGCAAGGCGCGCCGCTGGACTGGCAGCAACATTGCGTCAGCGCCTACGCGACCATGCATCCATGGGAAGACTGGGCCGAGACCTGGGCCCATTACCTGCACATGATGGACGCCGTCGACACGGCGCTGGGGTTCGGCATGAGCGCGCGGGAGATGGATTTCGACTACCAGCCATTCCCGCTCGACACGCTCTACGACCCCGAGCACCCTGGCGGGCCAGCCTTCCTGTCGTTCGTCAACGCCTGGATCGAACTGGCCGGCATGCTCAACGAACTGTCGCGCAGCATGGGCCAACCGGATTTTTATCCCTTCGTNCTGCCACCAGCGGTCATCGCCAAACTGCACTTCATCCATCTGGTGATCCAGCAGGAGGGCGGCAGGGCGGATGAGGTGTTGCAAGACCTGTAGCCGCCTGCATTCACTTGCAGCAGCCTCGCAAGCTCGACAGCGGCTGCATGACTACGGTGTTCTGCAGACTTTGCATGTCCTTGAACCAGCACATATTTTTTAATCCCCCCGAACGGTTGTAACTTCGTCTNAGATCGGTACAATGGCGCGGCTTGCCGAGAGGCCAGCGTCGTTATGGTGACCCCATCGGTCCCCCCGCAACGATTACCCGTGAACCTGGTCAGAGCCGGAAGGCAGCAGCCACAGCGGGAACATTGTGTGCCGGGGTGTGGCTGGTGGGGTTGCCTCCATAACGCACCGCGAGCCCTCTCTCGCGTTTTCTGTCTGAAAATACTTATTGTGTGTGCTGCCAGGGTGCTTGATCCAGGCGGTTCTTTGTCGTTCCCGATTTCTGTAATGAGCGTAAAAAGGAGGCCGACGTGTCGTATAAGACACGTCGGCCTCCTTTTTCATTTCCGCCACTAAGGCTTGGACAAGGCCTGGTCAACCGCTGCGATCAGCTTTCCCAGATCCTTCGGGGTGGCTTTGTGGATGACACCGAACAGATACGCCCGCTGTTCATCTTCATCGCCCAGATCGGCGAAAAAGGCTTTCAGCTTTACGTCCAGCACGTCGGCAAGCAGGAACAAGGCTTCGACGCTGGGGGTGTAGGTTCCGGTTTCAAAGCGGCTGATGGTTTTGGGGTCAAAACCGGTTTTTTCGCCGAGTTCAGCCTGAGTAAGCCCCGCGACCTTGCGGTAGCGTCGGATGGCCGGACCCAAACTTGAAATTTGCATCGCTCAATTCCCATTTAGAATCAAGAACTTAACGATAGATTTTTGCATTAGGCAACTGCATGATCCATCACCTTGCTTTGCAAAATGTGATGCGTTTCGTAGAATCGCCGCCAATAAGGGGTGATTGGTGATCTGTTTCCCAAAAATGGGCGATGCAAAACCGCCAGCATTGCGCTCCTTTGCCGGCCTTGCACGAGGTTTTTGAGACTAGCCGATCTTCGGTTCTGCGCGGTCATCAAATGCGGGTCATGGAGTGAAAACGTGTTTGCGCAGTCCCACCGCTAGCGACAGCGAGCCTGATTCATGGATGAGAAATACCGCAGGGCCGTGGATGCCGCCGCCATTTTTTCCGAGACTGACCTGAGCGGCCGGATCACCCACGTCAATGATCAGTTCTGCGCCGTGTCCGGTTATAGCCGCGACGAGTTGCTCGGGCAGAACCACCGTCTCCTCAACTCCGGCGTGCACACCGCTGATTTCTTCGCCGGCATGTGGCGAACCATCGCGCTGGGCAACGTCTGGAAGGGCGATATCTGCAATCGCGCCAAGGACGGTAGCCTGTACTGGGTCGAAAGCACCATGGTGCCGGTACTCAATGACGACACCGGACGGGTCGATCGATACCTGTCGATTCGTTTCGACATCAGCGAAAAGCGCCAGCTGTTGCATTCCCTGCAATGGCGGGTCGGGCACGACGTGCTGACCGGGCTGCCCAATCGTGCGTTTCTCTCGGATCTGCTGGACCAGGCGCTGGAGTTCTCCCGGCAGGAACACATCCCGCTCGCCGTCTGCATGCTCGACCTTGACGGGTTCAAGGCGGTCAACGACGGCTACGGTCACGCCAGTGGCGATCAATTGCTGGTGGAAGTCGCCAAGCGTTTGCGCCACATCGTGCGTGGTGAAGATGTCGTGGCGCGGTTGGCCGGCGACGAGTTCGTGCTGGTGTTGCGTTACGTGCGGGATCTGCCGGAATTACGTGCGGCGCTGAACCGGGTGCTGGGGGCGATTTCGGCGCCGTACACGTTGCATGGCAAGGACATCAATGTGTTCGCCAGCATCGGCGTCACGCTGTTTCCCCTCGACCATGAAGATGCCGAAACCCTGTTGCGTCACGCTGATCAGGCCATGTACGTGGCCAAGCAGCGCGGGCGCAACCGATTCCATCTGTTCGACGTGTCCAGGGATCAGGAGGTCAAGGCCACTCACCAGACGGTCGAGCGCGTGCGCCAGGCGCTGGCCGCCGATGAGTTGCGTCTGCATTTCCAGCCCAAGGTCAACATGCGCCTTGGCGTGGTGGTCGGCTTCGAGGCGCTGTTGCGCTGGGAACATCCGCAAAACGGCATGGTGCCGGCCCGGGAGTTTTTGCCGTTTGTGGAAGAGACGGACCTGATCGTCGACATCGGTGAATGGGTGATGGATCAGGTGCTGACGCAGTTGCACCGCTGGCAGCAGGCGGGGCAGGGTTGGCCGATCAGTATTAATATCGCGGCACGGCATTTTCAGCGCGCGGATTTCGTCGACCGGCTCAGGCACGTCCTCGCCCGGCATGCCGACGTTGCGCCGCAGATGCTCGACCTGGAAATCGTCGAGTCGGTGGCGGTCGAGAATATCCAGCACGTCAGCGACTGTTTGCAGGCCTGTCAGGCGCTGGGGGTGCAGTTTTCACTGGGCGACTTCGGCACTGGCTATTCGTCGCTGAGCTACCTCAAGCGCTTGCGCACCCAAACCATCAAGATCGATAAGTCGTTTGTGCGCGACATCCTGGATGATCGCGATGACTTGGCGCTGACCACCGCGGTGATCGGCCTGGCCCGGGCGTTTGGCCGGCAGGTGATCGCTGAAGGGCTGCAAAGTATCGAGCACGGTGAGTTGCTGTTGCGACTGGGGTGTGAAGTGGCTCAAGGCTATTTCATCGCCCGGCCAATGCCGCCTGCCGATGTGCCGGCGTGGGTCGCCGGGTTTGTCGCGCCGCCGCAATGGCAGGCGCTGGATCAGGCGGGCTGAACTTTTGAGACCACCGCTGGACCCCTGTGGGAGCGGGCTTGCTCGCGAAAGCGGTGTATCAGTCGACATCAGCGCTGAATGACACACCGCTTTCGCGAGCAAGCCCGCTCCCACAGGGGCCCGAGTTGATTAGAAAGATCGCTAACGTGGGCCAGGTTCCGAGCCTATATAAAGCCGGATAATGTCATCAATCTCCCCCGACATTTTCATCCGCAGCAACGTGCGCAATATACGTTGCACCGGCACCTTGGGGTCGTTGCGCACGTAGCAGCCGACGCTCTGTTCCTGCAGCACCGCCACGCCTTTGAGTTGCTTGTCGGGTAACAGGCGCTGATTGAACCAGTCCAGTGTCCATTGATTGCTCACGGCATAGCGATAGCGCCCGGCGTGGAGTTTTTCCAGCACCTGTTCCTGGTTGCGCGCGTCTTCGCGGTGCAGTCGGTCGGCATCGAAAAAGGGTTGCAACGTCGGGTAGCTATAGCCGAGTACGGTGCCGATGGCTTGTCGCGACAAGTTCGCCGGCACCACCGAAGGCAGCGGATCGTGCCGGCTGATCAGCATGTCGCGCTGAAACCACAGCGGAATGCTCCAGATGTAGTCGCCGGACTGATTCGGCAGCCAGGACTGCGCGGCATAGCAGCGCACATCGACCTCGCCGTGTTCCATGGCGTTTTGCACGCGCGCCCGCGGTAGCACGTGAAATTCGGCCGGGACGCCGACCTGGGTCGCGAGGCTGAGCATTACGTCGAACAGGATGCCCTGGGTGACATGACCGTGTTCCAATTGCACCATCGGCATCGCCCAACTGTCGGGCACCACAAAACGCAGCGGCGCTTCGGCGGCGGCGACGCTCAGACTTATCCACAGCAGTGCCCCCAAGGCAAAACGCATAAACGCTCCGGTGCTTCACAAACCTGAGCCGATAAAAGCCCCCCAAAGTGCATCTTAGCCAGATTAGACGAGCGCACCGGATGCAATTTTGGCCTTGCTCCGCTAGCATTAGCCGCTTCTGTTCCTTCGTTGCGACGGTTTTCGATGAGTTATCAGGTTCTTGCACGTAAATGGCGTCCGCGCTCGTTCCGCGAAATGGTCGGCCAGACCCATGTGCTCAAGGCTCTGATCAATGCCTTGGACAGCCAACGGCTGCACCACGCCTACCTGTTCACCGGTACGCGGGGGGTGGGCAAGACCACCATTGCGCGCATCATCGCCAAATGCCTGAACTGTGAAACCGGCATCACGTCGACGCCTTGCGGCACGTGTTCGGTGTGCCGGGAAATCGACGAAGGGCGTTTTGTCGACCTGATCGAAATCGACGCCGCGAGCCGTACCAAGGTCGAAGACACCCGCGAGCTGCTCGACAACGTGCAGTACGCGCCGAGCCGTGGCCGCTTCAAGGTCTACCTGATCGACGAAGTGCACATGCTGTCCAGTCATTCCTTCAACGCACTGTTGAAAACCCTGGAAGAGCCGCCGCCCTACGTCAAATTCATTCTGGCCACCACCGACCCGCAGAAGCTTCCTGCAACGATTCTGTCGCGGTGCCTGCAGTTCTCCCTGAAAAACATGACCCCCGAGCGAGTGGTCGAGCATCTGACCCACGTGCTGGGCGTCGAGAACGTACCGTTCGAAGACGACGCACTGTGGCTGCTTGGCCGTGCTGCCGATGGTTCGATGCGCGATGCCATGAGCCTCACCGACCAGGCCATCGCCTTTGGTGAAGGCAAGGTCATGGCCGCCGATGTGCGTGCCATGCTCGGCACCCTCGACCACGGCCAGGTCTTCGACGTGCTGCACGCGCTGATCGAAGGTGATGCCAAGGCTTTGCTCGAAGCCGTGCGCCACTTGTCGGAGCAAGGNCCGGACTGGAACGGCGTGCTCTCGGAAATTCTCAACGTGCTGCACCGTGTCGCCATTGCCCAGGCGTTGCCTGAAGGCGTCGACAACGGTCACGGCGACCGCGATCGGGTGCTGGCACTGGCCCAGGCCTTGCCGGCCGAAGACGTACAGTTTTACTACCAGATGGGCCTGATCGGCCGTAGGGACTTGCCCTTGGCNCCNGACCCGCGNGGTGGTTTTGAAATGGTCCTGCTGCGAATGCTCGCGTTCCGACCGGCGGACACNGCGGACGCNCCGAGACAGCCGCTAAAGCCAGTGGGGATCAGCCAGGCCACAGTTGATTCCGCAAATTCAGTGGCTGCCGCGCCGGTGGTGGCGCCGGTAGTCGCTACGGCAGTTGCCCCCGTTGCCCCTGCGCCTGTGCCGGTGCCTGAGCCCGTCGCTACGGCGGTGCCTGCTCCTGCGCCTGATCCGGTTGCACCCGTTGTAATGGCCGAGCCTGTGGTTGAGCCCGTCGCGGTCGAAGCAGTGGTCGACTTGCCGTGGAATGACCCGGTCGAGCCGGAGCCCGTCCAGCAACCCGCCGTAGAGCCGGTCCTGGAAACCGCCAGCGAACAACCCGATCTGCCGCCCATGCCGTTGCCGACGCCGGACAGCGTGGTGCCGGACGCGCCGGAGTGGGCCGCTGCGCCGATCCCGGAACCGTCTGTGGCCNANGTCGACGCTGCAACTCCGGGCATCGACCTCGACGACGAGCCGCCACTGGACGAAGACTACATCGAGCCGGACATGGATTCGGCCTACAGCTACCTCGATGAACTGGCCAGTGAGCACACGGCCGAACCCGCGCCGGAAGCCGAGCCTGAACCAGCCGCCATGCCCGCCACCGGTCTGGCCCTGCAATGGCTGGAATTGTTCCCGAAACTGCCGATCTCCGGCATGACCGGCAGCATCGCGGCCAACTGCACCTTGATCGCCATCGATGGCGACCATTGGCTGTTGCACCTGGACCCGGCCCACAGCGCGCTGTTCAACGCGACCCAGCAACGCCGGCTCAACGATGCGCTGAACCAGTACCATGAGCGCACGCTGACCCTGAGCATTGAACTGATCAAGCCGGAGCAGGAAACCCCGGCCCAGGCTGCTTCCCGTCGTCGTGCGAACCGTCAGCGCGAGGCTGAGGAGTCGATCCACGGTGATCCGTTCATCCAGCAAATGATGCAGCAGTTCGGTGCGGTGGTTCGCAACGATACTATTGAACCTGTCGAAGCCCTGGTCAGTCAGGGCTAATAACTGAAGGCGGTTGGCCCCAAGGGCCGGGCGCTGTTTAAATCCAAGTACTTTTGAGGTGATTCCCATGATGAAAGGTGGCATGGCCGGCCTGATGAAGCAGGCGCAGCAGATGCAGGAAAAAATGGCCAAGATGCAGGAAGAACTGGCCAACGCCGAAGTCACCGGTAAAGCCGGTGGCGATATGGTCAGCGTGGTGATGACCGGTCGTCACGACATCAAGCGCGTGACCATCGACCCGAGCCTGGTTGAAGGCCTGAGCGAAGACGACAAAGAAATGCTGGAAGCCNTGTTCGCGGCGGCCGTCAACGATGCCGTGCGCAAGATCGAAGCCAACAGCCAGGACAAAATGTCCAACATGACCGCTGGCATGCAACTGCCACCGGGTATGAAACTGCCGTTCTGATTCGCCAAAGCGCGTCGGATGAGCTACAAAAAAATGCCAGGCATCGCGCCTGGCATTTTTGTTTTTGTCAGGCCAGGTTAATCCCTGTGGCGAGGGAGCTTGCTCCCGCTGGACTGCGCAGCGGNCCCCCCGNTTCGCGACCCAGCGGGAGCAAGCTCCCTCGCCACAATGAAAGGCAGAAACATCGAACGCCACAACGCCACAAAGGTCTGCTCCCCTATACCACCGAATTCATCGATCACAGGAGACGCTCACATGCCAGACGCATTGACCCTCAACCAACGTATCGTCCTGGCGTCCCGCCCCGTAGGCGCGCCGACCCCGGAGAATTTTCGCCTGGAACGGGAAGCACTGCCGGAACTTGCCGGCGGCCAGGTCCTGCTCAAGACTCAATACCTCTCGCTGGACCCCTACATGCGCGGCCGCATGAGTGACGCGCCGTCCTACGCCGCGCCGGTGGAAATCGGCGAGGTGATGACCGGAGGCGCTGTCAGCCGCGTCGAGCGCTCGCTGAACCCGAAATTCCATGAGGGCGATCTGGTGGTGGGCGCCACCGGCTGGCAGAGCCACAGCATCAGCGACGGTCGCAACATCATTCCGGTGCCAAGCGGTTTGCCGTCCCCGTCGATGGCACTGGGTGTGCTGGGCATGCCGGGTATGACCGCGTACATGGGCCTGATGGATATCGGTCAGCCCAAGGANGGNGAAACCCTGGTGGTCGCGGCCGCCTCGGGCGCGGTGGGTTCGGTGGTCGGCCAGGTGGCGAAGATCAAAGGCCTGCGCGCCGTAGGTGTGGCGGGCGGTGCGGAAAAATGCCGCTACGTGGTGGAGGAATTGGGGTTCGACGCTTGCGTCGACCACAAGAGCCCGAACTTCGCCGATGAACTGGCCCAGGCGTGCCCCGAGGGTATCGATGTTTACTACGAGAACGTCGGTGGCAAGGTGTTCGACGCGGTGGTGCCGCTGCTCAATGCCAAGGCGCGGATTCCACTCTGTGGACTCATCGCTTCCTACAACGCCCACGAAGCGCCGACCGGCCCNGANCGTCTGCCGGCGCTGCAACGCACCTTGCTGACCAAGCGCGTGCGCATCCAGGGCTTTATCGTGTTCGATGACTACGGTGATCGCCAGCCTGAATTCCTCAGCGCCATGGCGCCGTGGGTGCGTGATGGCAAGATCAAGTTCCGCGAAGACGTGGTCGAGGGCCTGGAGCAGGCGCCCGAAGCCTTTATTGGTTTGCTTGAAGGGCGCAACTTCGGCAAGTTGGTGGTGCGCGTCGCGCAGGATTGACCATTTGACGCTAATCCGGGGCGCGGGTATAAACCGCGTCTCGTTGTTTTGTCGGACGTTTCCCCATGAGCTTCAGCCCTCTGATTCGCCAACTGATCGACGCCCTGCGCACCTTGCCGGGTGTGGGCCAGAAAACCGCCCAGCGCATGGCGCTGCAACTGCTGGAGCGGGATCGCAGCGGTGGTTCGCGACTGGCGTCGGCACTGAGCCAGGCGATGGAAGGGGTGGGCCATTGCCGGTTGTGCCGCACGCTGACCGAAGACGACCTGTGCCCGCAATGTGCCGATACGCGCCGTGACGACACCTTGCTCTGCGTGGTTGAAGGACCGATGGACGTCTACGCCGTGGAGCAGACCGGTTTCCGTGGTCGCTACTTTGTACTCAAGGGCCATCTCTCGCCGCTCGACGGGCTGGGGCCGGAGGCCATCGGTATTCCGCAGTTGCTGGCGCGGATTGAAGAGGCGGGCACGTTTGCCGAGGTCATCCTGGCCACCAACCCGACCGTGGAAGGTGAGGCGACGGCGCATTACATCGCGCAGTTGCTGAGTAACAAAGGTTTGATTGCCTCGCGTATTGCCCACGGTGTGCCATTGGGCGGTGAGCTGGAACTGGTGGATGGCGGGACGTTGGCGCATTCGTTTGCCGGGCGTAAGCCGATAGCCTTGTAGTGTTTGAGGAGCCGGCTTGCTGTCGATCCAGGCACCTCGATCCAGCTGATTCACACAATCCTGTTGAAAACCAAGCAAGCGCTCGGTTAACTTCGCTGAACCTTCAGTGGAGTTCGCCGATGCCTGCCTTTCAGGAATACTTCGATCCCAGCCACCAATTGGTCCGCGACAGCGTCAGACGTTTTGTCGAGCGTGAGATCCTTCCGGACATTGATCAGTGGGAGGAAGCAGAAAGCTTTCCCCGCGAGCTCTATCTCAAGGCAGGCGCTGCGGGGATTCTCGGCATCGGTTACCCCGAGAGCCTGGGCGGCAGTCACGAAGGTGATCTGTTTGCCAAGGTTGCCGCCAGCGAAGAGTTGATGCGGTGTGGCTCCGGCGGCCTGGTGGCCGGCCTCGGTTCGCTGGATATCGGCCTGCCGCCGNTCGTCAAATGGGCGCGGCCCGAGGTGCGCGAACGTGTCGCGCCGCAGGTGTTGGCCGGCGAGAAGATCATCGCCCTGGCCGTTACCGAGCCCGGTGGTGGCTCCGATGTGGCCAACCTGCAAACCCGCGCTGTGCGTGATGGCGAGCATTACCGGGTGAGCGGCAGCAAAACCTTTATCACCAGCGGCATCCGTGCCGACTTCTACACCGTAGCCGTCCGCACCGGCGGGCCGGGCTTTGGCGGTATCAGCTTAGTGCTGATCGAAAAAGGCACACCCGGTTTCACGGTCGGTCAGCCGTTGAAGAAAATGGGCTGGTGGGCGTCGGACACGGCTGAGTTGTTCTTCGACGATTGCCAGGTGCCTGTGGGCAACCTGATCGGTGTCGAGAACATGGGCTTCGCCTGCATCATGGGCAACTTCCAGAGCGAACGCCTGGCGTTGGCGTTGATGGCTAACATGACGGCGCAGCTGGCGCTGGAGGAAAGCCTNAAGTGGGCCGCCCAGCGCGAAGCCTTTGGCAAGCCCATTGGTAAATTCCAGGTGCTCAAGCACCGCCTCGCGGAAATGGCCACGGCCCTGGAGGTGTCACGGGAGTTCACTTACCGTCAGGCGGCGAAGATTGCGGCGGGGCAGAGCGTGATCAAGGAGATTTCCATGGCCAAGAACTTTGCGACCGACACGGCTGACCGGATTACCACGGATGCGGTGCAGATCCTCGGTGGCCTCGGTTACATGCGCGAGAGCCTGGTGGAGCGGCTGTATCGGGATAACCGGATCCTGTCCATTGGCGGCGGGACGCGGGAAGTGATGAACGAGATCATCAGTAAGCAGATGGGGCTTTGAATCTTGTGGTGTAGCGGCTGACGCCATCGCAGGCAAGCCCGCTCCCCACAGGATTATCGTCAGACACAAATCTTGTGTACGGCGTAGATCACTGTGGGAGCGGGCTTGCCGCGATGGCGTCAGTGAGAACGCCGCCTTACTTCTCGCTCAACGAAAACTGCGTCAGGCAAAACGTCGGAATCCCCATCTCTTGCAGCCGCTGCGAACCACGCAGCTCCGGCAGATCAATAATTGCCGCCGCTTCATGAACCCGCGCGCCCATGCGCCGAATCAGGTTCGCCGCCGCGATCAGCGTACCGCCGGTGGCGATCAAGTCATCGAACATCAGCACCGAGTCGCCTTCACACAGGCTGTCGGCGTGCACTTCGAGGAAGGCTTCGCCGTATTCGGTCTGGTAACCCTCGGCCAGCACGTCGGCCGGCAGCTTGCCCTGCTTGCGGAACAGCACCAGCGGCTTGTTCAGCTGATAGGCGAGCACCGAGCCGATCAGGAAACCACGCGCATCCATCGCGCCGATGTGCGTGAAGTCCGCCTCGACGTAGCGGTGGGCAAAGCTGTCTGCCACCAGCCGCAGGGCCCTGGGCGATTGGAACAGGGGCGTGATGTCACGAAAGATCACCCCAGGCTTGGGGAAGTCGATGACGGGGCGAATCAGGGATTTGATGTCGAAGGATTCGATGAGCATCGTCGAGGTGTCCTGGCAGGCTGCAAACGACGCAGTATAACGGCGGCTGAACCGTTTCGCTCAGCCGCAATCATTGTCATCAGCCTTCGAGCGAGCCACCGGCCAGTGCGCAGAGCTGGATCGGGTCGAGGATATGGATTTCCTTACCCTCGGCGGCGATCAATTCGTTTTGCTGAAAACGGGTGAACACGCGGGACACGGTTTCCACCGCGAGGCCCAGGTAATTGCCGATTTCATTGCGCGACATGCTCAGGCGGAACTGGTTGGCCGAGAACCCCCGGGCGCGGAAACGTGCCGACAAGTTGACCAGGAACGTGGCGATGCGCTCGTCGGCGGTTTTTTTCGACAGCAGCAACATCATCTGTTGATCGTCACGAATCTCGCGGCTCATCACGCGCATCAACTGGCGACGCAGTTGCGGCAATTGCAGAGCCAGTTCATCCAGGCGCTCGAAGGGGATTTCGCAGACTGATGTCGTCTCCAGCGCTTGTGCCGAGACCGGGTGCTTTTCAGTGTCCATGCCCGACAGACCGACCAGTTCGCTTGGCAGGTGGAAGCCGGTGAGCTGTTCTTCGCCGCCGTCGCTCAGGCTGAACGTCTTCAACGCTCCCGAACGTACTGCATAAACGGAATCGAATTTGTCACCCTGGCGAAACAGAAACTCGCCTTTTTTCAGCGGGCGACCGCGTTTAACGATTTCGTCCAGCGCTTCCATGTCTTCCAAATTCAATGAAAGTGGCAGGCATAGCGGGGCCAGGCTGCAATCCTTGCAGTGAGTCTGGCTGTGAGCGCGCAGTTTGACTGGCTCGGACATTTCTTAAATCCTTGTGGGAAAACACACATAAGCCGTAAGGGTAACTCACGGGAGGACAGTCAGGCACGCGGCGATTTTGCCGCAGGGTCGTAAAGCCAGCATTTTGCTATCCGGCAAGCTAGATCACTCGTGAAAACCGCTGGTGATTGTGTTGTTGCAGATAGGCATCGAAGACCATGCACACCGATCGCACCAGCAATCGACCGGCGGGCAGTACGTTGATTCGCTCATTGTCGAGGCTGATCAAACCGTCATCGGCCATGGTCTGTAGCTGCGGCCACAGGTCACCGAAGTAACCGCGAAAATCGATGTTGAAGGCCTGTTCGATGTCCGCAAACTCCAGGCTGAAATTGCAGATCAACTGCTGAATCACCTCCCGCCGTAATCGATCATCGGCGTTGCACAGCAGGCCACGGCTGGTTGCCAGTTGGGCGGAGGCCAGCGTGTTCTGATACTGATTCAGATCGCTGTTGTTCTGGCAGTAGAGATCGCCGATCTGACTGATGGCCGACACCCCCAGCCCGATCAAATCGCAATGGCCGTGAGTGGTGTAGCCCTGAAAGTTACGCTGCAGGGTCGATTCTTCCTGGGCAATCGCCAGTTCATCGTCGGGCAGGGCGAAGTGGTCCATGCCGATGTAGCGGTAACCGGCAGCGGTCAGTTGTTCGATGGTGCGCTGCAGCATTTCCAGCTTCTGCGCCGGCGTCGGCAACTCGTTGCTGTTGATTCGCCGCTGCGGCATGAAACGCTCCGGCAGGTGCGCGTAGTTGAACACCGACAGGCGATCCGGCTGCAGCGCAATGACTTCGTCGACCGTGCGGGCGAAGTTTTCCGGGGTCTGCTTCGGCAAGCCGTAGATCAGGTCGATGTTGATCGAGCGGAATTGCAGGGTCCGGGCGGCATCGATCACNGCGCGGGTTTCTTCCAGACTTTGCAGGCGGTTGACCGCCCGTTGCACCTCGGGGTCGAGGTCTTGCAGGCCAATGCTCACGCGGTTGAAGCCCAGTTCACGCAGCAGGCCCATGGTCGACCAGTCGGCTTCGCGCGGGTCGATCTCAATGCCGTAGTCGCCGGAGTCATCATCGAGCAAATTGAANTGCTNGCGCAGGCTTGTCATTACCTGGCGCAGTTCGTCGTGGCTGAGAAAGGTCGGGGTGCCGCCGCCAAAGTGCAGTTGCTCCACCGGCTGTTTCGGGTCGAGGTGGCAGGCCACCAGCTGGATTTCCTGCTCCAGTCGTTGCAGATAGGCCTGGGCGCGGCCACGGTCCTTGGTGATGACCTTGTTACAGGCGCAGTAGTAGCAAATGTTCGCGCAGAACGGCACATGCACATACAGCGACAGCGGGCGCACGGCCTTGCGGCTGTCGCGCAGGGCGTGGAGCAGGTCGAAGGTGCCGACCTGGCTGTCGAATTGTACGGCGGTGGGGTAGGACGTGTAGCGCGGCCCCGCCAAGTCGTAACGGTGAATCAGATCTGTGTCCCAACGAATGGCGTCGAGCATCATGCGGGCGTTCCCCCGGATAGGCTGGCAGTGTCCGCAAGTCTATGGGGTGCGACGTCGGGGCATCTTGATTTGCATCAACGGTCAGGATTTGTGNTGNCNGTTCGGGCCTCATCGCGGGCAAGCCCG
>NZ_NMOJ01000232.1 GCF_002251635.1 Pseudomonas mandelii
CTCCCACAGGGAAACTGTGGGAGCGGGCTTGCCCGCGATGANGNCGNCACCGATCTAATGCCCCATGAGCCAATGTTGATGCGGCCCCGGCAACGTCCAGATACCGAACACAATCACCAGCAAGCCACCCGTCATCCGCACATACCGTTTGCGCAACAACGCCGTGACCCGCTCCGCCGCCAGCCCGGTGGCCAGCAGCACCGGCCAGGTGCCCAACCCGAACGCGAGCATCAGCAACGCACTGTCCAGCGCATTGCCTTGGCTCGCCGCCCACAGCAACGTGCTGTAAACCAACCCGCATGGCAACCAGCCCCACAGCGCGCCCAGCAGCAATGCGCGGGGCAGGCTCGACACCGGCAGCAGTTTGTTGGCAACCGGCTGGATATAGCGCCACAGGCCCCGCCCGAGGCTTTCGATACGGGTGAGGCCGCTCCACCAGCCGGCCAGGTATAACCCCATGCTGATCAGCAGCAACCCGGCAAGCACGCGCATGAACATCGCCGCCGGGCTGTTGGCCACCGCCCAGCCGGCCAGGCCAATCAATAACCCGGCGGTGGCATAGCTGAGCACTCTGCCGAGGTTGTACGCCAGCAGCAGGCGAAAGCGGCGGCTGCGTTGCTCTTTTGGAATGGCCAGGGTCAACGCGCCCATCAGCCCGCCGCACATGCCCAGGCAATGGCCGCCGCCGAGCAGTCCGAGAATCACCGCAGACACCAGCAGTGGCGCCAACTCAAGCATGCGGAGGCGCCTTGTCGTCCGGTTTGGCCGGATGGCCGCTGGCTTCGTCGACCGCGGCTTTGTGGTTCGGGTCCTGGTCGTCGAACAGCACGCTGTGAGCCGGGCCGTCGAGGTCGTCGTACTGGCCGCTGTCCACCGCCCAGAAGAAGATATAGATAGCGATGGCCACGATCAGCAGCGCGGCCGGGATCATCACGTAGAGAGCTGGCATCTGGACTCCATGCCCGCGCGGCTCAAGCCGGCAGCGGGCGGGTTACTAAGGCGGCGCTTTTAGCCTGCGCGCTCGGCAGGCGAGTCAGGCGCAAGGCGTTGAGCACCACGGTCAACGAGCTGAGGGACATGCCGATCGCCGCCCAGATCGGGGTGATCCAGCCGAGGGCGGCAAACGGCAGCATAAGGCCATTGTACAGCCCGGCCCACAACAGGTTTTCGATGATTACCCGGCGTGTGCGCCGCGCGAGGGTAAACGCCTGCACCAGCGCGTCGAGGCGGTTGGACAGCAGCACAGCATCGGCGCTGGTTTTAGCCAGGTCCGTGGCCGAGCCCATTGCCACACTGATATCGGCGGCGGCNAGCACCGGCACGTCATTGACGCCGTCACCGAGCATCAACACCTTGCGGCCTTCCTTGTGCAGCTGTTGCAGGACCTGCAATTTGTCGTCGGGACGCAGGCCGCCATGGGCTTCGTCGATGCCCAACTCCAGCGCGACGCTGGCGACCATCGGCGAACTGTCGCCGGACAACAGCAAGGTGCGCCAGCCACGGGCCTTGCAGGCTTTCAATAGCGCCGGGGCATCGGCACGCAAACGATCATCGAGGACAAACCACGCCAGCGGCCCCTGGTCGTCGCCGAGCAGCAGCCATTGCCCCGCTTCATCGGGCATGACCGGTGTGGCCGCGCCACTGAGTTCGCAGACAAAACCCGGCTGGCCGATGCGCAGGCGTTGCGTGCCGACCAGGCCTTCGAGGCCAAGCCCCGGCGTACTGAGGACTTCTTCGGCCGCCAGCGGCGCNCGGCCGAAAGCCCGGGCAATCGGGTGCTCGGAGCGGTTTTCCAGGGCGGCGGCGAGGCTCAGGCATTCATCACTGTTCAGTGCGCTCAAGGGGCGGATCGCGCGTAACGCCAAGCGGCCTTCGGTCAGCGTACCGGTCTTGTCGAAAATCACAGTGTCGATTTGATTCAAGCCTTCCAGCACATGGCCACGGGTCAACAGCAACCCGAGTTTGTGCAGAGTGCCGGTGGCGGCGGTGAGGGCGGTCGGTGTGGCCAGTGACAGCGCGCACGGGCAGGTCGCCACCAGCATCGCCAGCACNATCCAGAAGGCTCGCGACGCATCCAGTTCCCACCACAACAGGCCGATTGCCGCTGCCGCGATCAATGACAGCAACAGGAACCATTGTGCGGCGCGGTCGGCGATTTCCGCCAGTCGTGGCTTTTCGGCCTGGGCACGATCCAGCAGGCGGACAATGGCCGACAATCGCGTGTCCTGGCCCAACGCCAGGACTTCCACGGTCAACGCGCCTTCGACGTTCAGGGTGCCGGCGGTGACCGCGTCGCCCTGGGTGCGCGGTTGCGGCAGGTATTCGCCAGTCAGCAGCGATTCGTCGATGCTCGACTGGCCGTTGAGGATCTTGCCGTCGGCCGGCAGGATGGCTCCCGGATGCACCAGCACCTGATCGCCGACGCGCAGTTCGCTGAGCAGGATCCGTTCGCTTTGGCCGTCGGTACTCAGACGCAGACACGAGGCGGGTAACAGGTTGACGAGCTGTGCGGTGGCGGCGGCCGTACGTTCCCGCGCCCGGCGCTCAAGATAGCGGCCGGCCAGCAGGAACAGCGCGAACATGCCCACCGCGTCGAAGTACAACTCGCCNACGCCGGTGATCGAGGTCCAGATTCCGGCGATATAGGCACTGCCGATGGCCAGCGACACCGACACGTCCATGGTCAGATGGCGGGTGCGCAAATCGCGCATCGCCCCNTTGAANAACGGCGCACAGCTGTAGAACACGATGGGTGTAGTAAGAAACATCGCCACCCAGCGCAGGATCACGTGCAGCTCCGGGCTCAGGTCGATATTGAATTCCGGCCAGGTGGCCATGGTCGCCATCATCGCCTGGAACCACAGCAACCCCGCCACGCCCAGTTGGCGCAAAGCCAGGCGGTTTTCGCCGGCCAGTTGTTCGCTGGCGCGATCAGCCTGGTAAGGATGGGCGGCATAGCCGATATGGCGCAGCTCAGCGAGCAGTTGGCTCAACGGCAATTGCCCGTCGGCCCAGCGCACCTGCAGGCGATGGTTGGACAGGTTCAACCGTGCCTCGGCCACCGCGGGCAGGCTGCGCAGGTGTTTCTCGATCAGCCAGCCGCAGGCAGCGCAGCTGATGCCTTCCATCAGCAGCGTGGTTTCGGCGAGCTCGCCGTCGTGGCGCACAAAAGGCTTTTGCACATCGGCGCGGTCGTACAGCGCCAACTCGTCCACCAGCTGCACTGGCAGCGCCTCGGGGTTGGCCGAGGCTTCACTGCGGTGCTGGTAATAGCTTTCCAGGCCGCCGGCCACGATTGCCTCCGCCACGGCTTGGCAACCCGGGCAGCAGAACTCGCGGATTTCACCGAGGACCGCAGCGGTGAAGCGGCTACCGGGAGGGACGGGCAGGGCGCAGTGGTAGCAGGGAATTGGGCTGGTCATGATTTGGATCTATGTCGTCTGGAAGGGCCTCATCGCGAGCAAGCTCGCTCCTACAGGGATTGTGTGAACGCCACAATCCACTGTGNGAGCAAGCTCGCTCCTACAGGGATTGTGTGAACGCCACAATCCACTGTGGGAGCGAGCTTGCTCGCGATGCGCGAAGCGCAGGCTTTTACTTTTTCAGGTCTTCCGCGCCTTGCAGCGGCTCATCACCCAGCAGCAGATCCTTGTCATGGCTGACCAGCTCTTCCTCGAACATGCGCCAGATGTGGTCGTCCTGAGTGCCCAGCAATTCGACAAAGCGACGGCCTTCAATCTTGTCGCTCAATTGACCGATGTAGCGGCCAGGCTCGCTGTCGCTGCGGGTCAGGTTGATCTTGCGGTCCTTCTCCGGCTGGGTCGGGGAAATCAGGTTCAGCTCNAGGGTTTCAGGTTGGCTGTTGCCGCTCAGGCGCAGGTCGACTTCGCCGGTCACGTCATCCAGGTGAACGCTGGCCCGCAGTTGCAGGGTCTGGGCCAGCAGTTCGCGGTCCAGGGAGCGGTTGATACCCTTGCCGGCTTCGTAGTAGTTGTCGTTAACCAGGTTGTCCGGGTTCTTCACCGCAATGGTCACCATGGACAAGGTCAAGGTCACCGAGCAGGTCAGGATCCCNATGATGATCCATGGCCAAAGATGCTTGTACCAAGGGCTTGCGGCGTTTGCTGCGGGCATGATCACTTCTCTCAACGAATTTGTGGGCCGATGAATCGGCTCTTGGCTTCAACGTGGACGCTGTCATCATCGGCATCCCTGAGGATGAATTTCACCTCATTGGTACTCGACGGCAGTTTTTCCGGTGCGATCGACAGTTCGACCGGCTGGCTGAAAATCTCCCCGGCGGCGACTTTGATCTCGCGCTTGCCTTGCAGCTTGAGGTCCGGCAGACCGGAGGCTTCCAGTACGTAGGTATGGTCGCGCTGGTCCTTGTTCATGATTTTCAGGCTGTAGACGTTTTCGATGCGCCCTTCAGCGTTTTCCCGGTACAGCACGCGGTCCTTGCTGACGTCGAATCCCACCAGCGAACGCATGAAGAACGCGCCGGCCAACAGGCTGATCATTGCCAGCAACACCAGGGCATAGCCAATCAGACGCGGGCGCAGTTTATGGGTTTTCTGCCCGGACAGGTTGTGCTCGGTGGTGTAGCTGATCAGGCCGCGCGGGTAGTCCATCTTGTCCATGATGCTGTCGCAGGCATCGATACACGCCGCGCAGCCGATGCACTCAATTTGCAGACCGTCGCGNATGTCGATNCCGGTGGGGCAGACCTGNACGCACATGGTGCAATCGATGCAATCCCCCAGGCCCTCGGCCTTGTAGTCGACACCTTTTTTACGCGGGCCACGGCTTTCACCGCGGCGCGGATCGTAGGAAACGATCAGCGTGTCCTTGTCGAACATCACGCTCTGGAAGCGCGCATACGGGCACATGTAAATGCACACTTGCTCACGCAGCCAGCCGGCATTGCCATAGGTGGCAAGGGTGAAGAAACCGACCCAGAAATACGACCAGCCATCGGCCTGGCCGGTGAAGAAATCAAACACCAGTTCGCGGATCGGCGAGAAGTAGCCGACGAAGGTCATGCCGGTGACAAAACCGATCAACAGCCACAGCGTGTGTTTGCTGAATTTGCGCAGGAATTTGTTGGCGCCCATCGGCGCTTTATCCAGTTTGATACGCTGGTTACGGTCGCCTTCGGTGACCTTTTCGCACCACATGAAGATCCACGTCCACACGCTCTGCGGGCAGGTATAGCCACACCACACGCGACCGGCGTACACGGTGATGAAGAACAGGCCAAAGGCGGCAACGATAAGAATGCCCGACAGCAGGATGAAATCCTGGGGCCAGAAGGTCGCGCCAAAAATGAAGAATTTACGCTCCGGCAGGTTCCACCAAACGGCCTGGTGGCCACCCCAATTCAGCCACACGGTGCCGAAGTAGAGCAGGAACAAACCGGCACCACCGAGCATGCGCAAATTGCGGAACAGGCCGGTGAAAGCGCGGGTGTAGATTTTTTCTCGNGACGCATAGAGGTCGACCGTGTTGCTCGCGTTTTTGGCAGGCGGGGTAACGTCGTTTACCGGTATCTGGTTGCTCATCATTGCATCCCACGGCGGTGGAGATTTGCCTCGGCCAGTACGTGCCAACCGGGGTCAAAAATAGGTCTTGCAGTGGCGTAATGATACGCCTCNCGNTCTNGCTCAAGGGTGCGACCTTTGGTCGCGTTGGGGGAACTCAATTGATGGTGTAGTGACTTGAATCAATTGACTGGTAGATTATGGACGTTTTTTCGTGATGCAGAATCAGAGGCGGGGCGATTCCTGCCGTTGCGTGGCCGACGAGGTGAGGGCGAGCTGCGGACCTCATCCGTCCGGGAGGTCTGCCGCTGGAATACACGCCATGGCAACTGTAACCTCATAGTTTGACGCATTGCAGTATTAAGCCAGCAAAACTCATAACTAGCCAAGTTTAAGTTAGTGGGGTGATTGTTCGTTGATGTGTGGCGGAAATATATTTATTTAATTGAGGTTGGTTGGTTATTTGAAGTTTGGGTTTGTTTCCAATAAGTTAATTGAGCGCGGCTTGCTGGTTGCGCACTTTATCTAATACTAATGGAAACGGAATTCTATGATTTCTAAGAAAGTTAAGCGGTTTGTATTGGGCTTGTGTCTGCTGTCTATGGCACCTTTGGCCTATTCAATAGAAGGTGCTCCACGTCACATGATCTTCGCTTCGGATACGCAGTACCCGTGGACGGACAAGCTCGACCGCAGAGAGCCCGAGTCCGAGGCGGATTTCAATAAACGCTCGAAATGGTTGGTGGAGACCCAGTTTGCGAGTATCGCCGACTTCCGTAAGAACCATGCGCAATCCCATGTACCACTGATGATCAATGGTGACATCACCGCTTTCGGTCACGGCTGGCAGCGCTCTTACATGAATTCGATGTTGAAGAAATACTTCAATGGCGATTTCTTGTATGGCCTGGGTAATCACGATTATGAGAATAACGTGGATGATTGTTTCAGCAATAACTGTGCGGCCGGCAGTATTGTGGAGTTCAAAGAGCATCATGAAAACAAGGTTGATAATTTTGATTTGAAAATTACCGGAAGTTTCCTGAGTCGGCTATATTCCGGCAGTCTCGCCTATTCCAAAAACATAGGCGACGTCCATATGGTGCAACTCAATAATGAGCCGACCTATGCGACCAGGATTTCTCATGCGTTAAACCCGACGACGTTCGACATCACCAGTACCCTGGATTGGCTTGAAAACGATTTGAGAGTCGCTCGGACTCAGGGTTACGCCATCATTATCAACATGCACAAGCCACACGAAATGATGGGTGACAGTGAGCAAACACGGCGCTTTTATCAGATGATCAGGAAGTATGAGGTCACTGCCATCTTCGCCGGCCATCTCCATGATCAAGGCGGTGATGCCTATGAAGTGAATGGTGTGCCGATGTACCTGAGCGGTGCCACTTCTCAGCAAACCTACCTGGTTGCCAGTTTCTCAGAGGATCGCAAGCAGTTGCACATCAACCTGGTGAAGGACAACCAATGGCAGAGCCGAAAGCTGCTGGATACGGTGCCGGTAAAATCGATCTGGGCCAGCCGCCCATGAAAAGGCCCCGCCAGATCACTGGCGGGGCCTTCTTTGTTGCGTCAGGCGTGTGCCTTACTGAGCGTCTTCTGTCGGCGCTTTCTCACCGTGAGAGAGGCTGTAGACGTAAGCGGCCAGCAGGTGAACCTTGTCGTTGCCTTGCANCAGTTCCTGCGCAGGCATCTGGCCCTGGCGGCCATAACGGATGGTCTGCTGCAGTTGCGCAAAGCTCGAACCGTAGATGAATGCACCCGGGTGGGTCAGGTNCGGCGCGCCCATGGCTGGTGTGCCTTTGCCTTCCGGACCGTGGCACACGGCGCAGTTGGCGGCGAACAGCTTCTGGCCGGCAACCGGATCGGCCTTGGTGCCTTCCGGCAGCTTGCGGCCATCGAGATTGGTCAGCACGTAGCCGGCAACGTCGGCAACGCCTTGTTCGCCGATCACGTCAGCCCATGCCGGCATGACCGCGTGGCGGCCACCCATGATGGTGGTCTTGATGGTTTCTGCCTCACCACCCCAGCGCCAGTCGGCGTCGGTCAGGTTAGGGAAACCGTAGGCACCCTTGGCGTCGGAACCGTGGCATACCGAGCAGTTGGAGGCGAACAGGCGGCCACCCATCTTCAAGGCTTGCGGGTCTTTGGCGACGTCTTCGATCGGCATTGAGGCGAACTTGGCGAAGATCGGCCCGAACTTGGCGTCCGACTTGGCCATTTCCTTTTCCCATTCGTGCACGCCGGTCCAGCCGGTCTGGCCATTGGCGAATGGGGTTTGCTTGTCGTTGTCGAGGTAGTTGTANCCCGGCAGCAAGCCTTTCCAGTTGCCCAGGCCCGGGTACAGCACCAGATAGCCAAGGGCAAAGATGATGGTGCCGACGAACAGCATGAACCACCATTTCGGCAACGGGTTGTCATACTCCTCGATACCGTCGAAGGAGTGGCCAACCGTTTCTTCCGTCTGCTCGGCGCGCTGGCCCTTGCGGGTGGACAGCAGCAGCCAGGTCAGGGCGAANATGGTACCCAGACTGAGGACTGTGACGTACAGACTCCAGAACGTAGTCATTCTTTGTTACTCCTAGACGCTTGCTCGACGTGCTTGATGGCTTCGGGATCATCTGCAAAGGGCAGCATGGTCGCGTCGTCAAACTCCGACTTGCGCCGTGGGCTGAACACCCACAACGCCAGGCCGATAAAGGCCACCATCACGACAACGGTGCCCAGGCCTCGAATCATCCCGATATCCATGAAGATCACCGTTTGCTTTTGATGATGGTGCCAAGGCCTTGCAGGTAGGCCACCAGTGCGTCCATTTCGGTTTTGCCCTTCACAGCATCCTTGGCACCGGCGATGTCTTCGTCGGTGTAAGGGACGCCGAGCGTGCGCAAGACTTCCATTTTCTTNGCGGTGTCCTTGCCGTCGAGCTTGTTTTCCACGAGGAACGGATACGCTGGCATTTTCGACTCAGGCACCACGTTGCGCGGGTTGTACAAGTGCGCACGCTGCCAGTCATCGGAGTAACGACCGCCGACGCGGGCCAGGTCCGGGCCGGTACGTTTGGAACCCCACAGGAACGGGTGGTCCCAGACGCTTTCACCGGCAACCGAGTAGTGGCCGTAGCGTTCGGTTTCGGCGCGGAACGGGCGGATCATCTGCGAGTGGCAGCCGACACAACCGTTGGCGATGTAAATGTCGCGGCCTTCCAGTTCAAGGGCGGTGCGAGGCTTCATGCCTTCTACGGGTTTGTTGGTCACGTCCTGGAAAAACAGCGGAACGATCTGGGTCAGGCCGCCGATGCTCACGGCGATGACCATGAAGAAGGCCAGCAGGCCGATGTTCTTCTCGACTACTTCATGCTTCATCAGTGAGCTCCCACAACGGCGATCTTGGTGGCGGCTTCGGCTTCTACCGGGTCGGAAGCACGCACGGTGCGCCAGACGTTGTAGGCCATGAACAGCATGCCGCTGGCAAAGAACGCACCGCCGATGGCGCGGACGATGTAGCCCGGGTGGCTGGCTTGCAGCGCTTCGACGAAGGAGTAAGTGAGGGTGCCGTCATCGTTGATCGCACGCCACATCAGACCCTGGGTGATGCCGTTGACCCACATCGAGGCGATGTACAGAACGGTACCGATGGTCGCGAGCCAGAAGTGCGTGTTGATCAGGCCGATGCTGTGCATCTGCGCGCGACCGAACAGTTTCGGGATCATGTGGTAGATGGCGCCGATCGAGATCATCGCTACCCAGCCCAAGGCACCGGCGTGTACGTGGCCGATGGTCCAGTCGGTGTAGTGCGACAGCGAGTTCACTGTCTTGATGGCCATCATCGGGCCTTCAAAGGTCGACATGCCGTAGAAGGCCAGNGACACCACCAGGAAGCGCAGGATCGGGTCGGTGCGCAGCTTATGCCAGGCGCCCGACAGGGTCATCATGCCGTTGATCATGCCGCCCCAGCTCGGGGCCAGCAGGATGATCGACATCGCCATGCCCAGCGATTGCGCCCAGTCCGGCAGCGCGGTGTAGTGCAGGTGGTGAGGACCGGCCCAGATGTACAGGGTGATCAGCGCCCAGAAGTGCACGATAGAGAGGCGATAGGAGTAGATCGGACGTTCGGCTTGCTTCGGAACGAAGTAGTACATCATCCCCAGGAAGCCGGTGGTCAGGAAGAANCCTACCGCGTTGTGGCCATACCACCACTGGATCATCGCGTCCGTCGCACCGGCATACGCCGAGTAGGACTTGAACAGGCTGACCGGCAGGGACGCGTGGTTGACGATGTGCAGCATCGCCGTCACGAGGATGAAGGCACCGTAGAACCAGTTACCGACATAGATGTGCTTGGTCTTGCGCTTGACGATGGTGCCGAAGAACACCACGGCGTAGGTCACCCAGACGATGGCCAGCAAAATGGCGATCGGCCATTCCAGCTCGGCGTATTCCTTGGTGGTGGTGTAGCCCAGCGGCAGGGTCACGACCGCACCGACGATGACGGCTTGCCAACCCCAGAAGGTGAAGGCCGCGAGGCCGTCGGAGATCAGTCGCGTCTGGCAGGTTCGCTGCACGACATAGTAGGAAGTGGCAAATAACGCACAGCCACCGAAGGCAAAAATCACCAGGTTGGTGTGCAGCGGGCGCAGGCGGCCGAAGGTCGTCCATGGCAAACCGAAATTCAATTCCGGCCAAACCAGTTGCGAGGCGATAAACACCCCGAGCCCCATGCCAAGGATCCCCCAGACCACCGTCATGATGGCGAACTGGCGGACTACCTTATAGTTATAAGCAGTCGGACTGATTGCTGTGCTCATTCTAAGGTTCCACGGTTTAGGTTTTTTTATAGGNATAAAAATCGGCCGCAAGTATGGAGAAAGCAGGGGGTCATTGCAACGCGCCATGACCTGGGTCAATGCTTTCAAATGCTGATTCTGCGGCCTTTCCATGCGCAGCGTAAGGACAAAATTGGCCTCGGACAAAATGTCGCAGCGAACGAAAAGGGTGAGGGGGTCAGGTCGGATGTAACGGGGTGTGTTCAAACACAACGATCGGGTGACGGATGGCAATTGGCACGACAGCCGGTATCTACCAGCCTTTGCGGCCTGTCATCGAGCAGATTCGTCGAACACATCGGGCAAGGTCGACCTGGAACCGGCTCATGCCAGTCCGCATCGAAGCAAGCTTAGACCCGAATCTGGTGAACCGAAAGGAGGACCAACGGAGGGGTGCGACACTTGGTCGCAAAGAGGCAGGGAACTGCCGCATCCGGGAGAATGCGGCAATAGAGCGGTCGAGATTTATTCGCGTTTGCCTTCGGCTTGCAAACGGTCGGTGTTCAAGCCGTGGGACAGGCTGTACACATAGGCGGCGAGCAGGTGCACCTTGTCATTGCCTTGCAGTGCGTCCTGCGCCGGCATCTGGCCTTGGCGGCCATGGCGGATGGTCTGCTGCAACTGCGCCAGGCTGGTGCCGTAGATAAAGCCGGCAGGCTGNGTCAGGTTCGGCGCGCCCATGGCTTCAGTGCCTTTGCCGTTTGCACCATGACAGGCTACGCACGTGGTGCTGAATGCTTGCTGTCCGGCTTGCAGATCGGCGGTGTCGTCCGCTGGCAGAGGCAGGCCGGCCAGTTCATGACGTACATACGCGGCCACGTTCTTCACGCCGGCCTCACCGAGGATTTCACCCCAGGCCGGCATGGCCGCCATGCGACCGCCCATGATCGTGGTCTTGATCATCTCGGCATCACCGCCCCAGCGCCAGGTGCTGTCGGCCAGGTTCGGGAAGCCGAAAGCGCCCTTGGCATCCGAGCCGTGGCACACCGCGCAGTTGGAGGCGAACAGGCGACCGCCCATCTTCAGCGCTTGCGGGTCCTTGGCNACTTCTTCAACNGGCATGGCCGCGAATTTGGCGAAGATCGGCCCGAACTTCGCGTCAGCCTTGTTCATCTCCTTTTCCCATTCGTGAACGCCAGTCCAGCCGTCCTCNTAGCCCGGCAACACGCCTTTCCAGTTGCCCAGGCCCGGGTAGAGGATCAGGTAGCCGACGGCAAACACCAAAGTGCCGGCGAACAGCATGAACCACCACTGGGGCAGCGGGTTGTCGTATTCCTCAATGCCGTCGAAGGCGTGGCCCATGGTCTGGTCGACGCTGCCCTTGGTCTCGCCCTTGCGGGTGCCGATCAACAGCCAGGTCAGGCCGATCAGGCTGCCGAGGGTCAGTACGCAGATCCATGTACTCCAGAAGGTGGTCATGGCCGGGTACTCCTTGTTTCAGGTTCTTGGGTGGCATCGTCGGGCAGGGGGTCATCGGCGAACGGCAGCAAACGCGCTTCGGCGAATTCCGGGTTGCGCTTGCTGTTGAACACCCACAGCGTCAGGCCGACGAAGGCGACGAACACCACGACTGTGCCAAGGCCGCGGATCATTCCACTGCTCATCTCGCTCACTATTTCGAAGGGCATCGTCATGGCTCACCTCTTGCTCTTGATGGCAGTGCCGAGCACTTGCAGGTAAGAAACCAGTGCGTCCATCTCGGTCTTGCCCTTGAGGCTGGCGACTGCACCGCTGATGTCTTCATCGGTGTACGGCACGCCGAGGGTGCGCATTACGTGCAATTTGGTCTCGGTGTGGCTGCTGTCGACGGGGGCGGTGACCAGCCATGGATAGGCCGGCATTTTCGATTCCGGCACGACGTTGCGCGGATTGTACAAGTGCGCGCGGTGCCAGTCATCCGAGTAGCGCGTGCCGACGCGCGCCAGGTCCGGCCCGGTGCGCTTGGAGCCCCACAGGAACGGGTGGTCCCATACGCTTTCGCCGGCGACCGAGTAGTGGCCGTAGCGTTCGGTCTCGGCGCGGAACGGGCGGATCATCTGCGAGTGGCACTGCACACAGCCTTCTCGGATGTAAATGTCGCGGCCTTCCAGTTGCAGCGCGGTGTAGGGCTTCATGCCTTCCACCGGTTTGTTGGTGACGTCCTGGAAGAACAGCGGGACGATCTGGGTCAGGCCGCCGATGCTCACGGCGAGCACCATCAGCAGCATCAGCAGGCCGACGTTCTTTTCAATCGTTTCGTGTTTCATCACTGACTCCTCAGGCCATCTGCGCNGCAGCGGCGACTTCGGCNGGCTGCGNGGANCGCACGGTGCGCCATGTGTTGTAAGCCATCAGCAACATGCCGCTGAGGAAGATCGCCCCGCCCACCAGTCGCACGATGAAGCCAGGGTGGCTGGCCACCAGGGTTTCGACGAAGGAGTAGGTCAGCGTGCCGTCTTCGTTAATCGCACGCCACATCAGGCCCTGGGCGATGCCGTTGACCCACATCGAGGCGATGTAGAGCACGGTGCCGATAGTGGCCAGCCAGAAGTGCGCGTTGATCAGNCCGANGCTGTGCATCTGCGCGCGGCCGAAGANTTTCGGGATCATGTGGTACAGCGCGCCGATGGAGATCATCGCCACCCAACCGAGGGCGCCGGCGTGNACGTGGCCGATGGTCCAGTCGGTGTAGTGGGACAGGGCGTTGACGGTCTTGATGGCCATCATCGGCCCTTCGAAGGTCGACATGCCGTAGAACGCCAGGGACACGACCAGGAAGCGCAGGATCGGGTCGCTGCGCAATTTATGCCAGGCGCCCGAGAGCGTCATCATCCCGTTGATCATCCCGCCCCAGCTTGGTGCCAGCAGGATCAGCGACATCACCATGCCCAGCGACTGCGCCCAGTCCGGCAGCGCGGTGTAGTGCAAGTGGTGCGGACCGGCCCAGATGTACAGGGTGATCAGCGCCCAGAAGTGCACGATNGACAGGCGATAGGAGTACACCGGNCGCTCGGCCTGTTTCGGCACGAAGTAGTACATCATCCCGAGGAAACCGGCGGTGAGGAAAAAGCCTACGGCGTTGTGGCCGTACCACCACTGGACCATGGCATCGGTGGCACCGGCGTACACCGAGTAGGACTTGGTGAAACTCACCGGCAGCTCAACGTTGTTGACGATGTGCAGAATCGCCACAGTGATGATGAATGCACCGAAGAACCAGTTACCGACATAGATGTGCTTGGTCTTGCGCTTCATCACCGTGCCGAAAAACACGATGCCGTAGGCGACCCAGACAATGGCGATAAGAATAGCGATCGGCCATTCCAGCTCGGCGTATTCCTTGGAAGTGGTGTAGCCCAGCGGCAAGCTGATGGCCGCCAGCACAATCACCAATTGCCAACCCCAGAAGCAGAACGCGGCAATTTTCGGTGCGAACAGCTGTGTCTGGCAGGTACGTTGCACCGAGTAGAAGGAGCTGGCGAACAGTGCGCAGCCGCCGAAGGCGAAGATCACCGCGTTGGTGTGCAGCGGGCGCAACCGGCCGAAACTGGTCCAGGGCAAGTCGAAGTTGAGTGCAGGCCAAACCAATTGGGCGGCGAGAAAAACCCCGAGCCCCATGCCGACGATGCCCCACACCACCGTCATAATGGCGAATTGGCGGACCACCTTGTAGTTATAGGCGGTACTTAAAGTAGTGTTCATGGTTCCCCATCCACGGTTCAACCCAAGNNAACGCGAGCANNGCGGCCTT
>NZ_NMOJ01000233.1 GCF_002251635.1 Pseudomonas mandelii
CTGGAGTTATAGGCAGACTAAAAAGCGAGGCAAGCATGGGCAAAGAGCACAAGGCCAGTATTGACGGGGATCAATGGGCGCAGTGTATGCAGGATCATGGATGGTTGTGGAATGCCGCCTCAGGACCTTCATCGGCCACGTTGATCCTCGCCCACGGTGCCGGTGCGCCGATGGACAGCGGCTGGATGAGCGACATGGCTGCACGCCTTGCCGGGCACGGCGTGAACGTGTTGCGCTTCGAGTTCCCGTACATGGCTCAGCGCCGNGTTGACGGGGGCAANCGCCCGCCGAACCCGGCGCCGAAACTGCTGGAAGCCTGGCATCAGGTGTATGCCGAGGTGCGACGTCATGTCGCTGGGAAATTGGCGGTTGGCGGCAAGTCCATGGGCGGGCGCATGGCCAGTATTCTGGCGGATGAACTGGGGGCGGATGCGCTGGTGTGCCTCGGTTATCCGTTTTATGCGGTGGGTAAACCGGAGAGGCCTCGGGTCGAACATTTGTCTTCGTTGAAGACGCCGACATTGATCGTGCAGGGTGAGCGGGATGCGCTGGGCAATCGGGAGGCAGTCGAGGCGTACACGCTGTCGCCGCGCATCGAGATAATGTGGCTGGTGGCGGGTGATCATGACTTGAAGCCGTTGAAGGCGTCGGGGTTTACCCATGAGCAACATTTGGCGGCTGCGGCGAGTCGAGTAGCTGCATTTCTTCAGTGAAATAATGAGCGCCGAGGAGGGCCTCTTCGCGGGCAAGCCCGCTCCCACTTTTGGGTTGTGTTGTGAGTGAGATTTTCAACACTGAAAACCTATGAGGGGCGGGTTCGTCCGGTTATTTTGACTCTTTCAGACTCACAGGGCGCTTTCTCCTTGTTCGCTTGGCTTTTGCGCTGGCGGCCGCAGTCTCTTCATTGTGAAAGTGCCTTTCGGATTCAGACGATAGCCGTGGCTTTTGAACAGGGCGTCGAATGTGCCAACGACGATGTCTGTCTTGCGATCGTAACTGATGATGTTCAGGGTGGCGGAGTCTGCCTCCACCGTTCGGAAACCATGGAAACCGGGCGGTGCGGGAATCGAGTGGCTATGTAAGAACGTCAGTCCGTGAGCGAGCGTATAGATGCCCTTAAGCGCGTCGTCACCTTTGTAGGGCAACGTCATACTGAAAATAAAAACGTTGTCCTCTTCGACTGTTCCCATTCCTCCACCAATACTCCAGTAACGCTCACCGTTAAAATCACCTTGGAGGAAGTCACTGAACTCTGCTTTTTTTTCGATGGCACCGTATTTCCACTTGAGGATGTTTTCATTCGCAAGCGTGCCGTGTTTTTTTGGAATAAAGGTAGTGTGAGTTGTCATCATGAAATCCTTTTGCTGGTAAGAGATTGGTCGTCATTGTCCGATCGACAACGCGACTGTCTCTTTGATAAGCCTCCTGGGTTTATCCGTCTACTGTCAGATCTGACAGGTGCTCTCCGGTTGTCAACATTTCACGATGTCCAAATATAAAAAACCCGGAGGTTTTCACCGCCCGGGTTCCAGTTCTACAGTTAGCGGTTAGCGGTTAAACCGCTCCACCAACGAATACTGGGTATTCGCCGTCTTCGTCAGCTCTTCACTCAACAACGCCGAGTGCTGTGCCTGTTCCGAGGTCTGATCCGCCAACAGCGCAATCGTGCTGATGTTGCGGCTGATCTCTTCGGCCACCGCGCTTTGTTCCTCGGTCGCCGCCGCAATCTGGGTGGTCATGTCGGTGATGTTGGCCACCGCTTCGCTGATCCCCACCAGCGCCTGATCCGCTTCCAGTACCCGCGCCACGCCTTCTTCAGCCTGACGATGCCCGGCTTCCATGGTTTGCACTGCGGTGCTGGCGGTCTGCTGCAGCTTGGCGATCAGGGCATGGATCTGCCCGGTGGACTCAGCGGTGCGTTGCGCCAGTTGACGCACTTCGTCGGCCACCACCGCAAAACCNCGGCCCATCTCGCCGGCNCGCGCCGCTTCGATGGCGGCGTTCAGCGCCAGCAGGTTGGTCTGGTCGGCGATGCCTTTGATCACATCGACTACGCCGCCGATTTCATCGCTGTCCTTGGCCAATTGCGTAACGGTCACACCGGTTTCGCCCACGGCGACCGACAGACGCTGAATCGCCTCGCGGGTTTCCCCGGCGATGTCGCGGCCGCGACCGGTCAGGCGATTGGCTTCCTGAGTGGCGTCGGCGGTGCGCTGCACATGGCTGGCGACTTCCTGCGTGGTGGCGGCCATCTGATTGACGGCAGTGGCCACTTGCTCGGTTTCGACGCGTTGACGTTCCAGGCCACTGGAGCTGCTGTGAGCCAGGGCGTCGGACTGCCTGGCTTGCTCGGTCAGGTGCTCGGCGGTGTCCTGCAGGCGGGTCAGGCAGGTTTTCAGACGCGCTTCCTGGCTGAGGATCGACATCTCCAGCCGCGCTTGTGCGCCACGGCTGTCGGTGTACATCTGCGCGATCAACGGGTCGGAAGTGGTCTGCTCAGCCAGGCGCAACAAGCGCTTGAGGCCGCGCTGCTGCCAGCTCAGGCCCAGCAGGCCCAGCGGCACCGACAAACCCGCCGCAAGGGCAAAGCCCCAGTGGGAGTTGAGCGAAGCACCGATCATGAAGCTCAACTGGCTGACCAGAATAAACGGCAGCCAGTCTTGCAGCACCGGCAGCCATTTGTCCCGCTGAGGCACGGCCGACTTGCCCTGGTTGATGCGTTGATAGAGCGCTTCGGCCCGTCGGATCTGCTCGGCGGTGGGCTTGATGCGCACCGATTCGTAGCCGATCACCTGGTTGCCATCGAAGACCGGCGTCACGTAGGCGTTAACCCAGTAGTGATCGCCCGTCTTGCAGCGGTTCTTAACGATGCCCATCCATGGCAAGCCTTGTTTGAGCGTGGACCACATGTGCGCGAACACGGCCGGTGGCACATCCGGGTGACGCACCAGGTTGTGCGGGGCACGGATAAGCTCGTCGCGAGTGAACCCACTGATTTCGACGAAGGCGTCGTTGCAGTAGGTAATCACGCCTTTGGCGTCTGTGGTGGAGATCAACCGTTGCTGAGCGGGGAAGGTCCGTTCGCGTTGTGTGGTGGGCTGGTTGTTACGCATGGCTTTTTCAATCCGCAAGGCTTTGAGAGGTTGTCGGCGGCGTCAGGAATTTATTGAAAATATTTTTTCAATAATCAGTGGCGCGTCGCAAAACGGCCATTGCATCAGCCGGCGAGCATCGGGTAGGTGAACAGTGCGAAATGCAGCAGGTTCAAGCCGAAATGGGTGGCGATGGCCGCCCCCAATCCGCCGAAACGGTACGCCAGACCATAGCCGACACCTGCCAGACTCGCCAGCAGCACCCATTGCCAACCCGCGCCCGCATGCGCCAGGCCGAACAACAGCGAGGCGAGCAGTAANGCCAGGTTCTCGCCGTAGGGCAGGTGTTTGAAGCGCCGGCTCAGCCCACCCTGAACGTAACCGCGAAACAGCGCTTCCTCCACCAGCGTCACCAGCAGCAGATTGTTCAGGATCCACAACCCGGCTTGGTCCGGCCACTTCGGTGCCCAACTGATCATCCCCAGCAAGAGTGCACCGCCCAAGGCCAGGATGGCGCTCAGGGGCAGGGCGAGTGCGGTGGCATAGGCCGAAAGGCGCAAAGAGCGCCGGCCGACAATCCACGGGCACACCAGTAACAGCCAAAAGCCGATCAGGGGCTTGTCTTGATTCAGGTACATGGAAAACGGCACGGCGTCGTCGGTGAATCGTTGCGGGTCGATGGCGCGACCGTTGTAGAAACCGGGCAGCCAGTGCATCGCCAGTGCCAGGGCCATGAAGATGAACAGGGCGTGACCGAGGTAACGAGCGACAGGGATTTTTTGCTGACGGACTGCGAAACCGGCGACGAGCAGCAACGCGACGGAGATGCTGGCCAGCCAGCCGAGGTGGCCGTAGGTCAGGGCGAGGGTGTAGCCGAGGGAGAGGAGGGCCAGGTAAGTCCATGGCAGGGCAATCATTGAAAATCCTTGTGTCCGAAGTGTTGCGGGTTGACTCGGTCCATGTGGGAGCGAGCTTGCTCGCGATGGGGCCGTCATATCAAACATCAATGTTGCATGACACTGCGCAATCGCGAGCAAGCTCGCTCCCACAGTGGTTTGTGTGGGGCACATACTCGTGAACAATGCCAAATAGGCGCGCGATTATAGGGACGTACGCGACCCAAACAAAAACACCGCCCGAGGGCGGTGTTTGTGTCAGCGGTGGGTCACGACGCAATCAACTGCCGCAACACGTAATGCAAAATCCCTCCCGATTTGAAGTATTCCACTTCATTGAGCGTATCAATCCGGCACAGCACCTCGACCTTCTCGCGACTGCCGTCCTCGCGGGTGATGATGAGTGTCAGGTTCATCCGCGGCGTCAACTCCACGCCGGTCAACCCCAGGATATCCAGCGTCTCCTTGCCGGTCAGGTTCAGGCTCTTGCGGTTCTGATCCAGCTTGAACTGCAGTGGCAGCACGCCCATGCCGACCAGGTTGGAGCGGTGAATCCGCTCGAAGCTCTCGGCGATCACCGCCTTGACCCCCAGCAGGTTGGTGCCCTTGGCCGCCCAGTCGCGGCTTGAGCCGGTGCCGTATTCCTGACCGGCGATCACCACCAGCGGCGTGCCCGACGCCTGATAGCGCATGGCCGCGTCGTAGATCGGCATCCTTTCCCCGGTCGGGATGTAGATCGTGTTGCCGCCTTCTTCGCCACCGAGCATCTCGTTGCGAATGCGGATATTGGCAAACGTGCCGCGCATCATCACTTCATGGTTGCCCCGGCGTGAGCCGTAGGAGTTGAAGTCACGCGGCTCCACACCTTGCTCGCGCAGGTAGCGCCCGGCGGGGCTGTCGGTCTTGATGTTGCCGGCAGGGGAGATGTGGTCGGTGGTCACCGAATCACCCAGCAGCGCAAGGACCCTGGCACCCGCGACGTCCTGGACCACCGGCGGCGGGCCGCCGATGTCATCGAAGAACGGCGGATGCTGGATGTAAGTCGAGTCGTCCTGCCAGACATACGTCGCCGCTTGCGGCACTTCAATCGCTTGCCATTGCTCGTCGCCGGCAAATACTTCGGCATATTCCTTGTGGAACATGCCGGTGCTGACCTGNCTCACCGCGTCGGCAATCTCTTTGGTGCTCGGCCAGATGTCCCGCAGGTACACCGGATTGCCATCCTTGTCGTTGCCCAACGGCTCGCTGCTGATGTCAGTGCGCACCGTACCGGCCAACGCATAGGCNACCACCAGCGGCGGCGAGGCCAGCCAGTTGGTTTTCACCAGTGGGTGTACNCGACCNTCAAAGTTACGGTTGCCCGACAGCACCGAGGCGACGGTCAGGTCGGCGGCCTGGATGGCTTTTTCAATCGGCTCCGGCAAGGGGCCGGAGTTNCCGATGCAGGTGGTGCAGCCATAGCCGACCAGATCGAAACCGAGNTCATCCAGATACTGGGTCAGGCCGGCAGCCTTGTAGTAGTCGGTGACCACTTTCGAGCCGGGGGCCAGCGAACTCTTGACCCACGGTTTGCGCTTGAGGCCTTTTTCCACGGCCTTTTTCGCCACCAGGCCTGCAGCCATCATCACACTGGGGTTGGAGGTGTTGGTGCACGAGGTAATCGCTGCAATCACCACCGCGCCGTTTTTCAGGCGATAGGTATGGCCGTCGTATTCGTAGTCAGTTTCGCCCGCCAGATCGGCATTGCCCACCGCTACGCCACCNCCGCCTTCACTTTCCAGGCGGCCTTCTTCTTTGGTGGTGGGTTTGAATTGCAGGTCGAGGAAGTCACTGAAGGCTTGTGCCACATTTGGCAACGAAACACGGTCCTGCGGGCGTTTCGGCCCGGCAAGGCTGGCTTCGACGCTGCCCATGTCCAGCGCCAGGGTATCGGTGAACACTGGCTCCTGGCCNGGCATGCGCCACAAACCCTGGGCTTTGCTGTAGGCCTCGACCAGTTTCACGGTTGCCAGTGGGCGACCGGACAGGCGCAGATACTCGAGCGTGATGTCGTCGACGGGGAAAAAGCCGCAGGTGGCGCCGTATTCCGGGGCCATGTTGGCGATGGTCGCGCGGTCGGCCAGGGGCAAGTCGGCCAAGCCGTCGCCATAGAATTCGACGAATTTACCCACCACGCCTTTTTTACGCAGCATCTGGGTGACGGTCAGCACCAGGTCGGTGGCCGTGATGCCTTCCTTGAGTTTGCCGGTGAGCTTGAAGCCGATCACTTCCGGAATCAGCATCGACACCGGTTGGCCGAGCATCGCCGCTTCCGCTTCGATGCCGCCCACGCCCCAGCCGAGTACGCCAAGGCCATTGATCATGGTGGTGTGGGAGTCGGTGCCCACCAGGGTGTCGGGGAAGGCGTAGGTGCGGCCGTCTTCCTCTTTGGTCCACACGGTGCGGCCGAGGTATTCGAGGTTGACCTGGTGGCAGATGCCGGTGCCCGGTGGCACGACGCTGAAGTTGTCGAAGGCGCTTTGGCCCCAGCGCAGGAAGGCGTAGCGTTCGCCGTTGCGCTGCATTTCGATGTCGACGTTCTGCTCAAACGCGCTGTTGCTGCCGAACTTGTCGACCATTACCGAGTGGTCGATCACCAGGTCCACGGGGGACAGCGGGTTGATACGCTGCGGGTCGCCTCCCGCCTTGGCCACGGCGGCGCGCATGGCGGCCAGGTCGACCACGGCGGGCACGCCGGTGAAGTCCTGCATCAGCACGCGGGCGGGGCGGTATTGGATTTCGCGGTCGGACTGGCGCTCTTTGAGCCAGGCAGCGATGGCCTTGAGGTCGGCGCCGGTGACGGTCTTGTTGTCTTCCCAGCGCAGCAGGTTTTCCAGCAGCACTTTGAGCGACATCGGCAGCGTGTCCAGGTCGCCCAGGCTTTTGGCGGCATCCGGCAAGCTGAAATAGTGATAGGTCTTGTCGTCGACTTGTAAGGTTTTAAGGGTTTTCAGGCTATCGAGGGACGGCATTGCGATCACTCCTTATGGTCCGCACGGCTACGGACCTGACGGGACGAACAGAGCTTTCAACTTAGCCCTGTTTTCATTAGCAGGCTAATAACTGGACTCTATCGTTAAGTCCAAGGTTCCGAACTCGGCTATCATGCGCCGGTTTTCGTGACAGGCTTTGCTTCAACGCAAGCCTGGGCATCGCGCAGTGGCTGAATTCTTCGCCAACTGCCCAGGAGTAAGAATGAACACCCTCTTTATGCATTGCCGGCCGGGCTTCGAAGGCGAAGTCTGTTCCGAGATCGCGGAACACGCCGCGCGCCTGAACGTTTCCGGCTATGCCAAGACCAAGACCGGCAGCGCCTGCGCCGAATTTGTCTGCACCGAAGAAGACGGCGCCCAGCGCCTGATGCACGGCCAGCGCTTTGCCGAGCTGATCTTCCCGAGGCAGTGGGCGCGCGGGGTGTTCATCGACCTGCCGGAAACCGACCGCATCAGTGTGATCCTCGCGCACCTGCAAGGCTTCCCGGTGTGTGGCAGCCTGTGGCTGGAGATGGTCGACACCAACGACGGCAAGGAGCTCTCGAACTTCTGCAAGAAGTTTGAAGTGCACTTGCGCAAAGCCTTGTTGAACGCCGGCAAGCTGGTGGATGACCCGAGCAAGCCGCGCCTGCTGCTGACCTTCAAAAGCGGCCGTGAAGTGTTCATGGGCCTGGCCGAGTCGAACAACTCGGCGATGTGGCCCATGGGCATCCCGCGCCTGAAATTCCCGCGTGACGCGCCCAGCCGTTCGACCCTGAAACTGGAAGAGGCCTGGCACCACTTCATCCCCCGCGACCAGTGGGATGAGCGCCTGCACGGCGACATGACCGGTGTTGACCTCGGCGCAGCCCCCGGCGGCTGGACCTGGCAACTGGTCAACCGCGGCATGCTGGTGACCGCCATCGACAACGGCCCGATGGCCGAAAGCCTGATGGACACCGGCCTGGTGCAGCATTTGATGGCTGACGGCTTTACCTTCGTGCCCAAGCAGCCGGTAGACTGGATGGTCTGCGACATCGTCGAGAAACCGGCGCGTAACGCGGCCCTGCTGGAAACCTGGATCGGCGAGGGCTATTGCCGCGAGGCGGTGGTGAACCTGAAGTTGCCGATGAAGCAGCGTTACGCCGAAGTGAAACGCTTGCTGGAGCGCATTGAAGACGGTTTCAAGGCGCGTGGTATTCGCGTGGAAATCGGCTGCAAGCAGCTGTATCACGACCGTGAAGAAGTGACGTGCCACTTGCGCCGGATCGACGTAAAAAAACCGAAATCCCGCTGATACGCACCGCACCCCCTTGACCGATCGTTCCCACGCTCTGCGTGGGAATGCCGCCGGGGACGCTCCGCGTTCCNGGATTTGACGCAGAGCGTGGGAACGATCAGCTGCCAGTGACTAGACACCCGGCAATGCGCGACAATGCCGGCCAGTTTCAGGAGTGAATCATGAGTGAAATGATTGATACGCCGGTTGACGGCACCCTCGATGCGACGGGCCTCAACTGCCCGGAACCGGTGATGATGCTGCACCAGCACATCCGCGACTTGCCGGCTGGCGGCCTGCTCAAGGTGATCGCGACCGACCCGTCGACCCGCCGCGATATTCCCAAGTTCTGTGTGTTCCTGGACCACGAGCTGGTGGATCAGCANGAAGAGGCAGGCACCTACCTCTACTGGATCCGCAAGAAACTCGCTTAACCCGCCGAATGACTGATGCGGATCCGCTTGCGTGCACTGCGCGTCAGGCGGATCGACAGCATCGCCGCGGCGCAGCTCAAGCCCACGATCAGCCCTTGCCACAGGCCACTCGGCCCACTCGGCGCGCCCAGCCAATCGGTCAGCCCCAGGGCATAACCCACCGGCAACCCCACGCCCCAGTAAGCAAACAAGGTCAGCACCATGGTCACCCGCGTGTCCTGGTAGCCACGCAGCGCGCCGGCCGCGGTGACCTGGATCGCGTCGGAGAACTGGAACAGCGCCGCAAACACGATCAGCATCGCCGCCACGCGTATGACCGTCGGGTCGGCGGTGTAGATCGTTGCGATGTGTTCGCGCAGCAACAGCATCATGCTCGCCGAAATACAGGCATAAGCCAGCGCCGTGCCCATTCCTACACCCGCAGCGAAGCGCGCCTCGCGGGGCTCTTGACGACCCAATGCCTGGCCGACCCGCACCGTGACCGCCATGCTCAGCGAATAGGGGATCATGAACACCAGCGAGCTGAAGTTCAGCGCAATCTGGTGCCCGGCCACCACGTTGGCGCCCAGGCTGCCGATCAGCAGGGCGATCACCGCAAAAATGCTCGATTCGGCAAACACCGCGATCCCGATCGGCAGGCCGATGCTCAGCACGCGCTTGATCACTGCCCATTGCGGCCAGTCGAAACGCTTGAACAATTCGCTGCTCTGGTACGCCGGTGCCCAGCGTTCCCAGCCGGCCATGCCCAGCGCCATCACCCACATCACGATCGCCGTGGCCCAGCCGCACCCGACACCGCCCATGGCCGGCACGCCGAAATGGCCATAGATGAAGATGTAATTCAGCGGAATGTTCAGTGCCAACCCGCACAAGCCGAGGACCATCGCTGGACGTGTGCGTCCCAGGCCGTCACTGAAACAACGCAACACATGGTAGAGGGCAACGGCGGGCAGACCGCTGGCGATGCCGTGCAGGTACTGCATGCACGGGCCGATCAGCTCGGGATCGACCTTCATCATGTGCAGGATCGGTTCGGCGCTCAACAGCATGCCGGTCGCTATCAACCCCACCACCAAGGCCAGCCATAAGGCCTGACGCACAATCGGACCGATCTCGGTGTGGTGGCCGGCGCCGAAGCGCTGGGCGACTTTGGGCGTGGTGGCCAGCAGCGTACCGGTCATCAGCAGAAACACTGGAACCCAGATCGAGTTGCCCAGNGCCACCGCTGCCAGGTCTCGCGGGCTCACGCGCCCGGCCATCACCGCATCGACGAAACCCATGGCAGTGGTGGCGAGTTGNGCGATCATGATCGGCAGCGCCAGGCCGAGCAGGTTTTTCAGCTCCAGGCGAACCCGGGCCGGGCGGGTGAGGGAAGCAGCGGCGGGGCGGTCAGTCACAGAATTCAAGGGCGAAGCGTCCAGAGAGTTTGATGCACGAGGCGGCGCATTCTACGCCTTGACGCAGTGGTCAGGAAAAGTCCTGTGTTAACTATTTGTAATCATCGATCCGGGTTAATGCCGAACACTATGTGGCGAGGGAGCTTGCTCCCGCTGGACTGCGCAGCAGTCCCATAGCCTTGCAAGTGATAAGCCTGTCAAAACCGGATCGCTAGGGTTGGGGTCGCTGCGCGACCCAGCGGGAGCAAGCCCCCTCGCCACAGAGTATGGAGTGACCCTAATGCCCGCTGGCCCACTACGGTCATCTCCGCCTACACTGCCAACCCGCCAAAGGAGCCTGCCATGCTGATTGTTGCCGACGAAAATATTCCGCTGCTCGATGCCTTCTTTGAGGGGTTTGGCGAAATTCGCCGGGTGCCCGGTCGTTCCATCGACCGCGCCACGGTCGAGCAGGCCGATGTGCTGCTGGTGCGCTCGGTGACCAACGTTAATCGCGCCTTGCTGGAAGGCACACAAGTGCGCTTTGTCGGCACCTGCACCATCGGCACCGATCACCTGGACCTGGATTACTTNCAGCAGGCCGGTGTTACCTGGTCCAGCGCCCCCGGTTGCAATGCCCGGGGTGTGGTCGATTACGTACTCGGCAGCTTGCAGACCCTGGCCGAAATCGAAGGCGCCGACCTCAACCAGCGCACCTACGGTGTGGTGGGTGCGGGTGAAGTGGGCGGTCGCCTGGTCAAGGTGCTGCGAGGTCTGGGCTGGAACGTGTTGGTGTGTGATCCGCCACGGCAAGCCGCCGAAGGCGGGGATTTCGTCAGCCTCGAGCAGATCATCGAACAGTGCGATGTCATCAGTCTGCACACCCCTTTGAAGAAACACGGTTCACAGTCGACCTGGCATCTGTTCGATAAACATCGCCTGAACCAACTCAAGCCTGGCACCTGGCTGATCAACGCCAGTCGTGGCCCGGTGGTGGACAACGCCGCCCTGCGCGAGGTGCTGCTGCAGCGCGAAGACCTGCAAGCTGTGCTGGATGTGTGGGAAGGCGAGCCCGAAGTCGATGTGGCGCTGGCCGAACTCTGCGTGCTGGCGACGCCGCACATTGCCGGTTATAGCCTGGATGGCAAACAACGGGGGACGGCGCAGATCTATCAGGCGTATTGCGAATTCATCGGGCAACCGGCCCGGGTCAGCTTGAGCGATCTGCTGCCGGCGCCGTGGTTGTCGCACGTGACCCTTCACGCTGAGAGTGATCCGGCCTGGGCGCTGGCGACGTTGTGCCGCAGCGTGTACGACCCGCGCCGGGACGATGCGGATTTCCGTCGCAGCCTTGTAGGCAGTGTGAGCGAGCAGCGTGCGGCGTTTGATGCGTTGCGCAAAAACTATCCGTCCCGCCGGGAGATCGACGGGTTGCAGGTGCGGGTTGAGGGGGATTCGGCTGAGTTGCTGAAGATTGTGGCGGCGCTGGGTGCAACGGCGGTCTAGAGACCGAGTTGGCCCAATCGCGGGCAAGCCACGCTCCCACAGGATTTGGGTCGTCCACCTGTTTTGCGAACAACCCAAATCCTGTGGGAGCGTGGCTTGCCCGCGAATAGCCGCACCGCAATTCCCGGATAAGCACCCACAAAAAACCCGGCCATCAGGGCCGGGTCAAGAAGACGGTGGCTATATCACTCTTGTTCGGCAGGCTTGACCAATCGCTTCTCCAGTTCGCTGCACGCTTGCTGGATCATGTCTTCAGTGATCGGTACTTCACGCCCATCCTTATCAATAATTGAGCAACCCAGAGACTGGTCTGGCTGTGTGCGGATCACTTGAATCTTGTCATCGCTGCTGTTTTGCAAGGACATGGCCTGTCTCCTCATCAGGTTGTGTGCCTACTTTAAAACCGCCAGGTGACCGGGCTGTGACAACTCCCTGCGATCTCTCCAAGGCGGCAACATCAGTCCACCAGAAATACCGCAGTGTTGCCACCCGGACTTTAGACCAATAGCGTCTAGGCGCTAGTCGTTGTGGTCATAATTAACCTGACTCATTGTGATTTACAGAGTTCCACCCCACTTAAGCGGTATAGGCTGGCCCCATCACTTGCGTACTGGATAACCCGATGCTCTCTGCCCGTCACCGCCGCGCGATTCGTCTGACCAGCCGTTTTCTTGCCCCTTATCGCTGGCCGGCCCTTGGCGCCTTGCTCGCGCTGATCATCACCGCCGGCATCACCTTGTCGATGGGGCAGGGCATTCGCCTGCTGGTGGATCAGGGGTTCATGACCCAATCGGCGCATTTGCTCAACCAGACCATCGGCCTGTTCATGGTGCTGGTGGTCGGGCTGGCGATTGGCACCTTTGCGCGCTTTTATCTGGTTTCGTGGATCGGCGAGCGTGTGGTCGCGGACATCCGCAAGCAAGTGTTCAACCACCTGGTTTATCTGCATCCGGGATTCTATGAGGACAANCGCAGCTCGGAAATCCAGTCGCGGCTGACCACTGACACCACCTTGTTGCAATCGGTGATCGGCTCGTCGCTGTCGCTGTTCCTGCGCAACGCCTTGATGGTCATCGGCGGCATCGTCCTGCTGTTTGTCACCAACCCCAAGCTCACCAGCATCGTGGTCATCGCGCTGCCGCTGGTGATCGCCCCTATCCTGATTTTCGGCCGTCGGGTACGCAGCCTGTCGCGCCTGAGTCAGGACCGGATTGCCGACNTCGGCAGCTACGTGTCCGAGACCCTCGGCCAAATCAAGACCGTGCAGGCCTACAACCACCAGGTGCAGGACGAACAACGGTTCGCCGTCACGGTGGAAGAGGCGTTCAACACGGCGCGCAAACGCATTTTCCAACGGGCCTGGCTGATTACCCTGGTGATCATGCTGGTGCTGGGTGCCGTGGGCGTGATGCTGTGGGTGGGCGGGATGGACGTGATCGGCGGGCGCATTTCGGNCGGTGAGCTGGCGGCGTTCGTGTTTTACAGCTTGATCGTCGGCAGCGCCGTCGGCACCTTGAGTGAAGTGCTCGGCGAGTTGCAGCGCGCGGCGGGGGCCGCCGAACGGATTGGTGAATTGCTGCGCTCGGAAAACATCATCCAGGCACCCACCACGGGGCGGGTGACCTTGCCTGATCGGGTGAAGGGCAATCTGGCGCTGCAAGACGTGCGCTTTTCCTACCCTTCACGTCCAGAAAGTTACGCCGTCGATGGCTTGAATCTGACCATCAATGCAGGCGAAACCCTCGCTCTGGTCGGCCCTTCCGGTGCAGGGAAATCCACCGTGTATGACCTGCTGCTGCGTTTTTACGATCCTGCCTCGGGACAGATCCTGCTGGATGGCGTGCCACTGACCCAGCTCGATCCGCTCGACCTGCGTCGCTGCTTCGCCCTGGTCTCGCAAAACCCGGCCCTGTTTTTCGGCAGCATCGAAGAGAACATCCGCTACGGCAACCCGACGGCGACTCTGGCCCAGGTTCAGGAAGCGGCGAAAATCGCCTACGCCCACGACTTCATCGAGCAAATGCCCAACGGCTACCAGACCCACTTGGGCGATGGCGGCATGGGCCTCTCCGGCGGCCAACGCCAACGTCTGGCCATCGCCCGCGCGTTGCTGGTGGACGCGCCGATCCTGCTGCTCGACGAAGCCACCAGCGCCCTCGATGCCCAGAGCGAACACCTGATCCAGCAGGCGCTGCCCCAATTAATGCACGGCCGCACCACCCTGGTCATCGCGCACCGATTGGCCACGGTGAAAAACGCCGACCGGATCGCGGTGATGGATCAGGGGAAACTGGTGGCAATAGGGACGCATCAGGAATTGATTGCGAGCAATGCGCTGTATGCGCGGCTGGCAGCGTTACAGTTTAGCGATGGGCACAACGCTCTGACCGACCCAGTAACCGACTAAGCAGAGCGCCAAAAAAAATGCCCGCATCAATCGATAGCCTGGATGAGGATATGAGCCGTTATCAACCACCGTTGACCCTGACCACCAGAATGCTGGCGTTGATCGCCGGGATCAGCGAACAAATCGGTCAGCTGACGGCTGTGGACGAACGCCTGCAGACGCCTCAACTGCGTCGTAGTAATCGAATTCGCACGATTCAGGCTTCCTTGGCGATCGAGAACAACACGCTCAGCATCGAGCAGGTGACCGCAGTCCTGGCTGGGCGACGAGTACTTGGCCTGCCGCGAGAAATCCAGGAAGTGCGTAACGCTTTTGCGGCGTATGAAGCCATGCCTGAGTGGCGGTCGAGCGCCCGGGCCGACCTGCTACGGGCGCATGAGTTGCTGATGGGCGGATTGATTGACGACTGTGGGCGGTTTCGCCAAGCCGGTGTCGGTATTTATCGTGGTGAAAAATTAGTCCACATGGCACCGCCGCCGAGTCGTGTTGGGCATTTGATGGACGATTTGCTGGCGTGGCTCAGTCAATCGGATTGGCACCCATTGATCGTTAGCTGCGTCTTCCACTACGAGTTCGAGTTTATTCATCCTTTCGCCGATGGAAATGGGCGGATGGGGCGACTCTGGCAAACCTTGATACTCAGTCAGTGGCGGCCGGTGTTGGCTTATCTGCCAGTCGAAGCGGTGATTCGAGAGCAGCAAGACGCTTATTACGCGGCGTTGTCGGCTGCGGACCAGTTGGCTGAGTCGACGCCTTTTGTCGAGTTCATGCTGCAAGCGTTGAGTATTGCGCTTGAGGAGGCAGGCAATACCGAATCAATAATCGACCCAGTAACCGACCCAGTAACCGACCCAGTAGGGAGATTGCTTTCAGCACTCCAGGTTAATGGTCCGCTTAAAATCAGCGACTTGATGGCTGAGGTCGGTTTGGCTCACAAGGCGACCTTTCGGGCTAACTACCTCAGGCCCGCATTGGCTGCCGATTTGATTGAAATGACCAGCCCCGAGACACCAAGCAGTCCGGCTCAAAAACTGGCAGCGTTACAGTTTAGCGATGGGCACAACGCTCTGACCGACCCAGTAACCGACTAAGCAGAGCGCCAAAAAAAATGCCCGCATCAATCGATGCGGGCATTTTTATTCGTACTCCAACATCAGGATCACTGATCGTCAAAGTAGCGCTCATGCCAATCCACCAACGGCTGTGGCGAGTTGAGCTTCTGCCCGTAGATCACCGAATAAGACAGCACGTTCTGCACATACTGGCGGGTTTCGTCGAACGGGATGCTTTCCACCCACACGTCGAAACTCAGGTGATCGGCACCGCGCAGCCATTGGCGCACGCGACCGGGGCCAGCGTTGTAGGCAGCGGAAGCGAGTACGCGGTTACCGTTGAACTGGCTGTGCACCTGGCTCAGGTAGGCGGCGCCGAGCTGGATGTTTTTGTCCGGGTCCAGCACCTGGGCCGGGGAGGCGAGCGGGATGCTGAACTTGCGTGCGGTTTCCTTGGCGGTGCCGGGCATCAGTTGCATCAGGCCGCTGGCGCCGACGCCGGAGCGGGCGTCATCCATGAAGGCGCTTTCCTGGCGAGTAATGGCAAACACCCAGCTCGAGTGCAAGCCACGGACCTTGGCTTCACGCACCAGGGTTTCGCGGTGGGCCATNGGGAAGCGGATATCCAGGTCGTCCCAATACTGCGCCTGGCTGATGGTCCGGATCGCCGGGAAGTACCACTTCATGTCATAGGCCAACTTGGCCTGGGCGACCATTTCATCGCGGTTGAAGTGGCGGCTGACGTGGTACCACTCGCGGCGGCCGTCAACGATTTGGCCNCGGGCATGGAATTCAAGGGCGCGACGAATGCCTGGTGTGTTGCGCACCTTGTTCATCAGTGCCTGGCTCATCACCAACGGTTTGTTCATCAGCGAATAAGGGGATTGGGAGCGATCGGCGGCGAGGAAACCATAGAAATCGCGCTCGCGAGCGAGGTTCTTGTATAGCGTCTGCGCTTCCGGGTTTTGCGGCTGCGCCAGTTCCAGGCTGCGGGCCTGCCAATAGCGCCAGCGGTTGGTGGTCGCCAGATCCTGCGGCAGGCGACGGGTCAACTGATAGGCATCGTCCCAGCGGGCCAGCCGCAACAACAGGCGCAGACGCCATTCGGACACTGTGTTGTCGCGCAGNTCTGGGTCGTATTTGGTCATCACGTCCAGGGCGCGCGGATCGTAGCGGCGGGCCAGGGTCAGGCCGATTTCGCGGGCGATCGACACTTTTTCGTCACGGGAGAAGTGCATGCTGCTGGCATAGCCATCGAGCAGGTCCATGGCCTTGTCGGGGTCCTGGCGGGCCAGGCGGCGCAGGCCGAGGCTGACCACGTCGGACATCGGTTCGTCGGCCGGGGTGAAGCGCGATGGCTGGTTCAGCAGTTCAGGTTTCTGCGCCACATCCACCAGCAAGCGACCACGAGGGGCGAGGGTGCTCAAGCCGTTGACCAGGCTGTTGGCCAGCGGATAGTTGCGCGCCTGGGCGGCGAGCTTGACGCGCTCCCAGCGTTTTTGTTCGGTCAGTTGACCTTCGGCGGCCCATTGCCCGAACAGCGCGTCGCAGGCGGCGGGTTGGGATTTGCCGGTCAGCCAGAGTTTGTTGGCGTTGGCGTAACCTTCGGCTTTCTGGTTGTGACCGATCTGGTACTGCGCGTTCAGGCAGTCCAGTTCGGTGAAATTGAGCTTGGGGTCGTAGTACTTTTCAAACGTCTGCCAGTCGCCACGGTCGGCCAGCCAGCGCAACCAGCGCAGCTTCATCCAGTTGGCCTGGGGCAGGTCGCCGTTTTTGGCGAGGAACTGTTCGATTTCCTCGTTGCTCGCGGTTTTCAGCCGAGCGGTCAGCTCGTCGTAGGCCAGGTACGGCTCCAGTGGATAGTCGCTGAGGGCCTGGCTGTAGCGAAAGTAAGGGCCGGTATCGCCCTTGGCCAAGGCACGCTTGGCCTCATCGTAATATTGGCGCTGGGTGGACAGGTCCACCGCCTGGGCGGTTTGAACGGCAGCGGCAGAAAGAAGCAAGCAAGATAAAAGACTGAAGAGGCGACTGCGCATGAGACGTCCGGGCATAGAAATCACGACAAGTGCAGACTTAACCTGCACTGAATTATCTGTAGCTTAGCCTTTTGCCAGCAACGGGCGAAAGCTTTGCCGGCCTCTCGGCACAAGTTCGCAACAATTGTCATGCAGAGTGCTTCGACATTGAAATTGCCGGCCTTCTGAAGCCTCAAGTCAGGTAGAATGCGCGCCCGGTTTTTGGAGAAGCGTATGACCCTGCTCAAATTCAGCGATGTGTCCCTTGCTTTCGGCGCTATGCCGTTGTTGGACAAGGTGTCCTGGCAGATCGCCCGTGGTGAGCGGGTGTGCATCATCGGCCGCAACGGCACCGGCAAGTCCAGCATGATGAAGCTGGTAAAAGGCGACCAGAAGCCCGATGACGGCTCTGTTTGGCGCGCCCCGGGCCTCAAGATCGGCGAATTGCCGCAAGAATTGCCGGTGGCCGACGAGCGGACCGTGTTCGACGTGGTGGCTGAAGGCCTGGACGGTGTCGGCGAGCTGCTCGCGCAGTATCANCACCTGGCGCAGAACTGCGTCACCGAAGAGGACCTGGACAAGCTGATGCACGTCCAGCAAGACCTCGAAGCCCGTGATGGCTGGCGCTTGCAGCAACTCGTCGACAGCACCTTGAGCCGCCTGCAACTGCCGGCCGACAAGACCCTCGCCGAATTGTCCGGTGGCTGGCGTCGTCGCGTGCTGCTGGCCCAGGCATTGGTGTCCGAGCCGGACCTGCTGCTGCTCGACGAACCCACCAACCACCTGGACATCGGCGCAATCGCCTGGCTGGAAGAAGCCATCAAGGACTTCCAGGGCGCCGTGCTGTTTATCACGCACGACCGTGCCTTCCTGCAGAGCCTGGCAACGCGCATCCTTGAACTGGACCGTGGCGGCCTGATCGACTGGAACGGCGACTACGCCAGTTTCCTGGTGCACAAAGAAGCTGCGCTGTCCGCTGAAGAAACCGCCAACGCACTCTTCGACAAAAAGCTGGCTCAGGAAGAAGTCTGGATCCGCCAGGGCATCAAGGCCCGTCGCACCCGTAACGAAGGTCGCGTCCGCGCATTGAAAGCCTTGCGCGTCGAGCGCAGCGAACGTCGCGAGCGTACCGGCAAGGCCAACATTCAGCTGGACACCGCTGACAAATCCGGCAAGCAGGTGATGGTCCTCGAGAACGTGAGCTTCGCTCACCCGGGTGGCCCATTCCTGATCAAGGACTTCTCCATGGTCCTGCAGCGCGGCGACCGTATCGGCCTGCTGGGCGCCAACGGTACCGGCAAGACCACTTTGCTCAAGCTGATGCTCAACGGCCTGCAGCCGACCAGCGGCACGGTCGAGGAAGGCACCAAGATCGACGTGGCCTACTTCGACCAGTTGCGCCATCAGTTGGACCTGGAAAAGACCGTGATCGACAACGTGGCCGAAGGTCGCGACTTNATCGACATCGACGGCCAGAGCCGCCACGTGCTGAGCTACCTGGGCGACTTCCTGTTCAGCCCGCAGCGTGCACGTACGCCGGTGAAAGCCTTGTCCGGTGGTGAGCGTGCGCGCCTGCTGCTGGCCAAGCTGTTCAGCAAGCCTGCCAACCTGCTGGTGCTCGACGAACCGACCAACGACCTCGACGTGGAAACCCTCGAGCTGCTGGAAGAGGTTCTGCTGACCTTCAACGGCACCGTGCTGATGGTCAGCCACGACCGGGCATTCCTCGACAACGTGGTCACCAGCACCCTGGTCTTCGAAGGTGAAGGCAAGGTGCGCGAATACGTTGGTGGTTATCAGGACTGGCTGCGTCAGGGCGGTTCGCCGCGCCTGCTGGGCGTAACCGAGAGCAAGTCCGGCAANGCCGACCTGACCTCTGCGGTCGTGACGGCGGAAGCGGCACCTGTTGCTGCGGCAGTCGATGCACCGGTGGCGAAGAAGAAGCTCAGCTACAAATTGCAGCGTGAGCTGGAAATGTTGCCGGCCCAGATCGAAGCCATGGAACAGCAGATCGCTGCCGTCGAGGCCCAGATGGCCGATGGCGGTTTCTACCAGCGTCCTGCGGCCGAGACCGCTGCCGTGATCGCTCAGCTTGAGCAGTTGCAGGCTGAACTCGACGTGATGGTCGAGCGTTGGGCCGAGCTGGATGCCTGATTGATCCTGTAACAAAAAAGCCCGGCGCTCAGTGATGAGCGCCGGGCTTTTCGTATGGAATGCGATCTATAGGTCGACATAGATCACTGTGGGAGCGAGCAAGCTCGCTCCCACAGGGTCGCAGGTTTTCAGCTTTTGATCAGGCGCACCGCGAGCACATCACACGGCGCACCGTGCAGCACGTCATTGGCCGTCGAACCCAGCAGCAATGCCAGGCCATGTCGGCCATGGCTGCCCACCACGATCAGGTCGCAGGTTTGTTCCTTGGCCAGGTGATGAATCTCCTGGCGTGGCTGGCCGTAGGTCAGGTGGCTGTATTCTTTGGTGAGTTCCGGATATTTCAGGATCAGTCGGTCCAGGCGTTCCTTGGCCTGATCGAACTGCTGCTGTTGCAGTTGTGACAGGTCCATGGGGACGTCGCCGCCAAAGGCCATGGCCATCGGTTCGACGATGTGGACCAGGGATAATTTCGCGCCATTGCTCACTGAAAGCTCGCGAGCACGGTGGATTACAGGGTCGCACTCTTCGGTTAGATCTACAGCGACCAGAATATGGTGGTAGGGCATGAGGTGCTCCTCCTGAGGATTGCAATATTGGTAAGTATGGCTGGTTTCAAGCGCAATGGTTCCAAAGTGACTCATAGCGCCCATCAAGAATCGGGAGTACACATATGACGGTCTGGATAGTGGTGTCAATCCTTCTGGTGGTTCTGAGTCCGCTGGCATGGTTGCGACCGTCCCGTGGACAGAGCGGGCGTATGGCCCTGCGCATGGAAGCGCGGCGTATTGGCCTGGCCATGCAGCTTGCGCCNCAGGAGTGGCCGTATTGGCTCAAGCAGGAGCCGCCGAGCCCTTGCGCTCAGTACCATCGACCGCGTCGTGGCAATCAGCCGGCCTGCTGGAGTTACTGGCAAAAGTCGCCGGGTGTGTGGGTGAACCAGTGGCAGGAGGTTTGCGAAGATCAGGCGCTGCTCAACCATTTCGAAAAATTGCCAGCCAACGTCTACAAGGTTGAAGCGGACAAGCAGATGATCACCCTGTATTGGGGCGAGAAGGGCGAAGCTACGGTGTTGCAAGACATCGATGCGGTACTGAAAGCACTGGCATGACTCACGGACATTTCGCGCTGCAATGGCGCGAAACCTCTGACAGACAGGCAATAAAAAGCCCGACATCATCATCGGGCTGGGGTTGGCCAGGCAGGCCGGAAAATCTTTGTGCGGCTGATCTTACGCTTGGCGTTCGCCAAAATTGTTCAATTTTTTTTCTCCGGGTCTCGCCAGCGTAGCCTGTTAAACAAAGGCTGCAGCGAATTAGGGCGACTTTTCTAACTATTGATTCTATGAATGGCTTCACATGCAGAGGCGTGTTGAAGATCTTCGCAGTACGGAAGTGACCGCAAAGTCGCGTTTCAACCCGCATTTTGGGCGATTGACAATTGCTCGGAATTGGATGAAGGTGGCGTACCCAAATCAAACGGGCGTATGAATTGAGCGTTTGTCTGTCAGACGGCTCATACATAACCCCGACTATCGCGTTGGCGGGTGTGCCGGGTGGATTGGCGTAGCATCGACGATAAGCGTCCCTGCCAAGCCATTCGCCTGCGTCCGANGTGTACTGTTCAGCTTCCATATCGTGGAGATCAGTTGATGATTTACGAAGGTAAAGCCATCACGGTTAAGGCTCTTGAAAGTGGCATCGTCGAATTGAAATTCGACCTCAAGGGTGAGTCCGTCAACAAGTTCAACCGTCTAACCCTGAACGAACTGCGTCAGGCCGTAGACACCATCAAAGCAGATGCTTCGGTCAAGGGTGTGATCGTCAGCAGTGGCAAGGACGTGTTCATCGTCGGTGCCGACATCACCGAATTTGTCGAGAACTTCAAGCTGCCTGATGCAGAGCTTGTTGCTGGCAACCTGGAAGCCAACAAGATTTTCAGCGATTTCGAAGACCTCAACGTCCCGACTGTCGCCGCGATCAACGGCATCGCTCTGGGTGGCGGTCTGGAAATGTGCCTGGCGGCGGACTACCGCGTCATGTCCACCAAGGCCAAAATCGGCTTGCCTGAAGTCAAACTGGGCATCTACCCAGGTTTTGGCGGCACCGTCCGGCTGCCGCGCATCATCGGTGCCGACAACGCCATCGAGTGGATTGCCTCCGGCAAGGAAAACCGTGCTGAAGACGCGCTGAAAGTCGGTGCCGTCGATGCTGTGGTTGCTCCGGACAAACTGGCCGAAGCNGCACTGAACCTGATCAAAGGCGCCATCAGCGGCGAATTTGACTACAAGGCCAAGCGTCAGCCGAAACTGGAAAAACTCAAGCTCAACGCAATCGAACAAATGATGGCGTTCGAAACCGCCAAAGGTTTCGTGGCTGGCCAGGCCGGCCCGAACTACCCGGCGCCGGTTGAAGCGATCAAGACCATCCAGAAGGCTGCGAATTTCGGTCGCGACAAAGCCCTGGAAGTGGAAGCGGCAGGCTTCGTCAAACTGGCGAAAACCTCGGCGGCCCAGAGCCTGATCGGCCTGTTCCTGAACGATCAGGAGCTGAAGAAAAAGGCCAAGGCCTACGACGAAATCGCCAAAGACGTGAAACAGGCTGCCGTACTCGGCGCCGGTATCATGGGCGGCGGTATCGCCTATCAGTCGGCGTCCAAAGGCACGCCGATCCTGATGAAAGACATCAACGAGCACGGTATCGAGCAAGGCCTGGCGGAAGCCGCCAAGCTGCTGGTGGGCCGCGTTGATAAAGGTCGTATGACGGCTGCGAAAATGGCTGAAGTGCTTAACGGCATTCGTCCTACGCTCTCCTACGGCGATTTCGGTCACGTCGACCTGGTCGTCGAGGCAGTCGTCGAGAACCCGAAGGTCAAGCAAGCTGTTCTGGCTGAAGTCGAAGACAAGGTCAAAGAGGACACCATCCTCGCGTCCAACACCTCGACCATTTCCATCAGCTTGCTGGCCAAGGCCCTCAAGCGTCCGGAAAACTTCGTCGGCATGCACTTCTTCAACCCGGTGCACATGATGCCGCTGGTGGAAGTGATCCGTGGCGAGAAGTCCAGCGAACTGGCGGTTGCCACCACCGTTGCCTATGCCAAGAAAATGGGCAAGAACCCGATCGTGGTCAACGACTGCCCGGGCTTCCTGGTCAACCGCGTGCTGTTCCCGTACTTCGGCGGTTTCGCCAAGCTGGTCAGCGCCGGTGTGGACTTCGTGCGCATCGACAAGGTCATGGAAAAATTCGGCTGGCCAATGGGCCCGGCGTACCTGATGGACGTGGTCGGCATCGACACCGGCCACCACGGTCGCGACGTAATGGCTGAAGGCTTCCCGGACCGCATGAAAGACGACCGCCGTTCGGCGATCGACGCGCTCTACGAAGCCAAGCGCCTGGGCCAGAAGAACGGCAAAGGCTTCTACGCTTACGAGACCGACAAGAAAGGCAAGCAAAAGAAAGTGGCCGATCCGTCGGTGCTGGAAGTGCTCAAGCCGATCGTTTACGAGCAGCGCGAAGTCACTGACGAGGACATCATCAACTGGATGATGATCGCCCTGTGCCTGGAAACCGTGCGTTGCCTGGAAGACGGCATCGTTGAAACCGCCGCCGAAGCCGATATGGGCCTGGTGTACGGTATTGGCTTCCCTCCATTCCGTGGTGGTGCGCTGCGTTACATCGACTCGATCGGTGTGGCCGAGTTCGTTGCCCTGGCTGACCAGTACGCTGATTTGGGCGCGCTGTACCACCCGACCGCAAAACTGCGTGAAATGGCCAAAACCGGCCAACGGTTCTTCGGTTAAGCGCCCA
>NZ_NMOJ01000234.1 GCF_002251635.1 Pseudomonas mandelii
ACGACTAGAGCGAGAATATTTATGAGCTTGAATCCAAGAGACGTGGTGATTGTCGACTTCGGTCGCACGCCAATGGGCCGCTCCAAGGGCGGCATGCACCGCAACACCCGTGCCGAAGACATGTCGGCGCACCTGATCAGCAAGTTGCTGGAACGCAACGTCAAGGTCGACCCGAACGAAGTCGAAGACGTGATCTGGGGCTGCGTCAACCAGACCCTGGAGCAGGGCTGGAACATCGCGCGCATGGCCTCCTTGATGACGCAGATCCCGCACACGGCGGCCGGTCAGACTGTGAGCCGCCTGTGCGGCTCGTCGATGAGCGCGCTGCACACCGCTGCGCAAGCGATCATGACTGGTAACGGTGATGTGTTCGTCGTCGGCGGCGTGGAGCACATGGGCCACGTCAGCATGATGCACGGCGTCGACCCTAACCCGCACATGTCGCTGTACGCGGCAAAAGCGTCGGGCATGATGGGCCTCACCGCAGAAATGCTNGGTAAAATGCACGGCATCACTCGCGAACAACAGGACGCTTTCGGCGTGCGCTCCCACCAACTCGCTCACAAGGCGACCCTGGAAGGTAAGTTCAAGGATGAAATCATCCCGATGAACGGCTACGACGAGAACGGCTTCCTGAAACTGTTCGACTACGACGAAACCATTCGTCCGGATACCACCCTGGAAAGCCTGGCGGCCCTCAAGCCTGCCTTCAATCCAAAGGGCGGCACCGTGACTGCCGGTAGTTCGTCGCAAATCACCGACGGTGCCTCATGCATGATCGTGATGTCGGCGCAGCGTGCCCAGGACTTGGGTATTCAGCCGATGGCCGTGATTCGTTCGATGGCCGTTGCGGGTGTGGACCCGGCAATCATGGGCTATGGTCCAGTACCGGCCACACAAAAAGCCTTGAAGCGCGCGGGCCTGACCATCTCCGATATCGACTTCTTCGAGCTCAACGAAGCTTTCGCCGCACAGGCCCTGCCAGTGCTGAAAGATTTGAAAGTGCTCGACAAGATGAACGAGAAGGTTAACCTGCACGGCGGTGCGATTGCCCTGGGCCACCCATTCGGTTGCTCCGGTGCTCGTATCTCCGGCACTTTGCTTAACGTGATGAAGCAAAATGGCGGCANCTTNGGGGTTGCAACCATGTGCATTGGTCTCGGCCAAGGCATTTCCACCGTCTTCGAACGCCTCTAAGCGTTGAGTTGACGGAAGCCGGGGCCAAGTGCCCCGGTTTTTGTTTTTCTGAATTTATTTTTTGTTTTTATTTTTAAAAGATTTGAGTGAGGGCCAAACCATGCCGATACAACCTGGGCTCTACCAGCATTACAAAGGTCCGCAGTACCGCGTATTCAGCATTGCGCGGCATTCGGAAACTGAAGAAGAAGTAGTCTTCTACCAAGCACTGTATGGCGATTACGGCTTTTGGGTGCGCCCTTTGAGCATGTTCCTGGAGACCGTCGAAGTTGACGGCGAGCAGGTCCCGCGCTTTGCTTTGGTCCAGGCCGAACCCAGTCTTTTTTCNAAGCCATAACGGCAGGTCCCGCAGAATGCTGCGCTTGACCTCACCTTGTTGCCACTATATATAGCGTTGCCGCGACAGGCGCCAACTGCCTTTCACTTCTCGAATTCAGGAATTTTCCGATCCATGGGCAAATCGCTGGTCATTGTGGAATCCCCGGCTAAGGCCAAGACCATCAACAAGTACTTGGGTAACGAGTACGTGGTGAAGTCGAGTATCGGCCATATCCGAGACCTGCCCACCAGCGGTTCGGCTAGCGCCAGCAAGGAGCCGGCCGCCAAGCGCGGCAAGGCGGCTGCGGGCGAAGGTCCGGTGCTCACCCCTAAAGAGAAAGCGCGCAAGCAGCTGGTCTCCCGCATGGGTGTGGACCCGGAACATGGCTGGAAGGCCAAGTACGAAATCCTTCCCGGCAAGGAAAAGGTCATCGAAGAGCTGCGCCGGCTCGCCAAAGATGCTGACACCATCTATCTCGCGACGGACTTGGACCGCGAAGGGGAAGCCATTGCCTGGCACCTGCGGGAAGCCATCGGCGGTGACGACAGCCGCTACAAGCGTGTCGTGTTCAACGAAATCACCAAGAAAGCCATCCAGGAAGCCTTCTCCAAACCGGGCGAACTGGACATTGACCGTGTCAACGCACAACAGGCGCGTCGTTTCCTCGACCGCGTGGTGGGTTACATGGTTTCGCCGCTGCTGTGGGCCAAGATCGCCCGTGGCCTGTCCGCCGGCCGTGTGCAATCGGTAGCGGTCAAGCTGGTGGTAGAGCGTGAGCGCGAGATTCGTGCGTTCAACCCCGAAGAATACTGGGACGTGCACGCTGACCTCGGCACTGCCAAGGGCGCCAACGTGCGCTTTGAAGTAGCCCGCGAGAAAGGCGAGGCGTTCAAGCCGCTGAATGAAGCCCAGGCCATGGCCGCGCTGGAGAAGCTCAAATCTTCCAGCTACAGCATCGTCAAGCGTGAAGACAAACCGACCAGCAGCAAGCCGTCGGCGCCGTTCATCACCTCCACCCTGCAACAGGCCGCGAGCAACCGCCTGGGTTTCGGTGTGAAGAAAACCATGATGATGGCCCAGCGTCTGTACGAAGCCGGCTACATCACTTATATGCGTACCGACTCCACCAACCTGTCGCAAGACGCGGTGGCGATGGCGCGTACTTATATTGAAAGCGAGTTCGGCAAGAAATACCTGCCGGAGAAGCCGAACGTCTACAGCAGCAAAGAAGGCGCCCAGGAGGCTCACGAAGCGATTCGTCCTTCTGACGCCAACACCGAGCCAAGCAAGCTGAGTGGCATGGAGCGCGACGCTGAGCGCCTCTACGAGCTGATCTGGCGCCAATTCCTCGCTTGCCAGATGCTGCCGGCCCAATACCTGTCGACCACGGTCACCGTGGGGGCTTCCGACTTCGAGCTACGTGCCAAGGGCCGTATCCTCAAGTTCGACGGCTACACCCGCGTCATGCCGCAAATTGCCAAGCCAGGCGACGACGATGTGCTGCCGGACATGGCCCAGGGCGATACGCTCAAGCTGATCAAGCTCGACCCGTCCCAGCACTTCACCAAGCCGCCGGCGCGTTACTCCGAAGCCAGCCTGGTCAANGAAATGGAAAAACGCGGTATCGGTCGTCCTTCGACCTATGCGGCGATCATCTCGACCATTCAGGACCGTGGCTACGTGGCCCTGCACAACCGTCGTTTCTATTCGGAAAAGATGGGCGACATCGTCACTGAGCGCCTGTCCGAGAGTTTCTCCAACCTGATGGACTACGGCTTCACCGCCGGCATGGAAGAGAACCTCGATGACGTGGCCCAGGGCGAGCGCGACTGGAAAAACGTGCTCGACGAGTTCTACGGCGACTTCAAAAAGAAACTCGAAGTGGCCGAAAGCGCCGAAGGCGGCATGCGCGCCAACCAGCCGGTGATGACTGACATTCCATGCGTGTTGTGCGGTCGTCCGATGCAGATTCGTACTGCATCGACCGGCGTGTTCCTGGGTTGCTCGGGNTACAGCCTGCCGCCGAAAGAGCGCTGCAAGGCCACCGTCAATCTGGTGCCGGGTGACGAAATCGCGGCAGACGACGAGGGTGAATCCGAGTCGCTGGTACTGCGCGGCAAGCACCGTTGCCCGATCTGCAGCACGGCAATGGACGCCTACCTGCTCGACGAGAAGCACAAGTTGCACATCTGCGGTAACAACCCGGATTGCGACGGCTACGAGATCGAAGAGGGCAGCTACCGCATCAAGGGCTACGAAGGCCCGAGCCTGGAATGCGACAAGTGCGGCAGCGAGATGCAGCTCAAGACCGGCCGTTTCGGCAAGTTCTTTGGTTGCACCAACCCGACCTGCAAGAACACCCGCAAACTGCTGAAAAGCGGTGACGCGGCGCCGCCAAAGATGGACCCGGTGAAGATGCCCGAACTCAAGTGCGAGAAGGTCAACGACACCTACATCCTGCGTGACGGCGCATCGGGACTGTTCCTGGCCGCAAGCCAGTTCCCGAAAAACCGCGAGACCCGCGCGCCGCTGGTCATCGAGATTGTGCCGCACAAGGATGAGATTGATCCGAAGTACCACTTCCTCTGCGAAGCACCGAAGAAAGATCCGGACGGCTTGCCCGCAGTGATCCGTTACAGCCGCAAGACCAAGGAACAGTACGTGCAGACTGAAGTCGACGGTAAGCCGACTGGCTGGAAGGCGTACTACGACGGCGGCAAATGGACGGTCGAAGACAAGCGTCCGGCAGCCAAAGCGTAAAAGAAGCTGTACACAAAAGGCCGCATGACAACCCTCGGGTTTTCATGCGGCCTTTTTGTTTTGTGCTTGCGGTGAGATCGGCTGATCCACGACACTGTCTGACCTGCGTGAAGCAATTATTTCGTTGTGGAGGCTGCCGTCATGGCCCACGAACTCTATGCCCGTACCAACCAGAAGATTTATTTCGCCGGCCTGTCGCTGGAAGCGCTCGCCAAGGCCGAAGAGGGGCGGGCGATGAATTCCCTGGCGCTGATTCAGGCTGGGCGCGAGTCGGCGTTGTTTCACCTGTACGGTGCGTTGCTGGGGCTGTGCCATGAAATCGCCGGCTTCTACCGCTTGCCTCAAGCCAATGCGCCTCGGGCAGAGATGTTACTGACTCGCGAAGTGCTGGAGGCCATCGCCATTCCCGAGATGGCTGAGATGTTCGAGCTGGCCCAGAATCCGGAAACCTGGCTGGCCAAGCTGCTGGCGGCTCACGCGGCGATGTTTCAACCGCCTCGCGCTCCGCATAAGCCCAAGGGCGACGTGACTCAGCCGCTCATCCTGGCCGTTAACCTGGACGAAGAGGACGCGCCTGAGGAATTGGGTCGCGAAGAGCTGGAGAGCTGGCGTCAGAACCTCAAAGGGCTGGCGATCCGGTTTCGCGAAGGCTTGAACGAGTGTTGATCGACTGAGAGCCGGCGGCGCGATTAAAAGCACTGCTGGTCAAGTTACCGAGCGAAGCCTGGCCGATGCCTATATAATCCCNGCCTTTCGTGGAGAACAGACTTTTATGCCAACGTCCTTTCTGGAAATTGTTGAATTGCCTGACGGCCGAATCGAGCTGCGCCGGGCTGAGGACGAGGGTTCTCTGGTTATCTTGGATTTTTCCGAGGACGCAAAAGCGTTCCTGCAAGGCCAGCACGTGGAAGTCGCCAAGGCGATGTTGAGCGTCGGTGTTCAGATGGCAGGACGCCTGGTTGAAGGCGAATTCAATACGGATGAGAGTTCGCGGGTCCTCCACTGATCCCATTCGTCGCTTTCTGCTAATACGGCTACGAACCGGCTTCTCTATCCTTTGAGAAGCCCCGCGCTATGCATAGCGCGCATTGTTGACACATTAACCCAAGCGAATATTCAGGCTCTGCGCATCTCCGGTACGGGCTGCGCTGATCAACTGTTGCCGTGAGTTTGCGTTCAATGGGTTGAGCCAGCTGACAACCGTATGGCTGCGGCCCAGGCGCAAGGCTTCGCAGGTCAACTGCTGGGCGCTTTGCGTGCCGCGCGGTTGCAGCAGCAGGATGCGCTCACGGTTGAGGCCGGCATCCCGCAGCCATGCCTGAGTCAGGCTGGCGGGCGGGGCGATCAGTGTCAGCCACCGCGCGTCCTGATCCTGACTCAATTCACGAAGAATCGGCGCCAGAAGGTTCAGGCAGTTCCCGGCCGCACCACGCAGTGAAAGCTCGCTGAAGACTTCGGGCTCGGCGCTCCAGGGCGACTCGACCACATCTTTCAGGATCGGGGCCAACGGCTGCACCATGAATGCCTCGAACAACGGCAGTTGGGCTTGCTGTGATGTGTGTGGGAACTGCATAAAGCCTCCTTTAGCGGCGAATGACGCCAACGCTCAAGCCTTCGATCACCAGGTCCTGATCTTTCAGGTTGACTTCGATAGGGGCGAATTCAGGGTTTTCGGCAATCAACCAGACCTTGCTGCCATCGCGCTTGAAGCGCTTGACGGTCACTTCGTCACCGATCCGCGCCACGACGATCTGGCCATTACGGGCTTCGCGGGTGGTGTGGACGGCCAGCAGGTCGCCGTCGAAAATCCCCACGTCCTTCATGCTCATCCCGTGTACGCGCAACAGGTAGTCGGCACGCGGATGGAAGAAGGTCGGGTTGATGTTGCAGGATTCCTCGACGTGCTGTTGCGCCAGGATCGGCGCACCGGCGGCGACGCGACCGATGATCGGCAGCGTCGACTCGTCGGCCTTGGCTTCGAAGCCAGGGATGCGAATGCCGCGGGAAGCGCCCGGGGTCATTTCGATCGCACCCTTGCGGGCCAGCGCCTTGAGGTGCTCTTCCGCCGCGTTGGGCGATTTGAACCCCAGTTCCAGCGCAATTTCCGCTCGTGTCGGCGGGTAGCCGTTGTCATCGAGGCAGCGCTTGATAAAAGCCAGAATCTCAGCTTGGCGTGGCGTCAGTTTTAGCATGTTGATCGCTCTGTCTTTTTATACAGTGACTGGGATTATATACAGTGAAACGGTCTTGGCAATGCCCCTTTTTTCGCCGGCCGCTGGACGGTCGATCAGCCGGCTGATTAAAGCCTCGCCGATGTATGGTTAAATAGCTGACCGACCATTCCCAAAACGAACCGGCAGGCTTGACAACGCACAGGCTGAAACGTATGTTTCAAACAAGTGTTTGTCAGGCGGAGTAGCCATGGCCCAGTCGGAAACCGTTGAACGCATTCTCGATGCTGCCGAGCAATTGTTCGCGGAAAAAGGTTTCGCCGAAACCTCGTTACGCCTGATTACCAGCAAAGCCGGTGTCAATCTGGCAGCAGTGAATTATCACTTCGGTTCGAAGAAGGCGCTGATCCAGGCTGTCTTCTCGCGCTTTCTCGGGCCGTTTTGCCTGAGCCTTGATAAAGAGCTGGAGCGGCGCCAGTCCAAGCCTGAAAACAAGCCGACACTCGAAGAGCTGCTCGAAATTCTCGTTGAGCAAGCCCTCGTCGTGCAGCCGCGCAGCGGCAACGATCTGTCTATCTTCATGCGCTTGTTGGGGTTGGCGTTCAGTCAGAGCCAGGGCCACCTGCGGCGTTACCTGGAAGACATGTACGGCAAGGTTTTCCGCCGCTATATGTTGCTGGTCAACGAAGCTGCCCCGCGTATTCCGCCGATTGAGCTGTTCTGGCGCGTGCACTTCATGCTCGGCGCGGCCGCGTTCAGCATGTCCGGGATCAAGGCGTTGCGAGCGATTGCCGAAACCGATTTCGGCGTTAACACCTCCATTGAGCAAGTGATGCGTCTGATGGTGCCCTTCCTGGCCGCGGGCATGCGTGCCGAAACCGGCGTCACCGACGCGGCCATGGCCACTGCGCAACTGCGTCCGCGCAGCAAGTCGGCCCCGGCTGCCGCCAAGGTTTAGCTGCGCACGGGTGGGCGCGGCGCCTGACATCCGCTAAGCTAGCCGCCCATGCCGACTCTCGTTCTGAACCAGCTCCCCATTGATATCGCCGACCTGCCGGGCACAGCCCAAGGCGGCGAACGCGTGCGAGCCGGGTTTTTCGTTATCAAGGAATCTCTATGACTGCTGGCCTGCAAGGCTCGTTGATGGTGGACGTCGCCGGTACGTGGCTGACGGCTGAAGATCGCCAATTGTTGCGTCAGCCCGAAGTGGGCGGCCTGATCATTTTCGCCCGTAACATCGAAAACCCGCGACAAGTGCGCGAGTTGAGCGCTGCGATCCGCGCCATTCGTCCCGATCTGCTGCTGGCGGTGGATCAGGAAGGCGGTCGCGTTCAGCGTCTGCGCCAGGGTTTCGTGCGACTGCCGGCCATGCGCGCCATCGCCGACAATCCGAACGCCGAATACCTTGCCGAGCAATGCGGCTGGATCATGGCCACTGAAGTGCTGGCGGTCGGCCTTGACCTGAGTTTCGCCCCGGTGCTGGACCTGGATTACCAGCGCAGCGCCGTGGTCGGCACGCGTTCGTTCGAAGGCGACCCCGAGCGCGCCGCCGTGCTCGCGGGCGCCTTCATTCGCGGCATGAACAGCGCCGGCATGGCCGCTACCGGTAAACACTTCCCGGGCCACGGCTGGGCGGAGGCGGATTCCCACGTCGCGATCCCGAACGACGAACGCAGCCTCGATGAAATCCGCGCCAACGACCTGGTGCCGTTCGCCAGATTGAGCAAGCAACTGGCCGCCGTCATGCCAGCCCACGTTATTTACCCGCAAGTCGATTCCCAACCAGCCGGTTTCTCCCGCCGCTGGTTGCAGGACATCCTGCGCGGCGAGCTGCAATTTGATGGTGTGATCTTCAGCGACGACCTGTCCATGGCCGGCGCCCACGTGGTTGGCGATGCCGCCAGCCGTATCGAAGCTGCGTTGACCGCCGGCTGCGACATGGGCCTGGTGTGCAACGATCGCGCTGCAGCGGAGCTGGCTTTGAGCGCTGCCCAGCGCTTGAAGGTCAAACCGTCCGAGCGCATTGCGCGGATGCGTGGCCAGTCTTATGCCAACACTGAATACCGTCAGAACCCGCGCTGGCTGACCGCCATCGGCGCGCTTAAAGAAGCTCAACTGATTGATTAAGGACGTTTCGTTATGACGGTTTACGCGATTATCGGTGGCACCGGCCTGACTCAACTCGAAGGCCTGAACATTCGTCAGTCATTGGCGGTGGACACGCCCTATGGCCCGCCTTCGGCCGACGTGCAGATTGGTGAGTACGCCGGCAAGGAAGTGCTGTTCCTCGCCCGTCACGGCCACCCGCACCGTTTTCCGCCGCATCAGGTGAACTACCGCGCCAACCTTTGGGCGCTGAAACAGGCCGGCGCCGAAGCGATCCTTGCGGTCAACGCCGTGGGCGGAATTCATGCCGCGATGGGCACCGGACATTTCTGCGTGCCGCATCAGTTGATCGATTACACCAGCGGTCGCGAACACACCTATTTCGCCGATGACCTGGAACACGTCACCCACATCGACTTCAGCTATCCCTACAGCGAACCGTTGCGTCAGCAATTGATCGCGGCGCTGGCGGCTGAAGGCGTCGATTACAGCAGTCAGGGCGTCTACGCTTGCACCCAGGGTCCACGTCTGGAGACCGTCGCTGAAATCGCGAAACTGGAACGCGACGGCTGCGACATTGTCGGCATGACCGGCATGCCGGAAGCGGCGTTGGCGCGTGAGCTGGAACTGGATTATGCGTGTCTGGCGCTGGTGGTGAACCCGGCAGCGGGCAAGTCCACGGCGGTGATCACCATGGCCGAGATCGAGCAGGCGTTGCAGGACGGGATGGGCAAGGTCAAGTCGACGTTGGCTCGGGTGCTCAGGGGCTAATTAGTCGTAATACCGAGTCGACCCGATCGCGAGCAGGCTCGCTCCCACAGATTTCGCGATTACTCTGTGTGACCACAATAACTGAGCAACTTCATGCGCTACCCTGGGCAGAGGTGTTCAGCCATCGTGCTCTGGAAAAAGCTCGCAGGTACGCGGATGAGGATCGGATAACGATCCGTCAAATTGATGACCTTATGGTTATCGCTACGTGCATCGGCTCCCAGGCGCAGGCATACGAGCAGGTCATTGAGCTCACTGAAGATCGGCGTGGGCAAGCGCAGCTCCAATGCGTTTGCTCCTGTCCTGTCATGTTCAATTGCAAGCACTGCGCCGCAGTCATCTATCACCTGCAAGAACATCCCGTTAACGCGCCTCAAAGTGCCGTCCAGGTTCACTTGAATCGTGAACTGGAACGCTGGATCGACGGTATTCCTTCTGCAAGCAATCCCCCTGACGAGTCGGCGCAGGGAGCAGGCACGCGCCTGTTTTACAAACTCAGGGCAACATCCTCTGCCGGGAAATGGACGCTGGAAATTTTCAAGGCCCATCAGCTCAAGGACGGCCGCCTGCAAGACATCAAGCCGGTGTACTCGCTGTCGGATACGCTGATTCGGCAACCCGGTTACCTGACCGAACTGGATCTGCGGATCGCCAGATTGTTGGTCGCCGTTCACTCCCACCACGCCCATTACGCCGGCTACCCCTTGGAAGGCAGCAGTGGGGTGGAACTTATCGAAATGCTGTTGCGAACCTCGCGCCTTTTCCTTGACCTCGAACAGCCACAACCCCTGACGCCGGGAATGAGAAGAACAGGTCAATTTTCCTGGGCCGAACAATCCAATGGCAGTTTTCGCCCTCAATGGAGCAGCGACCAAGCGCCAGTGGAAACGATCCTGGCTCTGGAACCCTTGTATTATCTGGATCGCGAGCGGCTGCAAGTCGGTCCGCTGTTCAGCGAGCTGGACGAAAAGCTGGCCCGTCACTTGTCATTGGCTCCCGATATTCCTGCAGGTCAGGCGATGCAATTCAGCCAGCGGATGACCGCTGCGACCCGGGCAGCACCACCTCCGTACGCCCTGACGGAACGGGTCGTCGAAGGCATTTTTCCTCAGGCTCACCTGACGCTCGCCAGCGGCAAGCGTTACGTCCGCTGGCAGTACGAGCCAGAGCACCGGGCTGCATTGGCGTTTACCTACAACGGCCATCCGACGTCGGACCGAAACCCGGAGGTGCTGATCCTTTCGGGTACCGAAATCCAGCGCATCCAGCGCAACCCTGTCGCCGAAAAAGCCTTGCGCCAAGCCCTGCAAAAACATGGTTTTAAAAAGGCCACACGCAAAAGCAACCTGGATCGTCCAGGCGAAATGTTCGCCCTGCCGGATGACGCGGCCTGGCTTGCTTTTGTGCACCATGGCATCCCGGCGCTGCGGGAGAAAAATTGGCTGATCGATATCAGCGATAACTTTGACTTCAACGTGCACCCCGTCGAAGAGTGGTATGCAGAAGTCGAGGAGGAGTCGGGGCGCCAGTGGTTCGATTTGCAGCTGGGCATCGTCGTCAACGGCGAGCGTCATAGCCTGTTGCCCATCCTGCTGCATTTGCTACGTAGCCAGCCACAGTTGATGGAACCTGCGAGCTTGGCCCAGCGCAATGATGACGAACAGCTACTGATTGAACTTGGCGATGGGCGTTTCGGCGGTAAATCCCATGGCAAAGTCGCACTCCCTTTTGGCCGGATAAAACCGCTGATGGCGACCCTTGGCGAGTTGTACCTGGGTAAACATCTGGGCGACTCGTTGCGTTTGAGTGCTCCGGATGCGGCGCGGCTGAGTGCGCTGGAAGGCATTCCGCTGGTCTGGCAGGGCGGTGAACGACTGCGCAGTTTTGCAAAGCGTTTACGGGAGTCGATCCATGCTCATGTCCCGGCGCCCGAGGGCCTGAACGCGACGCTACGACCTTATCAGCTGGAAGGGCTGAACTGGATGCAAACCCTTCGAGAACTGGAGGTCGGCGGTATTCTCGGCGACGACATGGGCCTGGGAAAAACCCTGCAAACCCTGGCTCATCTGCTGACAGAAAAACAGGCCGGACGGCTTGATCGTCCGGCGCTGGCTGTGATGCCCACCAGTCTGATCCCCAACTGGCTCGACGAATCGCAGCGCTTTACCCCGCAGTTGAAGGTCTTGGCACTGCATGGTGCGGCGCGGCAAAAAGACTTTGCCAGTCTTGCCGAATACGACTTGGTATTGACCACCTATGCGCTGTTGCCGCGCGATCTGGAGGTTTTACAGCCTCAGGTCTGGAGTGTGCTGATTCTCGATGAGGCGCAGAACATCAAGAATCCGGTCAGCAAAGCGGCTCAAGCAGCCCGAGACCTGCAGGCCCGCCAGCGATTGTGTCTGTCCGGCACCCCGCTGGAAAATCATCTCGGCGAGTTGTGGTCGCAATTTCACTTTTTGCTGCCTGGCTGGCTTGGCGACAGCAAAACCTTCAATCGCGACTACCGCACGCCGATCGAGAAGCACGGCAATAACGAACGGATGCAACATCTGACGGCCCGGATAAAGCCCTTTTTGCTACGTCGCAAGAAAGATCAGGTGGCAACCGAATTACCACCGAAAACCGAGATTGTGCATTGGGTTGATCTCAGCGATGGGCAGCGGGATGTGTATGAAACCGTGCGCGTAGCAATGGATAAGAAGGTGCGTGACGAAATTGCCCGCAGTGGTGTCGGGCGCAGTCAAATCATCATCCTCGATGCATTGCTCAAGCTGCGTCAGGTGTGCTGCGATCTACGGTTGATCAAAACGCCGCTCACCGCCAAAGCCCTTCGTTCTGGCAGCGGGAAACTGGTCAGCCTGATGGAGATGCTGGAAGAGTTGCTCAGCGAAGGCCGCAAGGTGCTGCTGTTTTCTCAGTTCACTTCGATGCTCGCCTTGATTGAGGACGAGTTGCAGCAACGTGGTCAGGGTTACTCGTTGTTGACGGGTGAGACAACGGATCGGCGCACACCGGTCAAGGACTTTCAGAGCGGTAAAGTGCCGCTGTTTCTGATCAGTTTGAAGGCTGGCGGCACAGGTCTGAACCTGACAGCTGCGGATACAGTCATCCATTTTGATCCCTGGTGGAACCCTGCGGTCGAAAATCAGGCGACTGATCGGGCCTACAGGATCGGGCAAAACAAACCTGTGTTCGTCTACAAGCTGATAGCCCGTGGCACCGTAGAAGAAAAAATTCAGGCATTGCAGTTGGAGAAGGCCGCGCTGGCCGGGGCGGTGCTTGAAGGTGGAGCGACGGGTGGCTGGAAGCTTGAGCAGAGTGACATTGAAGCGCTGTTTGCGCCGTTGCCGTTGGCTCGGGTGCTCAGGGGCTAATTAGTCGTAATACCGAGTCGACCCGATCGCGAGCAGGCTCGCTCCCACAGATTTCGCGATTACTCTGTGGGAGCGAGCCTGCTCGCGAAGGCGATCTACCAGGAGACACAGATCTCAGCGCTTCTCGAGCTTATCCGGCAACGGCGCAAACAACGCTTCAATATCATCGCTCTGCAACTTCCAGTCGCCAGTCTTGCGCCCATCCAGGACACCGGCCGCCAGGTCGGATTTTTCCTTTTGCAGGTGCTGAATTTTCTCTTCCACCGTGCCGCGGGCAATCATTTTGTAGACGAACACCGGCTTCTCCTGCCCGATGCGATACGCTCGGTCNGTNGCCTGGTTTTCCGTCGCCGGGTTCCACCACGGATCGTAGTGGATCACCGTATCCGCTTCCGTCAGGTTCAAGCCCACGCCGCCAGCCTTCAAGCTGATCAGAAAAATCTGCAGCTTGCCGCTCTGGAAGTCCTTCACGGGGGCGCGGCGGTCACGGGTCTGTCCCGTCAGCAGCGCGTATTCAACACCGCGTTTCTTCAGTTCGACCTCGATCAACGCCAGCATCGACGTGAACTGCGAAAACAGCAAAATCCGCCGACCTTCCTCAAACAACTCTTCGAGCATTTCCATCAGGCTGTCCAGCTTGCCCGAGCTGCTGCCCCGGGCGGGCAGGGTGGCGTCGTTGACCAGGCGCAGGTCGCAGCACACCTGGCGCAGCTTGAGCAGCGCTTCAAGAATGATGATCTGGCTGCGCGCGACGCCTTTACGGGTGATTTCGTCGCGCACTTTTTTATCCATGGCCAGGCGCATGGTCTCGTACACGTCGCGCTGGGCCTCATTGAGGTCAACCCAATGGATGATCTCGGTCTTGGGCGGCAGTTCCGTTGCCACCTGTTCCTTGGTGCGCCGCAGCAGGAAGGGTTTTATCCGACCGTTGAGGTGCTGCAAGCGCACGTCACTGGCGCGTTTTTCGATGGGCACGCGGTAATCGCGATTGAAGCTTTTTACGTCACCCAGCCAGCCCGGCAGCAGGAAGTGAAACAGCGACCACAGCTCGCCCAAGTGGTTTTCCAGCGGTGTGCCACTCAGGCACAGGCGCTGGCGCGCATTCAGCTCGCGGGCCGCCTGGGCGGCCTTGCTGTTGGGGTTCTTGATGTACTGGGCTTCATCGAGAATCAGTATGTGCAAGGGCAGGGCGGCGAGCGGTTCGATGTCCTTGGGCAGCAATGCATACGTGGTGAGGATCAGGTCGTAATCGGCCAAGTGGTCAAAATGCTTTTTGCGACTGGCGCCGTACAGCGCCAGCACTTTGAGTTGNGGCGTGAAGTGCGCCGCTTCGTCGAGCCAGTTCGGGATCAGGCTGGTGGGCATCACCACCATGCATGGCCGGTCGAGGCGCCCGGCGGCTTTCTCAGTAAGAATATGCGCCAGGGTTTGCAGGGTTTTACCCAGGCCCATGTCATCCGCGAGAATCCCGCCCACCTCGAGTTGGCGCAGCGACTGCATCCAGCTCAAACCTTCCAGCTGGTAGGGGCGTAAGGTCGCGTTCAAACCCTCGGGCGCCACNCNGGTGTAGTCCTTGATGTCCCGCAGGCGCTGGGCAAACGTGCGGATCTGCTCGCCACCTTCCCAAAGCAGCGGCATGCCTTCCAGCGGATTCAGGCGCGTGGCGTCGGCCTTACTCAGGCGCAGCGTGGTTTCGCCGGGTTCTTGCAGGTAGAACTCGCCAAGTGTCGCCAACACCGGTTTCAACCGGCCGAAGGGCAGGGCGACCTGCAAAGGGCCGTACTCGGAATTCGGGCGGTTGGGGATATTCACCAGAATCAGTTCGTCGTCGCGTCGGCGGGCGAGGCGTTCTGGATTGAGGATCTCGGTGTGCGAGCGCATCAGGTTCAGCAGGATCGGCAACAGGCTCAGGCGCTCACCATTGACGATGATGCCCAGTTCCAGGTCGAACCAGTCACGCTCCGGGCCCTCGTCGACCGTCGCGTACCAGTCGTCGACGGCGCTCAGGTCGAAGCCGAAATCCTCATCGATCTGCAGCTCCCAGCCTTGAGTGCGCAGCTTCGGCAGTTCGTTGAGGGTGAAAGTCAGCCAGGCGCTGTCGTTGACCATCTCATAAAGTTCGCCCGCACTTTCCGGCAGGGCTTTGCTCTGGCGGGTGGCGACTTTGAAGCCGAGGATTCGTAGCTGCTCCCGGTAAGTCTGTTCAACTTCCGGGTGGCGTTTTATCCGCAGCGTCTGGGTTTCCTGGCGAATCAGGACGTCGGCGTTCTTCTGCCCGGAAACGTATTCATCCAGATAGCTGAATGACAGCGCGGCACGGTGCTGGATATAGCGCTGCATCTTGCCATTGCGCGGTTCAAACGCGCTGAACTCGATGCTCGCCAGCCACAGGCGCGGTATCGGTTGCACGTTATCTACCAGCACTTGCGGAGGCGCCTTCGGGCTGCGGTTTTCCAGCACCGCCTGAAGTTTTTCCAGCAGCTCGGCGTCTTGTGCGGCGGCGGGATAGGCCAGGGTGTCCTGGACTTTCAGCAGTACGGCCGCACAATGTTTGCAGTTGACGTGAACCGGGCAAGTGCACGTTGCATCGACCATTAGCAAGGTCGCTTTGGCCGACTCGCGCAGGCGAATGGTCTGGCGGTAAACGTTACCGCCAGAGCCTTCGCAAGCGGCGACGATCGTGGCATCGCCGGCTTCGACGATCCTGACGCGGTTCTCCAGCGCGTAGCGACGGCCACGCTCCAGGCTCTGTTCCTTGAATCGGCTGACCCAGGAAGGTGCCAGGGGTTTGCTCAGGGTCGCTGACATATGGACTCAATCAGTCCGGAATTTCATCGGGGACTGGCCGAGGCGCAGGGGCGGTGAGCGAGGTGATCTTGATCAGCAGAGCCAGGTGGCCATTGTCGAGGAAGTTCAGCTGGCCGTTCTTGGTATGGCTTTCCTGTTTCAGGCGTTCGCTGGCGGTCACCATGCCGTTGGCGTCGATCTGGTTGACCCAGAAATCGGCGTCAACGTCGGTGAAGCGTCCGAGTTTCAAGCTCAGCGTGCCCTCGATCGGGAACTGGCCAAATTGTTCGGTGCCTTCGCTGATTGCGACCTTAGTGGCCTCTTCACCGAGAGTCTGCTGCCAGGCCTTGTGCAGCAAAACGGTGTATTCGTTGCTGGCGGTGAGCTTTTCCACTTCGCCATTGAGGCTCGGCGTGCGCAGGCTGTCCGGGCTGATCGGCTTGGCGCCGGCATTCCAGTCTTCCGGAGCGGCGCGGCTAACAATGGCGGGCACGGCGTTTTGGCGGACCAGAATCATTTCAATCTGATACAGGTCATCGGCATATGCCGTAGGGGCGACCAAGGTTATCAACACGGTCAGTAAACGAAACAGGCGCATGCGGCGTCCTTCAAGCAGTTTTTGGAATGAGGCACTCAAGCAGCGCCTCTACAGTATTAAAGCGCTCTTCCGGGCGCTCCATCGGGACCATGAATTTAAACATCGTGGCACCTTCGAATTTGTAGCGTTTGGGCTGACCCTGGATCAGTTTGATCAGGGTCAGCGGGTCGACCGGGGTCTGCGCCGCGAACTCGATCCGGCCGCCCTGCGGGCCACCGTCGACTTTCTTGATGCCCAGCAGTTCGGCCTGCAACTTCAATGCGGTGATGCGCATCAGGTTCTTCGTCGGCTCCGGCAGCAGGCCGAAACGGTCGATCATCTCCACTTGCAGGTCCTTGAGGCCTTCCTCATCGGTGGCCGAGGCAATGCGTTTGTAGAGAATCAGTCGGGCATGCACGTCCGGCAAGTAGGCTTCGGGAATCAACGCCGGGACGCGCAAGTTGACCTCCGGGCCACCGCCCAGCGGCTGATCGAGGTTCGGTTGTTCGCCCTTGCGGATCGACTTCACCGCGCGTTCGAGCATTTCCATGTACAGGGTGAAACCGACCGCCTGGATCTGNCCGCTCTGGCCGTCGCCCAACAGTTCGCCTGCGCCACGGATTTCCAGGTCGTTGGTGGCCAGTACAAACCCGGCACCGAGGTCCTGGGTGTTGGCGATGGCTTCCAAACGCTTTTCGGCATCGCCGGTAATTTGCTGGCGCGGNGGCGTCAGCAAATAAGCATAAGCCTGGTGGTGACTGCGACCAACCCGGCCACGCAGTTGATGCAGCTGCGCCAGGCCGAACTTGTCGGCACGCTCGATGATGATGGTGTTGGCGCTCGGCACGTCGATGCCGGTCTCGATGATGGTCGAGGCGATCAGCACGTTGAAGCGCTTGTGGTAGAAATCGCTCATCACCTGTTCGAGGTCGCGTTCGCGCATCTGCCCGTGGCCGATGGCGATGCGTGCTTCCGGCACCAGCTCGGCGAGGTCGGCGGCGCACTTCTCGATGGTCTTCACGTCGTTGTGCAGGTAGTACACCTGACCGCCGCGCAGCAATTCCCGCAGCAGCGCTTCCTTGACCGTGCTTTTGTTCTGCTCCATCACGAACGTGCGCACCGACAAGCGACGGGCGGGCGGCGTGGCAATGATCGACAGGTCGCGCATGCCCGACACGGCCATATTCAGCGTGCGCGGAATCGGCGTGGCGGTGAGGGTGAGGATGTCGACTTCGCTGCGCAGGNTCTTNAGNTGTTCTTTCTGACGCACACCAAAGCGGTGCTCTTCGTCGATGATCACCAGGCCCAGGTTTTTGATCTTCACGTCGTCAGACAGCAGCTTGTGCGTGCCGATCACGATGTCGATCTTGCCTTCAGCTAAATCGGCGACGGCGGCATTCACTTCCTTGGCGGACTTGAAGCGGCTCATCACTTCGACGCTCACCGGCCAATCGGCAAAGCGGTCGCGGAAGCTGTTGTAGTGCTGCTGGGCGAGCAGGGTGGTCGGCACCAGAATCGCCACCTGCTTGCCGCCGTGCACCGCAATAAAGGCGGCGCGCATGGCCACTTCGGTCTTGCCGAAGCCCACGTCGCCACACACCAGACGGTCCATCGGCTTGGGCGCGAGCATGTCGGCGCGGACTGCGTCGATGGTGGTTTGCTGATCCGGGGTTTCTTCGAACGGGAACCCGGCGCTGAACGTCGCGTAATCGGCTTTCGGGTCTTCGAAGGCATAACCTTCGCGAGCGGCGCGACGGGCATAGATGTCGAGCAACTCGGCGGCGACGTCGCGCACTTGCTCGGCGGCCTTGCGTTTGGCTTTTTGCCAGGTTTCCGAGCCGAGGCGGTGCAGCGGGGCCAAGGCATCGTCGCTACCGGTGTAACGCGCGATCAGGTGCAGGTTGGCCACCGGCACGTAGAGCTTGGCGCCCTCTGCGTATTNCATGGTGAGGAATTCGGCGGCCTGGTTGTCGATCTCCAGGGTCTGCAGGCCCAGGTAGCGGCCCACGCCGTGGTCGATATGCACCACCGGCGCGCCTTCGCGCAGCTCGGTCAGGTTTTTGATGACCGCGTCGTTGTTGGCGTCCGCGCGTTTTTCACGGCGACGGCGCTGCATCACGCGTTGGCCGAACAGCGGGCTTTCGGCGATCAGCGCCAGGGCCGGGTCGTCCAGCAACAAACCTTCATCCAGCGGCGCGATGGTGATCGCCAGGCGCTCTTTGCTCGCGACGAAATCCGGCCAGCTGTCGACGGTTTTCGGGCGCAGCTTCAGGCGTTCGAGCAATTCCAGCAGCACTTCGCGACGGCCGGCGGATTCGGCGGTAAACAGCACGCGGCCGGGGAAATCACCGAGGAAGTTGGACAGCGCCTCCAGCGGTTGCGTGGCTTTGGCCTGGATCGCCAGATCCGGCAGTGTGCCCGCCGGGAAGCGCTCGCGGCCGCTGCCGGCGTCCACGTCCTGTTGGCTGGCAACCACGCGCGGCCAGTTTTTCAGGCGGGCGAAGCAGTCTTCCACCGGCAGGAACAGCTCGGCGGGCGGCAATAAAGGACGCGACGGATCGACGCGGCGCTCTTCATAGCGACTGCGCACGTCGTTCCAGAAGTTTTCCGCTGCCTGCTCGATGCCCGGCAGCGAGAACACTTGGGTGTCCTGGGGCAGGTAATCGAACAGGGTGGAGGTTTCGTCAAAGAACAGCGGCAGGTAGTACTCGATACCGGCCGGTGTAATCCCGCTGCTCAAGTCCTGGAAGATCGGGCAGCGGCGGAAGTCCACGTCGAAGCGTTCACGAAAGCGTGCCTTGAAGCGCGTGACCGCGTCTTTTTGCAGCGGGAATTCCCGCGCCGGCAGCAGCTTGATCGAGTCCACTTTATCAATGGAGCGTTGGTTGTCCGGGTCGAAGGTGCGCAGCGTTTCGATTTCGTCATCGAACAGGTCGATGCGGTACGGCAATTTGCTGCCCATCGGGAACAGGTCGATCAACGCCCCGCGCACGGCAAACTCGCCGTGTTCGTACACCGTGTCGACGCAGCGGTAGCCGCTGGCCTCGAGGCGCGTGCGCATCTGTTCCACGTCGAGCTTCTGGCCGACATCCAGCACCAGGCTGCTGCCAAGCAGGAACTTGGTCGGCGCCAGGCGATGCAGCGCGGTGGTGATTGGCACGACCAATACGCCATGGCTCAGCTCCGGCAACCTGTACAAGGCCGCGATGCGCTGGGAAATGATGTCCTGGTGTGGCGAAAACAGATCGTAAGGCAGGGTTTCCCAGTCCGGGAAATGCAGCACGGGCAAATCGGGGGCGAAGAAGCTCAGCTCCTGCTCCAGCCGCTCGGCGCTTTGGCTGTCGGCGGTGAGCAGCAGGGTAAAGCGCTTGGCTGCGCTGGCAGCCTCGGCAATGGCCAGGCTCAGGGCGGCACCGGGCAGGTTGCCCCAGTGCTGTTTACCTGCCGCGGCAGGGAGAAGCGGTAGACGCAGAACGGGCACGGAAGGTTGAGCTCCAAGCGTTGCGACAAAGTCGGTAATTGTAACGGCCTGAGGTGCCGCCTGTCAGTTGCTGACTGAGCCTATTACG
>NZ_NMOJ01000235.1 GCF_002251635.1 Pseudomonas mandelii
GTTTGTAGAAATGTAGTGGTAAAGACAAAATCCGCCGGTTTTTTACCGGAAATTGATGATTATGTAGTGGCAAAACGACCGGGTGTTACGGAGGGTTACGGATAAGACAGCGGTATCTCCAAAAAATTGACTGCGCTGAAAGCCGCGGTTTTACTGGGCTCCGTCGCTGCGTGATTTTTTTGAACCTGAATTTGTTACGGATCGCACGACAGGCGCGCATTGCTACGGGAGGCACTCGGCGGCATAATGTAGCCCCTTTTTTCTGCCCCTACATGTGGAAGGTTCCCGTGACTCAGAAGCCCGACCAGTGTCTTGGTGAATGGATCGACCGTGAAGCGCTCGCTGAAGCGATGATTCCGCTTATCGGTCAGCTGTACCGCAATAACAATGTGGTGAGCTCGATCTATGGCCGCAGCCTGATCAACCAGTCAGTCATCGCGATTCTCAAAGCGCATCGCTTTGCTCGCCATCGTTCTGCCGACGACAGCGAACTCTCCGTCCACGAAACATTCCCTCTGCTTAAAGCCATGAGCGAGCTCAAGCTCGGCGCCGCTTCGGTTGACCTGGGCAAGCTTGCCGTCAAGTTCAAAGCCGAAGGCAATGGCCGTACTGCCGAGCAGTTCGTCCGCGAAGAACTGGCTGACGTCGTTGGTCAGCAGAACGTTTCCGCTCGCAAAGGCACCGACGTTGTGCTGTACGGTTTCGGTCGTATCGGCCGTCTGCTGGCGCGCATCCTGATCGAAAAAACCGGTGGCGGCGACGGCCTGCGTCTGCGTGCCATCGTGGTACGTAAAGGCGCCGAGAACGACCTGACCAAGCGCGCCAGCCTGCTGCGTCGCGACTCGGTACACGGTCCGTTCAACGGCACCATCGTCATCGACGAAGAAAACAACACCATCACCGCCAACGGTAACCTGATCCAGGTGATCTACGCGAAGAACCCGGCTGAGGTGGATTACACCCAGTACGGTATCAAGGACGCCCTGCTGGTGGACAACACCGGCGTATGGCGTGACGCCGAAGGCCTGGGCCAGCACCTGGCTTGCCCGGGTATCGATCGCGTTGTGCTGACTGCGCCTGGCAAAGGCAAGCTGAAGAACATCGTTCACGGCATCAACCACGGTGAAATCACCGCCGACGACAAGATCGTGTCCGCTGCTTCCTGCACCACCAACGCCATCGTGCCGGTGTTGAAGGCTGTGAATGACAAGTTCGGTATCGTTAACGGTCACGTTGAAACGGTTCACTCGTACACCAACGACCAGAACCTGATCGACAACTTCCACAAAGGCGATCGCCGTGGCCGTAGCGCCGCGCTGAACATGGTTATCACCGAGACCGGTGCTGCCACCGCTGCTGCCAAGGCCCTGCCTGAGCTGGCCGGCAAGCTGACCGGTAACGCGATCCGCGTTCCGACGCCAAACGTGTCGATGGCCATTCTCAACCTGAACCTTGAGAAAGCCGCCACCCGTGAAGAGATGAACGAGTACCTGCGCTACATGGCGCTGCACTCCGACCTGCATAAGCAGATCGACTTCGTTAATTCGCAGGAAGTGGTCTCCACCGACTTCGTTGGCTCGCGCCACGCCGGTGTGGTGGACGCTGAGGCGACCATCACCCAGGACAACCGCGTTGTACTGTACGTCTGGTACGACAACGAGTTCGGCTACAGCTGCCAGGTGGTTCGTGTGATGGAAGACATGGCCGGGGTTAACCCGCCTGCGTTCCCGCGCTAAGCCTTAGCTGCACATGAAAACGCCCCGACTTTGGTCGGGGCGTTTTTGTTTGTGCAGTTTGTCAGTGGCAAGTGTGTTGAATGTACAAGTCTCTTCGCGGGCAAGCCTCNCTCTGAAATCGCACACGACCTGTAGGAGCGGGGCTTGCCCGCGAAGGCTATAGATCAGGCGCCACCAGCCACAGAGGCTTGCGCCGTGCGCAGTTCATGCCGATTGCCCTTGAACAGGATCAGTGTGGCAATCAACCCCAACACCGCTGCCCCACTGAGCCAGATCCCCGGTGCCGCCTTGTTGTCCAGCACATGGATCAGATAGGTGCAGGCCGCCGGCGTGAAGCCACCGAACGTTGCGGTTGCCAAGCTGTAGGCCAGGGAGAAGCCGGTTGTGCGAACTTCCACCGGCATGATCTCGGTCAGCGCCACGACCATCGCACCGTTGTACGAGCCGTACAGGAACGACAACCACAACAACACAATCAGCAGGTGGTTAAAGCTCGGGTTGACCACCAGCCAGGACAGCGCCGGGTAAGCCGTGAGGATCGCCAGAATAGTCGCCGCCAGGAGTAGGGGTTTGCGACCGATCTTGTCGGACACGGCACCCATGACCGGCAGCCAGAAAAAATTCGACAGACCGATACACACCGTCACCAGCAACGCATCGAAATCCGAGAGGTGCAATTCGGCCTTGCCGAAGGTCGGGGTGTAGGCGGTGATCAGATAGAACGACACAGTGGTCATCACTACCAGGGCCATACCGGCGATGACGATGCCAAAGTTCTGACCGATAGAGCGGACGATTTCCTGCAGGGTAGGGCGGTGTTTGCGCGCCTGGAACTCAGGCGTTTCTTCCAGCGAGCGACGAATCACGAAAATCACCGGCACGATCAGGCAGCCGATCAGGAACGGCACGCGCCAGCCCCAGTCACCCATTTCTTCGGGGCTTAGCCAGTGGTTCAGGCCCACGCCGAGCAAACCGGCGAACACCACGGCGGCTTGCTGGCTGGCGGACTGCCAACTGACGAAGAAGCCCTTGCGGCCCGGTGTGGCGATTTCCGCCAGGTACACCGACACGCCGCCCAACTCGACGCCTGCCGAGAAACCCTGCAGCAGGCGGCCGAACAACACGAGCAGCGGCGCGGCCACGCCGAGGGTGGCGTAACCCGGTACGCAGGCAATCAGCACCGTACCGGCAGCCATCATCGCCAAGGTGATGATCAAGCCTTTGCGGCGGCCATGACGGTCGATGTAGGCGCCGAGGAAAATCGCACCCAGCGGGCGCATCAGGAAGCCGGCGCCGAAAGTGGCCAGCGACAACATTAGGGAGGCGAAAGCGCTGTCGGCAGGNAAGAAGGTTTTGGCGATGGCCGTGGCATAGAAGCCATAGACCATGAAGTCGAACATCTCTAGGAAGTTGCCGCTGACAACGCGAAAAATCGCTTTGCCTTTGCTCGTGTTGGAGGACATTTGTAGATACTCCCTCTGGTGAATCTTGTTTGAAAGCGCTGCTCCTGTGGGAGCCTGTGTGGCGAAGGGACTTGCGAGCACGCTCGCTCCCACAGGTTTTGCGTCTGGCAGGTAGATGAGGCAGGTCTGGCTCCCCTGCGCTCTGAAGCCCATAATGGCGGGCGCGGTTTTGGGGGGAGATGAAGATTTGTTAACTGGACGGTGGGCTGGGATTGTGATGCTGGTCGGCGTTTTGTCCGGTTGTGGCAACGGCGACAGTCTGGAACGCTTCGACGGCCCAACCATGGGCAGTCGTTATTCCATTCAATACGTAAGGCACTCCTCCACGCCCGGGCCGAAAGCGGTGCAGGCTGAAGTAGAAAATATCCTCGCTGAAGTGGATCGACAATTCTCGACCTACCGCAGTGACTCGGACATCGAGCGCTTCAACGATCTCCCCGCCAATCGCTGTCAGAAAATGCCCGCGCCGATCCTCAAACTGATCCGCTTTGCTCAGCAGCTGTCCGAACAAAGCGAAGGCGCCTACGACCTGACCGTGGAACCGCTGCTCAACCTCTGGGGGTTCGGCCCGCAGGCCCGTGAGGAAAAAGTCCCCGCGGCCCGGGCACTCGCCGAAGTCAGGCAGCGGGTCGGCTACCAACACCTGCGCATCGACCGCGATCAGCTGTGCAAGGACGCCGCCGTCGAAGTCGACTTCAACAGCATCGCCGCCGGTTACGCCGTCGATACCATTGCCGAGAAACTCGAGGCGATGGGCATCCGCAACTACCTGGCCGAAGTCACCGGTGAGCTCAAGGCTGCTGGCAAAAAACTCGATGGCTCAGCCTGGAAGATCGCGCTGGAAGAGCCTCGTGACGACCAGCAAGTGGCGCAAAAAATCATTGCGGTCGACGGCTACGGACTGTCCACTTCCGGCGACTACCGCAACTATTTCGAGCAGGACGGTCGGCGCTATTCCCACACCTTCGATGCCCGCACCGGTGCGCCGGTCTCACACACCCTGGCGTCGGTCACGGTGATTAATCCTTCAGCGTTAATGGCCGATGGCTTATCGACGCTGTTGCTGATTCTCGGCCCCGAGCGCGGTTGGGACTACGCAGAAAAACACGATATCGGCGCATTTTTTGTGATCCGTGCCGATACAGGTTTCGTCACACGAACCAATCAGGCATTTGAGCGCCTCAGCGGCGGCAAAACCGAATGATTACGACAGTTCGTGCATTGAAGACTGGCGTTGTAGTGCAGGCAAAACTAGCCTACGACGCGACCAAGGGTTAATGTGCCCGGCGTTGACGCTTCTATAGACTGTGTCCGGGTTCTGCATTGGCCCCAAATTGTTCCTTCACGCCACAGATCGGCGTGATTTAGCCGCAGGTGCCGAGGGCGCCGCGGCCTGTTCTGAGGAGTACGCATGGCTGTCTACAACTACGACGTGGTGGTACTGGGTTCCGGCCCGGCTGGAGAAGGTGCGGCGATGAACGCCGCCAAAGCTGGGCGCAAGGTGGCGATGGTCGATAGCCGTCGCCAGGTCGGCGGTAACTGCACCCACCTGGGTACCATCCCGTCCAAGGCCTTGCGTCACTCGGTGCGCCAGATCATGCAGTTCAACACCAACCCGATGTTCCGGGCCATTGGTGAGCCGCGCTGGTTCTCCTTCCCGGACGTGTTGAAAAGCGCCGAGAAAGTCATCTCCAAACAAGTGGCGTCGCGCACCGGTTACTACGCCCGCAACCGTGTCGACCTGTTCTTCGGCACCGGCAGTTTCGCCGACGAGCAGACCGTCGAAGTGGTCTGCGCCAACGGCGTGGTCGAGAAGCTGGTGGCCAAGCACATCATCATCGCCACCGGTTCGCGCCCGTATCGCCCGGCCGATATCGATTTCCACCACCCGCGTATCTACGATAGCGACACCATCCTGAGCCTGGGCCACACCCCGCGCAAACTGATCATCTATGGCGCCGGCGTGATTGGCTGTGAATACGCCTCGATCTTCAGCGGCCTGGGTGTGCTGGTGGAGCTGGTGGATAACCGTGATCAGTTGCTGAGCTTCCTCGACTCGGAAATTTCCCAGGCGTTGAGCTACCACTTCAGCAACAACAACATCACCGTGCGCCACAACGAAGAGTACGAGCGGGTCGAAGGCCTGGACAACGGCGTGATCCTGCACCTCAAGTCCGGCAAGAAGATCAAGGCCGACGCCTTGCTGTGGTGCAACGGCCGTACCGGCAACACCGACAAGCTGGGCATGGAAAACATCGGGGTCAAGGTCAACAGCCGTGGCCAGATCGAAGTGGACGAGAACTACCGCACCTGCGTGACCAACATCTACGGCGCCGGTGACGTGATCGGCTGGCCGAGCCTGGCCAGTGCCGCCCACGACCAGGGCCGTTCGGCTGCTGGCAGCATCGTCGATAACAACAGCTGGCGCTTCGTCAACGACGTTCCGACTGGCATCTACACCATTCCGGAGATCAGCTCGATCGGCAAGAACGAGCAGGAACTGACCAAGGCCAAGGTGCCTTACGAAGTCGGCAAGGCGTTCTTCAAGAGCATGGCGCGTGCGCAGATCGCCGGCGAGCCGCAGGGCATGCTGAAAATCCTGTTCCACCGCGAGACCCTGGAAGTGCTGGGCGTTCACTGCTTCGGTTATCAGGCCTCGGAAATCGTGCACATCGGCCAAGCGATCATGAGTCAGCCGGGTGAGCAAAATACCCTCAAGTATTTTGTGAACACCACGTTCAACTACCCGACCATGGCCGAAGCCTATCGGGTAGCGGCCTACGACGGCCTCAACCGGCTTTTTTGAGCGGCTCCGGCCGGTGGCCTGAGCCGGCCGGGGAGACCGATTTCAGTAATTCTCGAGGGTGGCAGTGGCCAAACCGGGAAAGTCTGTAATCAGGCTATCTACGCCGAAGTCGGCGAGCCTGCGCATCAGCGCAGGTTCGTTGACTGTCCATACCGACACATGCAGCCCCTGACGTTGCGCCTTCTGCAGGCGTTCCGGCGTACACAGGGTCCAGTTCAGCGCCAGAATCTCACAGCCATAACTCTGGGCGACCTTCAACGGGTCGAGCCACGCATATTCAGCCACCAATCCACGAGATACGTCCGGCACCAGGTCCAGTGCGGCTTTCAGCACTTCGCGTGAACTCGACGTGATCGTGACCTTGTCGAGCAGACCGAAACGCTGCGCCATTTCGCGTATCGCCAGCACGGTCGTCGCGGCGCGGGTGCGAGAAGCGCTTTTGACTTCCAGCTGCCAATGCTCGAAATCGCATTTCTCGAACAACTCTTCCAGCGTGGGGATCGGGCAAGGCTTGATCCAGCCCGGCCCGCCCTTGCGTGCGTCGTAGGTCACCAGCTCGGCCGCCGTGTGCTCGACGACCTTGCCGCGNCGGTCGGCNGTGCGCTTGAGGGTGGGGTCGTGGATGACCATCAGCTCGCCGTCCATGGACAGGTGCAAATCCAGTTCGCAGCGGCGCACGCCGTGCTTGAGGCATTGCTGGAAACTGGTCAGCGTGTTTTCCGGTGCTTCGCCCTTGGCGCCGCGATGGCCGTAGATGAGGGTCACGGTTCTTCCTTAAATTAAATGCCTGATTCGTTTTCGCGGGCCAGACGTCGTTCCTGGGCCTGCTTCTGCAAAATGTAGCGGGCCAGCAATTGGCGCTGGGCGTCGGTCGGGTATTCGAACTCGGTGCCCACGTCGTAGGCACCCGCCTTGCGATCGCAATGCGTGACCTTGGCCCGCAGCAACAGGCCGAGGGCTTGCGGCATCAGCACCAGTTTGACCGACAGGTGCGCGCCCACGGCGATGGGCGTCGGGTACTGAAAGTCGATACCGCCTTCGGAAATGATTACCGGCTGCGGCTCGCCGATCTGCCCGAGCACGGTGATGGCGATCACCTGGCTCAACAGATCAATGCGTTTGTTCTGGGATTTCAGGAAGGCTGCCAGGCTGCGATCTTTCTCGCTGATCTGGCGCAGCAGGTGCTGGGCTTCGAATTCGCTCAGGTGCAGTTCGCTGAGCAAGTTGAACAGTGGGGAAGCATCCTGCAACACTTCCTGGCCTGCGGCTTCGGGAGCGGACAGGGGGCNAATTTGAAGTGCGATCATGTCGTCGATACGGTAGTATTCGCGGCGTTCTTCTTCATCTAATGTCGACATGGCGAACCCAAAGTAGCGGTAATGGTCTGAGTGTAAAGCTGCTTACCTGACCCCGCCACCGGGACGTCTTCTTTTCCTCCGAACAAGCCCCGACATGTTCAGACCTCTCTTCGTATTTATCGGCACGCGTTATACCCGTGCAAAGCGCCGCAATCATTTTGTGTCGTTCATTTCCCTTACCTCGATGATCGGGCTCGCCTTGGGCGTGGTCGTGATGATCGTGGTGCTGTCGGTGATGAACGGCTTCGATCATGAGATGCGCACCCGTGTGCTGGGCATGGTGCCCCACGCGACCATCGAGTCCGATGAGCCCATCAGTGACTGGCCAAGCCTGGCCGACAAGGTCAAGCAGAACCCCAAGGTGACGGCCGTTGCGCCGTTCACCCAGATGCAGGGCTTGCTGACTAACAACGGCAAGGTCTCCAAAGTCCTGCTCAATGCCATCGACCCTGCGCTGGAACGCCAGGTCTCGATCATCGATAACTTCATGCAGCAGGGCAAACTCGATGACCTCACGCCNGGCAGCTTCGGCATTGTCATCGGTGACAAGGCGGCCGCGAAGCTTGGCGCAGCGGTCGGCGACAAGCTGACGTTCGTGGCGCCGGAAGTCACNGTGACCCCGGCCGGCATGTTCCCGCGCATGAAGCGCTTTACCGTGGTCGGCACGTTCCACGTGGGCGCCGGCGAGATCGACGGCTACCTGGGTGTCACCAACCTGCAGGATCTGGCGAAGCTGCATCGCTGGAAGCCGGATCAGGTCCAGGGCATCCGCCTCAAGTTCGATGACCTGTTCCAGGCCCCGCGCACGGCGTGGAATATCGCCCAGCAACTGGGCGAAGACCATTTCTACGCCCGCGACTGGACCCGTACCCACGGCAACCTGTACCAGGCCATCCGCATGGAAAAAGCCATGATCGGCCTGTTGTTGCTGCTGATCGTTGCCGTGGCCGCGTTCAACATCATCTCCACCCTGGTGATGGTGGTGAACGACAAGAAGGGCGACATTGCCATCCTGCGTACCCTTGGCGCCACGCCGGGGCAGATCATGGCGATCTTCATGGTGCAGGGCACCGTGATTGGCGTGGTCGGCACCTTGATCGGCGCCGTGGTCGGGATCTTCGCCGCGTTGAACGTCAGCGCCGCGATTTCGGCCCTCGAAGGGTTGATCGGTCACAAATTCCTGAACGCCGACGTGTACTTCATCGACTACTTGCCGTCCCAGGTTCAGGCCCAGGACGTGTTGATGGTGGGCGGCGCCGCGTTGCTATTGAGTTTCCTTGCCACCCTGTATCCAGCCTGGCGCGCGGCACGTACCCAGCCAGCACAGGCCTTACGTTATGAGTGAATCGGGCATGAGTGAAAAAGCGATTTTGAGCTGCCGCAACCTGGGCAAATCCTACGAGGAAGGTCCGGAGTCGGTGGTGGTGTTGTCCAACCTGCAGCTGGAACTGCACCCGGGCGAGCGCGTGGCGATCGTCGGCAGTTCCGGTTCGGGCAAAAGTACCTTGCTCAACCTGTTGGGCGGCCTCGACACGCCGACCAAGGGCAGCGTCTGGCTAGACGGCGAAGAGCTGTCGGCCCTGAGCGAGAAGAATCGCGGCCTGTTGCGCAACCGGTCGCTGGGTTTCGTCTACCAGTTCCACCACTTGCTGCCGGAATTCACTGCACTGGAAAACGTGTGCATGCCGCTGCTGATCGGCAAGACCGCGATTCCGGAAGCCCGCCAGCGCGCCAAGGCGTTGCTGGAGCGCGTCGGCCTCGGCCATCGCCTGGAGCACAAGCCGGCCGAGCTGTCCGGCGGTGAGCGCCAGCGTGTGGCGATTGCCCGCGCCCTGGTGAACAACCCAGGCCTGGTGATGCTCGACGAGCCGACCGGCAACCTCGACTCCCACACCGCCCAGGGCATCAAGGATTTGATGCTGGAACTGAGCACCCAGATGCGCACGGCGTTCCTGGTGGTGACTCACGACATGAACCTGGCTCGCCAGATGGATCGCGTCCTGCATTTGCAGGAAGGTCGCCTGACGCCCATCTGATTGGCCGAAACCCGGCGTGCTGAACAGTACGTCGGGTCTTTTATTTTTATACGGTGCCCCAGCGAATGTTCAGACCGTTATCGATTTTCATCGGCACGCGCTATACCCGCGCCAAGCGCCGCAACCGTTTTGTTTCGTTTATCTCGATGACCTCGATGATCGGCCTCGCCCTGGGCGTGCTGGCGATGATCGTGGTGTTGTCGGTGATGAACGGCTTCCAGCGCGAAATGAGCACGCGGATTCTCGGCATGGTGCCCCACGCCACCATCGTCGGCGTAAACCCGATTGATGATTGGCAGCCCGTGGCCGCTGCCGCGTTGAAGAATCCGGAAGTCACCGCCGCCGTACCATTCACCGAAATGGAAGGCATGCTCTCCTATAAAGGCACGATGCAGCCGATTCAGGTCAGCGGTGTGGATCCGGCGCTGGAAGGCAAGGTGTCGATCGTTGCCCAGCACATCGTTCAGGGCCGTCTCGATGCATTGAAGCCGGGCGAGTTCGGCGTGGTGATCGGCGAAATCACCGCGCGGCGTTTCCGCTTGAATGTCGGCGACAAGATCACCCTGATCGTGCCGGAAGTCAGCAACGCACCCGGCGGCATTACCCCGCGCATGCAGCGGCTGAACGTGGTGGGCGTGTTCAAGGTCGGTGCCGAGCTGGATGGCTCGATGGCGCTGATCCACGTCGCCGATGCTGCGCAGATGCAGCACTGGGAACCAAACCAGGTACAGAGCGTGCGTCTGGCCGTCAAGGATTTGTACGCGGCGCCGAAGGTGTCGAGCGATGTGGCTGCGGGTCTCGGCACCGCCTACCGGGCCGACGACTGGACCCACACCCAGGGCAGTCTGTTCAGTGCGATGAAGATGGAAAAAACCATGATCGGCCTGCTGTTGCTGATGATCGTCGCCGTCGCCGCGTTCAACATCATTGCCACCTTGATCATGGTGGTGAACGACAAGGGCGCCGACATTGCGATTTTGCGCACTATCGGCGCCACGCCACGGCAGATCATGGCGATCTTCATGGTGCAGGGCACGGTGATCGGCATCGTCGGCACCTTGATCGGNGGCGTGCTCGGCGTGATTGCAGCGTTGAACGTCAGTGAACTGGTGGGATGGATGGAACGGGTGAGTGGCCAGCACATCTTCAGTTCGGATGTGTATTTCGTCAGTAACTTGCCATCGGAATTGCAGGGTGGGGATGTGTTGCTGATCTGCTCCGCCGGGTTCGTCCTGAGCTTCCTGGCGACGGTCTACCCGGCCTGGCGTGCGGCGAAGATCGAGCCGGCTCACGCGTTGCGGTATTCGTAAGCCTTTACACCCACATCGCGGGCAAGCCCGGCTCCCACAGTTGATCGAGTTNAAACCCTTTGGGAGCCGGGCTTGCCCGCGATGAGGCCGGAACCGCTGGCCTCAATCCCCCTTAGGCAACTCGAGCACAAACCGCGTCCACCCATTCTCCGATTCGCAACGAATCTGCCCGCCATGGGCACGAATGATCGACTGCGTAATCGCCAACCCCAACCCCGCATGCTCACTGCTGCCTTCCTGGCGAGCCGGGTCTGCCCGATAGAACCGGTCAAACAATCGCTGCAGCAGCGCCCCATCAATGCCATCGCCACTGTTTTCAACCGTCAGACTCAACCCTTTGGCCTGTTCAACAATCCGCACCCGAACCTCACCCTCGGCCGGCGTGAACCGCAACGCATTGTCCAGCAAGTTGGACAGTGCTCGCCGCAACATGCTGCGATCACCTTCCATGCGCGCACTGCCTTCACGACTCAACCTGACCTGAGCGTCCTCCGCCAACGGCGCAAAAAACTCCAGCAACAGATCCGCTTCTTCCGCCAGCTGCAGGGACTCCCGCTTGGGCGTCAGCAACCCATGGTCAGCCTTGGCCAGGTACAACATGTCGTTGACCAGTTGCGCCATCCATTGCAGCTCCTCCAGGTTGCTGTGCAGCGCCTCGCGGTAGTCCTCCAGTGGGCGCGGCTGGGTGAGGATGACCTGGGTGTGGGTCAGCAGGTTCGACAGCGGCGTGCGCAGTTCGTGGGCGATGTCGGCAGAGAAGGCCGAGAGCCGTTGAAAAGAGTCGTCCAGGCGTCCGAGCATGGCGTTGAAGCTGTGGGCCAATTCCTTGAGTTCCGACGGCATATTCTCTTCGGGCAGTCGGGCATTGAGCGATTGCGCCGAAACGCCGCTGGCGATCGCACTCATGCGTCGCAACGGGCGCAAACCACTGCGTGCCGCCCACGCACCGAGCAGCGCGGTGGCCAGGGCGGACAAGCCGACGGTCAGCCAGATCAGGTGCTGCATGCGTTGCAGAAAGTGCTGGTGATGGGTGATGTCCAGAAGCAAGGTCAACTGCGGTGAGTCAGGCCGGTCGACAAACAACGGCGCGTTCAGCACACGGTAATCGGTGCCGTTGTCGTTCAGCGTGGATATGCCCGGTTTTTGCGGGAGCTTTTCCGGCAGGCGCGCCGAGCTGTCATACCAGCGCTGGCCATCGTTGCCGGTGATTCGCAGCGACAGGTCCACCTGCCGATTCAATTCATCCGCCAGTCTGACTTCGCTGTCACTCGATTGAACGTCGTGCAGCGCGCGGCGCAAATCCATCAATTTACCGTCCAGCAACTGCTGATCGAGTTCGACGAAGTGCGCCTCGCTGGCGCGACTGAACAGCACCCCGGCAAACAATGAAACCACGGCGGTACAAGCCGCAAATAGCAGCGCCAGACGACTGCTCAGCGAGAGTCGACGCATCAGGCAGGGCGCTCTTCAAGGACATAACCCATACCGCGCACGGTATGAATAAGCTTGTTGGGGAATTGGTCGTCGATTTTCAGGCGCAANCGGCGGATCGCCACTTCGATGATGTTGGTGTCGCTGTCGAAATTCATGTCCCACACTTGAGAGGCGATCAGCGACTTGGGCAGCACTTCGCCCTGGCGGCGCAGCAGCAGTTCCAGCAGGGAGAATTCTTTGGCGGTGAGGTCGATGCGCTGGCCGTCCCGCTCGACGCGGCGGCGGATCAGGTCCAGGCGCAGGTCGGCCAGTTGCAGCGCGGTTTCCTGCGGTGTGCTGCTGCCACGGCGCAACAGGCTGCGCACCCGGGCCAACAGTTCGGAAAAGGCGAAGGGCTTGACCAGGTAATCGTCGGCGCCCAGCTCCAGGCCGTGGACTCTGTCCTCAACGGCATCTCGCGCCGTCAGAAAAAGGACTGGCGTATCGAGACCGGCGCCACGCACCGCCTGCAGGATTTGCCAGCCATCACGACCGGGTAGCATCACATCAAGGATCAATAACGCGTAGTCACCACTCAAGGCCCGTTGTTGCCCGGTGATGCCGTCAGCCACCAATTCGGTGGTAAAGCCCGCCTCGGTCAGGCCCTGGCGCAGGTAATGGCCGGTTTTCGGTTGGTCTTCGACGATCAGCAGCTTCATGGGCAACTCGAGGCAAGTGGAACGAACGCTTTATACCGTGGGCAGCGTTAATACAGGTCAACCTGACAAAGTTGTAATCTGGCTGTCAGGTTGCGGGCAGTGGCAACAGTTTAGAGTTTTCCACAGGCTGAACCTTATCTCGTTGGAGTACGACTATGTTTTTGCGCAAATCTCTGGGGCTGGCCGCGTGCTTGCTGGCACTGAGCTCGCCGGTGTGGGCAGCGCCGGCGCATACCTACGATTTCGGTCAACCGGCCCCGGCAGCCAAGGCTACCCGCAGTGTCGAGGTGGTAATGGGCGACATGTCGTTCACCCCCAAAGCGATCGATATCAAAGCCGGTGAGACGGTTCGTTTTGTGCCGGTGAATAAAGGCCAGTTGTTGCACGAATTCAACCTGGGCGATGCGGCGATGCATGCCAATCATCAGCAGGAAATGATGAAGATGCAGCAGAGCGGCATGCTCACGCCTACAGGCATGAAGGAAATGGACCACAGTTCGATGGCTGGCATGGACCACGGGATGATGAAACATGACGACCCGAACAGCGTGCTNGTNGAGCCCGGCAAAACGGCCGAGCTGACCTGGACCTTCACCAAGGCCACGGGCCTGGAATTCGCCTGTAATATCCCAGGCCACTATCAGGCGGGCATGGTCGGCAAACTGACTGTCAGTCAGTAAGCACTCAAAGGCGGGCGCAAAGGCTGGTAGAATCCGCTGATTCTTCAGTCAGGTTTCCGCCATGCATCCCGCAGCCGAACANTCGCCGCTGGGCAAATCCAGCGAATACATCGCCACTTATACGCCGTCCTTGCTGTTCCCGATCCCGCGCACCGCGAAATGGGCGGAGTTGGGCCTGACGGCGCAAACCCTGCCTTATAAGGGTGTGGACTTCTGGAACTGCTTCGAGCTGTCGTGGCTGTTGCCGTCGGGCAAGCCGGTGGTGGCGATTGGCGAATTCAGCATCCCGGCGGACTCGCCGAACATCATCGAGTCCAAGTCNTTCAAGCTGTACCTGAACTCGTTGAATCAGACGCCGTTTGCCGATACCGCGACCCTTGAAGCGACGCTGGGCAAAGACCTGTCGGCCGCTGCCGGCAAGCCGGTTGGCGTGCGGATTCGCAGCCTCAAGGATGTCGAAGCCGAAGGCGTCGTGGCGTTGCCGGGTGTGTGCATNGATGACCTGGACATCAGCGTCAGCAACTACGAACACCCGCGCCCGGAACTGCTGCGCTGCGATGATTCGCGCATTGTCGAGGAGAGCGTGCACAGCCACCTGCTCAAATCCAACTGCCCGGTTACCAGCCAGCCGGATTGGGGCAGCGTGGCGGTGCAATACCGTGGTTCGGCCCTGGATCACGCCAGCCTGCTGGAATACATCGTGAGCTTTCGCCAGCATTCGGACTTCCATGAGCAGTGCGTGGAGCGGATCTTTCTCGACCTGCAGCGCTTGCTCAAGCCGGAAAAATTGACGGTGTATGCACGGTATGTGCGGCGCGGTGGGTTGGACATCAACCCGTATCGCAGTACTGAAGAAGTGCAACTGCCGAACCACCGCCTGGTCCGCCAATGAAGATCTAATGTGGGAGCGAGCTTGCTCGCGATGGCGGGGTGTCAGACAGCATCAATGTTGAATGTGCCGACCTCATCGCGAGCAGGCTCGCTCCCACAGGTGGATTGCATTGCAAATTGCAGATATGAAAAAGCCCCGCTAGCGATAGCGGGGCTTTTTTGCATCTGGCGGGTTCAGATCCCCATATTGCCGAGGGCCTGCACGATGTTGCGCAAGGTGCCGGCAAGGGTAGGGTGTTCGATTTCGAAGCGCTCGACAGCCAGGTTCACATTGTCGGCGAGGTTGGTGTCCTGGGTTTTGGTTTCGAGCTCCAGCTCCAATTCGATCTGTTGCATCAGCGCGTGCAGGTCTTCGCGCTCGGCTTCCGTCAGCGGTGGATTCTGTTCCAATTGCTCGCGCAGAGTATTGAGCTGTTGTTGCAGTTCGCGGGCAGGCATGGCGTTCTTCCTTTTATCGATAGGCACTGGCATAGACCGCAGCAGCGTGCCAAAGGTCTATGGCTTGCCTTTAGATTAATCCACTCCCGCGCAACCTGCATGATCTCGATCAGGGCTTTTCGCCCTTGAGCCGACGCAGGCTGATGTCCGCCAGGCAGGTGTCGAGCTCTCCGAGGTGATCGATTACCGAATGCACACCTAGGCTGAACAATTGCACGGTCGCTTTACCACGCAGGTGTTCGCGCTCCTTTTGGCTCAAGGCCTGCCATTCGCTGGGCGCCAACCCGCAGAGCGAGCCGCAGGACGCCAGGCCGATCGTCCACAACCCGGCGTTGAGGCCCGCTTGCAGCAAGCGTGGCTCGCCGCTGACCAGCACGCAACCATCCAGTTGCTCGACATTCAAGGCCATCAACGCTTGCCAGCAAGCGTTCGGGGCGGGCCACGGATTGATTGTTGCAGGGTGTTGCGAAGATTTGATCCACGAAGGCAACGCGCTGGCCAGGGAATGGGTGAGGGCGGGGGGCAACTCGTCGAGCCAGGCGCAAGGAATCTGCTGGCGTTGCAAACTGTTCAGACTGTCCAGCGCGCCGGGCGTGACATCGGCGTGCTCGGACGTGTGAGTGTCGTTCTGGCGGATCCGGGAGCCGAAATCCACCAGGCAACCACTGAGCCCGAACAGTACGGCGGTCAGGCTAGGTGCGGCAACGGGCAAGGCTTCGGCGTGCGGCATATCAACGTCCCTGAAATAGCGACAAGGCTATGTGCTGCCGGTGACAGTTGCATGACACTGATGTGAAGCGCTCTCAGTCAGGACGAATCATCCGTAGGTGATCACGTGCGAGGCTGCCCTAAACCGGCTTTTCCGTCTTATACTAGCCAACTTACCGCCTGGGCCAAGCGCCCATGCCAGTACAATCCAAGGAGTTTTCTATGCGCTGGAGCAATCGTCTAGCTCAGCTTTGTGTGTGTGCCAGCGTGTTGCTGGTTCCGTTCGCAGCCCAGGCTGCCACGGAAGAAGACCCTTGGGAAAGCGTCAACCGTCCTATCTTCCAGTTCAACGACTTCGTCGACACTTACGCACTGAAGCCAATCGCTCAAGGCTATGAGTTCGTGACGCCGCAGTTTCTGGAAGACGGCATTCACAACATGTTTCGCAACGTCGGCGATGTCACCAACCTCGCCAACAACGTGTTGCAGGTCAAACCTGCCGCCGCAGGCGTCGACACGGCGCGTCTGATTTTCAACACCACCTTCGGCCTGCTGGGCTTCTTCGACGTCGGCACCAAAATGGGGCTGCAACGCAACGACGAAGACTTCGGCCAGACCCTGGGTCGCTGGGGCGTCGGCAGCGGTCCTTATGTGATGTTGCCGCTGTTGGGCCCAAGCACCTTGCGTGATGCGCCATCCAGGTACGTCGACGGCTACACCGGCCCGTACCGCTATATCAACGACGTGCCCGTGCGTAACTCGATCTTCGGCCTGAACATCGTCGACACTCGCGCCAGCTTGCTGTCGAGCGAGAAGTTGATCAGCGGCGACAAATACACCTTCATCCGCAATGCGTATTTGCAGAACCGCGAGTTCAAAGTCAAAGACGGCCAGGTCGAAGACGATTTTTGATCTCGACCCCATAAAATGAAGAGGGCGGCCAATCGGCCGCCTTCTTTCGTTTGGATCCGGGCTTATTTCATCTTCAAGATTGTAAGCCCGAGTTTCTGACTCCCACCGTCCTGTTCTTTCACCCATACCACTTCGGTGTCGGCTTCAAGCCCTTTGAGCGCTACGTGATCGGAATCGATGCGCACGCTGAGCCGGTCACCGACCTTGAACAAGCGGGGTGCCTCAACCTGCATGCCACTGCTGGAAAGGTCTATACAGACGGCTGGCACCTCATCGCCTTCGTGAATCAGCGACACATCGGCATCGACCCGCATGCGGATGAAATCGCGCTTTTCGCTGTAGTCCCGATCGGTTTGACTCATGGGCTTCATCCTTTCATTGGGTTACGGTTTTGCCTGTTCTTATAACTCCCGGTGATTTGACAAGTAAAGACGTCAAGCGACCATCGGCATGAGCTTGAAACCCCTGACGGATGGGAGTACCGTCTGCGCCTTAGAAGGGCACCTCTGCTTTACCTTTGTGTAGGGCAAACGCTCGAAAACGGTGCAGTAGAGAGGCTAGAAAGCGAATCCAGTAGTGTGAGCCGGGCTAAACCCTGTGCCTGCTACGCCAACCTAATTCTGGCGCCGTTTGCCCACATGCAAAAAACCAGTGCCACGCTGCTGATAATCGATGACGACGAAGTAGTGCGCGCGAGCCTCGCGGCCTATTTGGAAGACAGTGGCTTCAGCGTCCTGCAGGCCAGCAATGGCCAACAGGGTCTCCAGGTATTCGAGCAAGACAAGCCCGACTTGGTCATCTGCGATCTGCGCATGCCGCAGATGGGCGGACTCGAACTCATTCGCCAGGTCACCGAGCTGTCGCCGCAAACGCCGGTGATTGTTGTGTCCGGTGCCGGCGTGATGAACGACGCCGTCGAGGCCCTGCGCCTGGGCGCCGCCGATTACCTGATCAAGCCCCTGGAAGACCTGGCCGTGTTGGAGCACTCGGTGCGCCGCGCGCTGGACCGTGCCCGCCTGCTGCTGGAAAACCAGCGCTACCGCGAAAAGCTCGAAACCGCCAACCGCGAACTCGAAGCCAGCCTCAACCTGCTCCAGGAAGACCAGAACGCCGGTCGCCAGGTGCAGATGAACATGCTGCCGGTCAGCCCCTGGACCATCGACGAGTTCAAGTTTGCGCACCAGATCATCCCGTCGTTGTACCTGTCGGGTGATTTCGTCGATTATTTCCGCGTCGATGAGCGGCGGGTAGCTTTCTACCTGGCGGACGTTTCCGGTCATGGCGCTTCTTCTGCTTTTGTCACCGTGTTGTTGAAGTTCATGACCACACGGCTGTTGTTCGAATCCAAGCGCAATGGCACCTTGCCGGAGTTCACCCCCTCCGAGGTGCTGGGCCACATCAACCGAGGCCTGATCAGCTGTAAGCTGGGTAAACACGTCACAATGGTCGGTGGTGTCATCGACGAGGAGACAGGTTTGTTGACCTATAGCATCGGTGGTCATTTGCCGTTGCCTGTGTTGTACACGCCAGACAGTGTGCGTTACCTGGAAGGCCGTGGTCTGCCGGTGGGCTTGTTCAATGAAGCCACCTACGAAGATCACGTGCTGGAGCTGCCGCCGACGTTCAGCCTGACGCTGATGTCCGATGGCATTCTGGACCTTTTGCCAGAGCCTACACTCAAAGAAAAAGAAGCGGCTTTGCCCCAACGGGTCAAGTCGGCGGGCGGCAGCCTGGATGGCCTGCGGCAGGTTTTTGGATTGGCCACGCTAGGGGAGATGCCGGATGATATCGCCCTATTGGTGTTGAGCAGGAATCTTTGATGAGTACCGGAAGAATCCAATTCGCCGAGCAGGATGGCACCTTCGTCCTGAAGTTCGTCGGTGAAGTTCGCCTGACCCTGTGTTCGGCGTTGGATGCGACTATTGAGCGGATCTTCACCGCGTTGAATTTCTCGGCGATCGTGATCGATCTGACCGAAACCCGCAGCATCGACAGCACCACCCTTGGCTTGCTGGCCAAGTTGTCCATTCTGTCGCGGCAGAAGGTCGGCCTGTTGCCGACTGTCGTCACCACCCACGAAGACATCACCCGGCTGTTGCAGTCCATGGGTTTTGACCAGGTGTTCAACATCGTTGACCGCCCGATCCCCTGCCCGGAATGCCTGACCGACCTGCCTTCGCAAGACCAGTCCGAAGAAGTCGTGCGGATCAAAGTGCTTGAGGCACACAAAATCCTCATGGGCCTGAACGACTCCAATCGTGAAGCTTTCCATGACCTGGTGAATGCTTTAGAGCGTCATTGATCACTGAAATGGATGTGGAGTAGACGGGCCCCGTCGCGAACACCCGAATCCAAAGCATGAAAAAGGGCGAACCTGTAAGGGTTCGCCCTTTTTGCGTTGCGCTGGACTAGATCAAAGCTTGGCTTGCAGCAGTGCTTCGAGTTTTTCCTGGTCGCGAGCGAACTGACGAATCCCTTCCGCCAGCTTCTCAGTCGCCATCGCGTCCTCGTTGGACTCCCAACGGAACTGCGCTTCAGTCAAATGCACCCGCGCTTCGCCGGCATGGCCTGGTGCCAACTTGCGCTCCAGCTTGCCTTCATCCGCCGCCAGCTTCTCCAGCAGGTCCGGGCTGATGGTCAGGCGATCACACCCGGCCAGCTCTTCAATCTGGCTGAGGTTACGGAAGCTCGCACCCATCACCACCGTCTTGTAGCCATTGGCCTTGTAGTAGTTGTAGATGCGCGTCACCGACTGCACGCCCGGGTCATCGGCGCCGGTGTAGTCGTTGCCGTTGGCTTTCTTGTACCAGTCGTAGATGCGGCCCACGAACGGCGAAATCAGGAACACCCCAGCCTCGGCACAGGCCACGGCCTGGGCAAACGAGAACAGCAGCGTCAGGTTGGTCTGGATGCCTTCTTTTTCCAGCNTCTCGGCGGCGCGGATGCCTTCCCAGGTGGAGGCGATCTTGATCAGCACGCGGTCGCGGCCGATGCCGGCCTTGTCGTACAGCTCGATCAGACGGTGCGCACGCTTGAGTACGGCGTCAGTGTCGAACGACAGGCGGGCATCCACCTCAGTGGAAATACGGCCCGGTACAACCTTCAGGATTTCCTGGCCTACCGCCACGCCAAAGCGGTCGCTGGCCAGGCCCACATCGCCCTGGCAGTCGTGAACGCAGGCGTTCAGCAACTCGGCATAACCGGGAATGGCCGCCGCTTTCAGTAGCAGGGAAGGGTTGGTGGTAGCGTCGACGGGTTTTACGCGAGCGATAGCTTCGAAGTCGCCGGTGTCGGCAACTACGGTAGTCATTTGTTTGAGTTGTTCCAGCTTGGAAGTCATGGGCGTGCTCTGTCCTGTGGGTCTGATGACATTACCCGAGCGCNGACAGCCACTCAAGGGCGCATGTACGTATCGATGGCCCCGTTGGCAACAACCGGAAAACGGATGTTTGAAAGGTGGGGCGCGGGTCTCGGTAAATACGATGCCAAAACCGCGCGCAGGTTCAAAGCAACTGACCGTTGACGGCTCTGTGGCAACTCTGGCGCCTGAGCTGGTAAGCCTGCATTCGGGCGCCAACCGGTGTTAAAAATGGTCAAGTTCAGCCGTTATAAGATGTCAATTAGTGCTGCTCGAATGGCGTGTAATGTGGCGCGGATAAATGTAGGTATTGGATGGGGAAATGACTTCACAAGGGGAGCGGGTGTCTGCAATTGTGGAGGCCTTCGATGACTTTATTCTCGGTTATGTCTTGAAGAAATTGACCGAAGTATTTGAAGAGCTGATGGCCGCATCAAAGAAGAACCATCCGGACAATATGACGGGGCTGGTTGAAATGGGACAAGTGAAAGCCGCAAAGAAAATTCCCGGCTGGCTAAATCGAGTGAAACACAGCATGCCCAGTCAAGTCACTCGCGTGTTGATGGCACAAATGAACGATTCACAGAAGTCCAAACATGACCTGCGGTTTGACGCGCAAGTCGTATTGTTCGAGGTGCTTGTGGAGGAGTCACTGGCAATGGACGCCGCGAGTTATACGGCATGGATTAATAAAAGCCCCTGTTAACGGTGTGCGAGGTCATTCGACAGGGTTACTTCAATAACATTTTGACGGCGGCTTCCGCAGGTTTTGATGTTCCATTGGACGACTTTAATCCAAAACTTCGCTCGCGATCATTACTGCCAGAGTCGCTGTTTTTCCATTCGTACAGGGAGGTCAGCGGTATATTCAGCTTTTTGACATCCGAGATGAATCGTGTAATCCGTGATGCTTGTCCGGCGGTGCCTCCGATGGAACTGAGTGATGGCACTCCCCATTCGGTAATGACCCCCGGTACATGGAAGTTATCAAGGATAAACGCTTGAGCACGGCTGATCTCGGCGCCCGACATGCCATACGGGTGATAAGAAACAGCACTGAGGCAGTGTGGGTGTTCTTTCTGGATTTCAGTCAGTGCGACGGTCGCCTTGGAGTCTTTGGTGGGCGCCTTCGCGAATCCAAACCCGATCAGGGGTGTTGAGTGATCCCGCTTTTGTAACGCGTTGCATACCGCGCTCATGAACGGCACAAACGTTCCTTCAAAATCCTGGGTAGGCCAGTATTTTGGCAAGTCTGGTTCATTCCAGATTTCAATGGCGACAAGCTGCGTGCTGAAGGCGTTTTCCAGACCGATGACCGAGTTGGCGAATGAGTCTCCCGCAGCGGCGAGATCTCTGCCACTGCTTTGTGTTTTGTGGGTTAACGCTTTGGTTGAGCGAACGGTCATCAATACGGGCAGGTCGGCGGATTTGGCAGCCGCGAAAGCTTCATTGATCTGCTGTTGATACGCCGGGTTACCCAGGCTGTTCGTCCATACGCCAAGGCGCACGAATCCGAACCCTGAGGCCTTGATCTGATGGGCGTCGGCCGTCGAGAAACTCTGGATCTTCACCTGAACGCCTATTGTCTTGTTGTCCTGGGCCAGCGCTGAAAAAGCCTGACTGGCGTAAACAGGGCTGAAGGCGCCAAGTATAAATAGTGTTGAAGTGGCAATCAGTCGAAAACACGTGGAGGGCATAACGGGAAATTCCTGTAGTCGTCCCGGGTAGGGACAGGGGAACATAGCATTAGTCAGTTAATACAGCGATATCATCAATCTTCCATCCCGGACGCCCATTGTTAATATTGGTCGGATAAATAACTTCCATTTCGCGAGTGTTATTTATGGTCCGGTTTTCTGGTTGGGCGTTTTTTGTGTGTCGTGGTATTTAATACGAAAGTATTTTCATGATGGGTCCCTCTCTGAATACGGGACGGTCTTGTTGGTTCACTTATATCCTCGCTATACGTGGGCCGAATCGACACTACACGGGAAGAGTAGCCTTGTTCAGAAAGATTCTTGTGGTCTGTGTCGGCAATATTTGCCGAAGTCCTACTGCTGAATTGTTGCTACGCCATGCGCTGCAACCTTCAGGTATCTCGGTGACCTCCGCGGGATTGAGCGCGCGGGTGGGTGAGTCTATGGAGCCCGACGCACTTCGGGTTCTTGAAGAACAGGGGCACGAAGACCAAGGGTTTAAAGCGCGGCAGATTACGCCCGCCATTGTCAATGAATCAGACCTCATTCTGGTCATGGAAAAAGAGCATGTACAGGGCGTACTAAAGATTGCATCACACGCCAGGGGCAAAGTGTTTCTTCTGGGGAAGTGGCAGAGCGAACGCGAAATAAAGGACCCGTATCGTCAAGGAAAAGCTGCGTTTGTCCATGCCCATGCATTGATTGAAGATGCCGTTTGCTCATGGGCGCAGCGCCTCGGACGTTGATGGATGATTTTCAGATTAGTAATAATGGTAAAAGAATAGACCTTATGCAGTTACCGTCAGTAATCAGCACCCGGCATAAAGACAGAGACGAGATTGATCTGCTCGGTTTATTAGGCACATTGATTGACCATAAATGGTTAATAGGTGCCATCACCGGGGCGTTCATGGTGACCGGTGCCGCGTATTCGATTTTATCGCCGCCCGTGTATCTGGCGAACGCCTTGGTCCAGGTCGAGCCGAAAAAGAACGACATGCTGGGGTTCTCGGATATCAGCAGCATGCTCGGTGGACAATCACCGGCGGCGACCGAGATCGGCATTATCAAGTCTCGCGCGGTCATCGGTAAAACGGTCGATGATCTGCATCTTGATATTGTGATTACACCCAACACCTTTCCCGTCGTTGGTGGGTTTATTTCTCGGCGCTATAAAAGCAGCCCCACGGAAAGTGTCTCGCCACCGCGCTTTGGCATGAACAGTTTTGCATGGGGCGGCGAGCGCCTTGATATCGAACAGCTCGATCTGCCGGCTGAACTGCTGGGCAAGAAATTGATGCTGGTCGCCGAAGAGAAAAATCGATTCAAGCTCTACGATGACAACGGCGGTTTGTTAGCCAAAGGTGCCGCAGGCGAAGCCATCGCGCAGGAGGGTGTCGAGATCCTTATCGCGAGCATGGCCGCGAATCCGGGCACTAAATTTGAAGTCGTGCGCAATCCACGCATTGTCACCATTCAGAATTACCAGGACGCCCTTGATGTCTCCGAGCAAGGTAAAGAGTCGGGCATTATAAGTCTGGCCCTGGCCAGCACCGACTACACCCTGGCGGTGAAGATTCTCAACAAGATCTCAAGGCTTTATGTGCAGCAGAATGTGCAACGTACTTCTGCCGAGGCTGCCCAGAGTCTGGAGTTCCTTCAGGCACAACTCCCGCAAGTCAAAGAAGACCTGGTCAAAGCCAGCAACGCACTGAACAGCTATCAGACCCGCGGAAACACAGTCAACATCTCCCTCGAAACCAAGTCTGTGCTGGAACAGATGGTGGTGCTGGATACGCGCATCTCGGATCTGAAACTCCAGCAAGCGGACATGGATCGAAAGTTCACCCGAGAGCACCCGGCCTACCGCGCATTGATGGCGCAGATGGGGGATTTGAATAAACAGCGACAAGGGTTGGAAAAGAAAGTCCAGGGGCTTCCGGCTACACAGCAGGAGCTGTTGAACCTGACCCGTGATGTGGAAGTGGCGACACAAATCTATACCCAGTTGCTGAACAAATCCCAGGAACTCGACATCGTCAGGGCAGGGGCGGTCGGTAATGCGCGGTTGATAGATACGGCGGATGTCGACATCACCACCCCGGTCAAACCTCGCAAAGCCCTGATCGTATTGATCGCGACTTTGCTGGGGGGCTTTGTCGGTGTAGCGCTGGTGTTAGTGCGCAAATCGCTGAGCAGAGGACTCGAAGGGCCGGAAGCCATCGAGCAACTGGGTCTGCCCGTTTATGCCTCCATTCCTTACAGCACCCTGCAACAAGAAGAGGACACTAAAAAAGTCCGGCTGGGCGACAGCGCCAACAGCCAGTCTTTTCTATTGGCCCTGCGTAACCCTACTGACCTGTCCATCGAATCGATACGCAGCTTGCGAACTTGTCTGCATTTTGCAGGCTTGGATGCGACCAACAACCGGATCATGATTTCCGGTCCGAGCCCCCAGGTAGGCAAGACGTTTGTCTCTTCTAACCTGGCCGCGGTCATCGCTCAAAGTGGGCAGAGGGTCGTACTGATCGATGCCGATATGCGCAAAGGTCATCTGCACAAGACCTTGGCGACACCGATCAGCAATGGCTTGTCCGATCTGTTGACCAAGCGCTGCAGTATCGAGCAAGCGATCAATAAACTCGAAGTCGATAACCTGCATTTCATCAGTCGTGGGCAAGTACCACCCAACCCGTCCGAACTGTTGATGCATGCCAACTTCAGAGAACTCCTGGCCGAGCTCAGCGAACTCTACGACGTGGTCATCATCGACACGCCGCCTCTTCTGGCCGTGACCGATGCGGCCATCGTTGGCCGTGAAGCCGCCATTAATCTGATCGTGACGCGCTTCGGTGTCAATCCAGCCAAAGAGATCGAATTGACGATTCGTCGGTTTGCTCAAAACGGCATCGAATTGAAAGGCGCGATTTTCAACGGTGTCGAGAAGCGAGCGTCCAGCTATTACGGTAATGGCGGTTATGGCTATTACAACTACGAGTACGCCTCTGACAAGTCGTAATGCGAGTTCTATTTGCCAGGTAATGGACTGAGAGTGGACTAACCATTCTCCGGTCCCTGTTGCCTTGCGACTACGATAATGGAGTTGGGTGAACTGTGAAAAAAATACTACATGTGGCGGAAACGATTAAAGGTGGTGTTGCGACGGTCATCCGGACGATATCAACCCCTCCCAAGGGCGACGCCCAACAGTATGAACTGGTGTATTTGATTCCGTTCGACCAGAAAAAAGAACTGCATGGCATTGATGAAAAAGACATCAGGACCTTCTCCCGAAACAAGAGAGATGTCGTGTCGCTGCTGCGGTTTGCCTGGCAACTCATTCGAGTGATCTTCAAGGAAAAACCGGATGTCGTGCACTTGCACAGCACGTTTTCCGGGGTCATTGGCCGATGCGTGTGTCTGATCTTGCGCCCTTGGCGGTCTCCGAAAATCATCTACTGCCCGCACGCGTTTTCGTTCTTGATGGAAAGTTCTCCCGCCAAACAGAAAGTGTATTCACTGATTGAGCGGCTTTTGCAAAAAGTCACGGATGTCATTATCTGTGTCAGCCAGTATGAACTGGATAAAGCGGCCTCGTTTGGTATCGACCGCCACCGTATGAAACTGATCTACAACGGCATTCATTATAAAAACGATGAGAGCCTGTCCAGTCAGTGCACGGATATTCAACTTTTATTTGTGGGGCGACTGGACTATCAGAAGGGCTTCGATGTGTTGCTCAAGGCATTCACGGAAGTCGAGCGCACCGACTTGAAACTGACGGTGGTCGGCAGTGCCGTGAATGAGGAGGCGGTAGAGTGCCCCGTCATTGACGCTGTGGAATACCTGCCTTGGGTGACCCCGGCCGAAGTCAATGCCCTCTATAAAACCGCCGATGCCCTGATAGTCCCTAGCCGCTGGGAAGGTTTTGCCATGGTTCCCCTTGAGGGCATGGCCATGGGCGTGCCCGTTATTGCCAGCGACTGCACTTCGCTGCCTGAACTGGTTACGCACGACGTTACGGGCTACATCTTTTCGACGGGCGATCACCAGGCGCTCGGCAACATCTTAGTGAACATCAAGAAGCAAAAGTTGCTGGAACTCGGCACCGCAAGCCGCAAGCGGGTGCGCGAACGGTTCAGCGCAACGCTGATGATTCAGCAAACCTATGACGTGTATTCCGCTCAAACTTATTAAGTAGATATCAAGATATGAACGTAACTATTTTGCATGGCTACAGTGCATCCAATTCCGGTGATGGCCTCCTGGTGGATCTGGCAATCGCCTTGGTGCTGCGAAACTTCGGTGCCGACACATTAATCAATGTCGTTGCGTCAGACCCTCAATCATTCAGTTACCTTCCCTATAAGCGGTATGACGCGCCGGTCATGGCGGCTAAAGGACTGGGACGCGTGAAGGAAGCGGTTTTCCTTAAACAGTCTTACGCGCCACTCGCCGACCTCTTGAGCACCAGCGATCTGATCGTCGGGGTGGGCGGTGGGTACATGCGGTCAAAGAGCGCCTTTGAACACATCAAGCTGAAGCTGGGTCACGCCAAACAGCTCGAAACGGCGATCTTGAGCAAGGTGCCGTCGGTTTACCTGCCGCAAAGTATCGGCCCGTTCCACGGTGAGAGCAGCGCGATCGTAAAACACTATGCCAGTGCCGATGCGGTGTTTGTCCGGGACAACAGGTCATCGGCTATTTTTCAATCCAATGAAAATGTCTACCGAGCGCCGGACCTGGCGGTCCAGGCGTTGGCGAAAAAGATTCTGGTGCAACCCAAGTTCACCCGCTGTGCGTCATCGCCGGCCGTGGTCTGCGTGGTTTTACGCAAGCCGCCGGAATGGAGCAAAGAGAAAAAGATCGCCTACGTTGCCAACTTGAAGCTTCTTTTGAAGAGACTAAGGGCGAAAAGCAAAGTGGTCTGCGCTGTTCAAAGCGCCGTCCGTGGCAACGATGACGGGGCGTTCTATCGGGAACTTGGCATCACCGAGGACCTCTTGCCCTTGAAAGCGACCCTGTCCAAGTATCAGCCCGACCTGGTCATTTCCGTAAGGCTGCACGGAGCCATCGAGTCTTTACTCGCCGGCGTGCCTGCGTTTCATATCAGCTATGAACGCAAAGGTTTTGGCGCCTATCAGGATATGGGCGTGGAAGATTGGGTGATCAACGGTGGGGACATCAATGTCGACACCATCATCGACACGGTTTACGCCCCGAACGCGTTGTCCAGATTCGGTAAAAAACTGACGGACACCTGCAAAGAAATCGAAGCCAAAACGGAGCAGATGGACACGATCATCAAAGGGATCGTTCGATGATATTTCGGCTGTTGCTACGCGGAGGTGCTTTAGGCGCAAAGTTTTTACTGGTGTTGGCCATCACGCATTACCTGGGTTATGAGGCATTGGGTTTTTACGGGGTGGTGGTGGCCGCTTCATTGATCGCTTCCAAGTTTTACAGCGTCGGGTTCAGTTCTGAAATCAACCGGCTGATCAGCGTGGGGGGCAGTACGAAGCTTGTCGTTGATAAGGTACTGATTCTGTACCTGGCCGTTGGTTTGTTGTTATCGGTGGTCACGGTCGCACTCTACTCACTGTTCAGCGATGTTGAGGCGAGTGCCGCGTTGATCGCCTGCGTCACGCTGTTGCTGCTCACCGAGCATCTGTCCTTCGAAATAAACTCGTTTGTCTTTTCCGCACAAAAGGCCAACTGGGGGGCGTTGTTGTTTTTCATCAAGACCGGCCTCTGGGCGCTCCTTGCCGTGGGCGGACTGATGACGGGCGTAGTGTCCACTATCGCCAGTGTGCTTTGGTTGTGGGTGGCCACCAACCTGTTGGTCATCGTGGCCGGTTACTTCATTGTGGTTAACGTTCATAAGGGCCGCGACGTCAGTGCCGTCACCACGGTTTCGGTCTGGAGGGCAGGGTTGCCCTTTTATCTGGGAGGCGGGCTGATCGCATTAAGTCAGTACGCTGAACGATTTCTGATTCTGGACATTGAGCCGTATGCCAGCCTCGGCAAATACGTTTACTCCTGGTCTGCCGCCAACACGTTGCAAGCACTGTCCTACGCCGTTGTTGCAGTGGTGGGCATTCCCGTGCTCGCCAAGCGTTATAAAAATAACCAGCAGGCGCTGACAGTCCGGCAATTGTTCGTTAATCAATGGGTGCTGCGCTCTTTGATTATTTCCTGCGCGGTGGCTGTGCTGATTTATGCTTTCTTCAACATCCTGCTCGACTACGTGGACGCAGCAGTCCCGCGTCCGGATAACCGGATTTTAGCGATTCTGATTTTCTCTTTTGCCCTGCGCGCCGTCGGCGACATCGTGTGGGGCGGTCTTATTGCCTCGAAGAACAGTCGGGTTTCGTTAGCCAGTGCAGCGATCTGTTTGGTGGCATCACTGCCCGTCAGCTATGTGCTCATCAAGCACTATTCAATTTATGGCGCGGCGTGGGGCAATGTCTTTTCGATCACGGTGCAGTTGGCCGTCATTGCTTTGCTGACCAGATTTGCCCGGTCGAAGGGGGCCTTGTAATGGCCATCTCTCTACCGTCCATAGAGTTTCGCGGAAGAAAACTCGATTCGCCCATTTCATTGCTGATTCTACTGTGTGGTCTTTTTCTGTCTATTGCGATGCCGCTGCTGATGCACCGCGATCCTGGCCCGGATGCCATGACGTTGTGGACGTCATACGTTCGTTCAGACAACTGCAATTTCTGGAATCCGTTTTCACCAGACCGGTCCTCTTACGAGTGCTCCGCCTACTTGCTGCGTCCCACCGGTATCAACCTGACCAATGCATGGGCCTATGGGATGTTGTGCAACCTGTTTCTGACCTCTATCCCGATCTTCATCTTCAAAAGAATACCGATAACGATCTTCCTGACCTTGTGCCTGTGGGGGGTGGTCAGGTCGTTTTTCCTCGATAACCTGACCAAGGAAATCATTGTCTCGGTAGCGGTGATCGCGATTCTTTTTTTCTCCTTTTCGAAACGCTACCGCGCGGGCTTTTTCCTCTCTGCGCTGTTTTACGGTGTGCTGATCCGGCCCTACTGGATATTGTTTTCGCTGGTCTGGGTCGGCGTGTGCGTGATGAAGAAGCATGTGTCGCGTTTCAGCTTTTTCGTGATGTTGTTCATGTTCTATTTGTTGATCGCGACGGCCATTCAGTTGCTGGTCGGCTATTCGGTTTCGTCTATTCGCGCCAGTAACAATGAGCAGCGCACGCTGGGTGAAGAAGGCTCGAAGTCGTTGATCGTTTCGTGGATTAACGGCGGTGACTTCGTGTCGCAGGCCGTGGATTCGATGAGCATCTTTTTCAGGCTGTCATTCCCGGTGGAGTTGATCCTGCTCTCCGGTCTGGGGCAGATCATCTTCGTCGTCCTGATGATGATGACCTCGTTGTTGATGTTCAAAATGATGACGTCGAGTCATTACAAAGGCTCAACCATCGAGCCGAAAGTCAAAGAGCTGATTGCGATCCCACTGTCCTTTTTATTGGTGCAGGGGTTGTTCGAGCCTGACTTCGGCTCGTTTGCCCGACATTTCTCCATGGTGGTGCCGGTGCTGTTTCTGGGCCTGGGATTGCAGTTGCGCTCAAGGAAACCTGAGTCGGTTGAATCAAGCGTCTTGAGCTGAGGTTTGTGGTTTATGCAAAGCAAGAAAAAATCGTTGGAAATAGAAACGCTCAGAGGCCTGGCATGCCTGCTGCTGGTGCTCTATCACGTGATAGGGCCGCTGGGCGGCGGACTGAAAATTGACCTGGGATCACCTTTTCGGGTGCTAGCGGATTCGATGGTGTACGTCAGGATGCCGCTGTTCACCTTCATATCGGGCTACATCTATTCGATATACAAAATCAGAGGCAATGACTTCTCCGCTTACTGCGTTGGCAAGGTGAGAAGGTTGATCGTGCCGTTGTTTTTTGTCGGTATTCCGTTTTCGGTGCTGCAGGTTGTAGGGCCAGGCGTGAATAAGGAGGTCGGGTTAATCGACGCCTTGTTGTCGTTCTACATACCGGTTAACCATTTCTGGTTTTTGCAGGCCGTCTTCATCATCTTTATGTTTGTCGGTTTTCTGCAGTGGCGCGGTCTGTTGCAGGCGGCGACGCGGCTGTATCTGCTGTTCTCGTTTTCGGCGCTGGTGTTCTTGTTGCCGGCTTTTCCGGTTGACGCGTTTGGCATCAATGGCGCGGTCTATTTGTTGCCGTTTTTCGTGACAGGGATGATTTGCCACGAAAAGGTCAGCGCTTTAAAGCAATCGCTGAAAGTGATCGGGCCGGTCGTGTTCGTCTTGATATCGGCTGTGCTGCTTTATGTCGCCGCCGTGGATCGCGAACTCATTGTCGATCGTAGAAGCGTTGTCGGTTTGCTCGTTGGCTGTATGTCCTGTGTCGCGCTACTGTCGACTGACATGCGTTCGAAAGCCCTGATCTGGCTGGGTGGATATTCTTACGCCATTTTCCTTTTTCACGTGCTGTTTGCCGCCAGTTCGCGGTTTGCCTTGGGGCGTTTGGGCGTCACGGACGACAGCGTTCTGGTCGCAGGCGGCGTGCTGTGCGGATTGTTGGGGCCCGTGCTGTTGTCGAACTTTCTCAGCCGTTTCACCCTGACTTCCGTTCTGTTTTTGGGCGAGCGTGTTACCCGCAAAAAGACTCCAGAGGTCGGGTTGAAGGTGCCTCAATCCTGAGTGCCCATTCAGCCGGCTTCCTGATAGAGGGATGAGTCAATGGTAGATGTCGATGATGTGCGCCCTGTTCCTGCTCCGGTTGTCGAAGTGAGAAGTTCACGCGAGCGGCTTTCCACAATGGCTAAGGGTAAAGCGGGGGAGGTGCTGGCCATCTCGGTGATAGGCGACAGTTACAGCGCCGGGCAGGACTTTTATCTCAATGCCCTTACTCAGCACCTGGCGAAAGAGTTTGGTTTCGCCGGGCCTGGTTATGTCGGGTTCAATCACGGTGCCGCGCTTGGCGGTACGAATTTCAAATACACCCGCAGCAGCAAGAACTACTTCGGTGGGGATTGGGACGTTTCCAGTCTTGGCCAGGCGAGTCCGGACAGCCGCACCGTGACCGGGCAGGCGGGTGCTTTTCTTGAAGTGGACTCCAAAGAAACAGCAACCATCAATACAACCATTACCGACGCCAAGTTGCTCTACCTGGGCAATGGCAAAACCAGTGAGATGCGCTATCGGTGGACACCTTCAGATACCTGGCATCCTTTGACGATGGCGGGTTCAGGGGTTCAGGAAGTGCAACTCAGCGTCCCCGCCAATGATGAATGGTCGTTAAGGCTCGAAGTGGTGAGCGGTGCGCCGACGTTGTTTGGTCTGTGGCTGGCCAATAATCAGGGCGGCGTCAGGGTCTCCAAACTCGCTGCTTCCGGCGCCGCCTCAGGTGACTTTTATAAGAACGACCGCCCATGGCAAACCCAATGGAAGACCGTTGTTTCCAAGATACCGGCGGACGTTTACCTGATCATGTTAGGCGGTAATGACCAGGGGTTTGGCGTCAAGCCCCAGGACTATCTGAAGAACATGAAAGGGTTGGTGCGGATGATTCGCGAAGTTCATCCGGCGGCGAGCATCAACGTCATCCTGCGTCAGGACACAACGCGCTCCAGTGCCTATCCGATGTCGGAGTACGCTCAGGTGCTTGAGCCTTGGGCGCGTTCGGAAAACATTGTGTATTCGAGTTTGCAATGCACGTTCGGTCCCGACTTCAAACGCTACGCCAGTGGCGGGCCGACCCCCATGATCGGCCCGGACAACATCCATCCCATCCCGGGTTCGGGCGGTCGGCTCATCGCCGATTACGTGTATCGCCTGATTGTCGGAGGTGTCAGTGAGTCGTCGGGTCAGTGTGGTTCTGCTTTGAAATAATCACTCACCGTTCAAAGCGTTCCAGATGGCTCAGCAGCTCTGCGGTTTTCACAGGCATCAAGTCAGGATCACATCGCGTTTCAATATTGATGATGATTGCCGGGTCGCTATAGCGCACGCGAACCCGGAATCGCCAATCATTGAAAATCACTTTTAGCCCGTCGCGTTCATCGATATCCAGGGCCTGGTGGGCGTACAGACTTTTCAGATGTTTCAAGAGTGCAAAAGGGTCCCTGACCGGGCGATGGATATCGCCCGAAGAGGGGAACACCCCGATGCGCTCAACCAACAAGGCTGTGCCAAACCAGGCCGCCGAAGTGGAGGATAACGATGGGGTTTTTGACAGCCAGGCCATCACCCCGACGTTGCCCGCTTTCTGTTCGATGTCTACCGAGCGTTTTGCAGTGGTCATAGTGGCCTGCCTGGGTGAGTGAGTGGGTCAAAGACCGTTGAGATACAGCTGCTCATAGCAAAAGTTGGTGGCGTCGATATAGCCTTCTGCACCACCGCAATCAAAGCGCAGGCCTTCGAACTTGTAGGCCAGCACGCAGCCATTTTGCGCCTGCTTCATCAGTGCGTCGGTGATCTGGATTTCGCCGCCCTTGCCCGGTTGGGTGTCGGCAATCAAATCAAAAATATCGGGGGTCAGAATGTAGCGGCCAATGATCGCCAGGTTGGACGGTGCGTCCTCGGGTGCCGGCTTCTCGACCATGCTGTTGACCCGGTAGATCCCTTCGGAAATCAACTCGCCGGCGATCACGCCATATTTGTGAGTCTGATCTCGAGGCACTTCTTGAATGGCCACGATCGAGCAGCGGAATTTTTTGTAGAGCTTGATCATCTGCGCCAGTACGCCGTCACCTTGCAGGTTCAGGCACAGGTCATCCGCCAGCACTACGGCGAACGGTTCGTCACCGATCAAGGGACGACCGCTGAGAATCGCGTGTCCCAGGCCTTTCATTTCGACCTGACGGGTGTAGGCGAACGTGCAGGTTTCAATCAGCTCCCGGGTGCCGGCCAGAAACTTTTCCTTTTCGGTGCCGCGAATCTGGTGTTCCAGTTCATAGCTGATATCGAAATGGTCTTCCAGCGCACGTTTGCCCCGGCCGGTCACAATTGCCATGTGTTGCAGACCGGCGTCCCGTGCCTCTTCAACGGCGTACTGGATTAAAGGCTTGTTGACGATTGGCAGCATTTCCTTCGGCATGGCTTTCGTCGCAGGCAAGAAGCGCGTGCCATAACCGGCGGCGGGGAACAAGCATTTACGAATCATAGATATATCCTGAAAAGTCATTCCACAGCCACACGGAAAACAATATCGAGTAGGGCTGTGAGTTTTGAAGTATTACGGAGGTGTACTTTAATACCTGAGTAGAGGTTTATTGGCAATTATTAGCAGGTGTAGAGTGGGGTGAATGTTATTAGTTGTCGGGGCTGATAGCTTTTAGTTAATTTTAGTCGGTGTCTGTTAATAGTGTCGGTTGTTCTGAAGTGCTAATAAGTGTTTGGCGTCAATGGGTGATGTGCGCATTTAACATCACCTGTAATTGAGCACTTCAATACCCCACTATGGACCGCTCTATGAAGATTCTGGTAACGGGTGGAACCGGTTATATCGGTTCTCACACCACACTTGCGCTGCTTGAAGCGGGCTTCGACGTGGTTGTGCTGGACAACTTGTGCAACAGCTCTGACGCGTCCCTGCACGCCATTGAAGCCATCTGCGGCAAGTCCGCGTCAATGATTCGCGGGGACGTGTGCGACCGAGCATTGCTGGACCGGATTTTTCAGGAGCATTCCATTGATGCTGTCCTGCATTTTGCCGGGCTCAAGGCCGTAGGCGAGAGCGTGCGCAAGCCACTTGAGTATTACGAGGCCAATGTTTGCGGGAGCATTACGCTGTGTCAGGCGATGTCCGCGGCCGGCGTGTTCCGGTTGGTGTTCAGTTCATCGGCCACGGTGTACGGAGCGCCTGAGCAGATGCCGATTCGAGAAGATTTTCCTACCGGTACGCCGACCAATCCCTACGGGCAATCCAAACTGTTCATCGAAAACGTGCTGCAGGATCTGTGTGCGGCAGAGCCGCGCTGGAGCATCGCGCTGTTGCGCTACTTCAACCCGATCGGCGCTCACGCCAGTGGCCACATGGGTGAAGACCCCAGCGGGATTCCCAATAACCTGGTGCCTTACATTAGCCAGGTGGCCGTCGGCAGTCTCAAGGAGTTGTCGATATTTGGTGACGATTACCCCACCGTCGATGGCACCGGTGTGCGCGACTACATCCACGTGGTGGATCTGGCGGACGGGCACCTCAAGGCATTGCAGACGATCTCGACGCGCACTGGAATCAATATCTGGAACCTGGGCACGGGCGACGGTTACAGCGTTCTGGAGGTAGTGCGGGCCTTTGAGCAGGCTTCGGGGCGTCCAGTGCCTTATTGCGTGATGCCGCGACGCTCGGGCGATGTCGCCAAGTGTTGGGCCGATCCTTCCAAAGCGGCGAAGGAGCTCGGCTGGAAGGCCACGCGGAACTTGCAGGAGATGATGACGGACACCTGGCGTTGGCAATCGAACCATCCCAGGGGCTACCTCGAGTAAGGCTTTAAACAGGCCGTCAGTGTCCGGTTTTTCTGCTGAACTGTTATATCAGGACGCGATGTTAATTATGGTCGGGAAAATTGACTGGAAACCCATCCCGCAAGTCCGTAGATATAAAGAACACGCAGGAAGGAGTTTGATATGAAAAAGATGATGGTAATTGCCGTGTTGTCGATGATGAGCAGCGGAGCGTTTGCGCTAGAAGCACCACTCGCACTGGATACAAAAGTGTTGGGTGATGTCACGGCGGCACAAGCGGCGCTGGCCAGCACTGCGTTGGTTGCAGGTGCCGTTGCAGCGTCTAACAGCGGTGGAAGTTCCAATGGTGGAACGACCGGAAGTACCGGGACTACAGGCACTACCGGTACCACCGGCACAAACTGATAAATACCGCAGGTGTCACACAAGATTGCCCGGCTAACACTGGGCGATCTTGTTTTGGGTTTGCCCTTGAATAGCGTAGTGCCATTATGATTCGTAGTGTTCCTTTTTTAATGCTGGCAAGTATTGCTTTGCAAGGTTGTATGTTTTCGCCGGGTCAACATATGAGCACCAGCGATATCACTCGCGAAGGCGCCAGCGAAAACAGTCGGGTTGAGCTTATTCCGATCACCCCCAAGCTCATCGCCATGGACAGGGCCACTCAGGTACGTGAGTCATTGCCCCCGGAATTGTTGACCACGCCCGACGAATACCGCATTGGTAACAACGATGTCTTGTACATCACGGTATGGGATCACCCCGAGCTGACCGCACCTTCTGGCGCGCAACAGCAGATCGATGCAAACGGCCGTCTTGTTCGTTCCGATGGCACGCTTTATTACCCCTACATCAAAGAAGTCCAGGCCGCCGGAAAAACCATCCAGCAACTGCGATCCGATATTGCCGAGAAGTTGTCGACCTTCATCTCGGACCCGCAAGTGGATGTCGCGGTGTTGCGCTTTGCCAGTCAGAAAGTGGTGGTGTCGGGCGCCGTATTGAGAGCAGGCCCTCAAGCGATTTCCACCAACCCGCTCAACGTGGTTGAAGCCTTGGGTTCGGCCGGTGTCGATCCGCTGAATGCGGACTTATCCGGGTTGCTGTTGACGCGAAACGGGCGGGTTTATCCGCTGAATCTCGACGCGCTCAATCAACAGAATGCCGAGTTGCAGAAGGTCTATCTCAGAGGTGGCGATCAGTTGTATCTGCCGTACAACGACAGCAAGAAGATCTACGTGATGGGCGAGGTCAATCAGCCGCGTGCATTGACGTTCAAGACCCGCACCATGAATCTTTCCGACGTCATCGGCTCGGTAGGCGGGTTGAACCAGACCACTTCGAACGGCAACGCCGTGTACGTCATCCGGGGCGTGGAAAACCTCGATGTAGAACCCGCCAAAATCTATCAACTGCAAGCTGAGTCGCCGTCTGCCATGGCGCTTGCCACTCACTTCGATGTTCGTCCCCAGGACATTGTTTACGTAGGCCCTGCCAACGTCACCCGCTGGAACCGCTTCATCAGTCAATTGGTGCCATCGGCCTCGATTCTCGGTATGGGCGCGGCGGCACAAAACAACTTAAGTGAAGCCAACAGCAGATAAGGTCTGGTCCCACTGTGAGAACGTTGAAAGTTAGCGTCTGCTTGATGGCGGCCTTGCTGTTGTGTGGATGTAATCCGCTGATGAAGGCCACCTTGGCGAACTTCAAAGCTGTGGTCACCGGGCCTGACGATCTGGAGTTGACCCCGGCGCAAGTGGCCGAGGTTCAGTATCCGCAACTCAAGCTGACGACCCCTTCCGGCGAAGGGGTGTTGGCGATGGTGCGTGAGCGAGGCGACTTGCAGTACTGGGTCGCGTCCGGCAAGCAGGTGCTGTTGCTGCGCGACGGGTTGGCGGTTCGCACTGTCGGCCTGGGCTTTGAAGGTGACCTGGACGGGACCCGTATCGAAGCGCAATCGCCGTTCAAGCAAGGCCTTCACCGACTGCCGGATGGATACACAAGCCAGCGCTGGATCGATCTCTATCGAGGTTACGAAGTGGGCGTTGCCGTGAGCAGTCGCTTCACCCGAAAACCCATGGAAACCCTCAGGATCCTGGACAAGGAATACGCCGTGCTGCGTGTCGATGAGCAGATAGAAGCACCGGCTATTGGCCTGCGCGCGACCAATCATTATTGGGTCGATCCGGATAACGGTTTCATCCTCCAGAGTGAACAGCAACTGACAGGGCAACTCAGGGTGAAGATCGTGCAGTTGACCTCTGAGCGCAGGGCTGTCCGTTGAAGTTTCCCAAGGTGTTATGGACGTGCCTGTTGTTGATCTCCTGTGGTGTGAATGCGGCAGTCAACGTCAGCGGCGATGTGCGCAATCCGGGGCCGGTCGAGCTGCAACCCGGGGGGCGCGTGCTGGACGTGATGCGTTTGGCGCAACCCAATCCTGAAAGCTACTGGCTGGCGGCCGCCTGGCTGCGACAACCATTGCATGAGGAGCAGACCCGACTCAAGACCGGGGTCCTGTTCGACTTGAAGGTGCTGCAACGCACCGCATTGCTGTTCGATCGGCCCAGCCGGGCGGCATTGGCGTTGCGGTTGTACGAGCAAGTCAGCCGCATGCCGGTTACCGGGCGCCAGGTGGCGGTCCTTGATCCGATCGCGGTGGAGGTCGGCTTCGCTCGCAACTTCCGCCTCGATGACGGCGACAGCCTGATCTACCCGAAGCGTTCCGATGTAGTTGAAGTGCTGGGCGCTGTCGCCGAACCGTGCCGGCTCACCTATCGCCCGCTGCAAGAGGCCCGCGATTACCTGCAAAGGTGTTCACCGCTGGCCGATGCCGATGCCGATTACCTCTGGATTGTTCAGCCCGATGGCGTCACCCGCCGTGTCGGCATTGCGCCGTGGAATCGCGAAAGCGGGCAGGTGCCTGCCGCCGGCAGCAAAATCCTCGTCCCTGTCAAAACCGATGATCTTAATCCGCCTATACCTGAACTGAATCAGCAGTTGGCCGAATTTCTTGCCACGCAACTGGCTGAGGTGGTTCCTTGAATTTACGTTTTGCTGCAGTGCTGTTGTTGCCGTGTGGTTTGGCTCACGCAGAGCCGCGATTGACTCAAAATGATTTCGGCGGCGTCGGCTTGATGCAAACGCCGACGGCCCGAATGGCGCCGGCCGGCGAGCTGAGTGTGAACGCCAGTCGAACCGACCCCTATACCCGTTACAGCGTTTCATTGCAGCCATATGAATGGCTGGAAGGCTCGTTTCGCTATACCGCGATCACTAACCGCCGGTATGGCCCCGAATCGTTGAGTGGCGACCAGAGTTACAAGGACAAGGCCGTGGACCTCAAGGTCCGCTTGTGGCAAGAAAGCCACTGGGCACCTGAACTGGCCCTGGGCTTTCGGGACGTCGGGGGGACCGGTCTGTTCTCCAGCGAATTCCTGGTCGCTAACAAACGCTATGACGACTTTGATTTCAGCGCGGGTATTGCCTGGGGATACATCGGCAATCGAGGCGATTTTGACAACCCGTTGGGTTGGGCGGCTGATCGCTTCAAGACCCGGCCGGACGGCGAGGGCACCGGTGACGTCAACACCAATGCCTATTTCCGTGGGCGACCTTCATTGTTTGGCGGCGTGACCTACCAGACACCTTGGGACCCGCTCAGCCTGAAGCTCGAATACGAAGGCAACGACTACAAAAAGGAGCCGAAAGACAACGCCATCAAGCAAGACTCGCCCATCAACATCGGCGCCGTGTTCAAGCTGACCGATTCAGTGGATCTCAGCGCGGGTTGGGAGCGCGGCAATACCGCGATGTTCGGCATCACCCTGCACACCAACTTTGTCAGCCGCAAGGCGCCGGCCAAGACTTACGATCCGCCAGCGGAGCGTCTGCCGACACAAGCACCCGCCACTCCACCGGATCAGGTCAACTGGGCCAATGTGTCCCAGCGCTTGCAGAAAAATGCCGGCTATAAAGTCGAGCGCATCACTCAGCGCGGCCCTGAGTTGTTTGTGTACGGCGAGCAGACGAACTATTTCCATTCGGCCAAAGCCGTCGGCCGCGCCAGCCGGATTCTGGACAACAGCGTCAACGACGATATCGACTGGTTCACCCTGGTGAACAAGCGGTACGACATGCCGCTGGAAGAAACCAGCGTGCCGCGCGAGACCTTCCGCGAAGTGGTCAACAATGAGGAGCCGCTGCAAACCTTGCACCGCGCCACTGAAGTCAACGGGGCGATGCCGCACACCGAGACCACGCTCTATACCGCCGCGCGCGATCCCTTCAGCTATGGTGTCGGGCTGGGCTACAAACAGAACGTCGGCGGCCCTGATGGTTTGCTCTATCAGCTGAGTGCCGATGCGGACGCCGAGTATCGTTTCACGCGCAATACCTGGTGGAGCGGCCTGCTGAGCGCCAACCTGGTGAACAACTACGACAACTTTACCTACGACGCACCAAGTGGTTTGCCCCGGGTGCGGACCGACCTGCGCAAGTACCTGACGACCTCTGACGTCACCATGCCCACGTTCCAGCTCAGCCACGCCGAGCAACTGGATAAAGACCTGTATGGCATGGTCTACGGCGGCTATCTGGAGTCGATGTTTGCCGGTGTGGGCGGTGAGGTACTGTTCCGTCCGGCAGGCCAGCGTTGGTCGGTGGGTGCAGACCTGAACTATGTGCGTCAGCGCGAGTTCAACCAGGGCTTTGGCCTGCGAGATTACTCGACCGTGACCGGCCATATCACCGGTTATACCGACTTGCCTTTCGATACCCAGGCAGCCGTCAGTGTCGGCCGTTACCTGGCGCGGGATTGGGGCGCCACAGTCGATCTGTCACGGGAGTTCCGCAATGGTGTGCGATTCGGTGCCTGGGCCACGCTGACCACCGCGACAAAAGCGGAATACGGCGAAGGCAGTTTCGACAAGGGTATCTACATCTCCATTCCTTTCGACGAATTGATGAGCATGTCGACCATGCGTCGGGCCAATATCGTCTGGTCGCCACTGACCCGGGACGGCGGTGCACGGCTCAATCGCAGCTACTGGCTGCACTCCATGACCGATAGCCGTGACAGCGACTTGTTCTACCGTAACTTCGACAAGATCACTGAGTGAAAGCGGGCGATCTGCAGGGCGATTAGCGCTGTAGATCGCATCGCGGTCGACCGGAAGGGGGCTATCTGGAAGGTCTTTTAGTGAGCAGCGCCATCTTGCGCAGGGTTCTCTGCGTTATCCCCACACACTTGCAACGATAAGCCGGGGGTTGACTTGGCTCCCGGCTTGAACTCGCGTGGCCGCGTATCAGGGGGCTGGTGTGGCAGGGGCGTAAGTGCAACTCAGCGCCCAATAGACGCCCATGAAAAAGGGGACTTGCGTCCCCTTGTCATTTCGCGTTGCCTGGGATTCAAGCGATCAATAGATGTCCTTTGACAGTAAGGTAAAAGGCGTCTTCACCAGGATCTTCAGATCCAGCCACAACGACCAGTTATTGATGTATTTGAGATCGATCTCCACACGCTTTTGCATCTTGTCGATGGTGTCGGTCTCGCCACGGCAACCGTTGATTTGAGCCAGTCCGGTAATCCCCGGTTTGATTCGGTGGCGAGCCATGTAGGCGAGAATCTTCCCGGAGTAGTAATCGTTGTGTGCAACGGCATGGGGACGTGGTCCGACCAGGGCCATATGGCCTTGCAGCACATTGATCAACTGTGGCAGTTCGTCCAGCGAAGTGCGACGGATAAAGCGTCCCACCGGAGTGATTCGTGAATCGTTACGGCTGGCCTGCTTGACCTCTAGATCATCGTGCACGCGCATCGAGCGAAACTTCCAGACCTGGATCACCTTGCCATTCCAGCCGTGGCGGTCCTGCTTGAAGAACACCGGCCCCGGGGAGTTGAGTTTAACGGCCAGGGCAATCAGCAACAGCAACGGGCTTAGAAGAACAAGGGCCAACAGCGCCACGCTCTTTTCCAGCAGGCTTTTACTCAGTGCGGCGGTCGGCTGGCTGGTCAACGGGCTTTCATTCAAGTAGATCGCTGGCAAGCCGTCCACGACCCTTACCGAGTGATTGAGCAGCGTCAGGCTGTTCAAGTCCGGCACCCAGACCACATCGACGTTGGCCCCCAGCAAATCGATATACATGGCTTCGATTTTTGCCGCTTCACTCAGGGGCAGCGTGATGTACAAACGGCGGATGTCGTGGGCCTTGATCAGCTCCAGCAACTGCTCCTGCGGACCTACGATCGGCGGTGAGCCCATCGCCAGCGGGAGCGAGGTGTCGGTGCTGACCAACCCCACCAGCGGGAAGTGTTCAAGGCTGCGCAATTTCCTGGCGAGCCCCAGCGCCAACTCACCCGTACCGACGATCAGGGTTTTATGCTCGCTTTGAAGTGACCGTTGATAGTATTGCGAGAAACCGTGCAGCGGAACGTACAACAGTGCCTGCCCGAGGTAACCGCAGGCTGCCCATACGAGGATCAGTTGACGGGAAAAAAGTTGATCGGCCTTGCAGATGAACGCCACACAGGCCAATGCTGCCAGGGTCATTGTCCAGCCCATCAACAAACGTCCCAATCCCTCAAGGTAGTTATCTTTCTTCGCATAGACGCCGCACCATGTATAAGCAGGTACCGAGGCAAGTACAGCAAGAATTGCGCACACCCGATAATAGAACTCTACCGTTCCGGTCTGGTAATAAACCAATAGAAACAACAGGGCCACAACAAAGCCCTGACCCAGTGCCCATTGTCCCCAGAAGGTCAATCCTTTGAGGTGGGTATTTCGATTGATACGAAGATTGTTAACCATGCGATATCCCCAAAATACGTCCATTCGCGTGTCGACAGACAAGAGCCAAGTTGATGTAACAAACATTATTATTTTTATAAGAGGGCAAAACATTGACGGTCGAAACGCCACTGCGCGGCGCGCTCGTCAGTGAATAGATTAATTTATTGGGCAGAAAGCTGTCTGACGACTTTTAACGAGTGGTTTGTTTATATGGCGATGATGTTGGGGGGGGCGAGGTGTTAGAAATGGTCGATAATGTAAGTTGATTCAAAGGTGGAGAGGGCGGAGTTTATCTGGGGGGCGAGACGCGCTGGAGGGTGAAATGGTGGGGTGCTTTTGTTGTTTTTGTATGCACTACCATTGGGGTCATTTCATTAACTCAGGTGAGGCTTTTTCCCCGTATAATTTTTTGAATCAGGCAATAACCACGATTTCTGACTGCTCGGAAAAGACGTTCGCCATTGCTGGCATTTTTAAATTTTTCCTGTAGCCGGCTCAGGCACATTTCCAGGCCTCGATAATGTTCGGGTTCTCTGCCAATGCTCCGAATAAGGTCATCTTTGCTGACTACCCTGTCATCATGGTGCAGCATCTTTTTGACCAGTGTGGCTTCAAGACCAGTCAACACAATCTCGACATCATCTTTAATTAAAGCGCCATTGATATTGCTCAGTCGCCAGGCTTCGGAATAAGGATAGTGCGGTCTCGCTGCCACGTTGGAGAGCGAATCCCGGGCGTCATCCCGATCTTCATCTGCCAGTGAGGAAATATTATTGAACTGTGTATCGGACTGGGCTGCTCGCCACTCGGATTCGAATGTCGAGAGTATGCGCTGTGTATCATGTCTGATAACAGGAGGGACAATCCTGTCCAGGTGAGGGGAAATAAACTCCATGAGTTTCGGGGCGGAAGAGGGTAGGGCAACACCTTCGACAAACATCTTTGCCTGTGGCGTACCGAATGAGTTATAGCGCTCGCTCGATAGTAATGCTTCAAGCTCAAGTTGTAATGCCGGACTATGAGTAACGACGACAAAATATTTTCTGGGGAGGGGTGTACTGCTTTCCATGTCTCTCTCCTGAAGGGGCACACTCGGTTTTTAGTTTAATAGGTTGTCGGCAGGGGAGTAATGGCTCCCTTGAAAGTAATCAAATGGCAGCGCGCGTGCCAGTATATGGCTAGCAGCATGCTCTACTCTGTCGGCTATAAAGGCGACTTTGGTAGTGTGAGTCAGCATGGTCATGCGGTCGTGGAGTCGGTTGAATAAATCGGGGTTGCCTGTCAGTTTAAGGCTCAAGTCTAGGGCTGAAAGGGGGATCTTTATATAGTCGAAAAGATTCAGGGTTGTAAATATTTCGATACTTTCATCTGCGATGTTATAGCCATCGAACGCGATTTCTACGCCGTGATCTTTAAGCAGATATACGTTGTTGAGGATTTTCTTTTTATCAATGAAGCTGACCGCCGAAAGGGGTAGCTCATTGAAAGCGATAACCAGTGTCTGACCAAAGTTGCGCAGGGCGTCGCTGGACTGTATCAACTCTTCCGTTAGTGCAGAATCGGTGAGATCTGACTGTCCAACGCAAACGAATCTATGGCTTAAGTATTTGTTTTTACTGGATATATTTTGATCTTTTAACGAAAAGGCGATCAGCCGGGTCTGCATGAGCACTTCACTGTAAATGCCGTTCATCTCTTGCGGTGCAGCAGCGGATGCATGAGCCTGACTGTCGTCAAACTGAATTCTGATTTCGCTGCCAAAGGGGCAGTCGTCACGAGTGAGGATCAATTGTCGAGACAGATAATGACTCGCACGATAGATGTGTGACGCGCTCATCGTTGCGTTCATAATGCGATAACTCCCTGCATATTAATTATCAGGCGGTCGAGATCAGACCCCTGACAAGACGATATCCATGCCCGCGAATACTTTGAATGGCGTTGGTGCCATACATGCCTTTTATCTTGCCGCGAAGGCGGCTGATAGATTTCTCCAAGGCTCTTGGGTCATAAAAAGTTATATTCAGCCCCATGATTCTGGCGATTTCATCATGGCTCAATATTTGGTTTCTTGTTTCGGAAAATGCTTCAAGAATTTTCATTTCCGGAAACGATACATCCAGCTTTTTATAGTCTCCAATCAGGCACATACGCGTCGGGTCCAAGAGCAGGTTGTGCTGCTTGTGCCATTCTGCGCTATTAAAAAACTCGGAAAGTACGTCCGGGTTATCTTCAGGAAGCGTACTGAATTTAATGCAGTGGTCGGCGCCGGCAAGATAGTATTTCATCTTGTTGTAGGTGCCTTTGCCGGTGATGGCTACAAAGATAATAAGGGCCTGGTTATCGGCACGCATATTTTCCACCAAGGCGATGCTTTCATCAAACGCCTGAGGGCTGTCAATGACAATGAATACTGCACGGTATGAATGGGAGTCCTTGTTTTTTCTAAACAGGTTTTTGTAACACATAGTGTCAACAGGTATATCATGCGCTACATAACCTGCAACTAATGTCCTGAAACCCTCAGCTAAACTATGGGTCCGCCCAATGGTGAGAATACCCGTCACCTCCTTTGTGTGGCTGTGGCTGGTATTCGTTAATTTCCCTGTAAGCATCATGCTTTGACTCGGCTGGGTGCTGACATTTGGATGTTAAAGCACCGATTCTCATTTGTGACTGACAATTGGTAACATTTCCCGGGTTTTCAAGCAGGCGTCACAATTTTTTTAACATTGTTGGCCAATCTGGCGAGATCCTTTGTGCCCCTGATGCTTGGCATGCAGGGTGGCAAAGGGGCATCATTGTGCCATCTTTTCGCGCGATGTCCCGCTTTTCCAGTTCAATAAGCCTGGGTGGGTGGCTGAAGCCGCCGTAGTTGGATTTTTTATGGGGGTCTTATGAGTTTCCAGAACTAGGCTGCTTTAAGTACTGGTTTGAGTCTGTCTTTAGTTTGGAACTAACCGATATTTCTTGTTATATAACGTCCTGACTCAGGGTGGTAGTTATGACATTTGTTAACGTTGAGTTTTAATCCAGGGCTGAATGCGTTTTACTGACTCGTTGGCGATATAGCCGTCAGTTCGTCAGCAGATTTGCTTTTGTGGGTGAGGGGGATTAATGGATTTTTGGACTACCGTAACGGTATTGATTTTAGGCGTGGTGGAGGGGCTGACAGAGTTTTTGCCCATATCAAGTACGGGGCACCAAATCATTGTTGCAGACCTGCTCGGCTTCGGTGGTGAGCGTGCCATGGCCTTCAATATCATCATTCAANTGGGGGCNATCCTGGCGGTGGTCTGGGAGTTTCGGCGCAAGATTCTCGAGATCGTCACAGGCTTGCCAACCCAACGCAATGCGCAACGGTTTACCTTGAACTTATTGATCGGCTTTATGCCTGCCGTTGTATTAGGTGTATTGTTCGCCGATAAGATTCACGAGTATCTGTTCAATCCAATCACCGTGGCGGTGGCATTGGTCGTGGGTGGTATCGTGATGTTGTGGGCTGAGCGGCGGGAACATAGGGTGTATGTCGAACATGTTGATGACATGCGCTGGACCGACGCGTTAAAGGTCGGGTTCGCTCAATGCCTGGCGATGATACCGGGCACCTCACGCTCTGGATCGACCATTATAGGTGGGTTGCTATTCGGACTGTCGCGCAAGGCGGCCACCGAGTTCTCGTTCTTCCTGGCCATGCCAACCATGGTCGGTGCCGCCGTCTACTCAGGCTACAAGTATAGGGATCTGTTCCAGGCCAGCGACCTGCCAGTCTTCGCCTTGGGCTTCGTCACCGCGTTCTTTTTCGCCATGATCGCCGTGCGCGGCTTGCTCAAGTTTATCGCCAGCCACAGTTACGCCGCGTTCGCCTGGTACCGAATTGCATTCGGTCTGGTGATCCTGGCTACATGGGCATTCGGTTGGGTTAACTGGACTGAAGCAGCAGCGCTCTGACACTTGAACCAGGCTGCGGACCCGCCAGCCTGGTATTTAAAAGATAAAACGGATTAACGCCCTTCAAGCAACTCAGCAGCCTGATCCAGCAACGCTAAAGGCTCTTTAGCTTTGTGGATATCCACCGACAACAACTGCCGNAACCGGCGAGCCCCTGGGAACCCGGTGCCCAGCCCCAGCACGTGCCGGGTGATATGGTGCATCGAACCGCCCGCATCAATATGCGCCGCTATGTAAGGCCGCAACTGCGCCAGCGCCTCTGCCCGAGTGATCACCGGCGCCGTACTGCCGAACAACTGCTGATCCACCTCAGCCATCACATAAGGATTGTGATACGCCTCACGGCCCAACATCACGCCGTCGAACGTCTGCAAATGCGCGTGACAGGCTTCCAACGTTTTGATCCCGCCGTTAAGAACAATCTCCAACTCCGGAAAATCCGACTTCAACCGCGCCGCCACGTCATAACGCAGGGGCGGAATGTCACGGTTCTCCTTAGGCGACAACCCCTCNAGAATCGCAATCCGCGCATGCACCGTAAAACTGGTGCACCCGGCGTCCCTCACCGTCCCGACGAAATCACACAACTCGGCATAACTGTCGCGCCCATTAATCCCGATACGATGCTTCACCGTCACCGGAATCGACACCGCATCCCGCATCGCCTTCACGCAATCCGCCACNAANTGCGGGTGCGCCATCAGGATCGCGCCGATCATATTGTTCTGCACCCGATCACTCGGGCAGCCGACGTTCAAGTTCACTTCATCGTAACCGTGGTCCTGGGCCATGCGGGCGCAGGCGGCCAAGTCGAGAGGGACGCTGCCGCCGAGTTGCAGGGCCAGCGGGTGTTCGGCTTCGTTGTGACGGAGGAAGCGGTCGTGATCGCCGTTGAGGAGCGCGCCGGTGGTGACCATTTCGGTGTAGAGGAGGGCGTTTTTCGACAATATGCGTAGGAAGAAGCGGCAGTGGCGATCGGTCCAATCCATCATGGGGGCGACGGAGAAGCGGCGGGAGAGCGGGGCGGGTGTGGCGGTGATTTTTACGGGCGCTTCAGGTTTTTCGAAATTCATTTGCACTGGTCTTTTATACAGCGGTTTTTACCCATTTTTCCTTGTCTTTCGAAGTCGGTTGCTACAATGTAGCAAGCTGACTCGGCAATGTAGCAACTGGAAATGGGCACGATCACATCACGTAAGCGCAAGGACAACTCGACGGCCTACACGGCGCAGATACGGATCAATCGGGACGGGAAGACAGTTTATCAGGAAAGCCAAACCTTCGACCGCAAGCAGGTCGCCCAAGCCTGGATCAAGCGTCGCGAGACGGAGCTGGCGGAACCGGGTGCCATCGAGCGCGCGAACCGCAAAGGGGTGACGATCAAGAAGATGATCGAGCAGTACCTGGAGGAGTACGAGAAGATCCGGCCGTTGGGCAAGACCAAGAATGCGACGCTGACAGCGATCAAGGACACCTGGCTGGGCGAGCTCGACGATACGGCGCTGAGCAGTCAGAAGTTGGTGGAGTTCGCACAGTGGCGAATGAGCAAGGAGGGCGGCGGCGTCCAGGCGCAGACGGTCGGCAACGATCTCTCGCACCTGGGCGCGGTGTTGTCAGTGGCGCGGCCGGCCTGGGGTTATGAGGTCGACCCGCTGGCTATGTCGGACGCGCGCAGGGTTCTCCGCAAGCTGGGTATGGTGAGCAAAAGCAAAGAGCGTAACCGACGGCCAACGCTGGATGAGCTGGACAAGCTGATGAAGCATTTCTTCGAGATGCAGACGCGGCGAAAAGCCCAGATCGACATGCCAAAGCTGATTGCCTTCGCGCTCTTCTCAACGCGCCGGCAGGAGGAGATTACGCGAATTCGCTGGGAAGACCTGGATGAGACCCGGCAGGCGGTCCTGGTGCGGGACATGAAAAACCCCGGGCAGAAAATCGGCAATGACGTGTGGTGTCATCTGCCAAACGAAGCTTGGGCGATTCTGCAGTCCATGCCCAAGACGGAGAAGGAGATCTTCCCCTACAACGCCAGGTCGGTGTCAGCGTCCTTCACGCGGGCCTGCCCGATGCTAGGCATCGAAGACCTGCATTTCCATGACCTGCGGCATGAAGGGGTGAGCAGGTTGTTTGAGATGGACTGGGACATTCCAAGGGTGTCGAGTGTTTCAGGGCACAGGGATTGGAACTCGTTGAGGCGGTACACCCACCTTCGAGGGAGAGGGGACGCTTATAAAAAGTGGGAGTGGCTAAGCAAATTGGTTTCGCCGGTGGAGCGAAGCGGTCATGCGCCTAAGGGGGCCGTGATTGCACATTGAGATCGCTCTCTAAAAAGGGTACGTTGCCGAGCACTGCTGAACTCCTAATAGACGTTGAAGGATTTTGTTGTGAAAGGAATCAAACCGTTTTTGGTGTTGCGATATTCACTGATTGAAAATAAGCAAGGCGCCCTTGTTCCAAAGCCCTTACCAAGCCCCAAAGGGGCGGTGGTCGTTTCTGCCCTACAAGATGACGGCCGTGAATTTGTTAAAAACAAGGTTCGTTACAGTTTTGTAGGGTTTTCTTACGTTGATCCCATAGCGAATGAATTTCCAAAGGGCAGGTTTTTGGTGGGTAAAACGGCCAAACACAAAATAACGAAAGTTGGCGATAAGATACCAGGTGATATTGTTCCTCATGATGCAGATGATTGGGTGCCAGTTATCACTGTGGTTGATATTGTTGATCAGTATGTTTTTGTTCAGCACGATTGGCGGTTTGGTACAGATGAGCAGATCGCGAATGCAATTCATGCCGGGCTTAAAGATGCGGTCTTGGATGAGTTTAATTATTCAATTTTCATCGAGCCTAAGACCATAAGGGGTGAGTTTTGGAATGTTATCAAGTCTCATAAGAAAGTGTATGAGATCGAGTTGGAACTCATATCCCCAAATATTCTGGAAACGAACGTCAAAGCTCGCGATGCTCTCAAAGCGATGAAAGAGCTTTTTGGTCAGGATGAAGTCAAGATTACACTCAGTAATGAATATGGTGACCTTAAAGTTCCAGCTTCTCCGGTAGAAGATTATGTGGACTATATTGAGGAGGGTGAAGGCAAATGGAGTGTTACGACTGAAGACGAGCATCATGGAAAAAAAGTTCATAAAAGCATATCTGCTATAGTTAAGATTGATTTGAATGTTCCGTCAGATGACGTAGTAATGCACGAGGGTCAGCTAGAGCTTGAAACAGGACAGCCTGCACCTGGACGTTCTGATCATGATGCCCGGATGGTGGCTGATGTTTATTCTGCTATAGGTGAGTTGTTGAGGCGTTAGTATGCTCCGCCTGCTACTGGTTTTTTTTACATCGTTCGGTCTTTCCTTCCTGTCGTTGTGGGGGACGGCGGGGGAGGTGAGTCCATTATTTAACAATGTCAATGCGGTTTTGTTCGTTTTGGGTACGTTGTTCGGGGCTTTGTCACTTGCTTTTTTCAATTACGTGGAAGGGGTGATGAAGGATGTCCCGAAAAAGTTGAAAGTGAAAAGTCCGCAAGTTTATGGCGTAGTTATCAATGCCCTGACTGATTTAAAGCATGAAGTTATTGTTAATGTTGTTTTGGTTGTTGTCTTGTTCATAACAGCTTATGTCGTGGGTGCCTTCGTTGAAATGGCTTTCGTGCAGGGTTTGTTTTATGCGAAATATTGGGTGTGGTGTGCGTTGTCCGTTCGAGGAGCTTGTTTGGTAAGTGTTCTTGTTGTGTTGTTTGTTCAAGCAGCAGGGTTTATGACTGCAAACAAGTTGCGTGCGGAAATATCTATGTATGGTGAGTAACGGTTTTGGTTCCTGGCTGAAAAGGCGAGGCTTAGATGTAGCCTCGCCTTTTTTGTATTAAGCCGCTCTTCCCATCAGTTGGTTTTGCTCCTTCGCCGCTTTTTCTCGTTGGCGATCAATATAGTCAGCCAGATCGTTAAGATGAATACCCAGCGCTGCTTTTTGAGTGTCTGCGCCTAATCTCACAACAGGGATATCAATCTCTCCATCGAGGCGTTTACGTTTGAATTTTTCTACAGTCAAATGCATGTAGTCCGTACAGACTTTATCAAGTGGGATAACGGCTTGACCGTTATACTGTGCCATCAATAGAAATAGAGTGTTCATGCCGCCTCCGCCATGGTGGGTGGAATCTCGCGGGTGCGGCCGTTAAGGCGGCGCAGATTCATCGGCGAGTGGTAAATGTCGAGTGGGTTACATTGGTAAACATCCCGTTCCAGCGGGGCAACGTGCTCCCGGGTGAGTATCTCCCTCATGCGGCATCCTCTTGTGTTGCTGGCACTAGCAGTGCGGCCATGGCGAGCGTTTGATCCCGCAAAGCACGAGTGTCGCGCTCCAGCTTTTTGCCAGTGCGGAATGCTCTGAAAGTCTCGGCAGCGATCCTCAGTTTTTCAGCGATATCCAGCATGGTCTGATGGTGTTCTTCACCTATGGCGTTGCTGTCCTGGGACCTTCTGGAATGCTCGGCAAGGCGTTGGTGATCGGCTCGAATGAACTGAAGGGATGCCTCAAGTTCGCGGATGGTTTTGGCGCTTTCGGTTCGTTGACTGTTGATACCTTCATCAATTCCTTCGATGCGGCCGTTAGCCAAGCCGCCTCGATAGCCGATCCAGTAGAGCAGGGCGGCCGCAATGATGATGCTGATCAGGGCGCATATTTGAATTGCTGTCATGTGCTGTGTACCTCAGTAGAGTGCGCCACCGGGATCATTGGTGAGAGGCCGGCGGCGGGGTGTTGAAGTTCGTTAACCCAGGTTGAAACTGCCGATGGTCAGTTTCGCGCTCCCGCCGACTTCTTGTTGAACGACATCCTTGAACTCTTGCGCGAGGTCTTCGCGCAATTGTTCTTCACCGATCCAGCGCAAGCGCAGCATGGGCCTGTCACCACCGGTGAGAACGGCAACACGAAGGCGGATGATCTGAACCTGCAGCCCTTCGTATGGCTCGACTGTGAACAAGAATTCAGCGGGCAGGGCTTCGGAGGATTTGGCTTCGATCTGGTCCATCGCAGAGCGAGAGGAGCTCAGGTCACCGACGACGTGTTCGCTCTTGCGTGCCTGCTCGATGCTGATGGAGCGGATGGCGCTCGCGGCTTTGCGCAAATCGATTTGAGTGTCGTCAGCTGCAATGGCTTGGAGGTTCGAAGCCCAGTCTTCAATCCAGTCGCTCAGGTCTTTCTGCGCGAACTGGGTGGAGGCAGCACGCTCGAGTGCCCGGAACGCAGCGGTTTTTTTCAGGTTGAGGGTTGCGGTGAAGTCGCCGTGTCCTGGCTCTTTGATGTTGCCCAGGTTGAAAATCACATTGCACAACATCGCTTCAGCATCGACAAAACCGGAGGCGACGGTATCGGCACTTTGTTCCATCACATAGTTGCCGAAGTCCAGCAGCGAGTGGGTGGCGAGCGCGCCACGGAAGCGGCTGCGTGCAGCTTGGAACTTCTCAATGCTGTGAATCTTCTGGTCAGATGGCAGCACCAGCGTTGGAGTGAAGGTGTTGAGGGGCTTGGCGTACGCCAGAACTGCGGTGTCTTGAATCAGCTGAATTGCTTTGGCTTCCATTGGATCGATTTCCTTTTGGTGAGAGGCGAGGAGCTGGGTGGCTTACGACCTGGCGTGGATCGGCGCGTCGTCTCGGTTGAACAACTGGCCAGCGCGAGGCGCTTCCGCAAACAGCGTTAAGCGGCCGCCCTCGTTGACGTGCATTGGTGTGTCGAGCGTGGTGTCTTCGCTGCGGCTACCGCGTTTCGTTGGCACCTTGTAGGCGAGCTTGTGATTGACCGTGACCTGGTGACTGTCGGCAATTTGCTTCAGGGTGAAAGTCAGCGTGACTGAGCCGACCTTGCCGTTATCAACAACACCTGCTGCCACTTCGGAAAGTGCGTGACCGATCTGGTTTGCGAATACGCCTGCGTTGAGTTCGCCGATGAACTCGGCGGTGTCCGTGGGTTTCATGTGCTGTGCCTCATAGAGTGCATTTTGTTTGCCTCTGGACGGCAGAGGCTACCGTTGAATCAAGCTGCTGCTCTCGTCGCTTGAGCGTCGAGGTAGTCAGCCAGGTTGTGCAGGTACACCACCGGTTTTGCTCGTACTGAGCAGTGCAGGCGCGTCACTACCAGTGCGATACGGCCTGCCTTTATCTCGGCCAGTAGGTGGCGGTCGGTGCGGATGTGCGTGAAGTACTGTTCGCGCACGGCGGTCAGGGACGGGCAAGGCGTGGCGAACTGTTTGCGAAGCTGGTCGAGTGTGTTGCTCATGCGGCAACCTCCCCGAACCCCTCCGATGGGGGCACCAGCTTGAGGCGGATCATTTCAGCCAGGCCTTCTTTGCTTTTGCCCATCGCTGCGGCGCAGATTTGGCCCTTCGCATCCGCCACCACGGCACCGAATGGATACTCCGGCGAGTTGGTCGGCGTTACATAGGCGACCTGACCTTCACTGATCACGTTGTTGACGCTGCGGAATACTTCGGCCAATTCGGTGCTCAGCACCGGCATGCTTTCCAGTAACTGGATCGCTTCGGTCGATGCACCGATCAGCGTGGCACGGCTGATGACGCCCGGGCAGTTGAGGAAGATAGGGATCAACTTCAAGGCGCCGAGGGCTTGTGTGTAGGCATTGGCTTGATTAGTTTTCATGCAGCGGCATCCTTGTTCGTGATTGTGATTCCCAGCTTCTTGGCCAGCCAGTCAACCCCTTCCTCTTTCACCATGACCACTGCGTAGTGCCGGTATTTGTTGATGGAGGGGATTAAGGTGCTGCGTGGATCCGAGTACAGATAACCTCGGTCGCGGTGCCGGCTGCCAAGGTCACCGCTGCTGTTCAAGATGCCCAACTCACGCAACCTGGTACGGAAGGCGCGGGGCTTGAGTCCGAGCAATGCTGCGGTTTCGTCCAGAGTGCGGTTCATGGCGCTGTCCTTAGGCTGCAAGCAGTTTGCGAACGTGGACCAACAAGGCTTCCGAGGCGGCGAGCGCTTGATCAATTTTCGCCAATCGGCCGGACTGCTCGGGTGGCGCGGGTTGTGCCGACTCAATTCGACCGTTCGCAATGTCCTGGATGAAGTCCCGCAGGTGCAGATGATTGGCCCGGTCCGAGCGCTTGAGGGTCAGTTCACCGGTGTGGCCGCCCAGGTCCACATTGATTACTGCACTAGTGTCGGTGAGTTCTACTTCAAGGTTTGCGTGGACGGTCTGCTCTGGACGCTGAAGCGGGCACACGGCCGCGCCGCCAACCTGAAGCATGTGGTGCAGGAGTTCCTGCTTTGCCAGTGGGATTAGATAGCTATTCATGCTGCGTCACCCCCAAACGGCCAAGAGGTGTCATCGACTGCGGCGCTGGCGAATGGCTTGATGGCTTCTGTGCATCCTTTGGGGCTGGTGATCACCAGCAATCCGGTGCGACGCTGGATGGCTTCAACGGCGGCCCGGCTACTGCATGCCGACGGGTGCAGATAGACAGGGCAACGGGTGTTGCTGTGCTGTGTGGTTTGCATGGCTCGTACTCTTTGGTGAGAGGTATACGATGCAAACGATACAAATACGTATTGATTCAGTCAATACGTATTTGAATTGATTTTGTTGTCGTGCATAAGAAAGCCCGCTAAGTGCGGGCTCGGTTTGCTCGGTAACGTATTAGAAAATTTCCAGCTTCGAAAAGACAACGCCGCAAATCATTGCATCGCTTCCTAACTCAATGATGGGCTCAGGCCATGCAGGGTTTAACGGCTTCAAGAATCGGCGACTTCCTTCCATTACTAACTGTTTGAATGTTGCCTCTTGGCTATCAACGAGCTTTGCTATGACAAGTGAGCCGTTTTCCGCGTCCTTCGCAGGGTCAACAAATATGATATCGCCGTCTCGAAAAGATCGGCGTTCATGTTGGTTAAACATAGAAAGCCCACGAACTCTGAGGGCATAGCTCTGGCTGCTATGTGAGGCCGCGCATGGCAACCATATTTCAGCATCATCAAGTGTCCGTACGTCTTCTACTTCGCACCAGGCGCCTGCCTGAACCCATGAAATTAAAGGTACGTAGCCCTTGATAGCCGGCCCTGGTTCCACGTTGGTGTCAGACGTGGATGGTGTGGCCTGATCAGTGGTCGGATTCTTATGCTCGCCTCCCTTCCAGAGCCAGTTACTACTGACCTTCAGGGCTTTGGCAATCTTTTCAACATTCTCATGACGGGGGCTGGCAACCGCATTCGTCACGATCCTATGAATTGTTGGCTGAGGAACCCCGGAGCGGCGACCGAGTTCGCCTTCAGACAACTCCATTTCCTGCATGCGTTGAGCGATGCGGTCTCCGATCACTTTTATCTGCCTTGATTCAAAAACGTATCGCCGATTGTATTGAATCGATCAATACGTTTGTGTATTGTGGCGTTCAATGCGAAAGCGCATCGGTGAACGATATGACTATCCAAGAAATGCTCGCGGAGTTGCTGCGGTCTGGTTTATCCCAGCGGGTTATCGCAGATCGCGTAGGAACAACGCAGCCGACTATAAATCGCGCAGCTAAAGGTGCGGATGTTCGGTACGTAACGGGTAAGGCCATTGAAAGCCTATACAACCAAGAAAAAGAAGCGGCTGACCTGAAGTCGGCAGCTTAAAGGGTGCCGAGCTGGGGCCTCTCACCAAAGATCCCCCAGCTCAGCTACGACGACACACAGCACATGCACATCGGTCGTGGTCGTAGGATAGGGTTTGCCCTGGACTATGGCTACACCGTAAATAGGGGATTTACGGTTATGAGTCGAACAGATCTTTTGCCGGACGCTGGTCCGGTCCTTCCACTACGCCAGGCGATTTATCGCGCTGGTCGTGACTATAAGGGCGGAATCACCGCCCTTGCTTTTGACATGGTGTTGGACAACGACACCCTTCAAAAGAAACTCAAGCTCGATGAAGAACGGCGCTGGCTGAACCCTGATGAGCTTGAAGACGTAATCAGGCTGACAACCGACTCGCGCTTGCTCGATGCGTTGATGCGTCCGGCCGGCGCGGTTTGGTATCGCCCGGTTCCGGTACCAGCAACACGGGACGCCCTCAAAGCCGTTGGGAAACTGCTCGGTGAGACCGGCGAGTTCGTGGCTGCGATGCATGACGGGGCTGCCGACAACGTCTGGGAGCTTCACGAAGTCATTGACCTAGAAAAGCAAGGCATGGACGTCATCCGCGAAATTCTCGGCATCATGGCAGGTGCGCGTCAGGCGATGGAGGATCGCGTCAATGGCTGATGATATCGACCGCGCCAATGAGCAGGCGCAATATCTGCTTGACGTTGCTATCCATCGCAACCGTCGTGTGCCTACCAGCCGCGTCAGCGCGCAATTCTGCGAAGATTGCGACGATCCTATCCCGTTGCTTCGACAGCAGACAATTGAGGGTTGCGAGACCTGTTTTCACTGTCAGGGGTTGCGGGAGGCTCGGCGATGAGTGAACCGGCAAAAGGAATAGCCATCGCCACATGGGCAAAGCGTTACATCAACACCTTCGGTCTTGCCTTGGTCGCCATTGAACCTGGTGAAAAGGCGCCGAAAGGAATTGGTTGGAACAAACCGGGCGGATTCATCACCGACCCTGCGGCAGCCGAGGCATTCTGGGAAAGAAATCCGAACCACAACCTGGGCGTCGTACTCGGACCGAGTCGCGTCTGCTCGTTGGACGTTGACGATGTGCAGTGGACGCGCCACGTGCTTTACGAGCTGCTGGGTGTGGATCTGGATGCCATGGCTGTCGTGTATCCGACCATCGTTGGTAACCCGCTAAGGTTTCGAGTTTTGTTCAAGTTGCCGGATGGTGTTGAACTGACCCGGCATTCTCTTTCCTGGCCTAATGAAAAAGACCCGGATGGGTCGATTCACAAAGGCCTGATGGACACAGCGAAGGCCGCGAAAGAGCAGGGCGATGTCACTGGCGAGGCTGCTGCCCGTGCGGAAGCTGAAGAGTACAAGCGTTTTACGGTGTTTGAGCTTCGTGCTGGCCTGGTGCAGGACGTGTTCCCTCCTTCGATTCATCCTGGTACCGGCAAGCCTTACATCTGGAAAACTCCGCCCAACGCCATGGACGGTTTGCCAACGCTGACCAGCGATCTGCTGAACATCTGGCAAAATTGGGACATCTTCAAGCGCGATGCCGAAGCAGCGTGCCCGTGGGCGATCAAACCCGCAGCACCTGCGCCGAAGGCGGTCAAGCGTTCGGCGCCGACGGCGGTTAAGTCCCCCTCAGTGATTGACGAGTTCAATCGCTGCCATGATGTTGAAGAATTGCTGCGTGCCCATGCGTATATAAAGCGGGGCAGCAAATGGTTATATCCACAAAGCAGCACCGGCCTGCCGGGAGTCACGATTAGTGAGGGCAAGGTTTACTCACATCATGGGGCCGATCCACTTGCGAATGGTCATCAGAACGATGCCTTTGAGGTGTTCTGTTTGCTCGAGCACGGCGGTGATCAGTCGAAGGCAGTCAAGGATGCTGCGCGCATGCTGGGTATGCAGCATTCAGCAAGGCCTGATCCGCGTGATCTTCCCCCGACCCCATCCGGTGATTTGAGCGAGCCAAGCTCTGGTGTCGCCATTGGCCCAAGCGACGCCGCTCCTGCATCTAATGGGGGGGCGGGGGAGGCAATGACGCTTGACCATTTGCTTCGTCGTTTCGCCTTGGTCGAAGGGACCACGCACGTGTGGGACTGCGACCAGTCTCGGGTGATGAAAAAATCAGCCTTCGAAGCACGTGTCAGCAAGTCGCTGGCCAAAGCCTGGTTGGATGACACGGGTAAGCGGTTGATCTCTGACGAGCATGTCCGAGAGATTGAACAAACGCGGCGGATGGCGGGCAAAAAGGGTGGTGTGTTTGGCATGGCACCTACAGATCGCTACGTTTACATCGATGGCACTAAAGATGTTTGGGATCGGGAGAAGAAGCGACGCATTGCCGAAGGCGCGGTGAAAATGGCTCTGGGTGACACCTATCCATTGTGGCTGAATAGCAGCGAGCGGCGGACCGTAGACGTCGAACATATCGTGTTTGATCCGACCATGACCAAGGACCCGGCGGTGTACATCAACACCTTTGATGGCCTGCCGTTGGAACCGGTCAGGGATGACGAAGCCTGCGCCAACCTTCGGTGGCTTATATCATTTTTGTGCAACCACGACGAAGCTGCTGCCGGTTGGCTAACTCGTTGGCTGGCGTACCCGCTGCAGCATTTGGGCGCCAAGATGGATACGGCCGTGCTGATGCACTCGATCATGGAGGGCTCGGGTAAGAGCCTTCTCTTTGCTGATGCTCTCGGAATGCTTTATGGCCAATACGCGGCAACGGTTGGTCAGACTCAGCTGGAAAGCAGTTTCAACGCCTGGCAAAGCCGCAAATTGTGGTCGGTGTTCGAGGAGGTTGTCAGCCGTGATCAGCGCTACAACCAAGTGGGCAAAATCAAGCACCTGATCACTGGTAAAACGGTTCGTATGGAGTCGAAGTTCATCAATGGCTGGGAAGAAGCCAACCATATGAACGCGGTGTTCCTGAGCAACGAGATTCTCCCTTGGCCCATCAGCGACAGCGACCGACGAATGTTGGTGATGTGGCCCATGGAAACCTTGCCGGTCGAGCGGCAAAAGGCGATCGGGCATGAGCTCAAACAAGGTGGCGTGGCGGCGCTGTATGGATGGTTGTTGTCCATCGAACTCGGGGACTTCAACCAACGTACGCGACCGCCATCGACTGATGCACGTGAGCGCTTGGTCGCTTTGAGTCGGGCTGGTTGGCAGACGTTTCTGCATTTGTGGAAATACAGCGAACTGGGGCAGGGACTTTGGGGGCCGTGTCTATCGACTGACCTTTATTCGCTGTTCCTCGAGTGGTGCCAGCGCAATAAAGAGCACGTGATGAGTCAGACGAAATTCTCGTTGTTCATCAGTTCTGAGGTGGATAAAACGCGGGCCATTCCTTGGACTGATGGCAACAACCGCCGCTTTGGTGCGTTCTTCTTTCCCGTGGATCCTGATGCTTCCCCACCCCCATCACTGAAGGCGGCCGAGCTGGGCAAGCAGGTGGAACATTGGCGGGCCAAGGCGAAGTTGGCGGGCTGGCACGTGGACAGTTGGGACCACATCAAGGCGATCGCCGCATGACTACCTCTATAAGTGTGTTGGGTGTGTCGGGTGTGTGTCGGGTTGAATTTGAAGACCCTACACATTTTCAGTCCCTGTATTACGCGCGATTACGGTTGTTGTGTGGAGTGTGTTGGGTTTCGTGTCGCGCACGCGCATGCATGACGTTATTTGAATCGATTGTAACGGGAAGAATTTTTTCTTATGCGATGACAGATAAACCCAACAAACCCAACACACCCCACCCAAGCTTGATAAAGGTATTGAATTCAAAGGCTTTTACTTGTGTTGGGTTTGTGTCGGCTATTGGTTTTTCTGTGTTGGGTTCGCTTCTTCGGGGGGAAGGACAATGATTGAGGCGATGGAGGTACTGCTGAAGCACTGGGGTGAGCAATGTCGGCACAACGGCGAGGCCGGGGGGATGAGCAGCCCGATGGCAACGATTATGGAATGGGGCGGTTGCGCGCCTCGCGGAACACCAGGCTCCCGAATCATCCTCGGCGCTGGAGCAGGTCCCGATAGCGTCGCTCAAGAGATCGGTGCAGCATTGTCCGAGATCGCTCGACAAGACGAACGTGGTGAACGATTGCAGCGCTTGGCGGGATTGCGTTACGGCGATGATCCGGCGCCTACCTGGATCATGCAGATGCATGAGCTAGGTTATGTCGCCAAGGCCAAACAAACCTATTACGACTTGGTGCATAGCCTGCATCAGCGTCTGTTGGAGGTGTTGACTGAGCGTGCTGATGCCCGCAAGTGGCTGACCACTGGTCGGGGAGGGATGCCTCAAAGTCTCCTCAAAGTTGCGTCAAAGTTGCGTCGAGCCGGTTAACCGAAAATGCCCCCTTTTCGGTTCCGTACTCAGGGGGTAAAAAGTCACCACGATATGGATTTTGCGCCTTGGCGCTTCCCCCGAGCACGTGCTGTGCACTTCGTCCTGGCCTGCGCCGCGACACTGAAAACCCTGCCCACCGGCGGGGTTTTCTTTTTTGTGTTCGGCACGTTCATTCACTTGAGGCACAACATGACAAATGAGCAGCAAGCGCTGGCAGAGATGCCGATCTGGTTAGTGATCGTCCTGGCTCTGGTCGGTGGCGTATCCGGTGAAATGTGGAGAGCCGATAAAGACGGTGCACGAGGTTGGGCATTGATGCGGCGTCTTGCACTGCGTTCCGGTGCCTGCATTGTCTGCGGCGTGTCGGCGATGATGTTGATGATCGGCGCTGGCATGACGATCTGGACCGCTGGCAGCTTGGGCTGCCTGACTGCAATGGCCGGTGCAGATGTTGCCATCGGGTTGTACGAACGCTGGGCCGCCAAGCGGCTGGACGTCTGCGAAGGACCACCTACCAGTGGCAAGTAGGGGTAACGAATCGCTCCGGCGCGCCGAAACCGCCGGGGACCCTGGGGTTATCTCGCGGGTACGGGGTCGGAAACCCGCGGGAAGTTGTTAGCGGCAGGGTTGTCAGCTTACTGAAATTCAATCCATTGAAATTGAAAGGTTCCCATTGAAAAGCCGTTGAAAAGGAGGGCTTATGACAGAACCAATGTACCTGTCAAAGAGCGCCTTCGCGGCTCGGATCGGCAGGGCGCCCAGCTACATCACTTGGTTGAAAAACAACAACCGCCTGGTACTGACCGCCGACGGTAAACAGGTCGATGTCACGGCCAGCGAAGCGTTGATTCGCGACACCGCTGACCCCAGTAAGACTGCTGTCGCTGACCGCCACCACCAAGATCGGCTTCAGCGTGACGTTTACAGTCAGCTATCCAGCCAGGTCGAGCCGACTTCAACGGCTGCGCCGCCGCTCGTGATCACCCCTGCGGGGCAGCTCCCCGATTTCCAGAAGGCCCGCGCACTGCGCGAGCACAACCTAGCCCAGCTCGCCGAGATCGAGTTGCACAAGGCTAAAGGCTCGCTGGTAGCTCTGCCGGCAGTTCAAACCGGTGCCTACAACGCCGGTCGCATGCTGCGCGATCAACTGCTGGGGATGCCTCCGCAACTGGCGCCGGAACTGGCATCCATGACCGACCCTTGGGAAATCGAAAAGCACCTCACGGCGGCGATCCGCCGCTCGCTGGAAGACGCCGAACGCATGTCTTCAGCGGACCTTGAACACGCACTGACCACGAGTTAAGCCCATGCCCACTGGATTCCCTGACGGTGCAGAGGTGTACCGCGAGGCGTATTTCCGTGGGCTACGGCCCGACCCGGACGTCTGGATCGATCAATGGGCTGACGAGTACATGCGGATCCCGCGTGATACCGGCGCCGCTGAGCCGGGCCAGTACCGCACCTCGCGTACGCCGTATGCCCGCGAGCCCATGCGCTGCCTGTCGCCGGCTCACCCCTGCAAGCGCGTAATCACCATGGTCGCGTCGCAGTTGATGAAAACCCAGATCGGTCTGAACTGGATCGGTGGCCTGATGCACATGGCGCCGTCAAATATCCTGGCACTGTTGCCGAGCCTCGGCCTGGCCAAACGGGTGTCCTCTCGGATCGGCAAAACGATCAAGGCGACGCCGGTTTTGCGCGAACGTGTGGCGGCTAACCGCTCGCGGGATTCGCGCAACACCATGGACACCAAGGAGTTCGAGGGTGGCACGTTGTACGTCACCACCGCCGGCTCGGCCGCCAACTTATCGGAGCTGTCGGCCCGCTATGTTTACGGTGATGAGATCGACCGCTGGGAAGTTGATATCGGTGAGGAGGGCGATCCCATCGAGCTGGCGGAAACCCGGGGTAGTACCTTTGGCCGCAACGCCAAGTTCTATTTCTCCAGCTCGCCGACGATCAAGGGCGCCTCGCGTATCTCCGACCTGTTCGATGGCAGCGACCAGCGTCACTACTACGTGCCTTGCCCGACTTGTGGGCACATGCAGACCCTTGAATGGGATCGGCTGCACTACTCAACGGATTTTAGCGTGGTGCACTACCAGTGCGCCGGGCCTGAGTGTGACGTGCTGATCGAGGAGTACCACAAGGGCGAGATGCTCGCCAAAGGCGAATGGCGGGCGCACGCCGATGGCGACGGCGAAACCGTTGGCTTCCACCTCAACGCGTTGTATTCGCCGCTGGGTTGGATGGATTGGAAGTCGCTGGCCAAGCAATTCGAGAAGGCGAAGAAGGCCCAGGCCAAAGGCGATCTTGAGCCCATGCAGGTGTTCTACAACACCCGTCTCGCGAAGGTTTGGGACGCGGCTCAGGAGCAGACCAAAGCAGACGTCCTGAGGCAGCGGGCGCGGTTGGAAGGATACAGCCTTGGCTCAATGCCAGCGGCGGTGATGATGATCACCGGGGCCGTCGACGTTCAGGCCAACCGGCTGGAATTCATGGCCATGGGTTGGGGGGCCGGCATGGAGCGCTGGGTTGTTGATTTCCAGATCGTTTCGGGCGATCCCGCCGACGAGCGCACCTGGGCGGCTCTGGATGAATTGCTCAAGGCTAAATATCGCCATCCGTGCGGTGTTGGCTTGGGCATTCTGGCCACCGCTGTCGACTCCGGCGGTCACCACACCGATGAGGTTTACCAGTTCTGTCGTGTTCGTCGCTGGCGCAACGTGTTCGCCATCAAAGGTGCAAGCAAACCCGGCAAGCCGGTCATTGCTCAACGCCCCTCGATGGTCGACGTGACCTGGAAAGGCCAAACCGAACGCAACGGTGCTGAGCTGTGGTTCGTCGGTACCGACACGGCAAAGGACTGGATTTACAACCGCTACCCGTTCGAATCCGGTCCGGGTGCGTTGCACTTTGCCAATGACTTGCCGGATGACTTCTTCGATCAGTGCGTCGCAGAGCGCAAGGTTGCGCGCTACGTACGCGGTCACAAGCGCATCGAGTGGGTCAAGGGCAAAGCCGAGCGCAACGAAGCGCTCGACCTGATGGTGTATTGCCTGGCCATGGCGCATTACCTGGGCCTGAATCGCTACAAGGAACACGACTGGGAGCGCGTACGTCAGTCCCTGGCGCAGTCCGGACTGTTTGACGAAGCCCTGGGCAGCAAGCCCGTTCAAGGCGAACGGGTCGATAGTCTTGGTTCAGCAACACCGACTCGGCAACCGGCGTCACCACCCGCTGTTCCGGTCGTGCAAAGGCGCCCCGCAGCAACACCACCTCAACGCCGCAGTTCCACCAGCGGTTACCTGAAGAGACGCTGATATGTCATTTACCCAGAAGCACCTCGACGCGGTTGAGGCGGCCATCGCTCGCGGTGAGAAAGTCGTCCGCTACACCGATCGCACCGTGGAATACCGCACCGTCGACGAGCTGCTCAAGGCGCGCGAAGAGATTCGTTCGTCGCTGGTCAACGCTGCCGGACCGCGCTCGCGCGTGGTTCGGCTTTACCACGGGGGCAAGGGAGTCTAATGGCCCGACACTTTCCGACGCTCACCCGTAACGGGTTCGTGTTGCCGTCGAACATCAAGGCCAGTTACGAAGGTGCCGGGGAGGGCCGACGCTCCACTGGTTGGGATGCTCCCGACAACGGGATCAACAGCATCAACACCCCGGCACTGCGCAACCTGCGTTCGCGCTCCCGGGCAGCGGTTCGCAATGACCCGTATGCCTTCAACGTGATCGACAAGCGCGTCAGCAACCTGATCGGCACGGGCATCACCCCCCGGCCGACCACTGACGACGATGCTTTACGCAAATTGCTGCAGGAGCTGTGGGGCGATTGGGTCGATGAATCGGACGCGGATGAACGCACAGATTTCTACGGCCAGCAGGCCCTGGTAGCGCGCACGGTTGAAACCTCTGGCGAGTGCTTCGTGCGGCTACGACCGCGCAGCCTGGACGAGGGTTTGGCGGTTCCGCTGCAGCTGCAGATTCTGGCGCCGGAGTTCGTACCGCATGACAAGTACGAGAGCACCAAATCCGGCAACGTTATCCGCGCCGGGATCGAGTTCAATCCCGGCGGCAAACGGGTGGCGTACTGGATGTACCTGTCACATCCACGCGACGCGTCGTCGTTGAACGCCGGCTACAACCAGCTGGTGCGGGTACCGGCGGCCCAGGTGCTGCACATCTTTGAACCGGTCGAGCCGGGTCAACTGCGCGGCGTGCCGCGATTGTCGCCTGTGCTCAAGCGTTTGCGCAGTCTCGACAACTACGACGACGCGGTCTTGTTTCGCCAGGAGGTGGCCAACCTGTTTGCCGGCTTCATCAGCCGGCCGGCTTCGGACTCGGGGCAGACGCCACGAGATCCGGTCACCGGCCAGCTGTTGGATCTCGATCGTGACGGCTTCACCCCGATGGTCGCGCTGGAGCCCGGCACCATGCAGGAGTTGGGACCAGGTGAAGAGGTGGAGTTCTCCAAGCCACCGGACGCGGGCAACAACTACCCGGACTTCATGCGGCAGCAACTGATGGCCGCCGCCGCTGGGTCCGGCACGCCTTACGAGATCCTCACCGGCGACATGCGCGGGATCAACGACCGAGCGTTACGTGTGGTGCTCAACGAGTTTCGGCGCCGCCTGGAACAACTGCAATTCGGTGTCTATGTCCACCAGCTCTGCCGCCCAGTACGGGCCGCCTGGATGGACATGGCCGTGTTGTCCGGTGTCCTGGTGCTGGGCGATTACGCGCAGAAGCGCCGTGACTATTTGCGTACCCGTTGGGTGCCGCAAGGTTGGGCCTACATCCAACCGGTGCAGGACGTTCAGGCGCGACGGATGGAAGTGCAGGCTGGCTTTGCCTCGCGCAGCGAGATGGTCCTGCGCACTGGCTACGACGCCGAAACGGTCGACCTGGAAAACGCCGCCGATCTGGCGCGGGCCACCGCACTGGGCCTCAACTACAACACCCTGGATGCCGTCGAGCCAATCGACGACAAGGAGCAACCATGAGCAAAAAAGCGCGACCGCGCGTTTACAACCGGGCAGGCCAGCGTGTGCAAGTTCAGGACAAAACCTGGTACGCGTTGCAGTCTAGCGGCGAGGACACCGAGAGAGTGATCGAAGTCTTTGTCTATGGCGAGATCGGCACCTGGGGCATTACTGCCAATCAATTCGTGCAGGATCTGCGCGCCATAGACGACGGCGTCTCGCCGGTGATCGCGGCATTCAACAGCATCGGCGGAGATTTGTTTGACGGGTTGGCGATGCACAACGCGCTGTCGCGCCTGGGCGAGCGCTGCACCGGCCGGATTGATGCGTTGGCCGCTAGTGCGGCCAGCGTGGCGGTGTGTGGTGCACACCGTGTCGTCATTGCATCGAACGCCATGCTGATGATCCACAACCCTTACACCTATGCCGGAGGCGACGCGGAGGACTTCCGCCGGGTCGCTGATGTGCTGGATCAGACCCTGGAGGCGATCATCGCGGCCTACAAGGCCAAGGCGCCGGACATTGATGACGCGGAGCTGCGGCGCATGGTCAACGCCGAAACTTGGCTGACAGCCAATGAGTCGGTGGCACTGGGTCTGGCCGATGAGGTCGGCGACGGCATTACGGTCAAGGCCTGCCTTGGCCAAGGGGCCGTGCTGCAGCGTTACCAGCATGCACCGGCTGAACTGGTGGCCCAGCTCGACGAAGCATCTGAACCGGATCCGGACCTGGAGCCGGATCAACTCGACCCGCCCTTGGTGCCGCCGGTGGTCGATTCGGCCAAGTTGGCACTGATGATCACCCAGCGCTGCACGGCGGCGGGCATCAGCAACCTGGTTGAGCCGCTGCTCAGTTCGACCCAGCTCGAAAGCGAAGAGATCGTCCTGGCCGGATTGGCGCGTGCCAAGGCGGTGAATGACCTGTGTGTGGCCGCCCGCTTGCCAGAGTTCAGCGCCGAGTACGTTTCAGCGGGGCTGGATGCTGCAGCGGTTCGAGCCCGTCTGTTCGACAAAATTGTCACCAGCGGTAAGGGCTTTGAAATCGACAACAGCCTGCCGCTCGACCACGACCCGGCACCCAAGGTGCTCGCCAAACAACCTGATCCCACCTCGATCTGGGCTTCGCGACAAGCGGCCCAATCTGGAACTGCGCGCGGCGCGAAAGGAGCAAGAGCATGAACATCAAAAAAGAGCCGATCCACGCAGGTGAGTTTCTGCTGTCCGAGGGCGCTGGGAACATTTCTCGGGAAACGATCAACGTCGCCGCTGGCCCCGCGCTGAATCCGGGGCAGGTTCTCGGCCTGGTGACGGCCACAGCCGAATTCGCACCGTATGACTCTGCTGCCACAGACGGTACCGAGGCGGCCGTGGCGATTCTCTACGGGCCATTGGGCGAGTCGGACATTGTGCGTCGGGGGCGCGCCGTGGTGCGTTTGGCTGAAGTCAGCGAAGCACACCTGACCGGGCTTGACCCTTTGGCGGAACAGGCTTTGGCCAGCCATTTCCTGATTGTTCGCTAAGACTATCCCTTACGTTTATCCGGCCCGCCCTGAGCGGGTTTTTTCATTTCTGGAGAGTACCCATGGCCGAGATCGCCATTTTTGACGACGAAGCGTTTACCGTTACCGCGCTGACTGCTGCACTCAACGATCAACCCTACCTCCCGGGCCGCATCAGCGCCCTTGGCCTGTTCCGCGAAGAAGGCATCACCACCCTGACCGTGCAGATCGAAAAGGACGGCGACACCCTGGCGCTGGTGCCGGCTGGTGAACGCGGCGGCTCTGGTCTGGTGGTCGCGGCGAGCAAGCGCAATCTGATCCCGTTCAACACCGTGCACCTGCCGGAGCGCTTCACCATCAAGGCCGACGAGATTCAAGGTATTCGCGCCTTCGGTACCCGCACCGAGTTGCAGGCAGTGCAGGATGTGGTCAATACCCGTCTGGCCAAAGCGCGCCGTCAGTTGGACGCAACCCACGAGTTTCAGCGTATGGGCGCGCTCAACGGCTTGATCCTGGATGCCGATGGTTCGACGGTGCTGCTAGACCTGTATGACCGCTTCGGAGTAGAGCGTCAGAAGCTCTCCATGGGCCTGAATGATCAAAGCACTGAACTGCGGGTCAAGTGCCTCGAAGCGCTGGACATGCAGGAGGACGCACTCGGCGCCGTGACCAGCACCAATTCCCGCGCGTTCTGCGGCAAGCATTTCTGGAGCAAGCTGATCGCTCATAAGGCAGTAGTTAAAACTTACGAAGGAACGTTACAGGCTGCGGCGTTACGTGGCGATGCTCGGGAGAGTTTTGAGTTCGGCGGTATTACTTGGGAGCGCTACCGTGGCAAGGTTGCCGGTGTGTCTTTCGTCCACGACGACAAGGCGTTGCTGGTTCCTGAAGGTGTTCCTGATCTGTACATCTCAGTGTTCGCACCGGCCGACTACATGGAAACGGTCAACACCCAGGGCATCCCGTACTACAGCAAGATTGAACCGATGCAGTTCGGCAAGGGCATGGCTGGTGAAGCCCAGTCCAACCCGTTGCACCTGTGCACCCGGCCGCGTGCACAGATCCTGCTGGAGCTCTGACCGTGGGCTTTCGCGATCTGATTGCCGAGGTCGATGCGGTGGTATTCGAAACGCTGGGCGACAGCGCGCGGATCGAGGGCCGAGCTGAACCGGTGCTCGGCATGTTCGCCGCGCCCTGGTTACAGCCCCAGTTCGGCAAGCTCAACACCGGATTGCGTGAGCCGAGGTTCGAGATCCGCGTCAGCGATTCGCACGGCCTGGAGCAGGGCATGCTGATCAGCATCGATCTGCCCGCGCTGGATGGCGGTGGCGATTACGACCTGCTGCAGCTGGAACCGAGTGGCGACGGTCTGGTTGCCTTGATTCTGAGGATGCGCCCGTGAGCGTCGGCAGCTACTTCAAGCCGTCGGCCGGTGGTGGGATGATTTCCATTCAGTCCTCGACGGCAGACCTGAACGCGTTCCAGGACTTCGCCAAGCTGGTGCCCAAGGCTGCAGCAGCTGCGCAACGTCGTGCGATCAACAAAACGTTAGGTTGGCTGCGTACGCATATTGCCCGGGCCGTCAGTCGGCAGGAACGTATTGCCGTCGCGGCGGTTCGTCAGCGCTTGCGTAGCTACCCGGTCGCCGGTGGGGCCACCAGCGGCAAGTTGTGGTTCGGTTTGAATGCCATCGAGTCCAGTCGAATCGGTCGGGCACGACAGTCTGGCACTGGCGTGTCGGTGGCCGATCGACGTTATCAGGGCGCCTTTCTCAAGAGGGTCTACGGCAACAAGCCCGACATCTGGATTCGCACTGCGAGCAAGCACTTCAACGCGGACGACTATCCCGACAGCACAGTGTCGTCGGCCGGTGGCGCCAGTTCGGGTTGGGTGGCGGAAAACGGCAATCGCTTCCCGCTGGCCAAAGCCAAAGTGTCACTGGAACAAGCCCGCCCGCACTTCGACAGTTGGGTCAAACGCGCCGATGCGCGCCTGCTGGAAATTCTGCGGCAGGAATTCAACTTTGAGCTGCAAAAGTATTTGAAGGGGACGGCCAATGTTTGATGAGCCTTTCAGTCTCGACCAGCTGTACCGGGCAATAGAACAACACCTGAAGGCTCATCTTCCAGGCGTTCACGCGGTGACAGCGTGGCCGAACATCAAGGATCGCATTGCACTGCCGGCGGTGTTCATCGAGTTGGCTGAGATGGAACCTGGTGTCGACATCGGAACGGGGCAGACAACCGTTATTTGCAAGTTCGAGGCCCGGATCATTGTTGACCCGATACGCCCCCAGCATTGCCAGCAAGCCGCGCACCTGGCAGCGCAGCTGGCTGTCTTGTTGCGACTGCAAACGTGGGGGCTCGAGGTAGAGCCTGCCGAGTTTGTTCAGGCGATGCAGGACTGGACCAAGCCGGAGCTGGATGGCTACGTGGTCTGGTTGGTGGAGTGGACGCAGCAGATCTACCTCGGCGAGGAAGAATGGCCGTGGCCGGACGAACCGCCGGGCACCCTGATGCTGGGCTTCAACGACGACGTCAAACCCGACTTTTTCAAACCTGAGGACCTGCCGTGAGTTACGCGTGCGCCGAGCATGACCGCATGATTGCAGCCATGTTGATGCCGTGTGCGGTAGTCGGCGTCGATCTGGTTGCACCTGCAGTGCGGGTGTCGAATGGCGAGTGGACCAGCGCCTGGGTGCGTTGGCACAGCTTGGCCGCCGGTAAGGCGCGACACTGGCGCGTGCCAAGCCTCGGTGAGCAGGGGGTGTTGTTCAACCCCAGCGGTCAGGCCGGAATGGGCACTTTTGTTCCGGGCTTGTATGGCAACGCTGGCGCGCCACCGGATAACCGCGACCATGTCGAGGTCTGGCGTTTCGACGACGGTGGTTCGCTGGTCTACGACTGGCAGGCCAGGTCCTACGCCATCACCCTGCCAAGCGGCACGGTGACCATTAAAGTCGCCAGTACTGAGGTGATCGTAACCGATGCCGCCGTTACCGTAACGACCGGCAATATCAACCTGAAAGCGGCGGTGACCATCGACGGTGCGCTACACGTCACGCAGGGCATCACCAGTGCCGGCGCGATCATTGACACCGGTGGTAACAGCAACCATCACACGCATTAATTTTTCACCCCACGACAACCCGCCAAGTGCGGGTTTTTTTGCCTGGAGAAAACATGGCCAAGACCATCGACACCCCTGTCAGCGATGAGCAACCAATCGCGCTTCCGGTACCAGAGTTGCGGCTGAAGTTTCGCGACAAGGTTTATACGTCACGAACTTTAATCATCCCCAGAAGCGGCCGCGCATTGTCGGTGGCCAAAGGGCTGGTGGAAGTCGCAACGTCCGACAGCGAGGCTCTGACGTTCCTGAAAGCCAGCGAAGAATTCGAACAGTTTAAGGAGTGACCTAGATGATCGGAATGGATCGCCACACCGGCCAACCCATCTCCGGCATCGCGCATCTGCGCCAGTCCATGGCCGACATCCTGGGCACACGGGTGGGCAGTCGCCGGCACCGGCCGGAGTACGGCAGCAACATCCCCTTGTACGTCGACATGCCGGTGAATGAAGGCTGGAAAAGTTCGGTGCAAGCCGAGGCGGTCCGGGCGATCAGTCGCTGGGAACCGCGCGTCAAGCTGGAGCGCATCCGCGCACTCTCGGTGCTGGGCGGGCAAATCAATCTGAGCATTGCCGGCGAATACCTCGGCGACCGTTTTCTGTTTGAGGTGAGCGTATGAGCATCGTGGATCTGTCGGCCCTGCCGGCACCGGATGTGCTGGAGCCGTTGGACTTCGAGGACACCTATGACCAAGCCCTGAGCACGTTTCGCGGCCATATGGGAGACAACTGGAGCGCGCCGATTGAAAGCGAGCCGGTGGTGAAGGTGCTGGAGGTGGGGGCCTATATGAAGGTCGCTAACCGTGCCCGGGTTAACGATGGCTGCAAGGCGCTGCTGTTGGCCCATGCGATCGGCGCTGACCTTGATCACCTGGGCGCCAATTACAACCTGAAGCGCCTGGTGATTCAGGCCGAGGATCTGTCGGCGGTGCCGCCGGTGCCGGAGGTCAAGGAGCAGGACGACCCGTTTCGCGAGCGCATCCAGTTGGCTTTTGAGGGGCTGACCACGGCCGGGCCGCGCGCCAGTTACATCTTGCACGCCCGTAACGCCTCGGGGTTGGTGATGGACGCCACGGCGGAAAGCCCGGCGCCGTGTTACGTCACGGTCACGGTGTTGAGTTCCGAAGGTAAGGGTGAGGCCAGTGCCGAGCTGTTGGCCACGGTCAAGGCGGCGTTGAATGACGAAGACGTGCGGCCGGTGTGCGATCGGGTGACGGTGCAGAGTGCGCAGATTATTGATTATCGCATTGACGCCATTTTGCACATGGCCGGCGTGGGGCCTGAAGGGGATGCCAGCTTGGCCGAAGCCAACCGACGCTTGGCGGCGTGGATCAATCCGCGCAAGCGCTTGGGGGTCGAGGTGGCGCGTTCGGCGGTCGATGCGCAGTTGCATGTGGCCGGCGTGGCCCGGGTTGAGCTGGTCGGCTGGGCGGATCTGGCGCCGACCAAGGCGCAGGCGGCGTATTGCGTGGGCTATGACGTGAAGCTGGCGGGGGCATCATGAAAAGCCTGCTGCCGAGCAATAGCACGCAACTGGAGCGCGCCTTGGAGGCGGCGTTTTATGAGCGAACCATTGTCCCGTTGCGCACCCTGTACAACGCCGATACCTGCCCGGTCCATCTGCTGCCGCATTTGGCGTGGGCGTGGTCGGTCGATCGCTGGGACCCAGGATGGACCGAGGCGACCAAGCGCGCGGCCATCAAGGCGTCTTATTACATCCATGCCCACAAGGGGACCATCGGCGCACTGCGCCGGGTGGTCGAGCCCTTGGGCTACCTGATTGAAATCGTCGAGTGGTTTAACGCGGTGCCGGAAGGCCCGCCGGGCACCTTTGCGCTGAAGGTTGGCGTGCTGGACACCGGGATCACCGAAGAAATGTATCAGGAGCTGGAGCGCCTGATTGACGACGCGAAACCCGTCACGCGGCACTTGACCGGGCTGGCGATCAGCCTGGAAACCCAAGGCGTTTTAGACATCAGTGTCGCCGTGTATGAAGGCGACGAAATCGACGTATATCCGCCGGTCATGCGTGACATCGAGGTCACCGGAACCTTCGGCGTAGTCGGCCGCGAACACTCCATAGACACCCTGGACGTTTATTATGATTGATGCGAATTCGCAGTTTTTTGCGATCCTCACGAACGTGGGGATGGCCAAGCAGGCGAACGCCGACGCGCTCGGCATTCCCTGGAAACTTACGGAAATGGGCGTGGGTGATGCCAATGGCACCGACCCGATCCCCAACGCAACGCAAGCCCACCTAATCCGCGAATGGCGTCGCCGTCCGCTCAATCAGGTCAAGATTGATCCGGTCAACCCGGCCGTGATCATTGCCGAGCAGGTCATTCCGGCCGACGAGGGCGGTTTCTGGATTCGCGAAATCGGCCTGTATGACGCGGACGGCGATCTGGTGGCGGTGGCCAACTGCGCGCCGAGTTTCAAGCCGGTGCTGTCGCAAGGCTCGGGCCGCACGCAAGTGGTGCGGATGAATTTCATTGTGTCCAGCGCTGCCAATATCACGCTGAAGATTGACCCGTCGGTGGTGCTGGCGACGCGTGAGTATGTCGATTCGAAGGTGCTGGAAGAACTGTACAAGCTCGACAGCAAACAGTCGGTTCGCGTGGCGACTACTGCCAACATCGCACTGGCCGGGCCGCAAGCAATCGATGGCGTGGCCGTAGTCGCTGGCGATCGCGTCCTGGTTAAAAACCAGACGGCCGCAAAAGATAACGGCCTCTATATTGCCGCGGTTGCTGACTGGGTTCGGGCGAAAGACGCGGACGCCAGTACAGATGTGACGTCGGGTCTGATGGTCTCCGTAGAGCAAGGAGCGACGCTGGCCGATACTCGTTGGCAGTTGGTCACTGACGGGGCGATTGTCCTGGGCACCACGGCGCTGACGTTCCAGAACGTGACGCAAGGCTTTGCGCCGCTCAATTCGCCGGCGCTGATCAGCCCCACGGCGAATGCGCCGGCTCGGTTTGATAACACCAAGAAGCTTGCAACGACTGAATGGATCAAGGCCAGAGGGGTCGAGCTGTACATTGATGTCTCCGGCTCCGGTGTACTGACGCTGACGGAAGCTCAGGCCGGAACGGGAACGCTGAGCCTGTTCGGGGCGCTGACCGGCAGCCGCACAATTGTGGTTCCGACCATGCCGGCGCGTTACCAAGTGGTCAACAGCACCGAAGGCGCTTTCGCCTTGACGGTGAAGACGGCGACGGGTTCCGGGGTGGTGGTCACGCAGGGCCGGTCAACCCTGCTGTTCTGCAACGGTTCGAACAACATCGTGCAGCAGCAGAGCGACTTTGACAGCATTGCCATGACCGGCAATCCGACGACCACGACACCGGCCCCGGGCGACAACGATAAGTCGGTAGCCAACACGGAGTTTGTCCAGGCGGCGCTGGGTGTGGCCATCAATGGTGCGATCGGTGTCAACATCGCGGGCAGCGGAAGCATCACGCCGACAGCGGCGCAATTGGCTGCGGGCCTTATCGTGCTGACCGGGGTACTGACGGGCAATAGAACGGTTATCGTGCCGTCTGCTGTAGGTCGTTATCACTTCCAGAACGTTACCTCTGGAGCCTTCACCGTTACGGTAAAGACCGCTGCCGGGGCTGGGGTGGTGATTACGCAAGGCCAATCGTCATTGCTGTTCTGCGACAGCGCGACCGTGATGCTGCAACAGTCGGATTTTGTAGACACGATTTTGCGAGGCGCTCCCCTAGCCCCGACCCCGTCTAAGTTCGACAACAGCCAGAAAGTTGCCACAACTGCCGGGGTGAAAGCGGCGGGGTGGCAGTTTTCTGGGTTCTACTCGATCACCGGCGCGCTAGCGGGGATCGCTGCCCATGTTGGCGGGTTGGTACATTCGTCGGGCGGGGCGGGGACTTCGTACAGTCTTCCGGACTCGGTGGCGAACGGCCTAACGCCCGGGGCTACGGTTCGCGTGCAGAACTGGAGCACCAACAACATGCTGTTGGTGTGTCAGGGCACTGACAAAATGCAGGAGAGCTTGTCTGTTTTGTCGTCTGCCGGCACGCGCACCATTCCGGTCGACACCTATCTGGATGCCATTTTCATTGGCGGCGGTGTGTGGGTGTTGATGGGGCCGGGCGTGGTTGCTAAAACGGCGCCGTTTGGTGCTCTGCTGGGGGCGTCAGGCTATCAGAAACTGCCGTCTGGCCTAATCATGCAGTGGTTTACCGCGCAGTTCGCCTCGGCGTTTATGGCGTCTGCGTTTAACTTGCCGATCGCCTTCCCCACGGCGAACTTCGGCTGCAACGTGTCGATGACCGATAGTGCGATTTACAACACGGCCGGCTCGCCGTTTTGTGCGGGTATGCCTAACGGTCTGAATCAGGTGATGTTGCAGTCCAACTACACCGCCAGTCAGTCGGCGGTGCGTGTGTTGGCTTTAGGGATTTAAGGGGCTACGTCTATGATTTTCTCCAGCAAAACCAGTCGTTCGTTTCACGATTCCGAATTAGGCGGGGAGATCCCGGCGGACGCCATTGAGCTAGCCCCGGAGCTGCACGCTGAGCTGATGAACGGGCAGACAGAGCTGATTATGATCAACTTTGATACTGAGCCGCCGTCGTTGATTGAGCGTCCGCCAATGAGTGCCGAGCAACTGGCGGACATTGAGCGGGCGTGGCGGGATGGGCAGTTGGCCAGGACTGACGGCGTGGTGGCGCGCCACCGTGACGAACTGGAAAGTGGCCCAGCCACCACGCTGACGGCAGAGCAATACACGGCCTTGCAGGTCTACCGCCGTGAGTTGCGCGATTGGCCGCAAGGGGCTGAGTTTCCATTGGTCGACCACCGCCCGATTGCGCCACCTTGGCTGGCCGAGCAAACCAAATAGACGCCCCGCACTGACGGGGCGTTTTCTTTTCCGTTACGCGTAACACGCACACCCCTGACAGCCTCGCTTATGCGGGGCTTTTTCGTTTCTGGAGATTGAGCCTTATGAGTTTCTTTCACGGCGTCACTACCACGCTGATCGACACCGGTGCGCGCACCATCTCGCTGCCGTCGTCGTCGATCATTGGTCTGTGCGACACCTTCACCCCGGGCCTGTTGGGCGGCGGCAAGGCCCTGGCCGGCGAGCTGGTGTTGCTCACGTCCGAGCGCGAAGCCATTGCCGCGTTCGGCCCTGACTCGGCCATCACCAAGGCCGCCCAGGCGATCTATGTGCGGGCCAAGGCGGTGATCGTCGCCATCGGCGTGCCCAAGTTAGAAGACGCCGCGCTGCAAACATCCGCCATCATTGGTGGCGTTCTGGCCGATGGCCAGCGTACCGGCCTGCAAGCGCTGCTGGACGGCAAGAGCAAGCACAACGCCCAGCCCAAGTTGCTGATCGCCCCGGGACATTCCTCGACCCAAGCGGTGGCCACGGCCATGGATGCGCTGGCCGGCAAGTTGCGCGCGATCGCCATTATCGACGGCCCGAACACCACCGATGAGGCGGCCATGGCCTACGCCCTGGAGTTCGGCAGCAAGCGCCTGTATCTGGTCGACCCCGGCGTCAAGTATTGGGACACCGTCACCAGTGCCACGGTTGACGCGCCGGGTTCGGCGTGGGTGGCGGGTCTGTTCGCCTGGACCGATGCCAATTACGGCTACTGGGCGTCGCCGTCGAACAAAGAGTTTGTCGGCATCACCGGCACCAAGCGCCCGATCGAGTACTTGGATGGCGACGAAACCTGCCGGGCCAACCTGCTGAATAACGCGAACATCTCGACGATTCTGCGCGATGGCGGTTATCGCCTGTGGGGCAACCGCACGTTGTCCAGCGATCCGAAATGGTCGTTCGTTACCCGGGTGCGTACCTGCGACATCCTCATGGATGCGATCCAGGCCGGGCACAAGTGGGCAGTCGACCGCTCGATCACCAAGACCTATGTGCAGGACGTGACCGAAGGCCTTCAAGCGTTCATGCGCGATCAGAAGAACGCCGGCGCGGTGATCAACTTCGAAGTCTATGCGGACAAGGAGATGAACACGGCCAGCCAAATCGAACAGGGCAAAATTTACTGGCGCATCCGCTTCACCGACGTGCCGCCGGCAGAAAACCCGAATTTCCTCATTGAAGTCACCAACGAATGGTTGACCGAAGTTCTTGAAACCGCCTAAGGGGGCCGCTCAATGATTCCTCAAGTTCTCACCAACATGAACGCCTTTGTCGACGGCGTAAGTTTCGCCGGCGACGTGCCGACCCTGTCGCTGCCCAAGCTGACGCAAAAGACCGACGACTATCAGGGCGGCGGCATGTCCGCGCCGATCGAAATGGCCATGGGCCTCGAAAAGCTGGAAGCGGCGTTTACCACCAACGGCGTGCGCCGCGAGTCGCTGAAGTACTTCGGTCTGGCCGATCAGACCGCTTGCACCATCGTCTTTCGGGGCGCCTTCCGTGGCCTGCGAGGCGTGGTGACGCCGGTCGTGGTCACCCTGCGCGGCGGTATCAAAGAGGTCGACATGGGCGACTGGAAGCCGGGCGACAAGGCGGAAATCAAGCATGCGATCAAGGGCATTTATTACAAGCTCGAAATCGACGGTCGCGTGATGTACGAGATCGACCCGCTCAACATGATTCAGGTGGTCGACGGTGTTGATCAACTGGCGGCAGAACGTTCGGCCCTCGGCCTCTAAGGACTAAAAGAACATGACTCAAGTAACCCAAGACACCACCGAGCCGACCTTGCCTAAGTGGCTGAAGCTGAGCGCCGAGGGCGTGACCGTAACGCTCAAATACCCAACCCTGATCAGTGACGTCCTCACGGACGCGCTGACCATGCGTGCGCCCAGCCTCAAGGATTGGCGCGCGTCCAAGGTCGCCGGCAATGGGGACTATGAAAAGCAGGAAATATCGCTGTTCAGCAGCTTGACCGGGTTGTCTGAATCGGAGCTGTTGACCTTGAAATTCAAGGACTACCAGCGCCTTTCGGCGGGCTATTTTCGCCTGGTCGAAGAAGACGACGTTTAACGCCGTCACGCTTAGGGACACGGCTCAACGCTTGGCCAAAGAGACAGGGTTCTCGGCGGCCGAGATTGAGACGCTGCCCTTCGATCAGATGCTGTGGTGGCTCACGGATTGAGCCGCTTTGAACTCCCCGACGTATAGGGCACGCACATGGCGAACAAACTCGCGCTCGGTCTGGTCATTGGCGGGGCGGTCAGCTCCACGGTGGGCTCGGCGTTCAAGGACGTCACCAGTCGCATAAAGCGCCTGGAGACGGAAGGCAAAAAAGCCCGGGTGCTGGAAAAGACCATTGGCGACACCATGCGCCTGCGCGACGAATGGCGCCGGGCGCACATGGCCGGCGAGAAGGGTGCCTCGGCGTTGCAAAAGCAACTCGAAAGCAACCTCAACAGCCTGAAGAAAGAAGGCGTAGAGGTGCGCAATCTGACCAAGGCCTATGCGGCCATGGGGCAGGCGGCGAACAAGGCCGAGCTGAAGGCCAAAGGTCACCAGCAACTCGACGAAGGCAAGCAGAAACTCAAAAGCAGTGTCGGCCAAGCGGTGGCCGCCACGGCGGCGATGGCCATTCCGACCAAGGTCAGTGCGGACTATGGCGCGATCATTCGTGACATCGCGATCAAGTCGAACATTGCCAACAAGCCCGAAGAAGCGCAGTTGTCGAAAAAGATCGTCGACACGTCGCGCGATACGGGCATGGCGCGCAATCAGGTGGCCGAGGTGGTCAATGCCCTGGTGGGCGCTGGCATGGAGCTGGACAAGGCCCTGCAATACGCCCCGACCGCCGCCAAGTTCGCCGTGGGGCAGGGCTCCGACGGTGGCGAAACGGCGCGCATGATCAACGCTCTGGGGCAGAACGCCAAGATCACCGACCCGGCCATGATGCAAAAGGCCCTGGAGGCGATCGCCTACCAAGGGCAGGCGGGCAGTTTCGAGGCGGCCGACATGGCGCGTTGGTTCCCCGAGTTGCTGGCGGGCATGGGCAAGCTTGGCATCACCGGCATGGACTCGGTGTCGCAACTGGGCGCCATGCTTCAGGTGCAAATGAAGACCGCCGGCGGTTCCGATGAGGCGGCCAACAACCTCAAAAACTGGATGGAAAAGATCGGCTCGGGTGACACGGTCGAGGCCTATAAAAAGGCCGGGATCGATTATCAGGCGTCGATGAATACCGGGCTGCAGAATGGTAAATCCACTCTGGAATCCAGCTTTGAACTGGCGCAAAAGTACATTGCCGCGACCGATCCGAAGAAGGCCGCCGCCATGGCCGAAGCCACGGCCAAGATCAGCAAGGAGGCCGACCCGGAAAAAGCCAAGGCCATGATCGCGTCCCTGGAGCAAGCCTTGCGCACCGGCGATCTGTTCGCCGACATGCAGGTTAAGGGCGCGCTGACGGCGTTCATGCAGAACAAGGAGCTGTATGCCAGTCTGAAAAAGGACTCGGCCAACGCCACCGGGATCTTAGACAAGAACCTGGAGGAGCGCCGGCAATCGTCGGCGCAGAAGTGGGCGGAAATGGCCCAGGGCGCGGACGACGCCATGCGCGCGATCGGCGACGCGTTTCGCCCGGTCACGGATGCCGTCGCGGACGGGCTGACCTACGTCACCCAAGGCCTGAGCAAGCTGTCGGACGAATCGCCCAAGCTGGTGACCGGCATCGGCGCGGCCGTGGCAGCGGTGATCGCCTTTCAGAGCGCCATGAGTACCTTCAAGATCGCCAAGGGCTTGCTCAACATCGGGCGCGGTTCGCTGATGGGCAATCCGAACATTCCGCAAAAAGTCATTGTGGTGGGCGGTGGTGGTGGCGGGGGTGGTGGTCTGGATGCCGGCGATCTGGACGACGACGGCAAACGCGACAAGAAAGGCAGGAAGGGCGGCCGGGGTGGTAAAGGCGGCAAGTTGGCCAGTGTCGCCTCGACCGCCGCAAACACGGCCAAGGCGGCCAGCACGGCCGGCGCTGCCGGTTCGGTCGGGCGGGCGGTGAGTGGCGTCGGTCGAACCGTGGCCTCGGGGGTCAAGGGGCCGGCCATCTTTGCGGTCGTTGAGGCCGGTCTGAAAGCCAAGGACACCTACGACAACGCGGTGACGCAGGACGAAAAAGCCGAAGGCTACGGCGCGGCAGTGGGTGGGCTGGCGGGCACGCTGACCGGGGCGGCCGCTGGGGCGGCGCTCGGCACGATGGTCCTGCCGGTGGTTGGCACTTTCGTCGGTGGTTTGATTGGCGGTTATCTCGGCAGCCAGGGCGGTGACGCCCTGGGCGGTGCGCTGGGGAAAGCGGCGTTTGGCACGCCTGACGAACTGAAGCGCCTGCCGGCGGCCGGTCCGCTGATGATGGCCAATGCCGGCAAGGACATCCCGCCGGTGCTGGGCGGGATTGCCCAGTCGTTCGCTCCGTCGACCACTGGGCCGCTGATGCTGACGAACCCCGGCGCCGGCCCGGGGGCGGCCGTCGCCGCGACGACCGCCGCCGCGCCGAGCGTGCCGGCTGCGCCGCCGGTGTCGTATGACCCGCGCGACCTCAACTCAAAAGACGCCATGCTGATGCCGCACTTTGCCAACAAGGTGCGCTTCCCGGGCTCTGAGTTGCGTCGCCCGAGAGTCATTCGTTCGGGCCTGGAAGATCCGGCGGCGCAGCCGGGTGAAGCGGCTGCGCCGCCGGTGTCGTATGACCCGCGCGACCTCAACTCGAAAGACGCCATGTTGATGCCGCACTTTGCCAACAAGGTGCGCTTCCCGGGTTCGGAGTTGCGTCGACCGAAAGTCATTCGTTCGGGCCTGGAAGATCCCGCGCCGCAACCGGGGGAGGCGGCCAAAGCCATGATGCTGCCGCCGGCCAGCGCGGACGCGGCGGCGGGGGCCTTGGTCAAGCCGATGGCGGCGAAAGCGGAGGCGCCCAAAGTTGAGTCCAACGTGGCGATTCAGGCGCCGTTTTCGCTGACGGTCAACGGCGACGTGAAGGATGGCAATCAGCTTTTTGCGCAGATCAAGCCGCAGCTCGATCAGTACTATCGCGACATGGCCAAGCAGGTGGGAAGCGCTCAGCTCTTTGACGCGCCGCACGTTTAATCGGGAGGGCCTATGTCTGATCAAAACAAGACTGCATTGGAGCGGTTACAGTCGGGAATGAAGTTTCTGGCCACGGCCGGGGAAACCGGCCGGCGCAGCCTGGACGGCATGTTGGGGCCGGTGAATGGCGCGATCGGGGAAATCACCGGGGCGGCGTCCGAGCTGGAGGGTTTGCCTTTTGTCGGTCCGGCGATCGGGGCCAAGCTTCAGCGCGTCATGCGCGGGGTGAATGCGGCTCAGGCCCAGGTCGGAAAAGTGGTGGCCATGTACGGCACGGCCACCCGGGCGCTGTCGCAGATTGACGAGCGGATGGGGGTGCTGAAGGAACAGGCGGGCAAGGCGGCGACGGCGATTAACAAGATCGCCGGCAAGGTCAGTCCGTCGCTGGCCAACATCGTGCCAACGGGGGCCTTTGCCACGGATCAGACGCCGGCGCCGGAGGCGGTGAAACCGTTTCCGCACCTGCTGATCATCCAGCCGCAAGATCCCAAGGCGCCGCCGTATTTCTTCAACCTTGATACGGCGGCCTTTGATGAGTTGCGCCGCTCGACCGAATTCCGCTGGGCCTCCCAGGAGCGCCTGTCGCGTCGGCCGGCACAACAAGGCGTGGGCATGGGCGACGAAAAGATCACGCTCAAGGGCGCGATTTTCCCCGGGTTCAAGGGCGGCCTGAAGCAGCTCGACACGCTGCGCGCGCTCGGCGCCCAGCTCAAGCCGCTGACCCTGACCACGGGCTACGGCGATGCGCTCGGCACCTGGTGCCTGAAAAGCCTCGACGAAGAACAAAGCGCGCTGATGCAGGGCGGCATTCCGCGCAAACAAGGGTTCACTCTGGAGTTTGTGCGCTATGGCGACGACATGCAGAACGTCTGACGGGGATCTGCTGGACACCATCTGCCATAACTTCTATGGCCACCTCAACGGCAGCGTGGAGGCGGTCCTTGATGCCAATCAGGGGCTGGCCGATGAGCCGCAGCCGTACCGCGACGGCGTGGTGATCCTGTTGCCGGATCTGGCAGCGCCCGCCCAGGAGCAAGTCACCTTGTGGGACTGACGCCGTCCGGAGTGCCTGCCGGCGAATCCGTTCGTTACGCGTAACGCGCCACTCCCGCCCTGAGCCCGCCTTGTGCGGGTTTTCTTTTGGAAAAAATCCATGACTCCCATGTTTCGCATCGTGGCCGATGGCACCGATATCACCGGCCTGATCAACGATCGGCTGATTCAGCTCAGCACCACCGACAAGCCGGGCATGGATTCGGACACCTTCGAGCTGCGCATTGATGACCGTGACGGGCTGGTGACGTTGCCTCGGCGCGGCATCGGGATCGAGATCTATCTGGGCTATGCCGAGACGGGGCTGGCTCGCTTGGGCCGCTACGTGGTCGACGCGGTCACCGTGTCCGGCCCGCCGGATACGATCGTGATCAAGGGCAAGGCCAGCGACATGCGCGGCAGTGGCAAGACCGTCCGCAGCGGGAGCTGGGAGGACGTGCCGTTGTTGAAGATCGTCGGCGATATCGCCGCGCGTAACGGTTGGGCGCCGGGGTGTCCGGTGTCGACCAAGGTCGTCCGGGCGGACCAGCTCAATGAGTCGGACTTCAATTTCATCACGCGCTTGGCTAAGCAATACGACTGCACGGCCAAGGTGGCGGACGGTAAATTGTTGGTGATGCCGCGTCAGGGCGGGCAGACCGCCAGCGGCAAGGCCTTCGGCGCGATCACCCTGACGCGCCGCGACGTGAGCCGCTGGCAGTTCAATCTAGAGGATCGCAACACGCACAAGTCGGTCGGCGCCAAGCATCAGGACAAGAAAACCGGAAAGCTGGTGGTGATGTCCCTGGACAATGACGACCTGCCGGACGGGTTGCCGGCGGTGCATACCGATCGGCATATCTACCCCAACAAAACCGCCGCCGAATCCGCGGCCAAGGCGCGCTTGGCCGCGTTCAACCGATCGAGCGCCGGCGTGCGTTTTGAGATGCCCGGTCGCACGGATCTATTTGCCGAGCGTTCGATCATCGCCCTGGGCTTCAAGGTCGGCCTCGATGGTGAATACCTGACCGACTCAGTCGAGCAGGTGTACACCCAAGCTGGCTGGTCGACCACCGTCGAATGTAACGGCGGCAAGATTGGCAAGGCCAATGCCAAGGGCAAGAAAAAGAAGAAGGAAGCCAAGCCGCTCAAAGTCGTGAACCTGTAACGCGCACCTGCGCACCCCGGCCGCCGCGTGCGGTTTTTTTATGCCTGGAGTTTGTATGGCGATCACCGAGCAACAGCTACAACGCATCATGCCGAACGCCCGCCGCCAAGCGGGCGTTTTTGTATCCGCCCTCAACGCCGCGATGACGCACCGGCAAATCAATAATGCGAAGCGCATCGCCGCCTTCCTCGCCCAGGTCGGCCACGAATCCGGCCAACTGCGCTACGTGCGTGAACTGGGCAGCGACCAGTACCTGGGCAAATATGACACCGGTGCCTTGGCCGAGCGCCTGGGCAACACGCCTCAAGCAGATGGCGACGGCCAGAAGTACCGGGGCAGGGGGCTGATCCAGATTACCGGGCGTCGTAACTACCTGGCCTGCAGCCAGGCGCTGTTTGGTGATGATCGCTTGCTGCGCGAGCCCGAGTTGCTGGAGCAACCGCAGTGGGCGTGTGAGTCGGCTGCGTGGTTCTGGCAGCGCAACGGTTTGAATGAACTCGCCGACAAGGACCGGTTCACCACTATCACCCGACGCATAAACGGCGGGCTCAACGGACTGGAGGACCGTTTGCAATTGTGGGCGCGGGCGAAAGCGGCGTTATGTGTTTCCTGGCGGGGATCCCGACACCGTATCAACTGTTCGCCAAAGGGATGCTGCTGGCCGTGTTGGCTGGCGGATCGGCTGCGTTAGCGTGGCAGGTCCAGGACTGGCGCTACGGACAGCGACTGGCGGAGCAAGCGCGCCTGCAGACCGAGAAGCTGAATCAGCTGACCCAGGTTGCCGCGACGCAACAACAGGCCGAGCAGGGCAAACGTCTGGCTCTGGAACAACGGCTGTCGGCCAGTGAACAAACCCATTATCGAGTCTTGAGCGATGTCCAACGTGATCAAGGTCGCCTGCGTGACCGTCTTGCCACTGCTGATCTGCGCCTGTCAGTCCTACTCGACGCAACCGTTGCCGCCGGCAGCGACTCAGTGTCAGCCACCGCCGCCTCCAGCGGCGTGGTTCATGGCCCCACAAGAGCCCACCTTGACCCAGCGCATGCTCAACGAATTATCGGCATCACCGATGCCGGCGACCAAGGATTGATCGCCCTGGCAGCTTGTCAGGCCTACGCCAAAGAAGTCTCAACACCGAAGTGAAAAGAGCGGCCGGGTTGGATGCGTCAACATCCAACCCGACCGCCGTCCCTGCAGATGGTCCCTGCAAGTCCAGCCAAGGCTCTTACTCCGTGCACGAAGCGCGGCGAGCCTAGCACCTGTTTATCCATACAGTAAAGGTCTTGCTATCTATGTCTACCCCTATCATCCCTTGGATGGGCGGCAAACGCCGCCTGGCCGACCGCCTTATTCCGCTGTTTCCGCCTCACGAATGCTACGTCGAAGTCTTTGCCGGTGGCGCTGCGCTGTACTTCATGCGCCCTCAGGCCGCGCCGGTTGAAGTCCTCAACGATATCAACGGCGACTTGGTGACGCTGTACCGCGTCGTGCAGAACCACTTGGAAGAATTCGTGCGCCAGTTCAAATGGGCGCTCAGTTCACGCCAGGTGTTCGAGTGGCAGAAGATGACCCGTCCCGAAACCCTCACCGACATCCAGCGCGCCGCACGCTTCTTCTATCTGCAGCACCATGCGTTCGCCGGCAAGGTCACCGGGCAGACGTTCGGTACCGCCACCACTGGCCCTGCCATCAACCTGCTGCGCATCGAGGAAAACCTCTCGGCCGCGTGGCAGCGTCTGTCCGGCACCTACGTCGAAAATCTCCCTTGGCTTGAATGCGCCGAACGTTACGATCGTGCGCATACCTTTCACTACATGGATCCGCCTTACTGGCAGACCGCCGGCTATGGGGTGGACTTCCCGTTCGAGAACTACGAGCACATGGCCGACTTCATGCGCCGCTGCAAAGGCAAGGTGATGGTGAGCATCAACGACCATCCGGACATTCGGCGGGTGTTTGACGGTTTTCATTTCGAGACACTGGACATTCGTTACTGCAACACCAACCAACGGCAGGGGAAAGCCGAGGTCAGTGGCGAGCTGGTCATCATGAACTGGACGCCCGCTGAATTGGGAGGGCTGTTTTAGGCGAACGTGTGGATAGCTGATCGGTGTAACGGCGTGATGGCGTCCCGCCAGTCTTGTTGGGTGTCGGCCTCTACTTCATTCTTCGGTTTTTTCGAAGCGATCGCTCATGGATAAGCACCTGTTAGGACTATCAATTCTGATGACACTCGTCTGGACTTCAGTGGTCTTACTGGTGATGCATGGGATGTCCCATTAGAGGATCGCCGTTGTGCAAGATGTGGTGTTAAACGACAAGATGAAGCGGGAAGCGGAGCGCCTTTTGGCGCAGATAGGGCGCGCTGACTCACTGATTGTGGCCGTGAAGGCCGGCGCTCGGGCGGAAGGTTTCGTGCTTGGAATGGAAACGGTCGGTGCTTTACGCTCCGGCGACGCGGAACGGCTCTACCTCAATTTCGAGGCAGCATTGGAAGCACGGCTGAAGTTGCTGACCTCGAGTTAGAACAAGCCATCACCCGGAGTCTCCGGCCCAATGGGTTTGATCAAATCGGGCCCTTGTTTGCGCACGTTGCCCACGGCTGGGTCAACCTTGAACCACTCGAAAGCCTCGGCGGGTTCGCCCTGATACAGCACCATCTGCTCGGCGCGCGCCGTTGGCGTGGCCGGGTCGAGCCATTCGCGTGCGAGTTCCGGCGTCAGCACCACCGGCCGGCGGTCGTGAATGTCGACCATACCGCCAGCACTGTCGGCGGTGATAATCACGAAGCCGTCATGTTCGCTCGGACCTTCATCGGCATCCGGCAGTTGGCCAATGGACGCACACAGGACCGGGCAGCCATCCCGTCTACGGATCAGGTAAGGCTGTTTCTTCGGCCCACCTTCATCTACCCACTCAAACCAATTGTCGATAGGCGTAATTGCCCGGTGTGGCCAGATCGCCCGGAAGAACGGGCTGAGTGCGACCTTCTCGACGCGCACATTGATTGGCGTGGCGCGGTCCTTGGCCCAATGCGGCCTCCATCCCCATCGCACCGGATCGGCCAGCAGCAACTCGCCCTGGACGTGCAGCAGGGCTACCTGGGTTGTCGGGGCCACGTTGTAGTGCTCGATCGGCTGGTCACCCACGCTGCTCGCCAAAGCATTGGGCATGCCAAGCGCGGCAACGAATTCGTGAATGCCCCGGTACTGTGAAAGTCTTCCGCACATGGCCCAACCCTCAGTCGTGTATTCAGGATAGACCCGTGGACATCGCCTTCGTTACAAACCCGTTTCCGCAGCAGGTTGGACAGTCGTCGCGCGAGCCAAAGCGATCCAGGCAGGTCGGGCAGGTGCAGAAGCTTGCCAGTTCAAGCAGGGGCCGGGCCTTTTCGAAGGCGCGCAGATCTTGGCTCTCCTGGGCGATCTGTGCAGTATCGACCAGCACACGAAACAGGTCGGGATCGTCGATGGGCTGGTAGGTCACGCCCTCGACCACACGCTGCGTCTCAATCAGGTCATACCGTCGCCCATCGGGCATAGTCAGCGTGAGCCCGATGATTCGCGCGCTGACTCCAGATGAATTAAACACCAGGTTCGCACCGCCGGCATCCGGATAGATCTTGCCGTCGTAGCCAGACCGCTGAGGATCCGCGAGCGAACTGACGTCATAAAAAATAGAGCGGCCGATGCGACCGAATAAGTCGGTGGTGCCGCGTAACACCACATCATAGGACGACGCCCCGCAGTAGCGCGGTGGCGCGTTAATCAGCTCTTCCACCGCGTGCCAGTAGGCGGCGTTCGCCAGCTCATCCATGTCGAACTGTTCGAGCGGGTCAACTAGACCCTCGGCGGCCAAGGTTTGGCTCATGGCGTGCAGGGTCTGGCGGTGTGCCTCCGGGTTCTGCAGCCGGAATTCGTGGTTGTTGAGGGTCGAGCGCCACTGCTGCAGTCTCAGCGCTTTGGCCTGGTCGAAATTCATGGGAACGGATTCGCTGTACAGATACTGGTTGTATGTACAGTAATCTAGCGCCGAGACGCAGGCGAGGGGGAGGCGACGAGCAGTCGCTCTATGTCAGGGCGGTGCTGATTGTCCACGTCGTGGAACCGGCGATGCACACTATATGGGCGCCTAGCGCTCACAACTCGACGGTGAATCCGCTGAGGCCCACGCCTTCGGCAAAACGCCCCACGGCGGTCAAGCTGGCCCAGGTGCGCAGGCGCTCACGCCGCGAGCGCACCGGCACCCAGCGCGCACCGCTGCCACCGAGGCGGATCGACAAGCCCCAGGCGGGGCCGCCGTCGACCTTGGCCACCAGGCATTCGCGCACCGCGTGCTGTTCGACCAAGGCGCGCAACACCTCCTCGTGGATGCCTTCACCCATCATCCGCCCAGCTCGGCGTGGCGCCGCTGGACGGCTGCCTCCACCACTACATAGAGGTTCTCCACATCGACAATGGTTAGTGGGTATACGGTCTCGAGGCCCAAGACAAACCCCTCGGCACGGCCTGCGGCGCGCAGCAGTTCGCTGAGATCACGGGCCTGGGTAATGGCGCCCAGCAGCTTAGTGGCCTGGACGCGAATTGCTTCAGGCAGGTTCAGCGCGGTCAAGGCGTCACCCATGTTTATTCCCATTTCCAGCCGTTCCCGGGCGCCGGCGGTTCGAGTGGCAGTTCGTTCTGCGCGACGTCGATCAGCAGCCAGCCGCCGGCCGGTTCGTTGCTGCCGTCGACAATCGAGCCTTGCAGCAGCAGCCCGCCCGGCAGTACCACGCGCAGCGCATTGGCTTTCTTGGGGCCTTGCAGGTAATGGTCAAATTCAAGGCGAAAGCGCTTCGGGTCGAGGTTGAGCACCCGAACATTTAATTCCAACGTGGTCAGTTCATTCGGCGGCTGTCCCCGGTACAGGGCCAACACGGCGACGGTGGCCAAACCTTCATAGGCGTAGGACATGAGCAGGATTCCGGTTCAAGTCAGTGGCGGTCTTTACATAAAACCAGGCAGTCAGGGGATGGTAGACCAGCCCTGGCGGTGCTGGTTTCCAAGGCGCATAAAAAAGGCCCCCACGCTTACCGAAAACGTGGGGGCCTGTTGAACATAAACGCCGTTCGCCGAAAGCGGCCAGACCTTGGACGACCTGATGATAGCGACTCTAGTCGACCGTCGCAGCGGCAATGGACATCGAACTGTCCCCAATTATTCTGCGCAGTTGACCAACTGATAGACGGTTCATTCCCAGTAATCCACGCGGGGTACGCAACTGATCTACCGATCCAAAAGAGCGAAGGTGTTTGATCTTTAAGCCAATGGAATCTCTTTAGAAAAATCAAAGGGTTAACAGTGCCTAAAAATCCATTGAATTTTTTTCTGACGCAGTCAGTCCTTTGTTTATCAGCAAATGGAGGGGATCTCATGAAAACCGATCTATACGTGATTGAGTACAAGCTTCATGGGGAGCCGAAATCTTTTGTTATCCGGGCGAAGATAAGAAGCAATGCCGACGCATGGCACTGGGCGAGTTGTGATGCTGGAGTGGCGCCGATACCGAAACCAGGGCGGAAACCGCTGAAGTTGGTGTCGAAACCACAAGCGGAGAAATATGGGCTTACCGACGTGGCATGGCGTGAAACGGCAGCCTTGGTTTGGACTGAGGTGGCTACTTGATGAGCATCAAAAGTGGGCCAGAGTCAAACGCCACTCTTGACCGATCGCACTCTGTCACGAAAGGCCGCTTTCGGCCAACAGCAGTCACTCATCGGAGGCTAGCAATTGGCCCATAGTTGCCCTTGTGGATCGCAGTAACCGACCAGAGCCCATCCGTCCCAATGGGTTGATTAGGCACCGCTAAATCAAATGTCACCGCAGTCCCTGTCCGCGTCTAGACGTGTGAAAGATGGCCAGTGCGTGCGACGACCTGGGGTGATCGCAGCGACTGAACGTAGAAAATTGAGAGAAGTCCCCCTTGGTGAGGACGAGTTGACTTTTGCGACATGTATGGATATACAGTGCTATAACCATGCTCGATGTATGAAATTTTTGGGAAAAGTGGTTAGATGCTATGTCATATAGCCATCAATGCAGGGAGAGGTAAACTTGGCCACTTTAACTGACGAGCAAATAGCTTCATTAAAGATCAGCAATTTCCTCTTTCACGTAGTTCACCATGGAAAAGATGAACCTGAGTATTTTGACGATGTCCCTCTCGGAAAGTATGAGTTATTCTTCATTGCCCGAATAAAAGACACTCTCAAGGGAAATAGATTCTCCTTCTTGGATAATTCGAGCGTTAAAGACGAAATATTGAAGTGGCAAGAAAACAAGATAACTTTCCTAGAGTTTTCAAAGTTGTTGGCTTTTCAGTTTAATTCGCTCTACGACAAGCGAGTTACACCTGGAGTCTTGATTGTGATTGAACTATTCGCTGGTCAGAATCGATACTATTCTCTTATAAAATATGACTCAGATGAGGTTGTTAGCTTCACAAGGAATGGGTCAAAAGCTGTTCTAGCTGATGTGGTGAATAATTTCACGCAGTCAGCAAAGTCACTTCAGAAATCGGCGCTTGTTGACTTGGATGCAGTTGCCGGCGAGGGTCACGTTGCAGTGATTGACCGTCAGACACGATCCAGTATAAGTGACATTTTCAGAAAGTTTCTGGGTGTGGAGCGCACCAAAAAACCAGCGGAGTTGACCGAATCGCTGCATAAGGCGGTGATTAAGATTGTTTCCAAACATAGAGATGTTTTTCCATCTTCATTTACTTATCGTGCCGGAGATCAAGTACGGGAAATCGCAGAGAAACAAAAAGAATTCGATGCAGAAGGATTTTATAATCAGTTCTTCGGCGCCTATGGAAGTGATGATGTCAAAGCATCGTATCAAAAAGAGATAACCAATCAAGGTCTTGCCGGTGAAGTATTTGAGTATGTGCCAGAAGCTTTGCCGGTAGTGCGGAAGACGAGATATAGGACCCAAGAGGGTATCTTGATCACGGTTCCACCTGGGGCTGGTAATGCCTTTAAAATTTCTCCGGATGGGAAAACTATTACCATTTCCACATCCAAAGTTAACGAGATCTAATATGGATTATGGTGCTCAACTAATTAGGTTGCTAGAGCAGCCAGGTGTGGGCGCCAAAGCCGCAGTTTTTGAAACGCTGACTGAAGTGCGAATGGATGATCTATCTGATCCCAGTACTGAGTTTATCGAAGAGCTAAAGCTCACTTCGTTATACCTCACGGAGCATAAGCTAGGCGCGATAGTGATCATTGGCACAATCAGTGGTCAGGAATGGTCTGCTGAGAACTTCTCACTAGAACATTCCTTAGAGCCTGTCAGGGTCATTCTCACGAAGGTATCGACTGATGGTTGGGTATATTTCGTGACGGTCGCCGGATTTCGTCACTGGCTAAAAAGCTTTTCTGCCGGCCAAGCCATTTCACCAGAAAGACTTTGCATCTGGGTTGCCGGAGAATTTGCGCCTTTTGCTACTTTTCAACACGCTGTAAGGCCATTTTTCGCAGATAAGTTTCTTCCCGAGATCGGGCAGAAGCCTGAAAAGCCATGGAAGCTCGTCCGAGATTTGACTCATTCCTATACCCCGTCATCTATAAGTCCGTGGTTAATTTTAGAGAGTCCTACCTCGCCAAGCGTGATATACGAAGCATGGTCAGATACAGCCAAACAGAATCTGGCCTTCTGTTTGCCATCTGAAATTCGTAGCGAAGGTGACGTTGTAGAGGCAGTGTTTCGAGGGGGGCGTTCACTTCCTGTAACTGTAGCAGAGGTTGACTGGGGCACTGTTGACTACGTTAGTTTTAGTGATGCATGTAGTTGGATTTATGCAACGCCTCGAGAAGCGGAAACAAAATTTCAACTCTTAAATAATCATTTGGCTATTAACTGGAACCTGGGGAGTGTATGGCCTGAAGGTTCCAATCAGATTCTTGATAACAGCCTCACCGGTGCTAAAGAGGCGTTTGCTTTCCACTTACAGGATCAAAGTAAAGAAGCTGTAAAGGGCCTTGGTGATTTGAGAAAAGGGCTACAGGAAGAAGTCGCAAAAACGCAGGCTGCGGCGCGTGATCTGATCTCAGCAGTGTGGCGCGACTTTGCTATTGCTGGTGTGGTGCTCGCGCTTAAGCTTCCAGGAAGCCCCATTACTTTAGATGGGAAAGTTATTCAGTCGCTTTATATTGCAACAGCAGTACTGCTGGCGCTCAGTGTTTTTGTCAGCGGATTTTCAAGTATCAGATTTAATGCATTGGCGGATTCCAGTAGAAAAGACTGGAGAAACAAGCTCTATAGCTTTATGTCTAATCAAGATTGGCAAAAACTGGTGGAGACTCCGATTAGGTCCGGGAGGCGAGTATTTTGGGTGATCTGGGGTATTTGTTTTTTACTTTACGCATCCATCGCTTTGTATTTAGTTTCACTTGCTTTTCCTGGGGGGATCACTAATACGTTGAATATTTTGTTTTTAGATTATTTTAATCCGGTGGTCGAAATAGTTAGGCGGTCTATTGATTGTTGCGTTTGATAAACAGCGCGTTGGGAAAATTTAATTTAGTGGGTATGGCGAGAACGTATCACCCGGAGCCATGGTGATGCAGCAGAAGACGCAGCGGCCAGTGCATTATGAGATCACCGAACAAAAACGGTTTGCTATCGCGGCCTGGATAAATTAGGTCCAACTACGCAGCGAGGGCTACCTTTTCCCGAGTCAGCTGCATACGTCAGACCATCTATCCACTGTCAATACGCTCGTATCGTCATAGGCTGGGCGAAAGCCCTTGGCCTTGATCCAGCCATGTATGGTTCTAACACAATGAGGCATACGAAGCATCGCTGATCTATCGCAAGACGAAGATTCTGCGAGCGGTTCAAGTGCTGCTCGGCCATACGAAGCTATAGAGCACCGTTCGATACCTGGGAATTGAAGTCGATGACGCCCTGGACATGGCGGAACAGACTGACGTTTGACTATGCGTAGCGAGGGTCGAAGTCTGGCCGTCGCTAACCGGCTAGAAGCCGACGTTCATACACATTAGCGACGGAGCGATACAGCCTATTGGTATCGGTCGCGACCGGCGGAAATCAGTCAGATTCAGACGGTCGCCGCCTTAATTTTGGCTAGGTTGTTGACGCTGCCAGCTCCGTTATTCTCTATCCCCCCCACGTGCTTCACGTAGGGAGTGTCAATTTTGCCATCAGTACCACTCGAAGCACTGCTATATTGAGCCTGCAGTGATACCTCAGACCTATTACTAACGGCGTAATCATGGAAAGCCTCATAACCCGGGATGATCTCGGTGCCGGCTCGGCACGAACTCTATCGCGTCTAGACTTGTCTGGGCGCTACTTACGCGACATCGAGGGTAAGGAAGTCACTTATAGTGACTGCACGTTCTCTTATAGCATCATCGAGCGAGGTTACTTCCATAAGGCGATTTTTATCAACTGTAAATTCATCGGAGCACGCATCCGCGAATCGATTTTTCGCTCTGCGACTTTTGAGAATTGCGACTTCAGTTATGTTGATTTTCATCGTTGCATATTACCAGTACCGCAACTTCTCGCTAACCTTCCAGGCTATCCGAACGTGCGCTGGGAAATGCTGCATAACTTAAGAGCAAATGCTCACAGCGTCGGCGATACGAAGTGGGAAGCAGATGTCGTATACCATGAAGCTCGCACGGAGATTGAACATTGGCGTGGCATCGCAAACGCAGGCACTGGTTATTATCAAAAATACTCCATGCGCCAGCGATTGGCCGCGCGTTTTCATCACGTTCGCCTTTTAGCAGAACGATATATTTGGGGGCATGGAGAGTCACTGTTTCGCCTAGCATTGTCGACTGTTTTTTTTCTGATTTTATTTAGTTTTTTTCACGCTGCAGGTCAAGTCGCAGATCTAGAAGCTGTATCTATTGGAGCGTTATTTCACCAATATGTTAAAAGCTTGTATTTTCTGTCTTCACTATATATTGATCTCCCAAGTGTAAGTGCTTCTGAGGTTTTAGCCAGCCCTATCACATCTGTACTCGCGGTGACCTTACGCTATGTATCTATAGGTTTAGGTATACCTGTGCTGTATAAATGCATAGCCAGAAGATAGGGTGAAAAATGAATAATTTTAAGGCTTATCTTTTTGGTTCGGTTGCGCGTGGTGACCAAGACCGCATGAGCGACACCGACGTGTTGCTGGTTTACGATAAAGTGCTCGACAGCCGGTTACAGTTTGATGCAAGGGAGCAAGTCTCCTCCGCGATGTCCATGCATTGCACCTTCGCGGAGTATTCGTGTGGCCACTTAGAGCGCATGTTCAAAGAAGGCCACTTATTCGCTTGGCATCTGCATCTAGAGGCTCGTCCGATACCAGGGTGGGAAAATCGTCAGGACTATCTGCACACCTTCCCAGCTCCTGCACCTTACACTGGAGGTTTAGTCGACGCGATGAACTTCAGCGATTTACTCAAGTCTGCGCAGCAATCCATCATACTTGGCAGTAAATCTCCAGTGTACGAAGCGGGTATTGCTTATGTTGCTCTTCGCAATGTTGGTATGTCATTGAGCTCGTCCGTCCTAGGGCTCCCTTGCTTTAGCCGATTTGCACCGTTTGACGTGTCGGCGCGACTTCAGCTAGCGCCGCCGTGCAGCAAAAAATTCTACCAAACACTTATTAACGCTCGCCATGCGTCACAACGCGGATTACCTGCACCTCCTATTGCTATTGAAAAGCTAGTGGAGGGTATTCAGTCAGCATACACATGGACACAGAACATAATTGAGGTTGCACGTGAGAACTCCTTCTGCTGACCGCTTTGGCTCTTTCTTTTCACGAGTCCAAACTGAACGCAACGTGCTCGCTATAGTTAACGACAGATTTTCAAGTGTCGCCGAACTACATGGTTTGACCACTGAGGCGATCCAGCAATGGCAAAAGCGATGTGCTGCGGTTGAAAGACCGGTAGACAATCTTGATGCCATTTGCTTCCTTCTTCATCGGGTCTCCGCAAGATGCAAGTCTGAAGCTGACCAGAGTCGGATAGTCTTCGACGATGAGGCACGAAACCGTCTTCCTATATCTGGTTTGCTTATCCAACTTCGTGAGGCCTGCTTGCAGGCTAGATAGCAACCGGCCGCTTCCGGCCCCAAGGCTATGTGAAGACTCGCTAAATACGTCGAAAGCAGAGAGTCGCGTGAGTTTCCTGTGGAGTTAACGGCGGAAACGCGATTTACCTTCGCTAGTTACATAGACGTTCATAATGTCGTTTGGGCTGCGTCAGCGGCCCAAACTACGACTAAAGGGCGAGCAAGCCGCTGGATTTACGTAGAGGGTCGGATGATGGCTCGGGTAGCGCACATAGATCTCTGCCACTGACCGCTCCTGGCCGATAGCGGCCCATCACGCGGGAGCATCTGAGGCTTTAAATATTGCTTCTTTTCACAAGCTATCCCTCCTGGGCGAACTCAGGATAGCCAAACCATCGTCCCCAGTACGATGGTGATCCAAACGAAACTCAAGACGAAGAGTAAGCCGACAAAACCCATTTCGTTCATGAGAAACGTCCGCGAGTCATAACGATCGGTTACTGGATGGGTAAATGGGTTTGCCGGGCTGCAGAACAGTAGCCACCGACAGCACCAGATCTTCCAGCGACCATGGCTTATGCAGGTAAAGCGTAGCGGCCGGCAAGTCGGTCGGATCGATCAAATATCCGGACGTGAGAAGGGATGCGATCGCTGGCCAACGGCTTTGGACCATCTCAATAAACTCTATTCCCTGAAGCTGACCAGACAGCCTCTGATCCACGATAACCAGCGGGCACGACCCATGGTTCTGTAGAAGGTGGGTCAGCGCGTCGTCTGCAGTCTCGAAAGCCAGAACGCTGGAGCCGATCTCAGCCAGGATGTCCGTCATCAAAGAACGTAGTGTCAGGTCATCCTCAACGACAATCACGGCTCCTTCGATCGGCAGCAAACCATCCCAATTTACGTTCACTCTTCCTCCTTAATCGTTGGCATTTTCGCCGGTTTCTATTCATGGGGGAGAGAGGGAATGAGTTTATTCATGATTTTTCGTGACCGGTCATGTCCCGCAGTGGGGGCATTGTAGACCTATATGGGCTCTAGCTGATTTTCTACATCCGAGCGCCATTTATTGTGCGACGCGCGCCTACCAGCGTCCGAAATTCTGGGTGTGAAAGCGTAAATTCAACGTAAGGTTCACCCGCCATGTCGACCAGAAAAATGCCGAAGCGGTCCTTCAGTAGAAGGTAATCGGTCCTCGCTATAAATGCTTTGAGCGTTACTCCATTCGCATGCGGAAGGTCCTGGTTTAGCCGATCGTTGAACCTTTGAGCTTGGCCAAACCCTGTTTGATGTGGCCCGCATTTTCTCCAATGGTGTCCAGTGCTCCACGGGCATTTCCCCCGACATCCCCAGAATCTCGTTCTTCCACCCACTGCGTCAGCTCCATGATCGCCGCTTCCAACGCGAGTTGATTGTGGTACATCCGGTCCAGCACATCCGACAGCGAATACTCACCTGACATGGGGTCGACTCCTTTCGAGAAACCCCAAGCATAGTACCGGTCGTGCCCCTGACAAGCAGGACTTGCGGCTTGCTTATAAATTGCTACAAAGCGATGAGCTTTCGGTGAATGAGCCAGGCTGGCCGGGAAGCGGCAGTGGCGATCGGTCCAATCCATCATGGGGGCGACGGAGAAGCGGCGGGAGAGCGGGGCGGGTGTGGCGGTGATTGGGGGCATTGGGGGTCTGGAATGGGTAAGGCTAGGAAGAGGTGCAAGTTTATCAGGATTGCGCTAGTAGGACCTGCGCGAGTCTTGCGGCGTTTTTTGAAGACACTTNGGGGAGTTGATCGTATGACAAGAACAGCTGCAGCTTTACCAAACCTGTTGCCCAGCCAAGCTTCATAACGCCTAACGATTCGCAGCCTAGGATGAGGAGCAACCACTGTATCTCCACGCTCCCAGTCTTCAGGAACCTGAAAAATGATTTTAAGCCTCTTCAAAGTCGTGATGATCACCAGCGCTCTGCTTTTAAGCGCCTGCTCAGGCGTCAGCACCAACACCTGTTTTTCAGGAGGCTGCCAATCGTTCGATGGCCATGGCGCCAACAAGTTGAGCCTCGGCGGAAGCGCGATCGGTAGCAATTTCAGCGCGTACAGCTCGAGGTTGCTGCACGAAGACTAAGGCGTGACGCCCCGACGGAAGATGTTTGCGTCGGGGCGCGTTGTTATCTGATGCACCGTGGGTGCTGATTTTGCGACTGCTTTGCAGCCTGACGCAGGCTTCGCCAGCGGCTACCTGAATCGTGGATGTGGCGGTTATTTGGGGGCGGGCGTTGCTATCCATTGGCTGAGGACTTTCTGGTAGTTGCCGGTCACCTTGGCCAGGTGCAGCCATTGGTCGACATACAACTTCCAGGTCATGTCATCGCGTGGCAGCAAGTAGGCCTTCTCACCGTATTGCATGAATTGGCTCGGGTTAACCGCGCACAACCCGGGTTTAAGTTTCTGCTGATACAGCGCTTCCGACGCGTCGGTAATCATCACGTCAGCCTTCTTATTCAGCAGCTCCTGAAAGATCGTCACGTTGTCGTGAAGGCTCAATTTCGCCTTGGGCAGAAACGCGTGGACAAACGCTTCGTTGGTGCCACCGGCCGGTTCAACCAAGCGAACCGAAGGCTGGTTGATTTGTTCGACGGTCTGGTACAGCGCCTGATCTTCGCAACGGACTAACGGGATTTTGCCGTCGACATCCAGTGTGGTGCTGAAAAACGCTTTTTTCTGGCGTTCCAGGGTGACCGAGATGCCGCCCACGCCGATGTCGCATTTGCCGGCCAGCATGTCGGGCATCAGCGTTTTCCACGTGGTCTGCACCCACTCAACCTTGACGCCCAGGCTGTCGGCCAATGAGCGGGCCATGGCGATGTCGATCCCCGAGTATTCGCCGTCCTCGGCTTTGGAGGTATAGGGTTTGTAGTCGCCCGTCGTACACACGCGCAGTTGGCCTTGCTGGATGATGCTGTCCAGATGCGAGGCGCTTTCCTGGGCTTGAATGCCAACACTTAGAGCGAACAGGCCGCTGAGCATCATTGTGCTTTTTATGGTTTTCATTTTTGTCGGGCTTTAGTGATGGAGTGGGGTTGAAGCGGCATTGAGTGTAATAGCTAGAAGCGCATAGGCCGAAAATGAAAAAGGGCGCTCCTTGGCGGGCGCCCTTTGTCGTGTTTAGTGCCTTTCAGAAGCAGAGGCTGTCATCCTGGCCGTTCGGACTCAGTGACAACAGCAACTGGAGCCGCCGCACCCCGACTTTTTCTCGACGCTTTGGGGGCGTTCACCCTTCAACACGCTTGCTGGATACCCTGCCTCATTCAGTGCCGATAACAGGACATCGCTGTCGATGTCCCCGGTCACTTTGACCCGGCCAGACGCCAGGTCGACAGTCACTTCACCAACCCCGGCCAGTGGCAGCAACGCAGCGTTGACGTGTTTGACGCAACTGCCGCAGCTCATGCCTTCGACTTGCAATTCTGTACCGTTCATTGCGTAAACCTCTTTCGCCATGAGTGGCGGTGGTGTGATGACAGGGTTCGATGGTTGAAAGTAAAACCGTCGCTGCATTGCCTATAGGCTTGTGCGCGTCACTTGCTCATCGGCATGTTCATCATGCTCGATTGCTGATCCATCATTTTCATCATCATGTTCATCATTCCCATCTCCATGCCGTCTTTGTTGCCGTCCATGCCCATGCCCATGCCCTTGCCATGACAGTTCTTATGCATCATGGCCATGCTGTCCTTCATCGTCTTCATGCTCTCCTGCATGGCGGCGTGTCGCTCGGCAGGGGTCTTGGCGGCGGCTGCCTTGTCGTGTGCAGCCTGCATTTTTTGCATTTGCTCGGTCATGACATTGTTTTGCATCGGCGTAGCTGCTTCGCTTGTCTTGGCGGGCGCGGTCTGCCCCTCCGGGTGATGCTCATCGACTGCCGAGGCGATAAGTGGGCTGCTCACGAGCAAGGTGGCGAGGAGTGCTTTGAAGTGCGTATGCATGGCAATCTCCAGTGAGTCAGGGACGTACAGGAACTATTGAGCCGCGCTAAAGAGGCGAAGCCAAAGGAGGGGCGGCCGGAACTCCGGACGCTCGGAGAGTGGTTTTAATCGTTGAAGCGAACGAAGCGCAGGCGCGCTGGCGGCCGGGGTGGCGCCGGTCGGTGTAAGGTGAGAAACGCGAACGGAGTCTGGGAGCGGACACTCAGAATCAGCGCAGGCAGCAGAAACAGGACGGCCCAAAGGGCGTGTTCGAAGGTGGGCAAGGTCTGTGCGGGGGGCAGTGCTGTGGCGCTGTGTTCGCAGTATTGCAGGCAGCCGCTGGCATGCTGCTCATGACTATTGTCATGTCCAGCGCTGCTGGTGATTTCATGGGCGGCGCTCAGATCATGGGGCGGCAGGCTAAGACAACCCTGGCTCGCCGCTACCGCAAAGGCTAACAGCCACAGTGCGAGCACTTGGCGGATCAGCAGCGGTAGATGGGTGCGGAGCCCGTGCATGTCTGGTATCCGATCTGAGGGTTATTTTGAGCGTAGCCCTGTGTAGGGGGCTGTCGTTGATCTATATCAAGTGGCGCCCTTTACGTTACTCCGCGGCCATTTCCATCTCTGGACTCAACGTCCCCAGCCAGGCCACCAGCCCAACAATCAGAACGGCCGCAGCCAACTCCATCACCACACTGCGCCGCAGTGCATTCGCCGCTACCCAATACTGCCCGTTGCGCAACGACCTCTGCAAAAACGGTCCAAGGTGAAACCGGTTCAACGCGGCGAGCACCAGCATCCCTGCAAACAAGGTGACTTTGATAAACAGCAAAATCCCGTAGGTGCTTAGAAATAAGTCATCAAGCTCCAGCCCAACGATGAAGAGGTAGTTCACAACACCCGTGACGGTGATGACGACCACAATCAACGCGCCCACCACTTCAAACCTTGTCACTGCGCGGGCCAGCAGCCGGATGCGCTCTTCGGTTTGCAGAACATTGGCTTTCGCCATCAACGCAAGCGCCACTAGCGCTCCCAGCCACACTCCTGCGGCCAGCAAGTGCAGGATGTCGGTGGTGAAATGCCAGACACGGCGGATGCCTTCATCCATCGCGCCATGTCCGTTCCAGGCGAGAGAGGCGAGGGCGATACCGCCAGCAATCGTCGCAACCAGCAAGCCAACGCCAGGGGCACGATGATTGAGCATCACCGCCAATCCACCAACAACCAGTGCGACGATACGCACGACCCAGGCCAGGCCCATGTCCGTTTCCAACACCATCATCTCGAGGTGTGGACGTAACTCGGCAAAGGCCGTTTCACCGCTCATGGCGCTCGCCATCACTACCATGCTCGCAATAGACAACAGCAACCCAAGCGCTGCCGTTCCCGCCAGCATCAACCGAAACGGCAACACCGCGCCCGACACGCGTTCCCGCCCTTTAAGGCTGTACAACCCAAACAGCGGCAAGCCCAACAGCAGCATCAAATCCACATACAAGCCAAACCGCAGGGCAATGCCGATCGAGTCGCTCATTCATCACTTCACTTTGAACGTAACATTGCCGGTAATCGGGTGAGTGTCCGAAGACACCGCGCGCCATTCGACTTTGTAGGTGCCGATGGGCAGTGGCGAAAGCGGGGTGATGACCATGGTTTTCGGGTCGCCGCCGCCGGAGACTTTGGCTTTCATCGGCATGGGGGCGTGGGCCATGCCGGGCATTTCGGTCATGACCAGTTTCGCGCCGGAAAACTGGGTCATGAGATTTTCGGAAAAGTGCAGTTCGATTTTGGCGGGTGCTGCGCCGACTGCACCTTCAGCGGGGGTGGAGGACAGTAATTTCGGGTGGGCTTGAGCGAATGTGCTCAGCAGCAGTCCCAGGGCAACAACGGTGGTTTTGATCATGCGCATGCGAGGCCTCTTACCGTTTTTAACGGTTGGTTTTTGGTTTTTTGCTTACCGTGATTTAGAACCACACCCGGACGCCAAGCACTAGACGTGCTTCGCTGCGGTCTTCGCCTTCGTCGCTGGCATAGTCAGCGGTTTTTCCATAAGACCGATTCCAAGTCACACCTACGTAAGGTGCGAACTCTGGACGGATTTCGTATCGCAGCCGCAAACCAACTTCACTCTCAGACAACCCTGAACCGACTCCACGTTTGGGATCGTTTTTGCCATAGAAATTGAATTCTGCCGTTGGTTGCAAAATCAGCTTATTGGTTAGAAGAATGTCGTAGTTCCCTTCCAGTCGCGCTGCGGTCTGGCCACCTTCACCTAGATAAGCTGTGGCCTGGGCCTCGAAATTGTAGAGCGCCAAGCCCTGGACACCGAAAGCCGCCCACGTTTGAGGATCTTCTGGTTTGAAGTCTTGACGAACACCGCCGACTAGATCCCACCAGGGGCTGATGGAGTGCCCCCACAATGCTTGCACTTCAGCTTTTTCAGTCTTCCCATTGGTGCGCTCGCCTTCGGAACGCAACCACAGGCGGTCGATGTCGCCGCCGATCCAGCCTGACAGATCCCAGGCCAGGACGCTGCCGTTGTCCGCGTCCTGCCATTCGAGTTTGTCGGCAAGGAAATAATAGTTGAGTGCGGTGTCATGCACGCCGTGGCCGGTCGGGCTGGCATACACGGCGGCGCGGTCGGCGTCGGTCAGCGTCGGGATCGGCGTGCGGCTTTCAGTCGGCGCGGCGGGCTGCATCTGGCCGTCATCCATGCTTTGCATCTGGCTGTGATCCCTGCCCGTCTTCGGTACCCTGGCTTGTTTCAGCGGCTGCCGGCAAGACAAAACCAGCGGCTAGAGCGACGGTAAATACAGCTGAGTGCATGCGAGTCCCGCAAAAATAATTGCTCATAGTCGACTCCTTATTCCTCTACACGCACTTCGCGGAACATCCCCATTTCCATGTGGTACAGGAGATGGCAGTGGTAGGCCCAGCGCCCCAGCGCATCGGCTGTCACTCGGTAGCTGCGCTTCGACCCTGGCGGCATATCAATGGTGTGTTTGCGTACAAGGAATTGCCCGTTTTCATCTTCAAGGTCGCTCCACATGCCATGCAAGTGGATGGGATGAGTCATCATGGTGTCGTTGACGAGAACGATCCGGACTCGCTCGCCGTATTTCAGTTTTAAAGGCTCGGCGTCCGAAAACTTCACCCCGTCGAAAGACCAGGAAAATTTCTCCATATGCCCGGTCAAGTGCAGTTCAATAGTTCGACTTGGCTCACGGCCATCTGGATCCTCAAACGTGCTCTTTAGGTCAGAATACGTCAGCACTTTTCGACCATTCTCGCGAAGGCCCATGCCAGGATCATCAAGCTTGGGCGAGGTGGACATGGCTTGCATGTCCACCAGCGGGTTGTCCTTTTCCGTCTCTGGATGAGACTGCATGCCGGCCATGCTGCTGTGATCCATGCCTGCCATATCGCCCATGCTGCTGTGGTCCATGCCGCCCATGCCCATGTCATCCATGGTCACTAACGGTCGAGGGTCCAGGGCCGGGATCGGCGCCGACAAACCTGGCTTCGTTGCCAGCGTACCCCGTGCAAAACCCGTGCGATCCATCGATTGCGCGAACAGCGTGTAAGCCGCTTCGGTCGGCTCGACAATCACGTCAAACGTCTCTGCCACTGCGATCCTGAACTCGTCCACGCTTACGGGCTTAACATACTGGCCATCGGCAGCCACAACAGTCATCTTCAAACCCGGAATACGGACATCAAAGTAGCTCATGGCTGAACCATTGATGAACCTCAACCTAAGCTTTTCGCCAGGTTTGAAGGTGCCCGTCCAGTTGGAGTTCGGCGCGTGGCCGTTCATCAAGTAGGTGTATGTCGCGCCACTGACGTCTGCAATGTCAGTGGGATTCATCTTCATTTCGGCCCACATCTTGCGGTCAGCGACGGTAGCTGACCAACCTTTGTCAGCTACGTCATGGATGAAATCACTGACTGTGCGCTTGTGGGTGTTGTAGTAGTCAGACTGCTTCTTCAGTGTTTTCATCATCGAAGCCGGATCTTCATCCGTCCAGTCGGTAAGCATCACCACGTATTCACGGTCATACTCAAACGGCTCGGGCTCTTTCGCGTCGATTACCAGTGGGCCGTACACACCTACTTGTTCCTGGAAGCCGGAGTGACTGTGATACCAGTACGTTCCGTTCTGCTTGACCTTGAATTGATAGACATACGTGCCGTTAGGCTCGATCCCATGGAAGCTCAGGCCCGGTACGCCGTCCATGTTGGCCGGCAGCAAGATGCCGTGCCAGTGAATGGACGTGTCGACTTTGAGCTTGTTCCTCACCCGCAACGTCACCGTGTCGCCTTCGCGCCAGCGCAGCAGCGGGCCGGGAATGCCGCCGTTGATGGCCATGGCGGTGCGCGGGTTGCCGGTGATGTTGACCGGGGTTTCGCCGATCGACAGATCGAAGTCGGTGCCCGTCAACACCTGAGGTTCGCCAGGGCTGGTGATTGCCCAGACCGGCGTGCGCCATAAGCCGAGGCCACCGAGCAGTCCGCCTGCGGCCAGCCCTTTCACGAAGGTGCGTCTTGTAGTGTTGGAATGCATGCCGTTGTGTTCCCTGTCCGTCAGCTTGGAGCTAGCTTGACGATGAGGCTAACGAGCGGTGCCTTAAAAAGGGCGCTCCTTGGCGGGCGCCCTTTGTCGTGTTTAGTGCCTTTCAGAAGCAGAGGCGGCGATTACCGTTCTGCAAGCCTCACACGTTGTTCACTTGCGGACAGTGGTGTTGGAGGTTGACGCCACCGTGCCGCTGCCACAATTGATATACGAGGAAGACTTCAACCAACGCTGATCCGGATAGTAAGAAAACAACAGCTGCCCACCCTTCATCGAATCAATCAGCCGACGAGCAACCGCCGGTCTGACCGCCGGGCAACCGAGGCTCCTGCCAATCCGCCCATTCGCACGGGCCAGGACCGGACTCACATAAGGCGCGCCATGAATCACGATGGCCCGGTCAAACGCGTTGTCATTGAAACCCGGCTCAAGGCCTTCCATGCGTAGCGAGTAACCGTTCTGTCCGACATAGCTCTGCTGGGTGCGATACAACCCGAGGCTGGTGGCGAAGCTTTCATTCTGGTTGGAGAAGTTGACGGCCATGTTTTCGCCGCTATTGCGTCCATGGGCGACCAGTTCATGAAACAGCAACTTGCGCTTCTTTAAATCGAACACCCATAAACGTTGCTCGGTCGAAGGCAGGGAATAATCAATAACCGCAAGTCTTTGGACAGGAGCTTTGCCTTGAGCGATGCTGCATTGCGAGGCGCGAACGGCGAGGTTGATGACGTTGGCGTTAGCTTTCGGGGCCGCTTTGATGAGGGCGGCCGCGAGCGAATCGGCGTAGGCTGACGGTACGGACATTGCAGTCAGTAGCAGGGCCGAAAGTAGATAGCCAAAACGTAGTGGCGCCATATAGATGTCTCATCATGTTAAGTTCGAGTCTAGCAGTGCGTGGGAAGCTAGCTGTTGAATGCGGGGGATTAAGGATTATTCATGGTGCTTTTAACAAGGTTATTCGTCATAAGCCGCGTATTTTTTATGGGCTTTCTGATAAGCGGCACAGCACTTGCGGAAACGTCGTCGATTGAGCCGCTAAATGCACCTACCTCCACAATCGAGGCCGCAGCGGACGATAACGTCGGTCAAGCGATTCAGGCCTCGCTTGAACCGCTGAAAACTGCATTTCCGCCGCTGCTGACCGCACCACGCAATCGGCGGGTGGATGTCAGCCGTCTGGTCATGGATTTTTATACGCATCGTGCCTACCGCGCGGCGTGGACCAATGACAGCGATGTCGCGCAATTGATCGCCAGCCTGAACGCGACTGAGGCCGACGGCTTGACCCCGGCGGACTTTCATATCGATGAATTGGTCCGGTCGCAAACCACGATGCAGACGACACCGGTGACGCCCGAGCAGCGGGCGGCGTTCGATATGGCGACCACGCATACGTTTATCACCGCGCTGCTGCAGTTGCGGCGGGGCAAGGTCGACCCTTCGCGGCTCGACATTCACTGGAATTTTGATTCGAATGGCGTCGATCCACGTGACGACGTCAATGCTTTCTTCGCCGCACTCGACAATCACGACGTGGCCAAGGCTTTTGCCCAGGCACCGCCGCAAGAAGCGGTGTACGTCGGTTTGCGTCAGGCCTTGGCGCAATTGCGCGGCATTCGGGACCGGGGCGGCTGGCCGAAAGTGGTGGTCGATCATTCGCTCAAACCGGGCATGGATGAACCGGCGGTCGCGCAATTGCGCGCGAGGATGGTCGCGGCCGGTTTTCTCGATCCGCGATTGATCCACGGCACCCAGTACGACGGGGCCGTCACCGCAGCGGTGAAAAAGTATCAGAACGAGCAATACCTGAGTGCGGACGGCATGGCAGGGGCGACAACACTGGCAGCGCTGAACGTGCCGGTTGATGCGCGCATCGACCAGGTCCGCGTGAACATGGAGCGCGCACGTTGGCTGCTCTACAAACTCCAGGGCACGTTCGTTATCGTCGATATCGCCGGCTACAAAGTGGCGATGTACCGCGATGGCCTGCCGATCTGGCGATCCCGGGTGCAGGTCGGTAAAGCGGCGCGCAATACCCCAATCTTCCAGGCGCAGATTACTTACATCACGTTTAACCCGACCTGGACCGTACCGCCAACGATCCTCAAGGAAGATATGCTGCCGAAGGTGCAGAGCAATCCCGGCTACCTCGCGGCCAACCGCATTAGAGTGCTGGATCGCGAAGGCAATGTGCTCGACCCGTCGACCGTCGACTGGAGCAACCCGCGCGGCCTCACGCTGCGTCAGGATGCCGGGCCTGACAGTTCGTTGGGCCAGGTGGTGATCCGCTTTCCCAACGACTATGCGATTTACCTCCACGACACGCCGCACCGCGAGTTGTTTGCCAAAACCGTCCGCGCAACCAGCTCGGGCTGCATTCGGGTAGAGAATCCGCTGCAGCTTGTGGAGTTGTTGTTCAACGACCCGGTCCGGTGGAACAGCGAAGGTATTCAAAAGCAGTTGGCCAGCGGCAAGACCGAGAACATTCGGCTTCCGGTGAAAGTGCCGGTGTTGCTGGCGTACTGGACCGTGGATTTGGGCAGCGACGGGCGAGTGGCGTTCAAGCCTGATGTGTACGGCTACGATGCGCCGGTGTTGCGCGCGCTGAATCGGCCGTCGCCGCTGCCAGTACTGGATTTGCATTCGGCGGTGGGATCGGTGGTGGCGACGGGACCGGCGCGGCAGTAGGGGATTGGACTTGATAGTAAGTCCGTCCCCTTGGTTTTGGTGATCTGTCTTCGTTGTTCGTCTGGGTGTTAAAGCTGCATACCTTCCTGCACCACCGAAAGTAGACTGCTCTCCGTCAACGCAACCGCATCCAGTTGCTGTCCGGCCTGCTCAATCACCTGCAACCACCAATGCGTCTCGCCATGCTCGTCCACTGTGCGCAACAGCGCGAGTTCTTTGTCTGTCGAGTGAATCTCGACACGCCCAGCGCCATCTTCAGTGAAGCGCGCAACAGGGTCGAAGATGATGCAGTGCTCATTGCCTTCGATCAGAAGCTGGTCGATCGCGTAATCGAAAGTCGCACCTTCTGAATCGCACTCGAAGACATGTGTCGGATTGCGTCGCAGAATCAGGCCTACCTCAGTCAGCGGCTTCAGCCACGCCTCGATCTGCTCATATAACCCGTAGACTTGGCCGGGCCAACTGTCGATCATCTGATCTGCGCTGGTAGACCGGGTCTGTTTCAGCTTCGCCGCGAGTTCGTCTGCCTTACTCATTTCTATTCCCTGTCGTGATGTAAGAGTAATCGTAGCTCCTTCACTGCCATCCGGGCTTTGCCCTGCGTCATGTCAGCGACACAAGCGTGACAAATCATTTCTACTCACACTCAGTTGCCCAAGACCGCCAACTCCTCCCGCAAAAACTCCACCAGATCCCGCTGCAACCCCGTCAACGCGCCCTCGCGGCTGATCAACGCCAACTCCGTCGGCGGCAACTCCGGCAGATCGGTGCACACGCTGTGCTCCGGCAACACCGCCGAAGCCGGCAGTACGGAAATCCCCAACCCCGAAGCCACCGCCGCCTGGATTCCGGTCAAGCTATGGCTGCCAAACGCAACACGCCAGGGGCGCTGTGCCACGTCCAGCAAGCGGATCGCTCGCTGGCGATAAATGCACCCTTGTGGAAACAACGCCAATGGCAACACGCCGTTGGCCGAGTCGACCCCCGCGCCTTTGACCCACACCAGCACTTCCGGCCACGCCGCCCAGCATGGTCCGCTGTCCGGTTCGCGTTTGACCAGGGCGATGTCGATCTCACCCGATGCGAGTTTTTGCTTCAGATCCGTGCTCATGCCGCTGACCGTATCCAGCCGGGCTTGCGGTCTGGCGCGATTGAAGCCGGCGAGGATCAGCGCCATACGCCGCGCATCAAAGTCCTCCGGCACGCCGATGCGCAGGATCTCCAGATCCAGGTCGCAGGCCAAGGCTTCAACCGCTTCAGAAGACAGGGCCAGCAAGCGTCGGGCGTAGTGAATCAGCAGTTCGCCATGCTCGGTGACGTTGACGTTCTGCCCGGTACGGTCGCGCAGGAGCAGGGGATGACCGACCAATTCTTCCAGTTTGCGAACCTGTTGGCTCACGGTGGATTGGGTTCGATGCACACGTTCGGCGGCGCGGGTGAAGCTGCCTTCATCGACCACGCAGACGAAGGTCTTGAGCAATTCAAGATCAAGCATGGTGACCTCCTTGATATTTGATTTTCGACTGACTAGTCGATATTAATTTAATTTCACACTATCACTGACGGCTCGTAATCTGAAGATCACCGTTCAGAGGATACAAACATGACACTCAAAAATACCCCGCGCCCCGAATGGCTGACCTTCGATTGTTACGGCACGTTGATCCAGTGGGATGAAGGCCTCAAGGCCGTGGTCGCTGAGATCCTGCACGACAAGGGCGACCACAGCGTTGAAGCCGATCGCCTCATCGAGGTCTACGACCGGCATGAACACCGGCTGGAGCAGATCCCGCCGCATCGCTCGTTTCGCCAACTGAGCACGCTCGGGTTGCAGCTCGCTCTGGAGGAGCTGGGCTTGGCGAGCCTGCCCGAAGACAGTCAGCGGTTGGCCGGGGCGATTCCGCGGATGCCGCCGTTCCCTGAAGTGATCGAGACCCTCGCGAAACTCAAGGCGATGGGTTTCAAACTGTGCATCGTCTCTAACACCGACGACGACATCATCGCCGGCAACGTTGCGCAGCTCGGCGGACATATCGATCGGGTCATCACTGCGCAACAGGCCGGGGCCTACAAGCCGAATCCGCGACTGTTTGACTACGCTCACGAGCAGCTTGGTGTCAGCCGGGATCAAGTGGTCCACATCTGCGCCAGCCCGACACTGGATCACGCCGCTGCCCGAGACATGCACTTTCGCTGCGTGTGGATTGACCGTGGCACGGGTCGGCAATTGCTGCCGGACTACCGACCCGATGCGATATTGAGCACGCTGGATCAGGTTGTACCTTTGTTCACATCCCTCGGCTGGTAAAAACACGGAGACCTCGCCATGGCCCACACCCTTGCAGGCGGTTCGCGTTCCGCGCGTTATGCCGATCTCAACCTGGATTCACTAGCCGTCATCACCGCCCGCACCGAGTTGGCCGCGTGTTTTCAACTGGCCGCGCTGCATGGCCTGGAGGAGGGCATCTGTAACCATTTTTCGGCGATGGTGCCGGGCCGGGATGATCTGTTTTTTGTGAATCCCTACGGGTACGCATTCGCCGAGGTGACGGCGCAGAATCTGCTGGTGTGCGACTTCCACGGCAATGTCGTGGACGGCGAAGGGCAGCCCGAGGCGACTGCGTTTTACATCCATGCCCGACTGCACAAACAGCTGCCGAGGGTGAAAGTGGCGTTCCACACTCATATGCCTCACGCCACGGCGTTGTGCTTGCTGCAAGGTCCCCCGCTGCTGTGGTTGGGCCAGACGGCGCTGAAATTTTACGGCCGCACGGCGGTGGACGAAAACTACAACGGCCTGGCCCTCGATGATTCCGAAGGCGACCGGATCGCCAGTGTCATGGGCAACGCCGACATCCTGTTCCTCAAGAACCACGGGGTGATTGTCGCCGGGCCGACCATCGCCGAAGCCTGGGATGATTTGTACTATCTGGAGCGTGCCGCGCAAGTGCAACTGATGGCCATGGCGACCCAGCGCGAACTCAAACCGGTGCCCCACGACATTGCCCAGCGGGCCTACGAGCAAATGCGCCTGGGCGATGCCGAAAGTGCTCGCGCGCATTTGCACAGTGCGATGCGGCGGCTAGCCAAAGGACAATTGCCCCTCACCCCCGCGTAGACTAAGCTCACAAAAATTAAGGGCTTTGGGCCTTTGCCCATGCCTTGCCCTTACAGGACGAGCTTTTGCCTATCCTCACTCAAGACCCGCAGCAAACTTCGGACGGCGCTTTGAAACGGTTATCTCTGCTCAAGGCAGCGGTGCTGTTTATCGCGACGGTGTGCCTCTGTCTCTGTGGTCTGCTTTATCTGCAACTGGAGCAATCGCGGCGCCACGCGCTGGATGTGGCGCAAGTCGCGTCTTCGAACCTGGCTCGCGCCATGGCACAGCAGGCCGAAGACACCTTTATGAAAGCCGACCTGGTGTTGACCAGTCTGGTGGACTGGATTCAGGTCGATGGCTACGGCGCGGCACAAAAGCCACGCTTGCAGAAAGTCTTCGCCCGGCGGGTGCAGGCGCTCGACCAATTGCACGGGATATTTCTGTTCGACAAGCAAGGGCAGTGGGTCGTGACGTCGTTCGATGATTTGACCCGCGGTCCGGGCGTGTCGGATCGAGAGTACTTCACGTTCCACCAGCAGAACGCATCGACCCTCGCCCACATCGGGCCGGCACTTCGCAGTCGGGAAAATGGCGAGTGGATCATTCCGGTGTCCAAACGGGTGAACGACAAGAACGGCAACTTCCAGGGCGTGGTGTTGGCCGGAATCAAAATGGCCTATTTCGATCAGTTCTTCAAAAGCTTCAGCATCGATGACAATGGCTCGATGTTTTTGGCGCTGACCGACGGCACGCTGCTGGCGCGAAGGCCGTTTGTGGAAGCGCAGATCGGTACGTCCCTGGCCAAAGGCGAAATCTTTCAGAAACTCTTGCCCAACGCGCCCGCCGGCAACGCGATGATCAGTTCGGTAGTCGATGGTGTTGTCCGTTTGTATGGCTACCGTCAACTCGAGGCCTATCCGCTGGTGGTCTCGGCGGCATCCTCCAGGGATTCGATTCTCAAGGATTGGTACGGCACCGCGTTTCAGTCCTGCGTCATCGTTGCCCTGGTGGTGCTGGGTGTGGGCCTGTTCGGTTGGGTGTTCGTTCGCCAGGTGCGCGTTGGCGTGCAGGTCGAGGCCGATTTGCGCAAGGCCAAGGAAGCACTGAAGCTGATCGCGACTCACGACAGCCTGACGGGTCTGGCCAATCGCCGACTCTTCGAACAGGCGCTGGACATCGAGTTTGGGCGAGGTGCCCGGCAGTCGAGTTCGCTAAGCCTGATCATGCTCGATATCGATTACTTCAAACGCTACAACGATGCTTATGGCCACGTAGCAGGGGACCACTGCCTGGCGGAAGTGGCACGGGCAATCAAGAGTTGCTGTCACCGCAAAGCCGATCTGGCGGTGCGTTATGGCGGTGAGGAGTTTGCGGTGCTGCTGCCTGACACCGACCTTCACGGTGCGTTGGTAATTGCCGAACAGATCCGCCGCAGCGTCATGGACAAGAACATCACCCACAGCGGTTCACCCACCGGTTTCGTGACAGTCAGCCTTGGCTGTTACGCGTTTGTGCCGACCGGGCGCGACAGCATCGAAGTGTTCATCGAGCGAGCGGATGCGGCGTTGTATCAGGCCAAGCATTCGGGTCGAAACCGTGCGGCGGTGTTGTCGATGGAAGGCGGGGTGGAAGCGCTGATGCGCTCCGACCGTTGAGGCATTTCGTGCAGTTGTTTCAGGCCTGTAACAGTCACTCGTCCGTCTGTCTTTCTATCAGTTCCGTCTGTTTTCATCGTCTAGAGTTGCGGTAGCTCTGTCGAACCCGACAGGGTTTCCCACAGCACGGACAATCGCCAAAATGTTGATCACTCAAGCATTGAAAGCCGTTGCTCTAATTCTTGCAGTTTCCGTTGTATTGCCGCTGTCCAGCCAGGCTCAAACGAACGTCACGCCGCAAGAAGCCAACGTCTTTGTGACGTTTGCCTACCTGTATTTTTACCCGTTGCTCTAATTCTTGCAGTTTCCGTTGTATTGCCGCTGTCCAGCCAGGCTCAAACGAACGTCACGCCGCAAGAAGCCAACGTCTTTGTGACGTTGCCGCAGTACCCATCCGAAGACTTCAAAGCCGTGGTGCAGTCGAACGTCGACACGTTGTACTCCATCGCCTGGCTCGATTTGACCAAGGAGCCGCTGGTGATTACCGCACCGGACACCGCCGGGCGTTTTTACGTGTTGCCAATGCTCGATATGTGGAGCGAGGTGTTCGCCTCGCCGGGTGGACATGAGACGGGCACACAGTCCAATGAGTTTCTGGTGACACCACCGGGATGGACCGGAACGGTGCCGGCGGGCTTGAGTCAATTGCCGGCGCCTACGTCCTTCATCTGGGTCATCGGCCGCACCGAGGTCAGTGGGGCAGTGGACTATGCGACGGTGAACAGGATTCAGGCTGGCTACACCGTGACGCCGTTGTCGCAGATCGGCAAAAGAGCCGAGCCGGTCGCCATCCATGCTCGTGTGGTCACGGCGGGTAAGACGCCGCCAAAAATTCAGATCGATACGATGTCAGCGGCCGATTACTTCGTCTACGCCGCCGCGCTGCTCAAAGTGCATCCGCCCCACATCACCGATCAGCCGATACTGGCGCAAATGCAGCGCATTGGTATCGAGGCCGGCAAGCCGTTTAATTTCGATGCAATCGATCCCGATGTCCAGGCGGCACTTCAAACCGTGCCCCAGGAAGCTCAGGCGCTGATGAAGTGGAAGGTTGCAACCCTCGCGCGCGTGGTCAACGGTTGGTCGATGAATACCGACACCATGGGCGTCTATGGTAACTACTACCTTAAACGCGCCATCGTTGCGCAAGTCGGGCTCGGCGCCAACCTGCCAGAGGATGCGATTTATCCGTTAAACATCGGCGATGACAAAGGCAGGCCGCTCGACGGTTCTAACAAGTACGTGCTGCATTTCGACAAGGGAGAGGTGCCGCCCGTAAGTGCTTTCTGGTCGATCACCCTGTACGACTCTGAAGGGTTCCAGGTCGGCAACGAACTCAACCGTTTTGCGGTCAGCAGTTGGATGCCGTTCAAGACCAATGCGGATCAATCGTTGGATATTTACTTCCAGAACGAAAGTCCCGGCAAGGAACTTGAAGCCAATTGGCTGCCCGCGCCAAAAGGTCCGTTCAACTTGACGATGCGCTTGTACGGACCCAAGCCCGAGGCGCTTAACGGTAAGTGGGAGCCACCCCCCGTCAAGCGGCTATGAAGGTGTCGTATGAAAGCAGGCCGCGATGTTCATCACGGCCTGCTTTTATGCGTTCAGCTGCCTGTTCCACCTCCAGCCCCACCGGTACCACCGCCGGCAGCACCGGTGCCGCCGCCCGCGCCGGAACCTGAACCGCTGGCCCCACCGCTGGTGCCGGTACCGGAGCCACCACCCGAATCCGTACTGTTTCCGGAGGAGGGCGAACCGGGGGTGTTATCGGGCGGCATGGTCGAACCGCTGGTAGCGCCGGATTTCGTACCGGTCGCATCAGCACCATCGCCGGAGGCCGCAAAGGTGGCCGCCGAAGCGGCGCTCAGCAAACCGGTCAACAACAGGGTGGTGATGTTGATGTTCATCAGTCCACGTCTCCAATGATGAGTCGTTACCGCTGATGGTGTGACGGGCCGGGCGGAAGGTGTTGGCGGGATGACGAATGGTCGATGGTGCGTTGCTTCTCGGGTTCGGAGCAGGCGCACTCCCACAGTGACTCAAAGTGTTAACGAGGGCTGTATTCAGCCAGTTTCTTCTCAAGATGCTCCCGCACCACCGGCCACTCCTCATCAATGATGCTGAACCGCACCGAATTACGCTTGCGGCCATCCGGCATGATCCGTTCGTGGCGAGAGGTTCTCGGCATTAAAAGGTTCGCGGGTGATGCGCGCCATTACAGGGTAGCGGCTGTCGATTGGCAATAGTCGTGACGCGATGTTGGACCCTGGCTGCTATGGTCAATGGACGCAGGCAATCGATTGACAGGATCCCATGCATGGAATTCACCGCGCCGACCGCCGCCGCACCCGCGCGCCATACGCCGATCACACGGAACCTGGTCTGGTCCGTCGGGCTGGTGTTTGTATTGGGGGTGCTGATTGCCTTGGTTGCCTTGTTCAACATTGCCGGCCGGCTCGATGCCCGGGATCTGGCCAAGACCACGTTCTACACCCAGCGTGCGCTGGAAAACCGCATCTCAGCCTCAAAAAACTACGTCGCCAGTTATGCAACCTGGACCACCGCCTACGATCATTTGAATGGCGAAGTCGATGCACAGTGGGCTTACGTTGAGCAGAACATGGGTAAAACCCTGTTCACCATGGATCATTACGACGGCGTTTTTGTGGTCGACCATCAGCGAACCAAATACGCCGTGGTGCGCGGCCTTCAGGTCCGGGACGACGCAGCGGTCCGGCTGTCGATAGCGATGGCGGCACTGATCAAGGAAGTGCAGGGCCAGGAAAGCCTGCTTGTCCCCATCAGCCGGTTCACGCTCTTCGAGGGCCAGCCCGCGCTGTTGACGGCGGCGGCGATCGTGCCCAATGACGAAAGGCCGGCGGTCGATCCCCAAAGCACGTCGGTGCTGGTGTTCGTCGATCAATTGAGTCCGGAAAAGCTCAGCGCCTTGAGTGCCGACTATGGTTTGCATGACTTGAGCCTCGCACCTGACAACACCCTTGCTCCCGGTCAGCCCGCGGTGGCACTCACGGGTACCGGCTACAGCCTGGTCTCGCGGCTCGAACAACCAGGCCATCAGCTGCTTTGGTCACTGCTACCACCCCTTGGCGGCGCGCTGTTGATTCTCGCGTTATTGACGGCTTACTTCTTTCGTTATGTATTGCGCACGTCGGGGCACGTGGATGCCAGTTACATCAACCTCGATTTGTCTAACCAGGCGCTGGAGGCCAGTGAAGAGCGTTTTCGGGCAGTGGCCGAGGCCGCTTCCGACTGGATCTGGGAAATCGATGACCAGCATCGGATCACGTACCTGTCGGGGCGTTTCGGCGCCGTCACCGGTTTTTCCGATCAGCAATGGCTGGGGCAGGACATCGAGCAGCTGCTGTATTGCGATACCACGCCGTTGTCACTGTGGCTGAACAAACTCAACGAAGAGCACAGCGTCAGTCATCTGCGCTGTTCCTATCGCGATCAGTCGGGGCAGCAACGTGTCAGTCGGGTGTCGGCGCGACCGATCCACAGCAAAGGCGCAGTGCTGGGTTACCGCGGCACGGCCAGCGACATCACCGATGAAGTCGCCGCCCATGCGCAAATCCAGCATCTGTCGTTGCACGACGCGCTGACCGGCCTGCCCAATCGCAACAAACTCGCGCGTTACCTCGAAGACGCTTTGGTGCTGAAGGAGCATTCGGCGCCGCTGACGTTGTTGATGATCGACTTGGACAACTTCAAGCCGATCAATGACTCTCTTGGTCACCCGGCCGGCGATGCGGTGTTGCTGGAGGTGGCCACCCGCTTGCGTGAATGCACGCGCGACATTGACCTGGTCGCACGACTGGGCGGCGACGAGTTTGTGCTGGTGCTCAATGGCATGGACATCCACACGGAAATCGACCGGATCTGCGAACGTATCCTCGAAAGCCTGCACCAGCCGATCCACTATGACCATCACACGCTGCACATCGGTGCGAGCATCGGCATCGCCTTGAGCCGACGTCAGGGGCACATGCCGGAGGAGTTGATTCGATGTGCCGACATCGCGCTGTATCAGGCCAAATCCGACGGCAAGAAAACCTGGTGCTATTTTGCGCCGCACATGAACGATCAGATCCAGCATCGCCGCAAACTCGAAAACGACCTGCGCCAGGCGATCAAGAACAACGAGTTCGTGATGCACTATCAGCCGCGTTATCACGTCGATGGCAAGCAGATCGTCTCGGTCGAAGCGTTGCTGCGCTGGCAGCATCCGGTGCAGGGATTACTCAGCCCCGACTCGTTTATTCCGTTGGCCGAGCAGACTGATCTGATCGTGCCCTTGGGGCGCTGGGTTTTACGTGAGGCGTGCGAGACGGCACTGACCTGGCCGGGTGAGTTGATGGTGTCTGTCAACCTGTCGCCTGTGCAATTCGTGCGCAGTGACGTGGTGGAGGATGTCAGGGAGGCGTTGATCCAGAGTCGTTTGCCTGCCAGTCGACTGGAGCTGGAGATCACCGAAAACGTGATGCTCAACGATGTCGACGGTGCGCTCGCGACCATGAACGCACTGAAGGAATTGGGTGTGCGTTTGAACATGGACGACTTTGGCACCGGTTATTCGTCGCTGGGTTACCTGCGCACGTATCCGTTCGACGGGATCAAGATCGACAAGCGCTTTATCTCGTCCATGAGCGGCACCGGTAACGACCGTGCGGTGGTGCAGGCGATCATCAACCTGGGCAAGGCCATGGGGCTGACGGTGACCGCAGAGGGCGTCGAGACTCTGGAACAACTGGACTTCCTGATCTCGGACGAGTGCCATGAGGTGCAGGGTTTCTACCTCAGCCGGCCGATGGAAAACCAGGCGCTGCTGCCATTGCTCAAGGCATCGCGTGATGAGCATCCGTTGTAACGGGGGACCTTTAGTCGCCTGTATCCGTTGCGAGCCCCGGCCTATGAAAAACCTGAAAATCGCCACTTTCAACGTCAACGGCATGCGTGCCCGGCTGCCGAATCTGCTGGCCTGGCTTGAGCGGGAAAAACCGGACATTGCCTGTTTGCAGGAGCTCAAGTCGGTCGACAGCGCATTCCCGGCCGCCGAGCTTGAGGCCATTGGCTATGGCGCCATCTGGCAAGGCCAGTCGTCGTGGAACGGGGTGGCGATTCTGGCCCGTGATGCGCAACCTTTGGAGAGCCGGCGCGGCCTGCCGGGAGATGACGCCGACACGCACAGTCGCTACCTGGAAGCTGCGGTGCACGGGATTCTGGTGGGCTGCCTGTATTTGCCCAACGGCAATCCGCAACCCGGGCCGAAATTCGACTACAAACTGGCGTGGTTCGAACGGCTGATCGCCTATGCCAAGGACCTGCAGAGCAGCGAACATCCGGTGGTGCTGGCCGGCGACTACAACGTGGTGCCCACCGACCTGGACATCTACAACCCGCGCTCGTGGCTCAAGGACGCCTTGCTGCAACCGGAGAGTCGCGAGTGTTACCAGCGCTTGCTGGATCAGGGCTGGACCGATTCCCTGCGTCATCTGTACCCCGAGGATCGGCTCTACACCTTCTGGGATTATTTCCGGCAGCACTGGCAGAAAAACTCGGGGTTGCGCATCGATCACCTGCTACTCAATCCGGCGCTGAGCCCCTATCTGCACGAGGCCGGGGTCGACGCCTGGGTGCGCAACGAACCGCACGCCAGCGACCATGCGCCGACGTGGATTCGCTTGAGTTCGCGCAAACGGCGTTGATGTTCAGAGGGTGGGCGATTGGCTAAATCAATTGTCAGTCGAACCGCTTTATCCCTTATACATGGCGCCCATCGGCGGAGAGATCCGCGGCCCCCTGCAGAAGGACCGAGCAATGAGCGAGCCACGCCTGACGAACCGTGCGTTATACCTGCAACGCCTGGGTTTCGACGCGCCCCCGGCGCCGACCCTGGACACCTTGCGCCAACTCCAGTTGCGCCATACCGGGGCCTTCCCGTTTGAAAACCTCACCACGCTGTCCGGCGAGCCGGTACGCATCGACCTTCCATCCATCGAGCAGAAAATCCTGCAAGAAGGGCGCGGCGGTTACTGCTACGAGCTCAACTACGCGTTTCTAGCCTTGCTTCAGGAATTGGGTTTTGACGCATGCGGCATTACCGGTCGAGTGGTCATGGGCCAGCCCGAAGGCGCCTGGACTGCCCGCACGCACCGCTTGAGCCTGGTCACGCTGGACCGCGTGCGCTACATCACCGACGTCGGCTTCGGCGGCATGGTGCCGACCGCTCCGCTGATGCTCGACACCGATGTTGCACAGCGCACTCCTCACGAGCCGTATCGCATCGAGCGCCATGCAGACGGCTACACCTTGCGTGCCAACGTCAGCGGCGAGTGGCGGCCGATGTACATCTTCGACCTGCAACGCCAGGAAGACATCGACTACACCCTCGGCAACTGGTACGTCTCGACCCATCCGGAATCGTCGTTTACCAAGCAATTGTTGGTCGCGCGCACCGGGGATGGCTGGAGGCGCACGTTGAACAACGGCAGTTTTGCGATTCATCGGGTGGGCGCCGAGAGCGAACGGCGGCAGGTTGCTGATGTGGAGGAGTTGATCGGGTTACTGGAGGGGGAGTTCGGGATTCGCGTGCCGGAGCATGCGCAGTTGCGGCAGGTGCTCGGGCGGTTGATTCAGGTGACATAGCCATCGTCCCGAGAGGGCAGATTCAAAACATCTGCCCTTTTTCTTTGCGTGGGGATCAGGCTCCGCTCCCCCCTTGGTTCTTGAAACGGCACACCCTCAAGGCTCAATCACACGATGAATCTCGCTCAAGACCTCTGAGAGTTTTTTCTCCAGGCTCTTCAGTTCAGATGCAGTAATTCCTTCTTTGAAATGCCCACCATTCGCCACCGTCGCGTACTGATCGTGCGCGGTGGTTTTTTCCTTGGTGTTGAGCAGTGCCTGGCGCAGCGTGTTGTTGATCACTGTTTGGTAGCCATACCCCTCGCTCTCCGCCATGGCGCGTGCAGCTTCGATGACGACATCGTCGAGCATGATGGTAATTCGGGTTTTGCCTTTGCTGGAGGCAACAGCTCCACGCTTGGCATTGCTGAAATCGTATTCATCTTTCATCGTTCAATTCTCCAAGTAACGACGGCGCTCATTTTTGCTGGCGAGGCGCGCGGAAATGATTCGTACGAAATTCGGATCGCGATAGGTGTACGCAACGACCAGCAAGCGAGCTTTGGCATCCATGCCCATGACAATCCACCGTTGTTCATCGTGATGGTTATCCTGAATCGTCAGTGCTCGCTCGTCGTAAAACACCGGTTCAGTTTCGGCGAGGCTGATGCCGCGATGCTTTAATTTGTTGGCTGCGTTTTTTGCCTTGTGATACTGAATCTCGAATGACTTCATTATGCATACTTTATATGTATAAGCGAGAGGCGTCCGTGCCGGCGGTCGCTTGGAATGCAAAAGACTAGCGGGCAGGGGAGCAGGCAGATGAAGGATGTATTACAAGATTTTTGGAGGGGAAAGGCGCGCAGTTAAAGGCCGACATTGACACGTGTCCATTATCTGACTGATGAGTTGTATACAACTCTATAGACATTTGTCCTGAGTCTTGCATACAGTGTGCGCATAACAAAAAACCAGGGAACCCCCCAACCATGAAAACGCCCCATGTTTCACACCAACGGCCTGAGGACGAAAACCTCGGGGTCGGCGCGAATATGGCTTACGGCCTGCAACATGTGCTCACCATGTACGGCGGCATCGTCGCTGTACCGTTGATCNTCGGCCAGGCGGCCGGACTCTCGCCGGCGGACATCGGTTTGTTGATTGCTGCTTCATTGTTTGCGGGGGGCTTGGCGACATTACTGCAGACCCTCGGTTTACCGTTCTTCGGGTGTCAGTTGCCGCTGGTGCAGGGCGTGTCGTTTGCCGGTGTGGCGACGATGGTGGCGATTGTCGGCAGTGATGGCGCAGGCGGCGTGCCGGCGATTCTCGGGGCGGTGATGGCCGCGTCGTTTATCGGGCTACTGATCACGCCGGTGTTCTCACGGATCACCAAGTTCTTCCCGCCGCTGGTGACCGGCATCGTGATCACCACCATCGGTCTCACATTAATGCCCGTGGCGGCGCGCTGGGCCATGGGCGGCAATAGCCGTGCGGCGGATTTCGGCAGCATGGCGAACGTCGGCCTGGCCGCGCTGACACTGGCGTTGGTGTTGCTGCTGAGCAAGATCGGCAGCGCGACGATCTCGCGTTTGTCGATCCTGCTGGCCATGGTGATTGGCACCGTGATTGCGGTGTTCCTCGGCATGGCGGATTTCTCCGGCGTCACGCAAGGCCCGATGTTTGGCTTCCCGACGCCGTTCCACTTCGGCATGCCGACGTTCCACTTTGCCGCGATCCTGTCGATGTGCATCGTGGTCATGGTGACCCTGGTGGAAACTTCGGCGGACATTCTCGCCGTCGGTGAAATCATCGACACCAAGGTCGATTCCAAACGCCTGGGCAACGGCCTGCGCGCCGACATGCTGTCGAGCATGATCGCGCCGATCTTCGGCTCCTTCACCCAAAGCGCCTTCGCCCAGAACGTCGGGCTGGTGGCCGTGACCGGCATCAAGAGTCGTTTCGTGGTCGCCACCGGTGGCTTGTTCCTGGTGATACTCGGTCTGCTGCCGTTCATGGGCCGGGTCATCGCCGCAGTACCGACCTCGGTACTGGGTGGTGCGGGCATCGTGCTGTTTGGCACCGTGGCAGCCAGTGGTATNCGCACGCTGTCCAAGGTGGATTACCGCAACAACATGAACCTGATCATCGTCGCAACGAGCATCGGTTTCGGCATGATCCCCATCGCTGCACCGAACTTNTACGACCACTTCCCAAGTTGGTTCGCGACCATCTTCCACTCGGGCATCAGCTCCTCGGCGATCATGGCCATCGTGCTCAACCTGGCCTTCAACCACCTCACCGCCGGTAACTCGGATCAACAATCGGTGTTTGCGGCCGGTACCGAGCGGGTTCTGCGTTACCAGGATCTGGCGGCCTTGCGTGAAGGGGATTACTTCAGCGAAGGCAAGCTGCGTGACTGCGACGGGAACGAGATTCCGGTGGTGGAAACGGCGCATGATTCGAGCGAGCATCGAGCGGCTCATGCTAAAAGTGGTGAGCATGTCTGACGGCGGCACCTGCTAAAACAGGCCGATCTGTTGAATAGACAGATCGGCCTTTTGCTTTTCCAGCGGCCACAAAAAAGCCCCTGAACCTTTCGATTCAGGGGCTTTTCGATATTGCTGTCTGGCTCCACGACCTGGACTCGAACCAGGGACCCAGTGATTAACAGTCACTTGCTCTACCAACTGAGCTATCGCGGAATGGCGTGTATGTTACCTAATCCAGCCCGTATTTTATTGGAGTTCTTCCGATATCCCTGGATCAGGAAAAAACATTCGAGTTTCCGCTCTTTTTGAGACAACGCGAGCATCTGAGTCATCTCGCTGCCAACCGCCACCCAAGGCTTTGAACGTGGCCACTGCAGCGCGAGCCGATTCAGTTTGTGCCTGGGCTCTGCCATCAGATGCCGCTAGGAGATGTTCATCGGCATCCAGCACTTCGATCAAGCTGACCACGCCTTTTTCATAGGCGGCAAACGATGTCGCTCTGGCTTTCGCATACGCCGACTCGCCTTGGGCGAGCTGGGTCGATTGTTGCTCGCGTTTGATCCGTGCCGAAACAGCGCTTTCCACATCTTCGCAGGCCCGCAGAACGGACTGGCGGTAAGCGGCCAAGGCTTCGGCTTCCTGGCCCTTTGCCAAATCAATCTGGGCGTTGATGCGGCCAAAATCGAACAGCCGCCAGCGTAAACCCAGTGCCGCCGAAGCTTGACTGGCGCCGTTGCTGAACAGGTTTGCGCTGGATACCGACGTAGCACTGCCGAGCAGCGCAGCCACAGACAGTTTGGGGTAGTACTCGGACATGGCTTCGCCGATGCGCGCGCTGGATGCCGCAAGACGGCGCTCCGCGACGATCAAGTCTGGACGCCGACGCAGCAGGTCGGCTGGAGCGCCCATGTCCGAGAGGCCTGGCACCTCAGGGATGGGCGCCAGCTTAGTCAACTGCGCACTGTAAGTGCCGGGCGCCTTGCCCAACATGACATCCAGCGCATTCATTGCCGTGTCAATGCCTGCTTGCAGTACCGGCACGGTGGCCTGCGCTTGGTTCAGCGCGCCCTGGGTCTGGTTCAACTGCAGTTCAGCCGCCAGGCCTTTTGCGTAGAGATGTTCGATGGTGGTGAGCAGTTGTTGTCGTGTGTCTACTTGCTGCCGGGCAATTTCCAGACGTGCTTGCAGGCCACGGATGCTGATGTAAAGGTCGGCTGTTTGCGCGACCACTGCCAGGCGTGTGGCAATCGCTCCGGCTTGCGAGGCCTGATAATCGGCGAAGGCCGCTTCTTTACCTCGGCGCAGTCCGCCAAACACGTCCAGCTCCCAGCCGGCATTCAAGTTCGCCTCATAGGCGCTGCCGTAGCGATTATAGGAAGGGGCTGAATTCAGCACTTGGCCCAACGGCGTCTCCAAAGACTGACGGGCTCGGGCCGCCTGACCATTGACGGTAGCCGACGGCAGGAGGGCTGCGTTAGCTGCGCCCAAACCGGCGCGAGCCTGCTCGATCCTTGCGTTTGCCTGGGCTAAATCGAGGTTCTGTTCAAGTGCTCGATTTATCAGTTGACTGAGTATCGGGTCATTAAATGCATTCCACCAAGCGGCGAGATCGGCATTTGCAGCGTCCACTTGCCGTGCCTTGGACGTTTGCGCCGAGAAATGCTCGGGCAATTCCACGCGGGGTTCTGAGTAGTCGGGGCCCACTGAGCAACCTGCAACCATACCCAAACACAGTAAGACGGCGAAACGAGGAGGAGGGTGCATGCGATGCCTGCGAAAGGGTCGATTTGTGACGATATTACAATTTGGTCACAAGTTGTCAACCACCTTTGGGATGAGTAAGCTGCTCGCATGAATCAGCCATCAGTTTCTTCGCCCAGCGCCCGTGGCCCAGCCGATCACGACATTCGAGACCAGATTGTTGCGGCGGCCAACGAACATTTCAGTCAATACGGTTATGGCAAAACAACGGTTTCTGACCTAGCCAAGGCCATCGGCTTTTCCAAGGCTTACATCTACAAATTCTTTGAATCCAAGCAGGCGATTGGTGAAGCAATCTGTACAAATTGCCTGACTGAAATCGTTGCGGCAGTGGAGCAAGCCATCAATGTAGACGGCATCTCCCCGACTGAACGTTTTCGGCGCCTGGTCAAAACCTTAATCGCTACAGGTGTGAGCCTGTTCTTTAACGACCGTAAACTCTACGACATCGCAGCGTTCTCCGCGTCGGAGCGATGGCCCAGCTCACAAGTCTATGACGCTCAGATTAAGAGCTTCGTGTTGCAAATCGTGCGTGAGGGGCGAGAGCTCGGCGAGTTTGAACGCAAGACTCCGCTGGACGAGACGGTAGAGTCGATTCATCTCGCTCTGCGGCCTTTCATGAATCCTCTGCTATTGCAGTACAACCTCGATTTTGTTGAAGAAGCCCCTTCTCTCATCTCCAATCTTGTTCTGCGCAGCCTGATGCCTTAAATCTCTGCTGACGGATGCGCTGCGCATCCGTATCAGCGTGTGCGCCTGAAAAAACTAGATATCGAGCCTCTTTGCTCTGCTCTGATCAAGTGGGCGATGTTCATTCGTCTCGGTAGTGACTATTGACAGAAATGGTCACTTGAATAAGCATGATGCATCCGCTACCGAGAGGTCTTTATGATCCAGCGCCACCGCATGTCAGCCATTTTCATTGTCTTGTTGCCGTTTGCCCTAGCGGCCTGCAACGAGGCCACGCCTGCCGATCCTCGCCTTCAAACGCCCTTGGTGCGCATCGGCGTGGTTCAACCCTCCGCGCCTGCGGCACGGGTATTCACCGGTATCGTCGCGGCCCGAGTTCAGAGCGACCTCGGTTTTCGGGTGCCAGGGAAGGTCTTGGAGCGTTTGGTGGATGCTGGACAGAGTGTCAAGCGCGGGCAGCCCCTTATGCGAATCGATGCCAACGACCTGACGCTGACCGCGCGGGCACAGAAGGAAGCGGTACTGGCCGCCATGGCCCGAGCTCGGCAGGCCTCCGATGACGAGCTTCGCTACCGTGATCTGGTGTCCGTCGGAGCGGTATCTGCTTCAGCTTATGCAGGGTTCAAAGCAGCTGCCGACTCGGCGAAAGCCCAACTCAACGCTGCCCAGGCCCAGGCTGATGTGGCGAAAAACGCGACCGGTTATTCGACGTTGCTGGCGGATGCTGACGGGGTGGTAGTGGATACCTTGGCGGAGCCGGGGCAGGTAGTTGGCGCAGGGCAGGTGGTGGTACGCGTTGCCCATTCAGGGCAGCGCGAGGCGGTGATCCAGTTGCCCGAGACGTTACGTCCTGCGCTGGGCTCGGCGGCGACGGTTGAGCTGTACGGCCAGCACCAGACTGCAGGTAATGCGCGTTTACGCCAGTTGTCCGACTCTGCCGACCGACAGACCCGAACGTTTGAAGCGCGTTATGTGCTGGAGGGGGCGCTCTCCAACGCCACCCTGGGTTCGACGATCTCAGTGGTTATCGCTGACACGGATGTTGCTGATGCCAAGGAATTACAGGTGCCCATGGGGGCCCTCTACGACGCCGGTAAAGGCCCGGGGGTCTGGGTGGTGGGCGGGGAACCTGAGCAGGTGGCATGGCGCCCGATCAAGGTTCGTGGCCTGAATAATGAGGCCAGCGTGCGCGTGACGGGTGATCTGCAGGTGGGTGATCGTGTTGTCGCATTGGGTGCTCACTTGCTGAGCGAGGGAGAGAAGGTCAGGACTGAACTCGCCGATGCTCCGCAAAATTCAGTGGTTGAGGTAAGTCGATGAGCGGCTTCAATCTTTCGGCGCTGGCCGTACGCGAGCGCTCAATCACGCTGTTTTTGATCCTGCTGATTTCTGTGGGTGGGTTGTACGCCTTCTTCAAACTGGGGCGTGCGGAAGATCCCGCATTCACCATTAAACAAATGACGGTGGTCACTGCCTGGCCTGGGGCGACGGCCCAGGAGATGCAAGACCAGGTGGTAGAAAAGCTGGAAAAACGCATGCAGGAGCTGCGTTGGTACGATCGGACCGAGACCTTTACCCGGCCCGGTTTGGCATTCACTACGGTGTACCTGCTCGACAGCACGCCGCCCTCAGCGGTCCAGGAGGAGTTTTACCAGGCGCGCAAGAAAATTCTGGATGAGCAGAAGGGGTTGCCGTCTGGGGTGATCGGCCCGATGGTCAACGATGAGTATTCCGATGTCACCTTCGCGCTCTATGCGCTCAAGGCCAAGGGCGAGCCGCAACGTCTATTGGTGCGCGAAGCCGAGAGCTTGCGCCAGCGTTTGCTGCATGTAGCGGGGGTGAAGAAGGTCAACATCATCGGTGAACAGGCCGAGCGCGTTTTTGTCGAGCTGTCCTACGAGCGTCTGGCGACACTGGGCATTTCTGCACGAGACATCTTCAGTGCGCTGAATACGCAAAACATGATAACGCCGGCCGGTTCGGTAGAAGCGAAGGGGCCCCAGGTTTTCATCCGGCTGGATGGCGCGTTTGATGACCTGCAGAAGATTCGCGATACCCCGCTGACAGTGCAGGGCAGAACCCTCAAGTTGTCCGATGTGGCTGAGGTCAAGCGCGGTTATGAGGACCCCGCGACATTCCTTGTACGCAACAACGGCGAGCCGGCACTGTTGCTCGGCGTGGTCATGCGCGATGGCTGGAACGGCCTGGATTTGGGGAAGTCGCTGGATGCTGAGGCAACAGCGATCAATGAGCAGATGCCTTTGGGCATGAGCCTGACCAAGGTCACGGATCAGGCGGTGAATATTGGCGCATCCGTCAACGAGTTCATGGTGAAGTTTTTTGCTGCCTTGGGCGTGGTGCTGCTGGTGTGTTTTCTCAGCATGGGCTGGCGTGTCGGCGTTGTGGTTGCCGCAGCGGTGCCGCTGACTCTGGCGGCCGTGTTCATTGTCATGGCGGCCACGGGCAAAGACTTCGATCGAATTACCCTGGGCTCGTTGATTCTGGCGCTGGGGCTGCTGGTGGACGATGCAATCATTGCCATTGAAATGATGGTGGTGAAGATGGAAGAGGGCTACGACCGAATCAAGGCCTCCGCTTATGCCTGGAGCCACACGGCCGCGCCGATGTTGTCGGGGACGTTGGTGACGGCGATCGGCTTTATGCCCAACGGTTTTGCCAAGTCGACCGCTGGTGAGTACACCGCGAACATGTTCTGGATCGTTGGCATTGCGCTGATCACTTCCTGGGTGGTGGCCGTGGTGTTTACCCCTTACCTGGGCGTCAAACTGCTGCCGCAGATCAAGGTGCCTGAAGGCGGGCATACGGCGATTTACGGTACACCGAACTACCAGCGTTTCAGGCGCCTGCTGGGCAGTGTGATCCGCCGCAAAGGCCTGGTGGCGACATCCGTCGTGGGCTTGTTTGTTGTTGCGATTCTGGGCATGGGCGTGGTCAAGAAGCAGTTCTTTCCAACATCCGACCGACCTGAGGTGCTGGTTGAGGTGCAGATGCCTTACGGCACCTCTATCGAACAGACTGATGTAGCGGCGGCCAAGGTCGAGGCGTGGTTGGCTCAGCAGCCGGAAGCCAAGATCGTCACCGCTTACATTGGCCAGGGCGCGCCACGCTTCTATTTGGCGATGGCCCCTGAGCTACCCGATCCATCCTTCGCAAAAATCGTCGTCCTGACGGCGAATCAGCAAGAGCGTGAGGCGCTCAAGATTCGGCTCAGGCAAGCCACGGCCGATGGTTTGGCGCCTGAAGCCCGCGTGCGGGTGACGCAGTTGGTATTTGGTCCTTACTCACCGTATCCGGTGGCCTTTCGGGTGATGGGCGCCGAGCCCGCAGTGTTGCGGGATATCGCCGCGCAGGTGCGTGAGGTCATGACCGCCAGCCCCATGATGAGAACCGTCAACACCGACTTGGGCGAGCGCGTGCCGGCACTTCATCTCACGCTGGATCAGGATCGCCTGCAAGCATTCGGCTTGACCTCGACCGATGTCGCGCAACAGCTGCAATTTCTGCTCACGGGGGTGCCTGTCACCGAGGTGCGTGAGGACATTCGTTCGGTTCAGGTGGTCGCTCGCTCCGCTGGTGAGACGCGTCTGGATCCATCGAAAATTGCCGCCTTCACGCTGAACGGCGTCCAAGGCCAGCGCGTTTCGCTGTCCCAGGTAGGGGCGGTGGATGTGCGCATGGAAGAGCCCATCCTGCGACGTCGTGATCGTACGCCGACAATAACCGTGCGCGGTGACGTGGCTGAAGGTCTTCAGCCCCCCGATGTCTCCAACGCCTTGATAACGCAGCTGCAACCTATCATCGAAAAGCTGCCGGCGGGCTACCGCATTGAGTTTGCCGGCGCGATCGAGGAGTCGGGTAAAGCAAACAAGGCATTGCTGCCGTTGTTCCCGATCATGATCGCGCTGATGTTGCTGACCATCATCATTCAGGTGCGCTCAATGTCGGCAATGATGATGGTGTTCGCCACCGCCCCTTTGGGCCTGATTGGTGTGGTGCCAATTCTGCTGCTGTTCCAGCAGCCGTTCGGGATCAACGCCTTGGTGGGATTGATTGCCTTGTCAGGGATTCTGATGCGCAACACGCTGATCCTCATTGGCCAGATTCACTCCAATAAGCAAGCCGGACTGTCGCCTTATGACGCAGTGGTCGAAGCCACTGTGCAGCGTGCACGGCCAGTGATTCTCACGGCGTTGGCGGCGATGCTGGCGTTCATTCCGCTGACCCATTCGGTGTTCTGGGGAACGCTGGCCTACACCCTGATTGGCGGTACGTTTGCTGGCACCGTGCTGACCCTGGTGTTCCTGCCAGCGATGTACGCCCTCTGGTTCAAGATCAAGCCTGAGCCCGCGCATGAGCTTGCAGCGAACACTCATGTTGCTTGATACCTGCGTGTCTGGATCGTCTCAAAAAGGAAAATCGATATGAGCTCGTTGGCCCAGATTACTTAGTAGTTTGATCCCGCTGCGCCCTTTGTGGCTCCGGCCAACTGGCTCCAGGGAAGAACTGTGTTTGACGGGCTATCTCGAGCCTGTCATTGCAGGCGGTGTTGTTTGAGGCATGGCCGGATTGTGGGCTCGCCAGACCGTAGCGATTTTTACCTGGCGTGCAGTGAACTCAGCGCAATAGTTGTTTCTGCAGTCCCACCTTCAGAGATTACCGAGTTCCTTGTGGCTCATCTGCCGCTCGATGGCTGTGTCCGTCCACAAACCTGACTCGATCGGTGCGCTGCAGGCCATCGAACGAAACCCATGCCCACAGATCTCGGATTTGGTGTCGTACCCCATCTTCCGAAGCGCGCTGTTCACCGTGTTTTCGGACATTGGTTTCCAAGATTTGGTATCGCTTGCCATCTTCGTACCCCTTGTGGAAAAGGGTACGCCTTCCAACGCTGGTCGCTTGTCGGGTATTTCCCAGGCGCCGCGCTTGAGGTCGAACTCGCTCCAGCGGGCGAAGCGCAGCTTGCTGGAGCGTACAAACACGTGCAGCGACAGCAAGACCGTTAGCCGGGTAAGTGCGCGGCCTTTATAGGTGGCGATCCGTTCCTGCAATTCAGGCAGGCGCGATAAGGATAGAGCGGGACGGTGGACGACCCGCGAGGCTTTGATCGAGCCTACGAGGTCGTAAGCAGGGTTTACGGTGATAAGCCGGAGGCGCTTTGCCTCGCGCCTGATGCTCCGCAGGTAGTTTTGTACCCTTAAAGCAATGTCCACCGTTCCGCAGTTCTTAATCGCTTCCAGGGGCTGCATAAGATCGTGGGTATCAAGGTCGACAATGGCGCGAGCGCCGATCAGTGTGAAGAGGTGAGTTTTGAGGCGACTCATCATTGTCTTGGAATAGTCCGGTGCCCACTTGGCTGACATTTCCGTGTGCCAGCCGAGGGCAACGCTTTCAAAGGTGAGGTCTTTGATCAGAGCGTTCGGCTTGGCTTGGTTCTTGGCTCCTATAGTGTCAATGCCATCCGCCAGCATTCGCTTGGCCTCCAAGCGCTTGCGGCGCGCAGCCGCGAGGCCAACGATGGGGTAGTTGCCGAATGAGGTCAGTCCTTCCCGGCCATCAGGTTTGACGTATCTGAGACGCCAGCCTTTGCGGCATTGGGTTGGACTAGAGGTAAAGGCCGTCGCCGTCGAAAAGCTTATAGGCGCGGTCTGTGGGCTTGGCCGAACGGCAAGCGGCGTCGGAGAGTGGGGCAGTAGTGCGCGACATAAGGGAACTCCCTTTTATCGAACTGACCTTTATCCCAAACTCTACCTTTAAAATGGCTTCATGGGCTTACTTCTGAATCGAAGGTATAGAGACGGTGTCATACTGTGCGCTTTGATCGCACGGCCAAATCCAAGCCAAAAAAAAGCCTGCATCTCTGCAGGCTTTTCTTTATCTGGCTCCACGACCTGGACTCGAACCAGGGACCCAATGATTAACAGTCATTTGCTCTACCAACTGAGCTATCGCGGAATGGCGTGTATGTTACTGATTCAAAAAGAGAAGTCAAGCATCTGTTAGCAACTTGATGGATTCATGGAGACGGACGGTGGTTTATCGACCCCGGGCGGTTACCAGAATCGCTTCAGAGGTCTACCATGGCCGCCCGGAAGTGGTTACACGCGCTGCCGGCCATTCGCCGAAAAGGTACGTGCCATGAATCACCCAGTCCTCACCTCTCCAAACAACGGGGTGTTCGCATGAGCATCGCTCAGATCAGCTTGCCCAAAGGTGTCGGCCCGCATGCCGAGAAGCTGTTTGATGCAATCACTCAGGCCAGCACCGCTGATGACCTGAACCGTGCGGGCGGCAAGGCTGAAGGCTTCGTCCTCGGTCTGGAAAGCGCCAAAGCGATCAAGAGTCAGGTCGCCGAATCGCTCTACGTCGCCTATGACGATGCCGCCAGTCAGCGTGCGACCGAACTGGCTTAACCGCCGAAAGTGAACGTGGCGAGCATCAGCTTGGCGTACAGCATCGTGGCGGCCAGTTGCACCAGCCACAAGGCCAGGCCACCGAGAAATACGCCAGCGGCCACTTGCAGCACCAGGTTATTACCGCGTTTGGCCGGTGTGCGAGGGACGAAATGGTCCAGCTCGTCACGGTCGGCGCGTAGGTCATCGTTTTTCATGTGGTTTCTCGTAGATTTCCAAGGTGTACACAAATCCCTGTGGGAGCGGGCTTGCTCGCGAATGCAGTGCAACACTCAACATTGNNTAGAGCGGTCGCTCGTTGCTTTGAGAATTATCTGCGACGAATAAAAAACGGGAAGCCCCAAGGCTTCCCGTTTTTCGTATCACGCAACGGCTCAGATCACCGCAACGATGGCCTTGGTCACTGCATCAATGTTGCTCTGGTTCAGCGCCGCCACACAGATGCGGCCGGTGTCCAGCGCGTAGATACCAAATTCGGTGCGCAAACGGGTGACTTGCTCAACCGTCAGGCCGGAGTAGGAGAACATCCCGCGCTGGCGGCCGACGAAGCTGAAATCACGCTGGGGCGCGTTTTTCGCCAGCAGGTCGACCATCTGGGTGCGCATGCCACGAATCCGCAGGCGCATCTCCGCCAGTTCTTCTTCCCACTGGGCGCGCAGCTCAGGGTTGTTCAGCACTGCCGCAACGATCGCCGCGCCGTGGGTTGGCGGGTTGGAGTAGTTGGTGCGGATCACACGCTTGACCTGGGACAGGATGCGCGCGCTTTCTTCCTTGGATTCGCTGACGATCGACAGCGCGCCCACGCGCTCGCCGTACAGCGAGAACGACTTGGAGAACGAGCTGGACACAAAGAAGGTCAGGCCCGATTCAGCGAACAGGCGCACCGCTGCGGCGTCTTCGTGGATGCCGTCGCCGAAGCCCTGGTAGGCCATGTCGAGGAACGGCACCAGGTTCTTGGCCTTGACCACATCCAGCACGTTTTGCCAGTCGGCCGGGCTCAGGTCGACGCCGGTCGGGTTGTGGCAGCAGGCGTGCAGCACCACGATGGACTGCGGCGGCAGGGCGTTGAGGTCTTCGAGCAGACCTGCACGGTTAACGTCATGGGTCGCGGCATCGTAGTAGCGGTAGTTCTGCACCGGGAAACCGGCGGTTTCGAACAGCGCCTGGTGGTTTTCCCAGCTCGGGTCGCTGATGGCGACGACGGCGTTGGGCAGCAGTTGCTTGAGGAAGTCGGCACCGATTTTCAGCGCGCCGGTGCCGCCAACGGCCTGGGTGGTAAGGACGCGGCCAGCGGCGATCAGTGGCGAGTCATTGCCGAACAGCAGTTTCTGCACAGCCTGGTCGTAAGCGGCAATGCCGTCGATTGGCAAGTAGCCACGGGACGCGTGTTGAGCGACGCGAATCGTCTCGGCTTCGACAACGGCGCGCAAGAGTGGAATCTTCCCCTCCTCGTTGCAATAAACGCCCACGCCAAGGTTGACCTTGGTGGTTCGGGTGTCGGCGTTGAATGCTTCGTTGAGGCCCAGGATTGGATCGCGTGGTGCCATTTCGACAGCGGAGAACAGGCTCATTTTTGCGGCAGCTCTAATGGGGNATGGAGGGACGTGTCGCGCTCCAGCCGAATGCACTAGAGCGGTGCACAAACGGGGAGCTAGTATAGAGGCCATCTGCGATTGATGGCGACAGCCGAATCAGTTTTTCAGGCAAGTTTTTTCGATTATTTTTCGACCGTTAGTCGAATGCCGGCATCAAAGACTTCAAGGGATGTAGGACGTTTGCCTTGAAAGCGCAGGCAATCGGCTCCACATTGAGCACAATCCAGTTTTTTCCTCGGGCGACGTGAGTCGTTTGCGGCCTTTCTCGTTGCTGCCGGTTTGACCGCGCTGGCGCGATATCAGAGGTATATATGTCTGAATTCCAGCTAGTCACCCGCTTCGAGCCCGCCGGCGATCAGCCGGAAGCCATCCGCCTGATGGTCGAGGGCATCGAAGCCGGGCTGGCACACCAGACGTTGCTCGGGGTGACCGGTTCAGGCAAGACCTTCAGCATCGCCAACGTGATTGCGCAGACCAATCGGCCCACCTTGGTGCTGGCGCCGAACAAGACCCTGGCCGCGCAGCTCTACGGCGAGTTCAAGGCGTTTTTCCCGAACAACGCAGTGGAATACTTCGTTTCCTACTACGACTACTACCAGCCCGAAGCGTATGTGCCGTCCTCCGATACCTTTATCGAGAAGGATGCGTCGATCAACGACCACATCGAGCAGATGCGGCTGTCGGCGACCAAGGCGCTGCTGGAGCGCAAGGACGCGATCATCGTCACCACGGTGTCGTGCATCTACGGTTTGGGCAGTCCGGAAACGTATTTGAAGATGGTGTTGCACGTTGATCGCGGCGACAAGCTCGATCAGCGCGAGCTGCTGCGGCGCCTGACGAGCTTGCAATACACCCGCAACGACATGGACTTTGCCCGGGCGACCTTCCGGGTACGCGGTGATGTGATCGACATCTACCCGGCGGAGTCCGACCTGGAAGCGATCCGCATCGAGCTGTTCGACGATGAAGTCGAGAGCCTGTCGGCCTTCGACCCGTTGACTGGCGAGGTGATCCGCAAGCTGCCGCGCTTCACCTTCTACCCGAAAAGCCACTATGTGACCCCGCGCGAAACCCTGATGGGCGCCATCGAGGGTATCAAGGTCGAGTTGGCCGAGCGCCTGGAATACCTGCGTGCCAACAACAAGCTGGTGGAAGCCCAGCGCCTGGAGCAGCGCACTCGGTTTGACCTGGAGATGATCCTCGAGCTGGGTTACTGCAACGGCATCGAAAACTACTCGCGCTACCTCTCGGGGCGCGAATCCGGGCAGGCGCCGCCGACCCTGTTTGATTACCTGCCGGACGACGCCTTGCTGGTGATCGACGAGTCCCACGTCAGCGTGCCGCAGGTGGGGGCGATGTACAAAGGTGACCGTTCGCGTAAGGAAACCTTGGTGGAATACGGCTTCCGCCTGCCTTCGGCGCTGGATAACCGGCCGATGCGTTTTGACGAGTTTGAAAGCATCAGCCCGCAGACGATTTTTGTCTCGGCCACGCCGGGTAACTACGAAGCCGAGCATGCGGGACGCGTGATTGAGCAACTGGTGCGCCCGACCGGCCTGGTGGACCCGCAAATCGAGATCCGCCCGGCGCTGACCCAGGTCGATGACTTGCTCTCGGAGATCACCAAACGCGTGGCCCTGGAAGAGCGGGTGCTGGTCACCACGCTGACCAAGCGCATGTCCGAAGACTTGACTGACTACCTGGCCGACCACGGCGTACGCGTGCGCTATTTGCACTCGGACATCGACACCGTGGAGCGCGTCGAGATTATCCGCGACCTGCGCTTGGGCACCTTTGACGTGCTGGTGGGGATCAACCTGCTGCGCGAAGGCCTGGACATGCCGGAAGTGTCACTGGTGGCGATCCTCGATGCCGACAAGGAAGGCTTCCTGCGTTCCGAGCGCTCGTTGATCCAGACCATCGGCCGTGCGGCGCGCAACCTCAATGGCCGGGCGATTCTTTACGCGGATCGCATCACCGGCTCCATGGAACGGGCAATTGGCGAGACCGAGCGCCGCCGTGACAAGCAGATTGCCTTCAACCTGGAGAATGGCATCATCCCGAGAGGCGTGTTCAAGGACGTCGCCGACATCATGGAAGGCGCCACCGTGCCCGGTTCGCGCAGCAAGAAGCGCAAGGGTATGGCCAAGGCTGCCGAAGAAAGCGCCAAGTACGAAAACGAACTGCGCTCGCCGAGTGAGATCACCAAGCGGATTCGGCAGTTGGAAGAGAAGATGTACCAGCTGGCGCGGGATCTTGAGTTNGAAGCGGCGGCGCAGATGCGCGATGAGATTGGCAAGTTGCGGGATCGGTTGATTACGGTTTGATGGCGAAACGCTGTACCTGTGGCGAGGGGGCTTGCCCCCGTTGGGCTGCGCAGCGGCCCTAAAACCTGACGCCGTGATGTTTTTTACGACTGCTTCGCAGCCGAGCGGGGGCAAGCCCCCTCGCCACAGGTTCGTGTATGTCGAAATCAATGCGCCTCGCCAGCCTTGAGCCCCGCCGGCAACGCCTTGGTCAGCAACACCGCAATCATGCTGATCCCCAGCGCAATCCCGACAAAGTGAAACGCATCGTTGTACGCCATGATTGAGGCCTGCTGATGCGCAATCTCGCTCAGCTTGCCCAGCGCCGCCGTCTCACTGCCAAACCGGTCCGTCATCGACGCCATTCGCTCCGCCACCTGCGGATTGCTCGGTACGATGGATTCACGCAAATAATCAAAATACGTCTTGGTCCGCGCATCCAACAACGTGGCGAGGAGGGCGATGCCGATCGCGCCGCCGAGGTTGCGCAGGATGTTGAACAGGCTCGACGCCGACCCCGCATCCTGCGGCAGGATGTAAGCGGTGGCGATCAGTGAGATGGTCACCATGATCAGGGGCTGGCCCAACGCCCGGATGATCTGGATCTGATTGAACTGCGGCCCGGCAAAGTCCGGGTTCAGCACCCCCGACGAAAAACTCGCCAACCCGAATAGCCCGAAGCCCAGCGTGCACAGCCATTTCGGCGACACGTATTTCATCAGCTTCGGCACCAGCGGAATCAGAAACAGCTGCGGCAAGCCCATCCACATGATCACTTCACCGATCTGCAGGGCGTTGTAGTTCTGGATCTGCGCCAGGTACAGCGGCAACAGGAAGATCGAGCCGTACAAGCCGACGCCCATCCCGAGGCTGGAAATACTCGATAAGCCGAAGTTGCGATTACCCAGGATGCTGAGGTTGATCAGCGGATTGGGCTTGGAAAACTGCACGATTACAAAGGTGATCAGGCTGACCAGCGCGATACTGCCCAGGGTCACAATCAGGTTCGACTCGAGCCAGTCCTTGCGGTGGCCTTCTTCCAGAAACACCTGCAAACAACCGAGGCCGACGCCGAGCGTAAGGATGCCCATGTAGTCGGTGCTTTTGAGCAGTTCCCAGTGCGCTTCTTTTTTCTCCAGGCCGTACATCAGGCCGGCGATCATGATCAGGCCGGGCGGTATGTTGATATAGAAAATGTATTCCCAGCCCCAGTTTTCCGTCAGCCAGCCGCCCAGCGTTGGGCCGATGGAGGGCGCGAACGTCGCGGTCATGGCGAACATCGCCATGCCTTTGGCGCGGTGGTGTTCCGGGAGTTTGATCAGCGTGAGGGTGAACGCCAGCGGAATCAGCGCGCCGCCGGTGAATCCTTGTAACGCCCGAAAGATGATCATGCTCTCCAGGCTCCAGGCCATGGAGCAGAGCAGCGAGGCGGCGAGAAATCCCAATGAGACCCAGACTGCCAGTCGTCGCGCCGACAGCAGCTGCACCAGCCACGCGGTCAGCGGGATCATGATGATTTCCGCCACCAGATACGAAGTGGAAATCCACGAGCCTTCTTCCAGGGTCGCCGACAATGCGCCCTGAATGTCCTTGAGCGACGAGTTGGTGATCTGGATATCCAGCACGGCCATGAAGGCGCCGAGCATCACGCTCATCACTGCAATCCAGTCTTTGCGGGTCGGTTCGCCGACCGGGCGGATCAGTTGATCACCGGCCATCGTCAGGGGCGTCTTTGATGTTCACTTTGGCGGTGACCGACATCCCCGGGCGAATCTTGCCGTGCAGCGGGTTGTCCGCCGCGAACGTCAGTTTGACTGGAATCCGTTGCACGACTTTGGTGAAGTTGCCCGTGGCATTGTCCGGCGGCAACAGGCTGAACTGTGCGCCCGAGGCTGCGAACAGGCTGTCGACCCGTGCATTGATCGGTGTGTCGCTGTAGGCGTCGAAGGTCAGCGTGGCGTTCTGGCCGGGCTGCATGTGGCCGATCTGGGTTTCCTTGAAGTTGGCTTGAATCCAGATGTCCTGATCCGGGACGATCGACAGCAGATAAGCGCCGGCCTGCACGTATTGGCCTTGGCGAGCCGCGCGCTGGCCGATCAGGCCGCTGATCGGCGCGTGGATTTCGCTGCGGGTCAGGTTCAGTTCGGCCTGGGCGAGGTCGGTCTTGGCGTTGGCGATCATCGCGTCGAGGCGCTTGATCTCGGCGCTCAGGGAGTTGACTTGCTGGCGCTGACTTTGTGCGTCGGCCTGGGCCTTGGTCACTTGCGAGCGGGCGATGTGGTTGTCGGCGGAGAGGGTGGTCACCCGTTCCTCCGAGACGTAGCCGGGTTTGCGCAGGGTTTGCGCGCGGGACAAGTCGATCTGCGAACGTCCAAGGCTGGCCTGGCTGGAGGCGACTTGCGCCTCGCTGGCGGTGATCAGGCTGGCTTGCTGGGTCAGTTTGCTTTGCGCCTGTAAACGTTCGGCCTGTCGGGTAGCAAGGGTGGCATTGGCGCGGTCGACGGCGAGGTGGAAGTCATCGCCTTCGAGCTTGATCAGCAACTGGCCTTTCTCGACGTGCTGATTGTCCTGCACCAGCACCTGTTCGATGCGCGCGCCCAATTGGCTTGAGACACGGGTGATCTCGCCCTGGACATAGGCGTTGTCGGTGCTTTCATAAAACCGCCCCTTGAAGAACCATTGGGCGAAGAAGCCCCCGGCAATCAGCAGGACGATCAGCAGGAAAATAAACAGGCGTCGCTTGAGTTGGGCAGGCATGGGGCAGACTGTAGTCGAGAAATTGTAAGGAAAGTTATCAGCAGGTGAATCTGGCATACAGTCGATAGTGGGTAAATGCCATCGGCTGATAATCGATCATTCATCGCGGCTCAGGCCCGTTGTAGACGCAACCTTGGCTTAAATGCCCTGCTGACTGGAGCCGGGCGGGTATCGCCTGTTACCATTCGCCCTTTGTTTTATCTTCATTTCGAGACTTGCCATGACCACCGTCCGCACGCGCATTGCGCCATCGCCTACTGGGGATCCCCACGTCGGTACTGCTTACATCGCCCTGTTCAACTACTGCTTTGCCAAGCAGCACGGTGGTGAATTCATCTTGCGGATCGAAGACACCGATCAAGTGCGTTCGACCCGTGAGTCCGAACAGCAGATTTTCGACGCCTTGCGCTGGTTGGGCATCGACTGGAGCGAAGGGCCGGACGTTGGCGGCCCGCACGGTCCGTATCGTCAAAGCGAACGCGGCGACATTTATCAGAAGTACTGCCAGCAGCTGGTCGAGATGGGCCANGCGTTCCCGTGCTTCTGCACCGCCGAAGAGCTGGACCAGATGCGCGCCGAGCAACAGGCCCGTGGCGAAACCCCGCGCTACGACGGCCGCGCGCTGCTGCTCTCGAAAGAAGAAGTGGCCCAGCGCCTGGCTGCCGGCGAGCCTCACGTTATCCGCATGAAAGTGCCGAGCGAAGGCGTGTGCGTGGTGCCGGACATGCTGCGCGGTGACGTCGAGATCCCGTGGGACCGCATGGACATGCAGGTGCTGATGAAGACCGACGGCCTGCCGACGTACTTCCTGGCCAACGTGGTCGACGACCACCTGATGGGCATCACCCACGTGCTGCGCGGCGAAGAATGGCTGCCGTCGGCGCCTAAACTGATTCTGCTGTACGAGTACTTCGGCTGGGAACAACCGCAGTTGTGCTACATGCCGCTGCTGCGTAACCCGGACAAGAGCAAGCTGTCCAAGCGCAAGAACCCGACGTCGGTGACGTTCTACGAGCGCATGGGCTTCATGCCCGAGGCGATGCTCAACTACCTGGGCCGCATGGGCTGGTCGATGCCGGACGAGCGCGAGAAGTTCTCGCTGCAGGAAATGGTCGATAACTTCGATCTGTCCCGCGTCTCTCTGGGCGGGCCGATTTTCGATATCGAGAAGCTGTCGTGGCTCAATGGCCAGTGGCTGCGTGATCTGCCGGTGGAAGAGTTCGCTTCGCGCCTGCAAACCTGGGCTCTCAACCCTGAATACATGATGAAGATTGCGCCGCACGTGCAGGGTCGCGTGGAGACGTTCAGCCAGGTCGCACCGTTGGCCAGTTTCTTCTTTGCCGGTGGCGTGAACCCGGATGCCAAGCTGTTTGAATCCAAAAAGCTCTCGGGTGACCAGGTTCGCCAGTTGATGCAGTTGATCCTGTGGAAGCTCGAAAGCCTGCGTCAGTGGGAAAAAGAGGCGATCACCGCGACGATCCAGGCCGTGGTCGAGTCCCTCGAGCTGAAGTTGCGCGATGCCATGCCACTGATGTTTGCCGCGATCACTGGCCAGGCCAGTTCGGTGTCGGTGCTCGATGCGATGGAAATCCTCGGCCCGGACCTCACGCGTTTCCGTCTGCGCCAGGCGATCGACCTGCTGGGCGGCGTGTCGAAGAAGGAAAACAAGGAGTGGGAAAAACTCTTGGGCAATATCGCCTGATTCCCACTGTTCTCTGTAGCAGCTGCNGCTGGGCGCTATCGGCTAAGCAACGGGTTGTAACGGTCAAACCCCGGTTTTCCGGGGTTTGGGCGGTAAGTGATTGTTATCCCGGCAAAAAATTTTGGAAATTGTTGAAAATAAATTTGACACACTTCCAAACCGCCATTAAGATTCGCCCCGTCCTCACCGATGAGGGGCTATAGCTCAGCTGGGAGAGCGCTTGCATGGCATGCAAGAGGTCAACGGTTCGATCCCGTTTAGCTCCACCAATTTACACGTTCAAGGTCTGGCCACACCGGCCTTGAAGCGATCAACACTCAGTGTTGATCTGTTGTATAGAAGGGTTTGCGTCCCCTTCGTCTAGTGGCCTAGGACACCGCCCTTTCACGGCGGTAACAGGGGTTCGAGTCCCCTAGGGGACGCCAGTTTCAACAAGCAGCTCGCAAGGTCTGCTGCGCCGCGAGGCGAAAAATCCGGGGCTATAGCTCAGCTGGGAGAGCGCTTGCATGGCATGCAAGAGGTCAACGGTTCGATCCCGTTTAGCTCCACCAATTTACANGTTCAAGGTCTGGCCACACCGTCCTTGAATTGATCAG
>NZ_NMOJ01000236.1 GCF_002251635.1 Pseudomonas mandelii
GTCCCCTTCGTCTAGTGGCCTAGGACACCGCCCTTTCACGGCGGTAACAGGGGTTCGAGTCCCCTAGGGGACGCCACGATTACCCGCTCTGCGGGATTTTTAAGGGTCATTCAATTATTGAATGGCCCTTTTGTTTGTCTGGCGTTTGGCCAAATCCCCCATTTCTTTCAAACTGTTCTTCAGACCAGCGGTCACATCCACGACTTGCGGAAAATTATTATGAGAATAATATTCTAGTCGTAATATTCGGAGGCAACGATGAACGATAAAAAAGCGCAAACCCGCGAACGCATTTTGCAGGCTGCCAGCGCGGCGTTGATNCAGCGCGGCCCGGCCGAACCGAGCGTGGGCGAAGTGATGGGCGCAGCCGGCCTGACGGTTGGCGGCTTCTATGCGCACTTCGAAAGCAAGGACGCGATGATGCTGGAAGCGTTCAAGCAACTGCTCGGTCACCGCCGTGGCTTGATCGCCGACATGGACGCCGAACTGACCGGCGAAGAGCGTCGCGCGTTGGTGGCTGCGTTTTACCTGTCACGCAAACACCGTGATTCCTCGGATTCCGCGTGCCCGATCCCGGCGTCTGTCGGTGAGTTGGGGCGCCTGCCGGACGCGTTTCGCGTGGCGCTCAATGAGCATGTGGAAATGATGGCCGCCCAGTTGGCTGCCAGCCCGGAAGACACCGACAAAGCCCTGGCGGATATGGCCCTGATGATCGGCGGTCTGGCTCTGGCGCGGGCGCTGGGGCCTGGAGAGTTGTCCGATCGATTGCTGCGCGCTGCCAAGTCGGCGGTGCTATGACCTGAAGGCATTGGCCTGAGGAGTGAGAGCGATGAGCACGTTGAAGTGGGTTCGTGGCGTTAATGGCACCTTGGGCTGGTTTGCACCGAAACTGGTCGCGAGCAAAATGCGACTGGCGTTCATGACGCCGCGAGAGCTGCCACCGCGTGACTGGGAATTGCCGCTGCTGGCGCAATCGGAGCGCATGACCTTGCGTTTCGGTCTGTCGGCGCTGCGCTGGGGGCAAGGGCCCGCCGTGTTGCTGATGCACGGTTGGGAAGGGCGCCCCACGCAGTTCGCCAGCTTGATCACCGCGCTGGTGGATAACGGTTANNCGGTCGTTGCGCTGGACGGTCCGGCGCATGGTCGCTCACCGGGCAGCGAAGCGAATGTCGTGCTGTTTGCCCGGGCCATGCTCGAAGCGGCCGCNGAGTTGCCGCCGCTGCATGCAGTGGTGGGGCATTCCATGGGCGGCGCCAGTGCGATGCTGGCCGTGCAGTTGGGCTTGCGCACCGAAACCCTGGTCACCATCGCCGCACCGGCGCGGATTCTCGGGGTGCTGCGCGGTTTTGCCCGTTATGTGCGGCTGCCGCCCAAAGCGCGTTCGGCGTTTATTCGCCAGGTCGAGAAAGACGTCGGTATGCGCGCTGCAACGCTGGATGTTGCGCACTACCAGCTCGACATGCCCGGCCTGATCGTCCATGCCGAAGATGACAACTTCGTCTCGGTCAAGGAATCCCAGTTGATCAACGAGGCCTGGTTCGACAGCCGGCTGTTACGCCTGGAGGAGGGCGGGCATCAACGCGTGCTGGCCGATCCTCGGGTGATTGATGGCGTGTTATCACTGCTGGCCGGTCGCAGCCTGCAATCGCGCCAATCGGCCTGAGCATCCGTTACACTGCCCCGGTCGACATCATCTGACCGGGAGTGGGGCATGGGCTGGGATCGGGCAACGCCATTTATCATTGATCTGGAAGTCGGCGCCGAGGACATCGACGGGCTGGGGCACGCGAACAACGCGGTGTACGTGACCTGGCTCGAACGCTGTGCCTGGCGCCACTCGCAGCGGTTGGGTCTGGACCTTGTCGAGTATCGGCGGCTGGATCGGGCGATGGCGGTGGTTCGGCACGAGATCGATTATCTGGCCGCCGCCTATGAGGGCGATGAATTGCAACTGGCTACCTGGATTGTTGACTGGGACCAACGCCTGAAAATGACCCGCCGCTTCCAACTGGTTCGCCCCCGCGACNACACCACGTTGCTGCGCGCGCAAACCACCTTCGTTTGCATCGAGCTGTCCACCGGCAGGCCCAAGCGCATGCCCGCCGAGTTCATCGAAGGCTACGGTGCGGCGTTGCAAGTTCCAAGTTGACGCGATCCTGTGGCGAGGGAGCTTGCTCCCGCTGGAGCGCGAAGCGGTCCGTCGCAATGAAGAGTGCTTCGCACTCTAACGGGAGCAAGCTCCCTCGCCACAGAGGCAGATGCAAGTCTTTCGACAGAGAATCCAGTAAACTGCCGCACGTTTCTCGTCGAGTGTGTTTTCCATGCAAATTGCTTTGGCGCCCATGGAGGGGTTGGTCGACAACATCCTGCGGGACGTGTTGACCCGCGTGGGCGGTATTGACTGGTGCGTGACCGAGTTCATTCGGATCAACGATCAACTGCTCACGCCTGCCTATTACCACAAATTCGGCCCGGAATTATTGACCGGCGCCCGCACCGCGTCCGGCGTGCCGCTGCGGGTGCAGTTGCTCGGTTCCGATCCGGTGTGTCTGGCTGAAAACGCCGCGTTGGCCTGTGAGCTGGGTTCGCAGGTGATCGACCTGAACTTCGGTTGCCCGGCCAAGACCGTCAACAAATCCCGTGGCGGTGCTGTCTTGCTCAAGGAGCCGGAGCTGCTTAACCAGATTGTCGAGCATGTACGCCGCGCAGTGCCCGCGCATATTCCGGTCACCGCCAAGATGCGCCTTGGTTTCGACAGCCCGGACGGTGCGCTGGTGTGCGCCACGGCCCTGGCTGAAGGCGGTGCGGCACATATTGTGGTGCATGCACGGACCAAGGCCGATGGTTACAAGCCGCCCGCTCACTGGGAGTGGATCCCGCGCGTGCAGGACGTGGTCAAGGTGCCGGTGTTCGCCAATGGCGATATCTGGAGCGTCGAAGACTGGAAGCGTTGCCGCGAAATCAGCGGGGCCGANGACATCATGCTCGGTCGCGGCCTGGTGTCGCGCCCGGACCTGGCCCGGCAAATCGCAGCGGCGCGGGCCGGTGAAGCAGTGGTCGAGATGACGTGGGCCGAGTTGTTGCCACTGATCCAGGACTTCTGGCTGCAGGCCAAGGCTCAGATGACAGCACGCCAATCGCCGGGTCGTTTGAAGCAATGGCTGGCGATGCTGACCCGCAATTATCCAGAGGCGGTGGAGCTGTTCACTGTCCTGCGCCGGGAAACCGAACTGGATCAAGTCTCGCGTTTGTTGGGGCTACAGGTGTCGGAAGCGGCCTGAGAAAAAACTCAAAAAAATCTGAAAATAATCTCTTGAAAAGCAATCGGCGATCCCTATTTAGGGATTACGCGATGCCGAATTCGGGTCGCGGAGACAAAAAACCTTGCTGATTGTTTTCAGGAGATTTGAACCATGACTACTGCATTTTCCCTGGCCCCACTGTTCCGTTCCTCGGTAGGCTTCGACCGTTTCAACGACCTGTTCGAAACCGCCCTGCGTAACGAGCCAGGCAGCACCTACCCACCCTACAACGTTGAAAAACACGGTGATGACCAATACCGCATCGTCGTGGCGGCAGCCGGTTTCCAGGAAGAAGACCTGGATCTGCAAGTCGAGAAGGGTGTGCTGACTATCAGTGGCGGCAAACGCGACGGTACTGAAGGCGTGACCTTCCTGCATCAAGGCATCGCCCAGCGTGCGTTCAAGCTGTTGTTCCGCCTGGCCGATCACATCGAGATCAAGGCTGCCGACTTGCGTAACGGTCTGTTGAGTATTGACCTGGTGCGCATCGTGCCGGAAGAGGCAAAAGCCAAACGCATCCCGATCAACGGGACGCAAAAACCCGCTCTGCAGTAACAAATCAGAGCAATAAGAAGGGCGCCATTCGGCGCCCTTTTTTTTGTCAGNNATTTCAGGAGTTTCTGGAATTCCTCCACCGGCAACGGCCGACTGTGCAAATACCCCTGATAAAAATGGCACCCCAGCCCCTGCAAAAACTCCAGTTGTTCCGGGGTTTCCACGCCCTCGGCGATCACGTCCAGGTTCAGGCTGCGGGCCATGGCCACAATGGCGCGGATGATTTCTGCATCGTTGGGGTCATGGGTGGCGTCGCGCACAAAGGACTGGTCGATCTTCAGCGCATCCACCGGCAGGCGCTTGAGGTAGGTCAACGACGAATAGCCGGTGCCGAAGTCATCCATCGCAAAGCTCACGCCGAGCTTTTTCAGGCGGCGCATCTTGGCCACGGTGTCTTCCAGATTCTGGATGACGATGCCTTCGGTGATTTCCAGTTTCAGCAGCGAGCAGCGCAGGCCGTGGCTGCTGAGGCTGTGTTCGATGCGTTCGACGAAGTCGTTTTGACGAAATTGCCTCGGGCTGATGTTGACGCACAGGCTGAAGCTGAGCGGGTTCACGAGGCCTTTGGCAACCAGCTTTTTGAAGGCCCCACAGGCTTCGTCGATGATCCAGGTGCCCACTTCCAGAATCAGCCCGCTGTCCTCCAGCACCTTGATGAACTCGGTGGGCGATTGCGGGCCGAGTTCCGGGTGGTCCCAGCGCACCAGCGCTTCGGCGCCGACAATGCGGTTGCCTCGGGCGTCGACCTGGGGTTGGTAATGCACGCTGAACTCTCCGCGTGACAGGGCCAGGCGCAGGTCGGTTTCCATGCGCAAGCGCTCGCTGGCGGCCTTCTGCATGGTGTTGTGATACATCTGCGTGGTGTTGCGACCCGAATCCTTGGCGCGGTAAAGCGCAATGTCGGCGCGTTTGAGCAGGTCGGTCGGGGTCGAACCGTGGTCGGGAATCAGCGCGATGCCGATGCTCGGCGTTACTTGCAGGCGCTGGCCGTCGAGGAACATCGGCTCCGACAACAGTTCACGCAACGTGTCCGCCAACTCCCGAACCTGAGCGCTGACTTCGTTGCGCGAGCCCTCAAGGCCACTGAGCAGTACCACAAATTCATCCCCGCCCAGGCGCGCTACCGTGTCCTCCATGCGCACGCTGGCTTCCAGGCGCGCGGTGACGATTTTCAGCACGGTGTCGCCCACCGGGTGGCCGAGGGAATCGTTGATGTGCTTGAAGTGGTCGAGGTCGAGGAACAGCAACGCGCCGCGTAAGTTGTGGCGCTTGAGCAGGGCGATCTGCTGGCTCAGGCGATCCATCAGTAACGCGCGATTGGGCAGGTTGGTCAGCGGGTCGTGATAGGCCAGGTGACGAATCTGCGCCTGGGCGTTTTTCAGCAGGCTCACGTCCCGNGCAGTCAGCAGCAGGCACGCCGTCTCGTTGAGGGTGATCGGCTCCACCGAGACTTCGACGGTCAACAGTTCGCCGCGCTTATTGCGGCCAAGCATTTCCTGATGGTGCACCCGGCCCTTGAGCTGCAGCTCGGCCAGCAGCGCCGAGCGTTGTTTTTCTTCAGCCCAGATGCCGACCTGATACACCGTGCGGCCCACTACTTCGTCGGCGCGGTAGCCGGTCAGTCGGCAGAACCCATCGTTGACCTCCAGATAGCGCCCGGTGTCGCGCTCGGTGATGGTGATCGCATCGGGGCTTGAGTGAAACGCCTTGGCAAACTTCTCTTCGCTGGCCTTGAGTGCCGCTTCGGAGCGTTGCTGCTGGGTGATGTCGCGCAAGGTCGTGACGATGCACGGTTGGTCGCCGACGTTGATCTGCCGGCTGGAAATTACGCAGGTCAGGGACTGCCCGTCTTTGTGCTGGGCGACGATCGCGACATTGTTCAGTCCCTGTTCGCGGATGACTTGTTCGATCCGTTGCAGGCTTTTCGCTGACGAGTCCCACAGCCCGATTTCGTCGGCGCGGCGGTCAATCACTTCGGCGGCGCTCCAGCCAAAGGTCTGGGTAAAGCTGGAGTTGATCTCGATGAACTGGCCCGTGTCCTGGCNNGTCACGCAGATCGGGTCCGGGCTGACCTGGAACAGCGTGGCGAATTTCTCTTCGGAGGCCACCAGCCGTTGTTCGCGCTCCACTTGATCGGTGATGTCCAGCAAGGTGCCGGCCATGCGCAGCGGGGTGCCGTTTTCATCGCGGTAGAGGCGGGCGCGGCTTTCCAGGTAGCGTGAACTGCCGTCCGGTAGCTGCACGCGGTAGGTCAGCTGATAATTGCCGGCCGGCCCTTCGCGCAGGCTGCGGTAAGCGTCGCGCATGCTGCCGCGCTCTTCGTCGGGCACACCTTCGAAAAACGCGTCGAAGGACTCATGGAAGGGTTTGGCTTCCAGTCCGTGCAACTGCGCAGCCCGCGCCGAGCCGTAGAGCATGCCGGTGGGGATGTGCCAGTCCCAGGTGCCCAGTTGCGCCGAATCCAGGGCGAGGTCGAGGCGCTCCTGGCTGTCCTTGAGGGCTTGCTCGGCGTTTTTGCGCTCGGTGGTGTCGAGAAAGGTGCTGATCAGGTAAGCCTCGCCCTCCAGCTCGACTTTCTGCGCGCTGAGGGTGCCATCGTGGATCTGGCCGTTGCTGGCGCGGAACTGCACCTCCATGCTGGTCAATTCGCCCTTGGCCTTGGTTGCCTTGACCAGCATGTCCCGTTGTTCAGGGTGCACCCAGAGGCCCAGTTCGACGGTGGTTCGGCCAATCGCGTCCTGCACTGGCCAGCCGAACAGGCTTTCGAAATACTGGTTGGCTTCGGTAATCAGGCCGTCGGATTGACGGGTCAGCAGGACCATGTTGGGGCACAGGTGAAACAGCGTGGCGAAGCGTTTTTCCGANCTGCTGAGGGCGCGCTCGCGCTCGCGCTGGTGAGTGATTTCGCGGATCACGCCAATCATCCGCGGCCGGCCGTGTTTGTCCGGCAGCAGGCTGCCGTTGATCTCCAGCCAGTGCAGGCTGCCGTCGGGCCAGCGGATGCGGTGGTGCATCGCCTGCTCCAGCGGGGCGCCGGCTATTACGGCATGAAAGGCACGGATGGTTTTTGCCCGATCCTCCTGGGGCAGCAAGTCGAGGTATTCCAGATCGGCCGGTAACGGTTGCCGGGGATCGAAGCCGAACAACGCCTGAGTGCCCCGCGACCAGCTGATCTGACCGCGCTCGATGTCCCAATACCAGGCGCCCAGCCGCGCACCGTTGAGGGCAGCCAGCAACTGCGGCGCGCTTTCCCAGCTCTGCTCGGACCGTTTCGGGTCAAGCGCCTGTATACGTGGCATCGGCGGAATACGGTCAACAGATTTCGGCATTGGCAAGCCTTGGCTGAGTGAAGTGTCAGGTTCAGTGACTCGAGGCTCTATAGAAGTAGCACAGCTTAGCCGAGAGTCCCTGGCAGATCGATTTGCGCATCCAGCAAGGCCATGAAGGCCCGCGCAGCGTTCGACAGCGTCCTTTCGGTGTGCACGATATAGCCTAGCTGGCGACTGAGCTGTATGCCCGGTAAAGCGATGCTTGCCACCTGATCGTCGAGCATGGTGCGCGGCAAAACGCTCCAGGCCAGGCCGATAGACACCATCATCTTGATGGTTTCCAGATAATTTGTGCTCATGGCGATGTTCGGCGTCAGTCCCTGAGCCTCGAACAAGCGCTGAACGATGTGATGAGTGAACGTGTTGCCGCCGGGAAACACCGCCGGATGCAGGGCAATGTCCGCCAGGCTGACCGGGCCGTTGCTGATCAGCGAATGCTCCGGGGCGACCACGAAATCCAGGGGGTCGTCCCACACCGGCGTGGCTTTGACCAAGGTATGGGGTTCCGGGGCGAGGGTGATCACCGCCAGTTCCGCGCGGCCATGTAGGATTTCCTCGTAGGCCACTTCCGAATCGAGAAACTGAATATCCAGTGCCACTTGTGGGTAGCGCCGGGTGAACTCCCTTAGTAAGGGCGGTAAACGGTGCAGGCCAATGTGGTGACTGGTGGCCAGCGTCAGGCGCCCGGTCACTTCGCCGGTCAGGTTGGTGAGGGCACGGCGCGTATCGTCCAGCACGTTGAGAATCTGATAGGCACGCGGCAGCAAAGCCCGTCCGGCCTCGGTCAGGCCGACTTCACGGCCCAGGCGATCGAACAGGCGCACCTTCAATTGCTGCTCCAGCCCGGCGATACGCTTGCTGATCGCCGGTTGCGTCAGGTGCAGCCGTTCCCCTGCGCCGGAGAAGCTTCCGGTCTCGGCAATGGCGATGAAAGCGTTGAGATTGGCCAGGTCCATTGCAGTATTCCAGTTGGTTATCCAAAGCATAAAAAATATGAATTTGAGTTATTTAATGTAGCGCCATACCATCAGCCTCACAAGCCAAAGGGTTATTCAAANNGCCCGGGGCATAGAAAGANGCTGATGAGGA
>NZ_NMOJ01000237.1 GCF_002251635.1 Pseudomonas mandelii
ACCGACTGATGGCCGGCAAAACGCTTTACGACAAGCTCTGGGATTCGCATTTGGTCAAACAGCGCGACGATGGCTCCGCGCTAATTTACATCGATCGTCACATCATTCACGAAGTGACCTCGCCGCAAGCCTTTGAAGGCCTGCGGCTGGCCGGGCGCAAGCCTTGGCGCGTCGACTCGATCATCGCCACCCCGGACCACAACGTACCGACGACCCCTGAGCGCAAGGGCGGCATCGACGCGATCGTCGACACTGTGTCGCGCCTTCAGGTGCAGACCCTCGACGATTACTGCGACGAATATGGCATCACCGAATTCAAGATGAATGACGTGCGCCAAGGCATCGTTCACGTGATCGGCCCGGAGCAGGGCGCGACGTTGCCCGGCATGACTGTGGTCTGCGGCGACTCCCACACCTCTACTCACGGTGCGTTCGGCGCGTTGGCCCATGGCATCGGCACATCCGAGGTGGAACATGTGTTCGCCACCCAGTGCCTGGTCGCCAAAAAAATGAAGAACATGTTGGTCCTGGTCGAAGGCACATTGCCCTTTGGCGTGACNGCCAAGGACATCGTTCTCGCNGTGATTGGCAAGATCGGCACCGCCGGTGGTAACGGCCATGCCATCGAGTTCGCCGGCAGCGCGATTCGCGACCTCTCCATTGAAGGCCGCATGACCATTTGCAACATGTCCATCGAGGCTGGCGCTCGCGTGGGCCTGGTGGCCGCTGACGAAAAAACCGTGGCCTACGTGAAGGGCCGTCCATTCGCTCCGAAAGGCGCGGAATGGGATTTGGCCGTCGAAGCGTGGAAAGACCTGGTGACGGATGAAGACGCCACGTTCGACACCGTCGTCGAACTCGACGCGACCCAGATCAAGCCACAAGTCAGCTGGGGCACTTCGCCCGAGATGGTCTTGGCGGTGGATCAGAACGTCCCGGACCCTGCGAAGGAAATGGACCTGGTCAAGCGCGGTTCCATCGAGCGCGCCTTGAAATACATGGGCTTGAAAGCCAACCAGGCGATTACCGACATCCAGTTGGACCGCGTGTTTATCGGTTCCTGCACCAACTCGCGGATCGAAGACCTGCGCGCCGCGGCGGTGATCGCCAAAGGCCGTAAAGTCGCCTCGACCATCAAACAAGCCATCGTGGTGCCAGGCTCGGGCCTGGTCAAAGCGCAAGCCGAAGCCGAAGGCCTGGACAAGATCTTCCTCGAGGCCGGTTTTGAATGGCGTGAGCCGGGCTGCTCGATGTGCCTGGCGATGAACCCGGACCGTTTGGAATCGGGCGAGCATTGCGCNTCGACTTCCAACCGCAACTTCGAAGGCCGTCAGGGCGCTGGTGGCCGTACCCACCTCGTGAGCCCGGCCATGGCCGCCGCCGCCGCTGTGAACGGTCGTTTCGTCGACGTCCGTGAATTGATCTAAGGAGCGCAGCATGAAAGCTTTTACCCAGCACACTGGTCTTGTCGCGCCTCTGGACCGTGCCAACGTCGACACCGACCAGATCATCCCCAAGCAGTTCTTGAAGTCGATCAAGCGCACCGGTTTTGGCCCCAACCTGTTCGATGAGTGGCGCTACCTGGACGTGGGCTACGCCTACCAGGACAACTCCAAGCGCCCGCTGAACAAGGACTTTGTGCTCAACGCCGAGCGTTACCAAGGCGCCAGCGTGTTGCTGGCCCGCGAGAACTTCGGTTGCGGCTCCAGCCGTGAACACGCGCCGTGGGCCCTGGAAGAATATGGCTTTCGCAGCATCATCGCGCCGAGCTACGCCGACATCTTCTTCAACAACAGCTTCAAGAACGGCTTGCTGCCGATCATCTTGAGCGACGCCGAAGTGGATGAGCTGTTCAAGCAAGTGGAAGCCGATNCGGGTTATCAGTTGCAGGTCGATTTGCAGGCCCAGACCGTGACCCGTCCTGATGGCAAGGTGTTGAGCTTTGAAATTGACGCCTTCCGTAAGCATTGCCTGCTCAACGGTCTGGACGATATCGGCCTGACGTTGATGGACCATGAAGCGATTGCGACGTTTGAAGCCAAGCACCGGGCGAGCCAGCCGTGGTTGTTTCGCGACGCGTGATTGATCCATCCGAGATTGATGTAGGCAGTTCCGGCCTCATCGCGGGCAAGCCCGCTCCCACAGGTTTTGTGAGCATCAAAAATCCCTGTGGGAGCGGGCTTGCCAGCGATGAGGCCCGAACGAACACCCCAAGACTCACCCCAAAAAGGAAGTCCCCATGACCCGCACCGCCCAGCACAGCCAGGTAGTCCAAAAGCAATTCGGTGAACAGGCCTCGGCCTATCTGAGCAGCGCCGTACATGCNCAAGGCACCGAATTCGCGGTGCTCCAGGCCGAACTGGCCGGGCAGGGCGCTGCACGACTGCTGGATTTAGGGTGTGGCGCCGGCCACGTGAGTTTTCACGTGGCGTCGCGGGTCAAGGAAGTGGTGGCCTACGACCTGTCCCAGCAGATGCTCGACGTGGTCACTGCCGCCGCTGTGGACCGTGGTTTGAGCAATGTGACCACGGTCAACGGTGCCGCCGAGCGCCTGCCGTTTGCCGATGGTGAGTTCGACTTCGTCTTCAGTCGTTACTCGGCGCACCATTGGAGCGATCTCGGCCTGGCCCTGCGCGAAGTCCGGCGGGTATTGAAACCGGGTGGGGTGGCAGCGTTCATCGACGTGTTGTCACCGGGCAGTCCGTTGTTTGACACTTACCTGCAAACCGTCGAAGTGCTGCGCGACACCAGCCACGTGCGCGATTATTCCGCCGGCGAGTGGTTGCGTCAGGTCAGCGAAGCGGGGTTGCATACCCGTAGCACTACGCGTCAACGGTTGCGGCTGGAGTACAACTCCTGGGTTGAGCGCATGCGCACGCCAGAAGTGATGCGCGCGGCAATCCGCGAGTTGCAGCAGTCGATGGGCAATGAAGTGCGCGAATATTTTGAGATTGAGGCCGATGGTTCGTTCAGTACAGATGTACTGGTGCTGATGGCAGAGCGATAGAATTTTTCCGGGGGCGCCCAAGGCGCACCGACTGATGACATGAGGAAAGCATGAGCAAGCAGATTCTGATTCTTCCTGGCGACGGTATTGGTCCGGAAATCATGGCCGAAGCGGTCAAAGTCCTGGAATTGGCTAACACCAAGTACAGCCTGGGCTTCGAACTGAGCCACGACGTGATCGGCGGCGCCGCCATCGACAAGCATGGCGTGCCCTTGGCCGACGAGACGCTGGACCGTGCCCGTGCTGCTGACGCTGTGCTGCTCGGCGCCGTAGGCGGCCCGAAATGGGACAAGATCGAACGTGATATCCGCCCTGAGCGCGGCCTGCTGAAAATTCGCGCGCAACTGGGCCTGTTCGGCAACCTGCGTCCGGCCATCCTCTACCCGCAACTGGCCGACGCGTCGAGCCTCAAGCCGGAAGTNGTTTCGGGCCTGGACATCCTGATCGTCCGTGAGCTGACCGGCGGCATCTATTTCGGTACACCACGCGGCACCCGCACCCTGGAAAACGGCGAGCGTCAGGCCTACGACACTCTGCCGTACAGCGAGAGCGAAATCCGCCGTATCGCCCGTGTCGGTTTCGACATGGCCCGTGTGCGCGGCAAAAAGGTCTGCTCCGTCGACAAAGCCAACGTACTGGCCTCCAGCCAACTGTGGCGCGAAATCGTCGAAGAAGTGGCCAAGGACTACCCGGACGTCGAACTGAGCCACATGTACGTCGACAACGCCGCGATGCAGCTGGTGCGTGCGCCGAAGCAGTTCGACGTGATCGTCACCGACAACCTGTTCGGCGACATCCTGTCCGACCAGGCCTCGATGCTCACCGGTTCCATCGGCATGCTGCCGTCGGCGTCCCTGGACACCAACAACAAGGGCATGTACGAGCCCTGCCACGGTTCGGCGCCGGACATCGCAGGGCAGGGCATTGCCAACCCGCTGGCGACCATTTTGTCGGTGTCGATGATGCTGCGTTACAGCTTCAACCTGAGCGACGCGGCCGATGCCATCGAGAAGGCCGTAAGCCTGGTGTTGGATCAAGGCTTGCGCACCGGTGACATTTGGTCACAGGGTTGCACCAAAGTCGGCACGCAAGAAATGGGCGACGCAGTAGTCGCCGCGCTGCGGAATCTGTAATCTCTCGGGCCCGCTTGNACTTTTNNTNNTGAAAG
>NZ_NMOJ01000238.1 GCF_002251635.1 Pseudomonas mandelii
GCGGCCCACTTTTTAACAAGGTGTAGTTGCGATGAAACGTGTAGGTCTGATCGGTTGGCGCGGTATGGTCGGTTCCGTGCTCATGCAGCGGATGCTGGAAGAGCAGGATTTCGATCTTATTGAGCCGGTGTTTTTCACCACTTCGAACGTAGGTGGCCAAGGGCCGTCCGTGGGCAAGGATATCGCCCCGCTCAAGGACGCCTACAGCATTGAAGAGCTGAAAACCCTCGATGTGATTCTGACCTGCCAGGGTGGCGACTACACCAGCGAAGTCTTCCCCAAGCTGCGCGAAGCCGGCTGGCAGGGTTACTGGATCGACGCCGCCTCCAGCCTGCGCATGCAGGACGACGCCGTGATCATCCTCGACCCGGTCAACCGCAAGGTCATCGACCAGCAACTGGATGCGGGCACCAAGAACTACGTCGGTGGCAACTGCACCGTCAGCTTGATGCTGATGGGCCTGGGCGGCTTGTTCGAAGCGGGCCTGGTCGAGTGGATGAGCGCCATGACCTATCAGGCGGCGTCCGGTGCGGGTGCGCAGAACATGCGCGAACTGATCAAGCAAATGGGCGCGACCCACGCGGCGGTTGCCGATCAACTGGCCGATCCTGCCAGCGCGATCCTCGACATCGACCGCCGTGTGGCCGAAGCCATGCGCAGCGAGGCCTACCCGACCGAGAACTTCGGTGTGCCATTGGCCGGTAGCCTGATCCCGTGGATCGACAAGGAACTGCCGAACGGCCAGAGCCGCGAAGAGTGGAAAGCCCAGGCCGAAACCAACAAGATTCTGGGCCGCTTCAAGAGCCCGATCCCGGTGGACGGTATTTGCGTGCGTATCGGTGCCATGCGCTGCCACAGCCAGGCGCTGACCATCAAACTGAACAAAGACGTGCCGATCGCCGATATCGAAGGGCTGATCAGCCAGCACAACCCATGGGTCAAGCTGGTGCCGAACAACCGCGAAATCAGCATGCAGGAGCTGAGCCCGACGAAGGTTACCGGCACCCTGAATGTGCCGGTTGGCCGTCTGCGCAAGCTGAACATGGGCACCCAGTACCTGGGCGCGTTCACCGTTGGCGACCAACTGCTGTGGGGCGCGGCCGAGCCACTGCGCCGCATGCTGCGGATCCTGCTTGAGCGTTGATAGATTGAAGTAATGAAAAACCCGTGCCTTGAAAGAGGTGCGGGTTTTTTTATTCCCGGCAGTCTGATGTTGATCGGTTGCCTGTTCTGGCCCCTTCGCGGGCAAGCCCGCTCCCACAGTGGTTGGTGTCATACACAAGATTTGTGTACACCACTGAAACCTGTGGGAGCGGGCTTGCCCGCGAAGGGGCCAGATCAGCCACCGCAAATCCCCGGCAGAAATTGCCTGTGCGCCACCCACCCGGTAAAGTGCCGCTCCCCCCGTTTCGCCAGTGGTAGAACCATGAGCCAGTCCTTTGATATTGCCGTGATCGGCGCCACCGGTACTGTCGGCGAAACGCTCGTGCAGATTCTCGAAGAACGCGACTTCCCGGTCGGTAACCTGCACCTGCTGGCCAGCAGCGAATCCGCCGGGCATTCGGTGCCGTTTCGTGGCAAGAACGTGCGGGTGCGTGAAGTCGATGAATTCGATTTCAGCAAGGCGCAATTGGCGTTCTTCGCAGCCGGTCCGGCGGTAACCCTGAGTTTCGCCCCGCGCGCCACGGCCGCCGGCTGCTCGCTGATCGACCTNTCCGGCGCGTTGCCGGCCGAGCAGGCACCTCAAGTGGTGCCGGAAGCCAACGCCGACGTTTTGGCTGGTTTGAAAAAGCCGTTCCAGGTCAGCAGCCCAAGCCCGTCGGCCACCACACTGGCCGTGGTATTGGCGCCGTTGCTCGGTTTGCTCGACCTGCAACGCATCAACCTGACCGCCAGTCTGGCTGTCTCCGCTCAGGGCCGAGAAGCCGTGACCGAGTTGGCCCGGCAAACCGCCGAGCTGCTCAACGTGCGTCCGCTGGAGCCGACCTTCTTCGATCGGCAAATGGCTTTCAACCTGTTGGCTCAGGTCGGCAAGCCTGATGAGCAGGGTCATACGCTGCTGGAAAAACGCCTGGTGCGTGAGCTGCGTCAGGTCATGGCGCTGCCTTTATTAAAGATTTCCGTCACTTGCATTCAAGCCCCGGTGTTTTTTGGCGATAGCTTTAGCGTGACCTTGCAGTCGGCGAGCGCTGTGGACCTGGTGAAAGTCAAAGCGGCGCTGGAAGACGCACCGGGTATCGAACTGGTGGAAGCCGGCGATTACCCGACGGCGGTGGGCGATGCGGTAGGGCAGGACGTGGTCTACGTTGGTCGGGTTCGCGCCGGAATCGACGACCCGTCGGAACTAAATCTATGGCTGACGTCAGATAACGTACGCAAAGGCGCCGCGCTCAATGCTGTGCAGGTGGCTGAATTGTTGATAAAAGACCTGCTGTAAAAGATACTTGGCAACAATTTTTCGAATGAGTCCGGTCGAGCGCTATGCTTGGCCGGATTGCTGATGGCGAGCCACCCTTCGGGGCTTTCCGGGGCATGAAAGAAATGATCGCGCGTGACGGCCCTTCGTCGCCGCGCGCAATGCCTTACGGCAGCGGCTATCAACACCTTCTCGCAGGCCGGGGAGTGTTCAAACAAAGGATGAGGCTATGGTTCAAGTTCGCAAACTGGTGTTAGCAATAGCGGCCGCCTCGGCGCTGTCCTCCGGTATGGCGCAGGCCCTCGGGCTCGGGGAATTGACCCTGAAGTCGACGCTGAACCAACCTCTGGTGGCGGAAATCGAGCTGCTAGACGTCAAGGACCTCACCGCCGCGGAAGTGGTGCCGAGCCTGGCTTCGCCTGAAGATTTCGCCAAGGCCGGTGTTGATCGCCAGGCGTTTCTCAACGACCTGACCTTCACGCCCGTGCTCAATGCCAGCGGCAAAAGCATCCTGCGTGTAACGTCCAGCAAACCACTGTCCGAACCCATGGTGAAATTCCTGGTTCAGGTGATGTGGCCAAACGGTCGTCTGCTGCGCGATTACAGCGTGCTGCTCGATCCGTCCAAATTCTCCCCGCAGACCGCTGAAGCGGCTGCGCAGCCTGCTCCGACCCAAACGGTCACCGCGCCGGTGACCGGTGCCACCAAGCCGTCCCAATACACCACCACGCCGCGCGATACCCTGTGGGAGATCGCGGAGAAGGCGCGTAATGGCGGGTCGGTCCAGCAAACCATGCTGGCCATCCAGGCACTGAACCCGGATGCCTTCATCGACGGCAACATCAACCGGCTGAAAACCGGTCAGGTGCTGCGCCTGCCGGATCAGGCGCAGAGCACCGGCCTGCCGCAACCCAAGGCAATCGCTGAAGTCGCCGCACAGAACACCGCATGGCGCCAGGGTCGTCGTTATGTGGCGAAGCCCGGCACCGGGCAGCAGCAACTTGATGCCACAAAGCGTGGCCGCGCTGACGCAGCTCCATCGCAGACGGCGAAAGACAACCTGAGCCTGGTCTCTGCCGAAACCGGCAAGGGCAAAGGCAAAGGCGCCGCAGGTGATGCCAAAGCCTTGAACAACAAGCTGGCGGTGACCCAGGAAAGCCTCGACACGACCCGTCGTGACAACGCCGAACTGAAAAGCCGCATGACCGATCTGCAAAGTCAGCTGGATAAGCTGCAGCGCCTGATCGAGCTGAAGAACAATCAACTGGCCAAGTTGCAGGCTGAAGGCGCAGCGGGAGCGCCGGCTTCGACTCCAGCGACGACCGCTCCGGCCATCTCTGCTGAACTGGCGGCCAACCCTGCGGCGGCACCGACTGAAGTGGCTCCTGCTCCGGTAGCGCCTGCGCCCGAGGCGGCGGCACCTGAAGCCGCTCCGGCTCCCGTGCCTGCCGAGCCTCCGGTCGAGCCGACCCCAGTCGCCTCTGACGACCAGAAATTCAATGAACTGCTGACCAATCCGGTCCTGCTGGGGCTGGTAGGCGGTGGTGCGGTGGTTCTGCTGCTCTTGCTGCTGTTGCTGGCACGTCGCCGCAAGGCCCAGCAAGAAGCCGAGAAACACCTGCGCATGGCGCGTGCCCTGGAAGAAGAGAAGGAATTCTCCGCCGAGCAGGACCTGCCGGAAAGCAGCTTCGAAGGTTTGGAAGTTCCGCCGCCGAGTGTGAAACTCGCCACCGCACCGATACCAACGCCACCACCTGCGCCAGCTCCTGCCCCAGCCCCAGTCCCGGATGTAATGACGACGCCGATCGCCGCGCCGCTGGTGTCGCCAGCTGCCGAACGCGATGACGACGTACTGACCAAGGCTCAATCGCACATTGCCGCCGGTCGTCTGAACCAGGCCGCCGCGCTGCTCGAAGACGGCATCAAGCAAGAGCCACAGCGCAGTGACCTGCGTCTGAAGCTGATGGAAGTCTACGGTCAGCAGGGCGACCGCGATGCATTTGTTGCCCAAGAGCGTCAGTTGGTCGCCAACGGTGACAACTTCGCCCAGGTCGAGCAGCTTAAAAGCCGCTTCCCGGCAATGGCTATCGCGGCTGCCGGTGGTCTTGCTGCTGCCGCCATCGCTGCCGAGCTGGACGCTCAGTACGTCAAGGACTTGCTACTGGACGAGCCGCAAGCACCGGTCGATGACTTGGACAGTGCCTTCGACCTGAGCCTGGATGACCTGGAAGCCGCTTCTCCGGCGGTGGTTGAACCAGAGCCGGAATCGGTCGCTGACCTTGAAGAGTTCCCGCTGGACGACGACCTGAGCTTTGAATCGGTATTGAAGGAACAGACCGAAATCAAGGAAAACCTCGACGACTTGTCGGACTTCGACCTGGACATGGATCTGGGCGGCGACCCGTCTCCGGCGATCCTCGCTGAAGATGACTTCCTGCTGGATCTGGATGAAGGCGTGAAGGACTTGCCTGTTGAACCAGTGAAACCTGAAATTCCGCAGGACGACCTGGAGTTGCCCGCCGATTTCGATCTGTCGCTGGCTGATGAAATGGATGCCGCCCCGGCCGAGCCTGAGGTCAAGGACGCCTTTGCCGCTGAGCTGGATGACGTCAACGCCGAGCTGGATCGTCTGTCCCAGAGCATGAGTGAGCCGACCTTTACCGCAGAAGACGCTATGGCTTCTGCAGCGGACGAGCCGGACTTCGACTTCCTCTCCGGCACTGATGAAGTCGCCACCAAGCTCGACCTGGCCCAGGCCTACATCGACATGGGTGACAACGACGGCGCTCGGGACATCCTCAATGAGGTGGTGGCTGAGGGGAATGCTGGTCAGAAGAGCGAAGCCAAGGAGATGCTTTCGCATCTGGGTTGAGTGATCGTTAGGCAATAAACAGAACGGCAGTCCATTGAGGCTGCCGTTTTTGTTTGGGCGTTGATGCGATTGTGTCTGTCAGACCGCCATCGTGAGCAGGCTCGCTCCCACAAGGTTTTGTGGTGAGAGCACCCCGAAACACTGTGGGAGCGGGCTTGCCCGCGAAAGGGCCCTCACATTCAATACCGTACTTTCTGTTGTGCTGGTATCCCCGCCGGACAGCTTTATAATGCCCGCCTTTGCGCACATCAGCAGGCTGTGACTCCTTGGCAAATATAGATAACGCGGCCGCCGAAATGGCGGCCGCAGGCTTTTACCGCATCGCCCTGGGCGTGGAATACAAAGGTTCGCGCTATCGCGGCTGGCAGCGCCAGGCCTCCGGCGTGTTGACGGTGCAGGAGACCCTGGAAAAGGCCTTGTCCAAAGTCGCTGACTCACCTGTGTCGCTGCTCTGCGCCGGGCGTACTGACGCGGGCGTGCACGCGTGCGGCCAAGTGGTGCATTTCGATACGCAGGTCGAGCGTTCGATGAAGGCCTGGGTCATGGGCGCCAATATCAATTTGCCCCACGACGTCAGCGTCACCTGGGCCAAGGTCATGCCTGCGGATTTTCATGCGCGATTCAAGGCGATTGCCCGGCGCTACCGCTATGTGATCTATAACGATCAGATCCGCCCGGCGCACCTTAATCAGGAAATTACCTGGAACCACCGCCCCCTGGATGCCGAGCGCATGGCCGAGGCTGCACAGCATTTGGTGGGTGTGCATGACTTCAGCGCCTTCCGTGCCGGCCAGTGCCAGGCCAAATCGCCGATCAAGGAAGTCCATCACCTGCGGGTGACCCGCCACGGCAAAATGATCGTGCTGGACATCCGTGCCAGCGCCTTCCTGCACCACATGGTGCGCAACATCGCCGGAGTCTTGATGACTATTGGTGCCGGCGAGCGGCCGGTAGAGTGGATGAAGGAAGTGCTGGAGAGCCGCATCCGCCGCACTGGCGGGGTGACGGCGCATCCGTTCGGCCTGTACCTGGTGGAGGTCGAGTATCGCGACGAGTTTCAATTGCCTGAGCGTTACATCGGCCCACACTTCCTCACCGGCTTCTCTGAACTTGACGGCTGACGCCCGGAAAAGCTTTTGTTACCATCCGGGACTTTCTCGGTCCAACCCTGAGGTTTCTACGACATGTCAGCCGTTCGCAGCAAGATTTGCGGGATTACCCGCATAGAAGACGCGCTGGCGGCAGTCGAGGCGGGGGCGGATGCCATTGGTTTCGTGTTTTACGCCAAGAGTCCACGGTCGGTGACGTTCCGGCAGGCGCGCGACATTATCAAGTTGCTGCCGCCGTTCGTGACCACCGTGGGGTTGTTCGTCAACAGCAGCCGCTGCGAGTTGGGCGAGCTGCTCGACGCCGTGCCGCTGGACCTGTTGCAGTTCCATGGCGACGAAACCGCTGCCGATTGTGAAGGCTGGCACCGCCCGTACATCAAGGCGTTGCGGGTCAAGGCCGGCGACGACATCGCGGCGGCCTGCGATGCGTTTCCAAGTGCCAGCGGTATCCTGCTCGATGCCTATGTCGAAGGTGTTCCCGGTGGAACCGGTGAGGCGTTCGACTGGTCTCTGATACCGCAGGGCTTGAGCAAGCCGATCATCCTCGCCGGTGGCCTGACGCCGGATAACGTGGCTGAGGCAATCGCCCGGGTCCGGCCTTACGCGGTGGACGTCAGCGGTGGGGTAGAGGCGAGCAAGGGCATCAAGGATCACGCAAAGATCCAGGCATTCATCAAGGCGGTACGGAGTAGCACGTAGTTGATGTGACGGCTGGCAGACTGCCGCCGTCCCAAAATGCACTGCGCTGCACAAAGCAGGCACGGCTGAGGATTGATGGGTTGTACGCAGGTCACGTTTCGCTGACCCGGCCATCCACCGATCATCGCCACACACATGAATTTAGCTCAAGGGCATACGCGGGGCTGTG
>NZ_NMOJ01000239.1 GCF_002251635.1 Pseudomonas mandelii
GTTCAAGCCACCGGTACTGGAGAAAGAAAGCATGAGCAACTGGTTAGTAGACAAACTGATCCCTTCGATCATGCGTTCCGAGGTGAAGAAAAGCTCGGTTCCTGAAGGTCTGTGGCACAAGTGCCCATCCTGCGACGCGGTGCTGTACCGCCCCGAGCTGGAAAAGACCCTGGACGTTTGCCCCAAGTGCAACCACCACATGCGTATCGGCGCCCGCGCCCGCATCGACATTTTCCTCGACGCCGATGGCCGTAACGAGCTGGGCGCCGACCTGGAGCCGGTTGACCGGCTCAAGTTCCGCGACGGCAAGAAGTACAAGGACCGCCTGACCGCTGCGCAGAAGCAGACCGGTGAGAAGGACGCGCTGATTTCGGTCAGCGGCAAGCTGCTGGGCATGCCGGTTGTCGTGTCCGCGTTTGAGTTCTCCTTTATGGGCGGTTCCATGGGCGCCATCGTGGGTGAGCGTTTCGTACGTGCCGCCAACTACGCCCTGGAAAACCGTTGCCCGATGATCTGCTTCGCCGCCTCAGGTGGCGCGCGTATGCAGGAAGCGCTGATCTCCCTGATGCAAATGGCCAAGACCTCCGCGGTGCTGGCGCGTCTGCGCGAAGAAGGCATTCCGTTCATCTCCGTGCTGACCGACCCGGTCTACGGCGGCGTTTCCGCCAGTCTGGCGATGCTGGGCGACGTGATCGTCGGCGAGCCGAAAGCCCTGATCGGCTTCGCCGGTCCGCGCGTGATCGAACAAACCGTTCGCGAAAAGCTGCCGGAAGGTTTCCAGCGCAGCGAGTTCCTGCTTGAGCACGGCGCCATCGACATGATCATCGCCCGTCAGGAACTGCGTCCGCGCCTGGGCAACCTGCTGGCACAAATGATGGGCCTGCCGACGCCAAAATTCGTTGCCGCACCCATCGAACCGATCGTGGTTCCACCGGTACCTGCCAACCTATGACCGAACGTACCCTTGGCGAGTGGCTCGCCTACCTTGAGCAATTGCATCCGTCCGCCATCGACATGGGCCTGGAGCGCTCGCAACAGGTAGCGGCCCGCCTTGGGTTGGGCCAGCCGGCGCCTCGGGTGATCACGGTCACCGGCACCAACGGCAAGGGTTCTACCTGTGCATTCGTGGCCTCGTTGCTGCGGGCGCAGGGCCTGAGCGTTGGTGTCTACAACTCCCCGCACCTGTTGCGTTACAACGAGCGGGTGCAGCTCAATGGCGTCGAAGCCACTGACGAGCAGCTCTGCGAAGCCTTCGCNGCGGTCGAGGCGGGCCGTGGCGACACTTCCCTGACGTACTTCGAAATGGGCACCTTGGCGGCGTTCTGGCTGTTTCAACAGGCAGGGCTTGATGCCGTGGTCCTGGAAGTTGGCCTGGGTGGGCGTCTGGACACGGTCAACGTGGTAGATGCCGACCTCGCGCTGGTCACCAGTATTGGCGTCGATCACGCCGATTACCTGGGCGATACCCGCGAATCCGTGGCCTTTGAGAAAGCCGGCATCTTCCGCCAGGGCGCGCCCGCACTCTGTGGTGACCTGAATCCTCCGCAACCTCTGCTGGATAAAGCCCGCGAGCTCAATTGCCCGTTTTTCCTGCGTGGGCGCGATTTTGACCTCGGTGTGACCGATCACAATTGGCAATGGCGCGGTCTTGACGCTCAAGGGCGTGTGGTCGAGCTGCACGATTTGCCGTTGCTCGATCTGCCGATGGAAAACGCCGCATTGGCTTTGCAGGCCTATCTGTTGCTCGGTTTGCCGTGGGTGGATGGGCAAATTATTGATGCGCTGACAGCGACGCGGGTGGTAGGTCGTCTTGATCGCCGTCAAATCGACTGGCAGGGCAAGCGTCTGAACCTGTTGCTGGATGTGGGTCATAACCCGCATGCGGCCGAGTATCTGGCGCGCCGTCTGGCCAGTCGTCCGCCGGTCGGCAAGCGACTGGCAGTGTTTGGATTGTTGGCGGACAAGGATCTGGATGGTGTTGTCAGTGAGTTGAATGCTAGTGTCCAGCAATGGGCTGTCGCACCGCTGGATTCGCCGCGTGCGCGCCCGGTGGCCGATTTGCAGGCGGCGTTGCAGAACCTTGGCGCCTCGGTAACGTCCTATGACAGCGTGGCCGCCGCCCTGGAAGGGCAGTGCGCGNTGGCCACGGCCGAGGACGAAATTCTGTTGTTCGGATCATTTTATTGTGTTGCCGAGGCGCTCGAGTGGTTGGCCCGGCGCTCCACGGAGGAAGCTGCACATGGCATTACTGGATAGCGCATACAAGCAGCGAATGGTTGGGGCCCTGGTGCTGGTGGCGCTGGCGGTTATTTTCCTGCCAATGCTGTTTTCCCGCCAGGATGAGCAGCGTCAAGTGACGGTCGAAGCCCCGGCTGCGCCGCAAGCACCCTCGGTGCCGCCTGTGCAGGTCGAGCCCGTGGTGGTGCCCGAGCCGCAAGCGCTGCCTCAGGAGCCTGTGCCGAGTGATGATGAAATCGCTCAGCAAGAAGCCGCGCCGTCCACGCCGATTGCACCGAGCGCGCCAGTGGTGCCGGTGCCTGCTGCCAAGCCGGTCGCGCCCGCACCTGTCGTCAAGCCTGCCACACCGACTACGCCGCCTGCCCAGCCGATTACGGCTGCACCGGGCAAACCGGACACGAGTCAGAGTCGCGTCGATGCAAACGGTCTGTCGGTCAGCTGGTCGGTGCAACTGGCCAGCCTGTCGAGCCGTGCAAGTGCCGAAAGTCTGCAAAAAGACCTGCGCAGTCAGGGCTATAACGCCTACATCCGTACTGCCGATGGCAAGAATCGGGTGTTTATCGGGCCGCTGATCGAGCGTGCCGAGGCGGATCGCCTGCGGGACTTGTTGGGCCGGCAGCAGAACCTCAAGGGGTTCGTGGTGCGTTTCCAGCCTGAGCGTGGCTAAAAACTATCGCCACGATTTGAAATGCACTGACAATCGCAGCTTACCGATAGCCATGCGCTCTGCTAAAATGCGCCGCCTTATCCGTACGTAGGCTGCACTGTGCCATTTACCTGGGTTGATTGGGCGATCGTTGCAATCGTCGCCATCTCCGCTTTGATCAGTCTAAGCCGCGGCTTCGTAAAAGAAGCACTGTCGTTGCTGACTTGGATCATCGCAGGAGTCGTAGCCTGGATGTTCGGTGGTTCACTGTCGGTTTACCTGGCCGGGTATATCGAAACACCTTCGGCTCGCGTTATCGCGGGCTGCGCCATCATGTTCATCGCCACGCTGCTGGTGGGGGCAATGGTCAATTATCTTATTGGCGAGTTGATACGTGTCACCGGCCTCTCCGGGACCGATCGATTTCTCGGCATGGCCTTCGGCGCCGCGCGTGGCGGCCTGCTGGTGGTTGTGGCGGTCGGGCTGTTGAGCCTGGGGCCGGTACAGCAGGATTCGTGGTGGCAGGAGTCGGTACTCGTGCCAAAATTTCTATTGGTTGCAGACTGGTCCAAGAACCTCATTCTGGGGTGGAGCAGTCAGTGGCTGGCCAGCGGAATCAGCGTACCCGCTGATCTTCCGTTCAAGGAACA